>CAWCPY010000012.1:0-68862 GCA_963797385.1 Terriglobia bacterium
TTTCGCAAAGGGCGCGAAAAGGATGGGGCAGCCTCGCAGCTTTGCCGTTAGAAAGTCCCTAGGTTCTATCTGGTGGGTTGCCCCACCCTTGCGCCTTTCGCAAGGGTGGGAGGATTGGTCTGGGCGTAGCATCCGTAGTCTTTGGACTCCGGGCTTTCATTTCCGAGGGGTGCTGTTCATTGACCAGAACTGGACCGGTCTCGTCATAGGCGTAGTGTCGAAAACTGCTCCACAGCCATTGCTCCGGCTGCAGTACTAATCCGCGCTTTACCGGGTTGCGGTGGATGTAGCGGAGTTTTTCCAGTCGCTTGGCGTAGCTCCAGACTACGAAATCATAAAATCGCCGCTGCCACACGTGTCCCTCGGCGAGCAGATTCATCCCAGAGTTCGCCCTGGGCCGGATCGCCATGGGTTCGCAACCGCTGAAGAAGTTTGTGCGCGAAGCGCTGCTTCAGCACCTGCATTACGGTTGATGGTGTGCCCTTCTCCGGCTCGCTGATCAGCACATGGAAGTGTTCCGGCATCACCACGTATCCGACTACGACAAAACCGTAGCGGCGGCGGACCTGTTCGAGAATTTCGAGAAACAGGCTTCGACGGGAGGCGGTTCCCAGCACGGGACGGCGGTGATAACAACTCGAAGTGATGAAGTGCAGGTAGCCGCCGCCGTAACATCGCTTGAGACGCTTAGGCACTCTCGAAGGGTAGGTCTTCGCTGGCGGAAGTGCTGTGACGGATGAACATCTCCCACCCTTGCAAAAAGCGCAAGGGTGGGGCAGCCCTTTGTTTAGAACGTTTCGATGATACGGTGGGCCAGCCTGCCCGTAGACCGGTGATTTCCGTCACCCACCCATTTCGCAAAGGGCGCGAAATGGATGGGGCACCCTCGCAGCTTTGCTAGCGCCGGACTTTTTTTGCGACTGTGCGTTCGTAATCCGCCAGGACTTTCGCGCCCAGTCTGGTGGTTCGTTTGCGGTTCAGTTTTTCCGCGGGTGATTTTCGGCATTGCTCGACCGTTGCCTTGAGAGTTGCCAGAGACGACCGGCAGGACGGGCAGTCCTTCAGGTGCTGTTTCAGTTTTTTTGAAAGCGAACCATCCAACTGGCCGTCGAGATAGTCTGAGAGTTCTGCGAACGTGGCTTTGCAGCGGGCGGGCGTGGGCGGTTCGCGGCGGGGTCGGGCGGCAGCCGACGGGCGCGAAACGGCTGCCCCTTTTCCGCCGCGTGGCTTTTCGCCTTTCATTAATTCGTTGCGGAGAAGAAGCCGGGCGCGGTGAAGACGGACGCGCATAGTTCCAGAACGCAGCCCGGTGATGGCGGCGACCTGTTCGTCGGAGAACTCTTCCATATCGCGCAGCACCAGGACAATGCGGTATTGCGGCGGCAGTTTCTGAATTACGTTTCGCAGGCGTCCCGCCCCGTCGTTTCGCGCCAACGACTCCGGATTGATGCCGCCATCGGTCCCTAACTGCTGAAGCTTCTTCCGATTGGGCATAGGTTCCTCCAAATAGAGAGGGCCTGGTGGTGTTCACTTGTAAGGGTGCGTTGCCGTAAATGTAACATGGCATGACTTCATACGACACCCCGCCTCGCCGCCGAGGCAAGAATCGGCCGGTCATGAGAACGAATCGCGTTCGAAACCGCATCTTTTCCGGGATAGGATATGGCCATGGCTGCCATCACGATTGATCCCATCGGCCGAGTGCAATCGCCACGTGGCGAAGTAGAAGACGATTTCTGGGGAAACGTAATATCCGTGATCGAACTGGACGGCGCGCGCTTTACGCCGGAGTGCGTGCTGGGCCTGACCGATTTCTCGCACCTTGTGGTGATCCTTCATCTTGACCGTGTTCCTGACAGCAGCGTGGTGAGCGGCGCCAGCCATCCTCGCGGCAACCCGGAGTGGCCGCAGGTCGGAATTTTCGCGCAACGGAAGAAACACCGGCCCAACAAACTGGGCGTTTCCGTCTGCGAACTGCTCCAGGTGGATGGCCTGAGGCTGACGGTCAGGGCGCTGGATGCGATCGAGGGCACGCCGGTGCTGGACATCAAACCGTACGTGCGCGAGTTCGAGCCCGATCCAGCGCGAGTGCGGCAGCCGCAGTGGATGACTGAACTGATGCGCGACTACTTTTCCTGAGGGCGCGGCAGTCATCCAATTCGAGAAACTCGGGTCCGACCGGCCGTCTCCTGGACCCTGTCAATGTCGATGAACTGCACTTTGTGCAGGCCGTGGATCGAAGCAGCATTCCGGCTGCGGGATCGCCGGATGCGAGCTATAGCACGATCGACCACGCCGGCGAGTTCAGTCCCAAAGTCGGGGGCGCGGTCCTCCTGCAGGCGGCGCTTGGCTTTCTCGGCAGAGAACCAGCTGGGATTTCGATTGGGCTCCTGCGGCGGAACGAGCCGCAAGACTTCACAAAGATGAGCGTTGACGGCAGGCTCTGTCCGGTTGGCTTTCGCCGTGGAATTTCGCGCCTCGCCCCGCTTGCGGCGGACGTAACGAGTGAAGGAGGCTTCCTCCATGCGGCCGTGCACGCCGGCTTCTTCGAAGGCCTCAAGGGCGGCAGCCTGGGCGTGGGTGAGCCCGGGCTCGACGCTGCCTTTGGGAAATATCCAGCGCCCCTTGCGGGTCTGGACCAGCAGGAATTCGATGACGCCGCCACGCACCCGATAACAAACCGCAGCCACCTGCTCGCATTGCTTGAGTTTGCGCAGCTCCGCCAGTTTGAAAAATTTGGCCGATACCTGATAGGTCTGCACCTGCGACCAGCCGACGGTCAGCCGCGACTCACCATTGTTCCTGCTGCCCATACCCATAGCAGAAGAGTGCACGACCTGATCGGCTCTGGCTAGAGCACACCTTGGTTCGGGCACGGCCACGCGCTGCGCTGGACAGCCAGCCCATCGTCTGCCATTCTCAGTCTGTCCTATGACCTATCACGTGGTTTCGCTCACCATGGCACAGGTGCGGCAGGGTGCGCTCGCATTCCAGCGTCTGTTGAGCGCCGCTTTGGGTGAATCGAAGGATTTGAAGGTGTATGGGGTAAGCCCGTTTGCCCTCGACGAACGCCGCCGCTTCAAAGACCGCTTCGGAGGCGACGTGGTCTATTTCTTCAACGACGCCGCCCGCGACCTGGTGCTGTGGCACGGTTCTGACCTGAAGTTTGTCGCCGAAATCGGGGACAGCGAGCTGCCGCAACGGCGCACCCTGGTGGTCGGCATCCCAGAGTAGCAAAAGCGGGGCCACGGATTTGCACGGATAAGGCGAGTACAAGGGATTTGATCAGTGGGCTCTTTTGAGAAACCCGGGGCCGCTCGTGTAAGTCGGGCATCCCCCACTTGTCGCAAAAAACGCGACAAATGGGGCACCCGCGGTTTGAGCATCACACGAGGAATCTCTCTACCTACTTGCGCCCTACCAGCCTGGGAGACAGTATTTCCTTTTGACCATCAGGAAGGGACGCTTTGGAAAACCTGTTTTGCCTGCGCTGCAATCGCGAGATCGAAGTCGGGCACAAATCTGTCGCCGTATATATGTTTGCGCAAACGGTTGGCATCAGACCGCGGCAAAAATCGTCGGCGCAGCGCATTTGCTTCTGCCCGCAGTGTTCCGTCTCCCTGGCCATGGGACCTCCACCGGAAGGGGCGCTCAACCTGGCGGCATGGAACATGATCCGCGACCTGGTCGGGGCCGACCCCGCACTCAACCAAGCGGCCTGGGAAAACCTGCGAGGAGTAGTAGGTCTGCTGCCCTCCGGCGAACCCGAGGTCATGCCTCGCCGCGCCGCCGCGGGAGGCTACTTCGAGTTTTGAGCAGCGCCCGGATGGTCTCCATCACCCCACCCATTTCGCAAAGGGCGCGAAATGGATGGGGCACCTTCGGATCAATTCCATAGGGGACCCGTCGCCAGTGTCAGTTCCAGACCGGATTTCCCTTGGCGTCGCGCAGCGCGAAGGTGTTGTTTCCTTTTACTATTTCGCGCACCAGGAAGAGGTCAGCTTCGCCTTGCTTGATCTTCGAGCCGGTAAGCGAGACCTCGTCTCCCTTGCTGAAGTCCATTCCCATATCGTCCATGAAGGCTTTGGGACAAAGATAGACATCCACCGTGTCCGCCCCATTTTTCACCAGCAGATGGGCAATCTCTTTCTCGCTGCCCTTGGGCGGCAGCTTGACTTCCTCGACGGTTCCCTTGATCTTTGTCTCGGTCTGAAGATCGTACTTGGGAAGGACCGGCTTGGCGGCCTTTTGCGCGCCAGCGAATGCAACGAGGAAGACGCCGATAGAGAGAAAGAGAAATATCCCGGACCGATGCGAGCGACTGCACTCAATTCGACAAGCCATGGCTCCGCCTCCCAGGAGTGGCCGGAGTCTGCGGAAGATGAATGATGGGAAAAACTACCGACTCGCGACCCTCATTATTGCCTGCGTAGGATGAAGCCAGCTTTCTAGTCCGCCATGGTACTCCAATTTGCAATGGACGGATGGCGTCGTTGAGCTGGAAGCGAGTAGCTCCTGAGGTTCATCTTTCGGGTGGGCAGGCTTTTCAGCGCATCGCTCAACTTCCAAGTGGCAGTCATCGGTCTGCCATGCCCATCATTTGCAGCCGCTCCCGGAAGTATCCCTTCCAACTCTCCGGCAAGGCCTGGACTTGCAGGGCACGCCGCAGCCAAGTCACGTCGTCATCGGCATACCTTTTCGCGATATACAGCCGGGTAATTTCCGAGACTGGGACGTCGTGCGGGTCACGACCAATCGGCGTGATCTCGTCCCCAGCGCCGACTTCTCCCTCGCGGGTGACGGCGAGATAGAAGCCCGTCCGTCCGCTTGCCAGGAACCGCTTCACCATATCGTCGGCCTGAAATCTCACGCCCAGCTTATAACAAGGAAGCCGGGGCTGGGTCACGATCACTTCCGCAGAGCCGACGGAGAAGCGATCGCCCAGATGCACCGAGTCTTCCAGCAAACCGTCGGTGGTCGGGCTTTCGATGGTAAAGTTCTCTCCGAATATCGCCATCGGCAGCTCCCGTCCCGGCAATTCCTTCCGCCAGTAGTCGTAGTACGCGAGCGGGTAGCAATATACCGCCTTAAACTCTCCACCGTGGGCGGTGAGGTCTGCCTGACGGTCGCCGTCGAGGTTCAGCTTGCGCAAAGTGACACGGCCTTCCACCGGTTCCTTGAAGATCCCAGTCGTCACACTTCGGCCGTGCCAGATGACCTCGCGCGGAAATCCAGTATTCACTGAGACCAGCTTCATCTCTGTATCGGTCTGTTCCATCTGACGTTTCTCCAGTGGCGGGCCACCTGGTCTGGCGGCGCCCACACAGGATGGTATCAGTCAGCATTGTATCCGCCGCCAACTTGTGCTTCGCGTGGGTGGGGTGTGATAGTAATTTCAACGTCCCCGCCCTGTCGTTCCAAAGTGCGGAACGACGAGGACGGAGCACTCCGGCAATGTACCTATCTCGAACGAAATCAGCTACCCTAAAGAGCGCAGGACTCGAGAATAGAAAACAGGAGCGACCAAATGCTGAAGGGCATAGTGATCGGTTTTGTATTGGCAGTCGTAATTCTGGTGGGCGGGGTCTATTACTACTTCGCCGCGGGGATGGCGCCGGTGGCCATCGCCGATCCTCTCATGCCGTTTGAAAGGAAGCTGGCGCATATGGCCCTGGATGCGCACATCCAGAAACAAACGACCGGACAGCCCGGGGTGCCTGCGGACGAGGCGAACTATCTTGCCGGCGCGGAGGTGTACAAGGAGCATTGCGCCGCGTGTCACGGGTTGCCCGGCCAGCCACCCACCGACTATGCGACCATCATGTTTCCCAAACCGCCCCAGTTGTTTCGCGGCAAGGGCGTGACCGATGATCCGGTAGGCGAGAGCTATTGGAAGACGGCCAATGGCATTCGGCTGAGTGGAATGCCCGGGTTCAAAACCAAGCTGTCGGACACCGAGTTATGGCAGGTCAGTCAGTTGCTCGCGCACGCCAACGAAATCTCCGACCCGGTCAAGCAGGCGCTCGCTCCCGAGGTGACACCGTCAGTCCCGGCACCGGGTGTGCCCCCGGCGTCGAATTCGAAGAAGTAATGCAGGGATCCAGGGTGGGAGCGCGCGGCCAGCGGCCTGCTGCTGGCACTCCAGCGGTCGATCAGATCCCGTAGAGTTTGAGCATTTGGAAACACAGGTTGGCGGTTCAGATTGCCAAACCGTTGACCACCAAGGACACGAAGGTGCACGAAGGAAATCTCTCGTGTGCGATGGGATAAGGATTTTTGCGGGTTGTCCACCTTTTTCAGTAACCCAGACATAAAGTTCAAACCCGCTTTGGCCGATGTATGGACTAGCCAAAGGCATGATCCCGAGACCAATTCCCGGAGTTGCGACCGTCAGCGCGGAAGACCTGTTCCGCCTGGAACTGTTGCTGGGCGAGCGCGTAGTCACCCTGGGCGCGGTCGCCGATATTGTCAGCCGGAACAGCGGCTTGAGGGTCCATGTTCTCGAGCTGGCACACGATACCGACACTCCTGATGTGGATGATCTCAGTCTTGACCAGTGCATCGTGGAGATCGGCATCGAGCGCCTCCGTGAATCACTCAGGCAAAGCCGGTTCTGGCTGAAGACCAACTGAACGCGCAAGGAAGAAAGAATAGTGACGGGTTAGAAATCAGCCCTTCCGCGTATTCGGTTTTCAGCCCAGAGTCTCGGATACTCATCAAGCTCTCATCTACTCTCCGACATTCAACCACTTTTCAATGAGTTAGCGGCCACGGTGACTGGCAATCAATGGACATCGGTGTGCTTCATAGGTTGCGAGACTTCCTATGGACAGCGGATTTTACGCGGCATGCGCGGCCTTGATGGCGCGGAGTCAGGCGCTTGACCTGGTGGCCAACAATCTCGCCAATACCAGCACTCCGGGATATCGGGCGCAGCAGAACATCTTCCGGTCATTTCTGGCGGCGGCATCCGGGCACTCGGGTTCGAGACTCAACCAGGCAGTCAACGATTTTGGAATCTCCGGCGGCAGCCAGATGGACCTGACCCAGGGCAACCTGGAGCACACCGGTAACGATCTGGATTTTGCCGTCCAGGGACCGGGTTTTTTTGAGGTAAAAACCGCCACTGGCCTGGCTTTCACTCGTAATGGGAATTTTCAGGTCTCGACCAAGGGACAGTTGACCACGGCACAGGGCGATCCGGTCATGGGCGAACAGGGTCCAATCCGCATCGTGGGCGGCCCGGTTACCGTGAGTGCGGATGGCACGATCTCGGTGAAGGGCGCGGTCGCGGGAAAAATCAAGCTGGTGGAGTTTCCTCCGGGAACGGCGCTCGAGAGTATCGGCAAGACTTACTACGGCGCCTCCGCAAAGAGTGAGGCGCCGGCAAAACAATCCACCATCGCACAGGGTTCCCTGGAAAGTTCGAATGTGAACCCCGTAGCAGGCGCGGTGGAACTGGTCGCCGTGCAGCGTTACGCGGAGATGATGCAGCGGGCGCTTGGGATGTTTCACTCGGAATTCAATCGCATCGCAACTGAAGATTTACCGCGGGTCAACCCGTAAAGGAGTCTCTATGTTCCGTGCACTCTACACCGCTGCCAGCGGCATGAACGCGCAGCAACTGAATCTCGATAACGTCGCCAACAATCTGGCCAACACCAGCACCGCCGGGTTTCGCCGGCGGCGGGTGCAATTCACTGACCTGCTGTACCAGAACATGCTCATGCCGGGTTCCGCGTCCACGCAGCAGACGACCAACGCCGCCGGTTTGCAGGTCGGCTTGGGAACCAAGCCGGGCGCTTCGGAGGTTCTGCAGCTGCAGGGAGACTTCAACCAGACGGGCAACCCACTCGATCTTGCCATTCAAGGCCAGGGATTCTTTCAGGTGCGCATGCCGGACGGCGAGATTGCTTACACGCGCTCCGGGACGTTCCATCTCGATTCGCAGGGCAACATTGTGACGGCGGACGGAAATCCGCTGGAGCCAGCGATCACCCTGCCGCCCGACGCCCTTTCGGTCACCATCGGATCTGACGGTACGGTTTCGGTCACGCAGCCCGGCCAGACTCAGGCGACCCAGGTGGGAAATATTCAGCTGGCGTTGTTCCCGAACCCCGGCGGGTTAAATAGCGTGGGCAACAATCTGATGCTGGCGACCACAGCTTCGGGAGATCCCATTGTCGGCACTCCGGGAGGAACCGAAGGACTGGGTTCCCTGCAGCAGGGGTTTCTGGAACAGTCGAATGTGGACGTGGTGCAGGAATTCGTGGAGATGATTCTCTCGCAGCGCTCCTACGAATCCAACTCGCGGGTGGTAAAAGCAGCGGACGAAATGTTCCAGGACCTGAACAGCCTTACGCGCTAACGAAAGTAGAAATGACTTCAAGACCGGCTAGAGCTTTCGCGATGTTCACCGTGCTGCTGGCGGGAGCGGGGACAACCGTTCGCGCTCAGGACGCTCCACGAACACCGATCAGCCGCGAATGCATACTGCGCGCTCTTCATTCCTCCGGCGTCTCTATTCTGCCGAAGCAGATGGAAGAACTGTCGGGCATGACCGCCGCTGAACCCAATCCGCCACTGAAGGTGCTCAGCATCGACATGCTGGATGCGGATTCTGACAGAGTACTGCTGCGCTGTGAACATCCCAACACCTGTCTTCCTTTTTACGTGCTGGTGCATTGGGGGCAACTGGCGGCGCGTCCTGGTCAAACACACAGAAAGCCGGCGCAGCCCGAGCAGCGGGCGGCAAACCTGTTGGTACGCAGCGGAAGGACTGTCGTCCTGAGGCTAGAGGGCGAGTACATTCACATGACTCTGCCGGTGTTGTGCCTGCAGAACGGCGGGCGGGGACAACAGGTAAGAGTGATCAGCAAAGATACGAAGAAGAGATACGTGGCGCGCGTGACCGGACCCGGAGTAGTAATGTCGGTGCTCTCGGAGTAAGGCAATCTTATGCGAACGAGTCTCACAAATAGAGCGGTGCGGATGGCGTCCGCGGCTTTGCTCTTATCGAATGTTCTCTTAGCGGGCAGTGTCTTCTCCAAGGTCAAGATCACCCACGACCCGCAGAAGACTCGCGCGGACTATGTGGCCCGCATGCAGCAACAAACTACGGCACCACCCGCCGAGGTCACGATGGGAAGCCTTTGGACCTCGAATGGCGCACTGACGAATTTGCAGGCGGACTACAAGGCCAGCCGGTTGAACGATGTGGTGACGATCGTCGTAGTGCAGCGCACCACGGCCCAGGCGACGGGAAATGTGGGCACACAGCGCGATTTCAATACGACATCAGGAATTTCGGGATTGGCGGGTTACATCAAGCCCACCAGTGCATTGTCCAACCTGCTCACGGCGCAATCATCCACCAAGCTCAAGGGTGCGGGTTCGACCGACGCCAGCACCACCATGAACACCAATCTCGCGGGACAGGTGATTGCTGTCCTGCCCAACGGCAACCTGGTGGTCGAGGCCGAGCGACTGGTGACGATCAACAATCAGAAGGAAACCATGCTGGTGCGCGGTGTGCTGCGGCCCGGTGACATCAGGCCTGACAACAGCGCTTTTTCGACCGTACTTTCAAATCTGGAAGTGGAACTGAGGGGCAAGGGAGTGGTGTCGGATGCGACCCGGCCACCGAATCCTCTGATGCGAGCCATCTTATGGGTCATTGGTTTCTAAAATTCGCGGGGCTGGTTGGCGTGCTGATCGCGGCCCAGCTTTCAGGGGCGGTGACCGGGGCGCAGACCGTGCTGGTGCGCGATATCACCACCATCGCCGGAGTGCGTGACAATCCACTGGTGGGCTACAGCCTGGTCGTTGGACTGAGCGGGACTGGAGACCGGCAACAGACATTGTTCACGACTCAGACGCTGGCCAACGTCATGCAGCGCATGGGGGTGCAGATTCCCGCGAGCGCGGTCATCGTCAAAAATGTCGCGGCTGTGTTCGTGACCGCTTCTCTTCCGGCATTTGCCCGGCCGGGCATGGCACTCGACGTTACTGTCTCCTCCATCGGCGACGCCAAGAGTCTCGAGGGGGGCGTGCTGCTTCTGGCGCCGTTGCGCGGGCCGGACGGGCAGGTGTATGCCGAGGCGCAGGGGCCGCTCACGCTGGGCGGATATTCGGCGGGCGGATCGAGCAATAGCAAGCAACTCAACCATCCGACCGTGGGCCGCATACCGAACGGCGGAACGGTGGAGCGGGACACAGCGGTTGATCTGAATCATCTCAGCACGGTTTCGTTTGTGCTCAGGGATGCCGACTTCACCTCGGCGCGTGAAATCGCGAGCGTCATCAATCACCAGTTCAACAAGCCGATTTCAACCGCGGTGGACAGCCGGCAGATCAACGTGAACATCAGCAGCTCGGGAATCTCGTCTGTCCCGGATTTGATCTCGCAAATTCAGAATCTTTCCATCAGCGTCCATCCCCCGGCCAAAGTTGTGGTCAACGAGCGAACCGGGACGATCGTGATGGGTGGAGACGTGAAGCTCTCGGCGGTATCGGTCCTGCACGGTGGTCTGACGGTCGAAGTATCCACCAAATTTTCGGTGTCGCAGCCCGAACCGTTTTCGAAGACGGGCCAAACCGTCGTCGTGCCCGATCAGGATGTGCAAGCGAAAGAGACTACGGCCAAGACCATCCGGCTCGAGGAAGGCGCCAGCGTCGAAGACCTTATTAACGGATTGCAGACCATGGGCGCAACCGCGCGCGATATCGTAGGCATTCTTCAGGCCATCAAAGCGGCGGGCGGACTGCAGGCCGAACTGGAGGTTTTGTGAGTTCAACCAGCCTGATCACGCCTGCCGTCAGCCTCTCGGACCTTCGCGGCACGAAGGCAGCAGAAAAACTGGAGAGTTTGAAGAATACAGATCCCGGCAACTCAGCCAAGATTCAGAAGTCAGCCCGCGAGTTCGAGGCGGTGTTGCTCTCGCACTGGCTGGAGCAGGCCGAACAGTCTTTCGCCTCGGTTCCCGGATCGGATGAAGATCCCGACGCTGATCCTGGACGCGACCAGTTTCATGCAATTGCGATGCAGGCTGTGGGCAGCGCCCTCACCGGAGGTCATGGCGGCCTGGGTATCGCAGCCATGGTGGCCAAGCATCTGGAGGCCCAGGCAGCTCACAAGGCAGCGCTCAATGCAATGGAAACAAAAGACTTACAATCCACACCCATTTCGATAAAGCCACTGGTTACCCCAAAGGTGACAAAGTGATCATTGGACTAAAGTTTTTTCTGGAACTGCCGATAAAGATGTTGCGCGGTACCGCAGGAGACCACCGATGAGGATCGACCTTACTAACATCCGCTTTCAAGGACTGGAGCGCGACGACAAAGCGAAGAAGGCCGGCAGCAAGGCCGCGAGCGCCCCTAACGTCGAGGACAAAGCCAGCCTGTCCACGGACGTGCTAAGCGTCTCCGCGTTCGAAGCTCAGGCCATGAGCACGCCGCCCATCCGGCAGGACAAAGTTGAAGCCCTGCGGCAGTCCATCCAGAATGGCGACTACAGAATTGAAGCGGACAAGATTGCGCACGCGATTCTGGAGCAGAACCAGCGCTAGAGGCTTCTCGACCATAGTAATAAGGTGAGTTTTTCTTGGCCATCGACAGCATCGACGAGCACGAGCAGGACGATCCATCTGCCGGTGTGGCCGATATACGGGAGTTGTGTATTCAGTTCCAGCGCGCGATTGCGGCTCTGGCGTCGAATGAGTTGGCCGCGCTTGAGACTTCCACCGCAGCCCAGGAAGGCCTGGCCGAGAAATTACAAAGCTGGTTTCGCGGGAAACCCTCGGGCCACGACGTTTTCTGTTAAGAGTCTCTGCTTCAGATTTCAGGGAACTGGTGAACCTGACCAAGGTGTATTCCTCGCTGCTGCAAAAAGCCCTGCGCACCACGCGACTGCGCGCCGCGCTCTGCCAGACCTACCGGCAACATTTTCCCTCAGAGTCGGAACCGGCTGCTGCCAGCGGCTGGTCGTGCGAGGTCTGATCCCATGCCCGGACTGAACACTTCACTGAACATCGCAGTCCAGGCTCTGGAGGCGAACCAGGGGGCATTGAACGTTACCGCCAACAACATCGCCAACGTCAACACTCCGGGCTACAGCCGCCAGATTGCAATCCTGAACGAGGCCCCTACCTTCCAGGAGAACAACATCACCTTCGGCGGCGGAGTGACCCTGGAACAATTTCAGAGCGTGCGCGACCAGCTGCTGCAACTGAGAATCTATGAAGAAACCCAGCAGCAGGGTAACTCCGAGACACAGTTCAACTCTCTGAGCCAGATCCAGAGCATTTTTTCTGATCCTGCTCACGGTGTGGGCGGAGCACTGTCCGCCTTCTTCAACAGTTTGAGCCAGCTCTCCACCAACCCGACGGACGCCAACGCCCGCCAGGCCGTGCTGACCTCGGCCAACAATCTTGCCAACTCGTTTCACCAGGCAGTTTCGGCGCTGAACACGATTGGGACGGGACTGGACCGGTCGGTGCCCCAGACCATCGATCAGATCAACCGGCTGACCAGCCAGATTGCCACGCTCAACGTCCAGGTCGCCCAGATGCAGGGCCTGGGAAAAGACCCCGGCACCGTACAAGACCAGCGCGACGAACTGATTCGCCAACTTTCAGGCCTGGTCAATATTTCCGTAACCCAGACCGAGCACGGGCTGACCCTGACTACGGCAAACGGCGTTCCGCTGGTGGTGGCCAATCAAAGCTATGCGCTGCAAGCGAATGCCAACAACAGCGTGCTGGAACACGTGTACAGCGCCCAGGGCGCGGACATCACCAGCCAGATCCAGGGCGGGCAACTGGGCGGCACGCTGCAGATCCGCGATCAGGTCCTCCCCCAATTGTTTTCGCAACTGAACAACCTGGCCAGCCAGTTCGCGACCAGCTTCAACACCCAGCACGCGGCAGGATTCGATGTCGCGGGAAA
Organism: Terriglobia bacterium; assembly: GCA_963797385.1. Classification (GTDB taxonomy): domain Bacteria; phylum Acidobacteriota; class Terriglobia; order Terriglobales; family Acidobacteriaceae; genus JAIQFF01. Next base: position 12,949 of record CAWCPY010000012.1, read on the forward strand.
TGCCGGGCAGAATTTCTTCAATCCACTACCTACGACAACCGATGCGGCAGCTAACTTTGGCGTGGTCATCACCGATCCCAGCCTGATCGCCGCCAGCTCGGACGGGTCCGCCGGAAGCAACGGCAATCTCGAGCAACTGGTCGCGTTGCGGAACCAGCAGCTTCCAGCAGGCGCCAACCCGATGGACCTGTATTCCAACCTGGTGCTGCAAGTCGGCAACCTGGGAGCCAATGCGAAGGCGGCGGTTACTGCGACAAACCTGGGCCTGCAACAGCTCACCGACCAGCGCTCCTCTGTCTCCGGCGTATCGCTCGACGAGGAGACCACCAACATGATCAAGTATCAACGAGCGTACGAGGCTGGAGCGCGCGTGGTCACCACGGTGGACTCAATGCTTCAGACACTGATGAGGATGGGAGTGACGAACTGATGCGCGTAAACCCCGACATGTCCGGCGACATTCTGGCCGCCATCTGGCAGACCCAGAACGAGCAAAACACCGCCCTGCAGCAGATATCCAGCGGCAAGCGCGTCAATGTGCCCTCCGATGATCCTCTTGCCGCCGCGCAAATGGTGGGCAACCAGGACCAGTCGAACCGCGCCGACCAGTACCTGCAGAATATCGACACCCTGACCAGCCAGTTGCAGACCGCGGACACAGCGATAGGCTCGGCGGTTGCAGCGATCACTCAAGCCATTACCCTGGGCGTGCAGGGATCCACTGGAACATTGTCAGACGCGAACCGTCAACAGATTGTGCAGAACCTGCTGGGCATTCAGAGTCAGCTGGTGCAGCTGGCCAACACTTCAGTGGGCGGAACCTATCTGTTCGCAGGCACGGCCAGCACTGCTCCGCCGTACACACTGGATTCGGCCAGCCCGTCGGGCGTGACTTACAACGGCAACAGCGGGACAAATACCGTCCAGGTGGCGGATGGCCTGAATTTACAAACCAACATGCCCGGCAACCAGTTGTTCCAGAATTCCGCGGGTGACGTCTTCGGCTCGCTGCAGCAATTGATCACAGCCCTGCAAAGCGGAACTCCCGCCGCTGCCGGCACGGCGACCAACCAGCTTCGCACCGCTTTTGACTCGCTGACCGGCCAACGGATCTTCTACGGAAACGCGGTCAACCAGCTGACCTCCACCCAGACCTTCCTGCAGCAGGAGCAGGTGACCCTGAAATCACAGGCCAATAATCTGGTGGGTGCAGACCTGACCAAAGCGGCAACCGACCTGACCCGCGCCACCACGGCGCACGATGCAGCGTTGGCCGCCGCGGCCAAGATTCTGCCGACCAGCCTGCTGGATTATCTGAAGTAGGATTTGACTGTGTGGGACGGGGTTGTTCCACTGCGCCCGTGTAGGGGCGGACGCCCTCGTCCGCCCGGTCGAGCACTGCTCGACTGGTTTTTGCGTTCCACGAACGTCGCGGAGCTTCGCTCCGCTGGGCGGACGAGGCGTCCGCCCCTACGCGGGCGCAGTAGAAAGGCGTGTCCGACCCACACTTGCGTGATCCCAGGCCTGGATTACTACGCCTTCCAGTTTGCACTTGAGGCGGCCTGTGCAGCCGACACTGCCGGAGGTGCTGCCAGACGGCTGTTCAACTCTGCCCAGGCCTCGCGCACGCTGAACAGCAACTGGATCAGTTCTTGGAGAATTCTCCCGTCCTGCTCGATCTGGGCCTTCATCATCTGGCCGCGCAGCATGGAGTAGAAGCGGGACATGTTCGTCGCCAGATCCCCACCCTCGTCCATGTTGAGCGATCCCTCGAGCTGCTGTAACGCCAGGAGGCCGTGCTTGAGCTTCGCGCTGCGCCCTTCGATGTGGCCGCGTTCCATCGCCTCGATGGCATCGTGAAGATCGCGCGCCAGAACGTCGTAAAGAATAATGACCAGTTCGATGGGACTGGCATTACGCACTGCTGCCTCTTGATATGCGAGTTCGGTCCGGTGAGGTTTCATTTGTTTGAGTTCGAGTTGGAGTTGGTAACGCTCAGTTCAGAGTTGATCTGCTGTTGCAGCAATGGCAACTGGCGCAGGGCCAGGTCCACCTGAGTGTATTGCTGGGTCAGCAGGATCCTCTGGGTGGCGATGTATATCTCATAATTGTCAATCTGGTCCTGAAAGCTTTTCTGCCCATCGCTCATGCCCTTGAGCTCGATCGAGAACGCGCCCTGCGTGGGATCGGTGAGCGGGTCGAGTTGGGCCCTGAGTGCCGCAGCGAAGCCGGTGCCGGTAGCGGGATGAAAGAAATTCTGCACTCCGGCAAAATCGGAGTTCACCGCCGAACTGAGCTTGGCATCGTCAATCGTGAGGGTGCCGTCGTTGTTCATGGAAACGCCGAGCTGGGCCAACGTGTTGAATGAGTTCCCGGTGCCGGCATAGGTAACGGCCGAGAGCAACTCGGTCTGGACCATGCGGGCCCCGGCGTCGCTGGCCAATGCGCCCGCGCTTCTGGTGGAAGAGTTGTAGGTGAACTGGCTGGTCAGGTCCTGGATGATGGTGTTATACGCCGTGACAAAGTCCGTGACCGCCTGTGTAACTTTCGTGGTGTCGGGACTGACGGCGATCTGGACCTGTGTACCTGGGGCGGCGCCAACCAGGTTCAGAGTCAGCCCGGCCACACTGTTGGCGATTGTGTTGCTTGCGCTGCTGATGGGGACGCCGTCGATGGTCAACGACGCATCGGTGCCCGTGGCTCCCTTGGTGAAGCTCAGGCTGCTGCCCGCGTTGTTGACAGTCAGATCGCTGGCCGCGCCGGAAGTGTTGCTAACGATGGCCAGGCGGGCCCCGGTGGAGTCGTTTACCACGCTTGCGGTCACGCCCAGGTTGGCGTTGGTGATGGCCGCGGCCAATCCATCAAGCGTGTTGTTGGTACCGTCAATCGTGATCGTGGTGGCCGGCTGGTTGCCCACCTGGATGGTGAACGCACCCGCCGCCAGAGCCGCGGTGCTGCTCGCTACCGCGGAAGAGTAGTACGAAGAGCTGCTGGCCAGGTTGTTCACCACGATGGTGTGGCTGCCTACAGGCGTAGAGTTCGACGCCGTGGCGGTTGCGATTGCCGGCTGCGATGAGCTGACAGCGCGCGCGCTCAGGGCGCCGGCAGGATCGTTTAGAGTATCGACGGCATTGGAGAGGGCTGTCACTTCTGTGTTCAGCTGCGTGAGCGCGGAACTTTGTCCCTGCAGGATCTGCTGCTGGGTTTGCCAGACCTGCTCCGGTCCGCGCAGGTTGGCGATGAGCTGGTTGACCGTCGAAGTTACATCGATTCCCTGCCCTGTCCCCAGGCCGGAGGAACTCAGCGCATTCAAAATGTCGGAGGTTGCCATGTCTCAGATTCTCTTTCTACTCTTTTGCTGTTTCGCCGGCTTTGGAAAGCTTGAGCATCTGTTCTGAGGGAATCTGCTGGATCAGCCGCCCGCTGGCTTCGTCCACGAACTTGTAAACCACGATATTTCCGGGCTGCATTTCGACCAGCACACTGGTCGGGCTGACTTCAGGCTTCGGTTGCGTCTCCACGTGGTCCTTGATCGGCGCTGCCGCAGCCGCAGGAACCGGCCTCGGCTCCCGAGTCTGGAACCGGGGGCCCTCAGGAGGAACCGGACTGGAACCATCAATACGCATGGGGGAACACCGTTACCTCGCTCCGGCGGGGCTGGTTGCGCCCCGCCGGTGGGTAGCGCGAGGATTATTGCAACAGCTTCAGAACCGACTGCTGCATCTGGTTGGATTGCTGCAGTGCGGCCATACCGGTCTGCTGCAGAATGGTCAAGCGCGACATATTCGCGACCGCTGACGGAATGTCAGCCGCCCGAATACCATCTTCCGCGTTGGTCAGGTTCTGCACCTGGTTGGTGATAACGCTGGAAGCGCTCTGCAAGCGGTTAGTTTCCGCTCCCAGTGCGCCACGATCCGCAGCCACGCCGGCGATGGCGGTGGTGAGGTGACCCAGTGCCGTCTGAGCAGCGGTTGCGCTGGTCAGCACGTCGGCGCTGATGTCGGTCGCAGTTCCGCTGAAACCGATCGCCGCGCTCGAGAGCGCACCGGTGGTAACAGTGATGGAGCTGGATCCGCCGGCCGTGCCGTCGCTGAGGTAGATGGCGGTGGCAGTGGCAGTGAAAACCTGTCCACCGTTGTAATTGGTGCTGCTGCCGATGCGGTCGATTTCAGCCTTGATCGCAGTGAACTCGGCATCGATCGTGGCCCGCTGAGGATCGCTCACCGTGCCCGTGGCAGCTTCAGTAGCCAGGGTCACGGCGCGGTTCAGAAGAGCTGTGACCTGGGCCAACGCGCCGTCCGCCACCTGCAGCGAACCCACGCCATCGCTGGCGTTGCGGGCTGACTGAGTGAGGGCCGTAATGTTGGCATGCAATCCGTCGGCGATAGCCAGACCGGCGGCATCGTCCGCGCCCGTGTTCAGACGGGAACCAGACGACAGCTGTAAGAGGGTTTTCTGCAGCGACGCTTGGGTCATGGACAATTGGTTCTGCGCCGCAAGGGACGAAACGTTATTCAGAATGCTAAGTGACATTCAAAGCTCCTTTGCTGAGTTTTCGCCTGTTACCGAACCCTGCGGCCTTACCGACTGCCCATATCACCGCTTCGGTCGATCAGGTGGTGCTATTTGCTGCGGGCCTGTATATCGGCAATTCCGTTTCGGCCCATCATTCGAGGCTCAGTGACCTTAGTAGCAGTGACGCCGGTAACCGTTACCAAGGGAGCGCCTCGCGATGCCACAACCCGCGTAGGGGCGGACGCCCTCGTCCGCCCGGCGGAGCGAAGATCTGCGATGCTCGGGTATGCAGGAAAGCTGGTCGAGTTGCGCTCGACTGGGCGGACGAGGCGTCCGCCCCCACGTGGGTCGTGGCGTGCATCCCCTTGATGGTCTGCCCCAGGAGTGCCGATAAAGATGGCACCGGAACTCCATGAACCGGAAAGGCAATCTTGTGATCCAACTGACCCGACTGAACAGCAACCCCATTGCGCTGAACTCGGACCTGATCAAGTTCGTCGAGAACGCGCCGGATACGGTGATCACCCTTATTAATGGGGAAAAGGTCATCGTCCGCGAGACTTCCGACGAGGTGATCCACCGGATTGTAGAGTTCCGGCGGGCGGTGTTGGCCGGACTACCCTCCTGGAGCGGCTCTGACCTGAACTCGGCGGTCCTGAATCCTCAAGCAACCCATCCCGCCCGTTCCCCGGAGGCCTTCCGCCGTGGATAAGAGCACGATCGGTGGAATCATTCTTGCTCTGGCCGGAATTCTCGCAGGGCTGATCATCGAGGGCGGGAAGATATCCCAGGTCCTGCAGCCCACGGCCGCCATGATCGTACTGGGCGGGACCATCGGGGCGGTGATGATCCAGTTCCCCCTCTCGGTCGTGCTGGGCGGGGCCAAGGGCCTGGTCAATGTCTTTCTCGATCGTGCCCAGCAGCCCGACGCCCTGATCAAAGAGCTGGTCGGCTATGCCAATCGCGCCCGCAAGGATGGCATTGTCTCTCTCGACGCGCAGCTGGCTGCCATCAAGGACCCGTTCCTCAAGAAAGCCCTGATGCTGGCGATCGACGGCGCCGAGCCCGAGGAATTACGCAAGATGATGGAACTGGAACTCGACAATCAGGAAGAGCACGGCGAACGACTGTCGCAGGTGTTCGAAGCTGCCGGGGGTTACGCGCCGACCGTCGGCATCATTGGTGCCGTACTTGGGCTGATTCAGGTCATGCAGCATCTGGAGGACATCGCCGAGGTGGGCAAAGGAATTGCGGTTGCGTTCGTGGCCACCATTTACGGAGTGGGCATGGCCAACATCCTGTTTCTTCCCTGGGCCGGCAAACTGAAGATCAAGTTTCGCGAAGAGCAGGTACTGCGCGAGATGAAGCTGGAAGGCGTGATCTCAATCCTTGAAGGGATGAATCCGCGCATGCTCGAAACCAAGCTGATGGGTTACATGCCAGAGCACAAGCAGAAGGCGCCGGCTGAGAAAGAGAAAGCAATGGGGGCCAGCGCGTGAGCCGGAAAAGAAGACACAAGGCACACGCCAACCACGAGCGCTGGCTGGTTTCCTATGCCGACTTCATCACCCTTCTCTTTGCTTTTTTTGTGGTTCTCTACGCCTCCTCGCAGGCGGACAAGAAGAAGGCAGCGCAGGTGGCGGCTTCCATCAAGGGCGCCTTTCAACAACTGGGAGTATTCACGGGCTCCGCGGTCGAAGGCGTGGGCGTGCCCGGGAGCCCCGGAATACTGAACCCGGAACTGACCGACGCGCCCCTCAAAGTGGTGAAAGTGGCCGGCAACTCCGAGAAGACTCCGGGCGGGACCGGCTTCGGGATCGACGTCGATGAACTGCGGCACCAGCTTGAGACCGCGCTCGGCGATGAGATCCGACAGCACGAAATCCAGATGCGAGTCACGCCTGAGGGGCTGGTGGTCAGCTTGCGCGAGGTCGGATTCTTCAACAGCGGCCAGGCCGAGCTGTTAAAGAACGGATATAAGACGCTGACTCGAATTGCAACCATTCTGGGTGGCCGGGGTTTCGAGATCAGGGTTGAGGGTCATACCGACAATGTGCCCGTCCACAATTCCCGTTTCAAATCGAACTGGGAGCTATCAACCGCGCGCGCGACGACGGTCGTGTCCCTGTTAATCGAGCAGCACGGATTCGATCCGTTGCTGGTTTCGGCCGCGGGCTATTCTGAATATCGCCCGATCGAGAGCAATGAAACGGCGCGGGGCCGGGCCGCCAACCGGAGAGTCGATCTGGTGGTGGTTGGACATGTGCAGGCGAAAGACAAGCTGGCCCCGACCGAAGCGCCTCCCGCCGGTCAGGAGTGATATCGCCCGCCCAGGTTTGTTTCCGTGCGCTTGCCAATGAGCAAGTGGCGCGGGACTTAGAAAGCCTTCTTACGCGACAATTCCTTGTCTTTGTACATGCAGGTGTCGGCGCGTTCGATGACCTGGTGGGGTGTTTCTCCCGGTTGCCACTGCGCCACGCCAACCGACGCGTCCAACGGGATGGCTGTTTTTCCGCCAGCGGTGCTGGACGGGAATGTGTATTCGCCGAATACCCATTTCTGCATGCGCTCGATCTGGGCTTTCGCGCCGGCGAGATCGCAGTCCAGAACCATGATGAACTCATCTCCGCCCCAACGGCCGACTACATCGCTGGGGCGGGCGTTTGAGCGCAATTCTTCCGAGAACTGCTTCAACAAACTGTCGCCCACCGGGTGTCCATATTTGTCGTTGACCTGTTTGAAGCGGTTCAGATCGAGGAAGACGACACAAAATACCTGTTGGTGCTGAATGCGCCATTCCATTCGCTCCTCGACGGCGCGGCGATTGGGAAGAGCGGTGAGCGCATCGCGCAAGGCGAGGTCTTCTGCGGTTTTGAGCCGGGCTTCGTAGTTCGAGACCTCAGACCGTAGTTGAGCTACGGACTTCTTGCTGTCTTGAGCCATCTGGTTCACATAGCCCCTCAGCTCAGTTGCTCGCTGCACCAACGAGGCCCGCACCTGCCCCAGGTCTTCCAGGCCTGCAATGCTCTGCAACTGTGTGGTGAACTCACTGAAGTGTTTGGCGTAGCGTTGGTCGCGTTCTCCCATACTTTCCGCGGTGCTGGCCAACACCAGGAGAAGCTCCTTGATTTCGTTGGCCTTGGTCTTGAAATACTCCGCAGTACGGTCTCCCCAATGATGCAATTGCTCCTCGACATGCTTTTCCGTTCCTTTTACCTGTGCGGGCGTGACTTCTGTGGAGAGACGCTTCGCAAGGCCGGCCAGGCCTCGTTGCAGGTCTGCGCCGACCGTTGGACAGGCCTGGGCCCCGCTCTTTCCCATGGCCAGCAGGGAGGAGCGATAGGCCTCCAGGAGGGCATTGGCCAAGTCGCTGGGGTCGGTTTCCATGTCCAGATACTTCTTCAGGGAAATCACTCTCGAGTCTCCTGTACTCGTTATCCTGCTTTTCGATAACTGGCTGTGGCGCACCAGCCGACTTTCTCGACTACTGACGGAGCAATTGAACAGGGGGAGAAAGCCTGGCTGCCGGAATGGCTGGTCTTACCCCCGGTTCGCGGCCGCGAATGCTTCGTCGGAGACGCCCGGATTGCGGTAGCCGAAGAGCTGGCGTTTCTTGACCATCTCCGCCACCTCCGGAGGTACCATGCCCTCCCACGCGTTGTCCTTTTGCTTGATTCGCATCAGCACATCGCGAGAGAAGATATGCAGCACGCTTTCGTCGAAGTTGTCGAGTTGCTTGATTCTGTTCTGTTCCACCAGGTGCCGGAAAAGATTGTGCTGCGTGCCGGGGATTTCCGTGTTCTCGACCGTCTTGAGCTGGCCGGTGGCGGGGTCTCGCAGGGGATAGACGTAGAGGCGCAAGTCCTTGGTGAAAAGCCTTCCGAAAGCCTCCAGTATCCCTCCTTCAAGTTCGGTGTAGTACTTTTCATTAAACAGGTCCTGGAGGTTCGCCACTCCCATGGCCACCGCGATGGGGCCCGTGGTGTATCTCGTCAGGTACGCTGCCAGGCGGTAGTACTCGAAGTAATCCGAGATCAGCACGGTCTTGCCCACCGCACCCAGGGTGTCAGCCCGCGCCAGAAAATCACTGAGATCGATTTGACCGCCTTCGAGCAGATTGCGCATGGTGATTTCCATGAGCTGCACGACTCGTTTTTCTTCGACCTCGGGCTCGCTGGAAAAACGGTCTTGTGCGCAACGGACCATGTCCATGTTGACCTTGGTCACAGGACGAAAGCTGCCTCTCTCCACCAGGATGGCGTTCTTGCGCAGCACCTCCGACGGCTGCAGCACTTCACCGCTGGGTCCGAAGATGGCGGCCCCGCTCAAGCCCAGTTGCACCAGCTTGAGACTCATTACGCGATTGTCAACGTGGCGGAATTCAATGCCGGAAAACTCGACCATATCGATCTCGAGGCGCTCGGTCGTAAGGTTGTCGAGCAACGATTCCAGCATCAGGTCGGGCTTGTGATGGAGAAAGAAAGCGGCGTAAAGCAGATTGACGCCGACGATCCCCAGGGCCTCCTGCTGCAGGCTGTTCTCATGATCAAGCATGCGAACGTGGATGATGATCTGGCTGTCCTCATCGCGGGGATGGGTCTGGAACTTGACCCCCATCCAGCCGTGGCACTCATTGTTGCCCTGAAAGTTACGGGCTGCGACGGTGTCGGCGAAAGCGAAGAAGGCGGTGCTGTTGCCGCGCGAAGAGCGCAAACGCTCCATATTCAAGCGGTGTTCATAGTCGAGCATGCTCTGCAGCCGCTCCCGCGATACATAGCGCTTGCAGAGGCCATAAATCGCGTCGCTGACGGCCATGTCATACGCCGAGATGGATTTCGAGATGGTGCCGGCCGCGGCGCCGACTTTGAAAAACCAGCGGGCCACCTCCTGCCCCGCGCCGATCTCGGCGAAGGTGCCGTAACGCAGCGGATCGAGATTGGTTTTCAGCGCCTTCTGGTTGGTCGTCAGGCGGGGACGTTCATCCGCGAACGAAGTCTCGATTCGGTTCGTCATGATCGGCACACCGTTCGCTCCGCGCCCGCTTAAAAGCGGTACATCATCGTAAAGTCCAGGAATGCCGTGGCTGATCTGTGGCTCTTTTGCAGTGCAGTGAGCGCCGGATCAGTAGAGGTCACGGTATCGTGAAAGGTGTATATCCCTACCGTCTCCCGCCAGTACAAATGTCCGGCCATGGCGGGCGAAGGCAGGAAGAAGCTGACCATCGGGCCCTGAAGATCGTTGGTGCATTGTCCGTTGGGTACGCTGCAACCCCTGGCATCGACGTGCTCAGCACCCTTCAGTTTGTAATCGACTTGCAGGCGCATGGACCATCGGGTCACGCAGTTCTCGGCGGCACAATCCTTGTGAAAATAGTCCTTGCCGCCCCCGACCGAGGGATGAAAGCCCTGCTTGGTGTAGTTGGTCGTCGACAGCTCGCTCCAACTGGCGCCGCCGCCTGCAAACCATCCATTGCTAAAGCGGTAGTAGATCGAAGAATCCAGGGCTCTTTGATGGCCGCTGGTGTTGCCGACGGTGTTGTCGTTCGACTTATGCGAATTGTCATAGGCCGCGCTGGCCGACCAGGTCAGATGCTCCTGGTCAATCCGCAGGCCCGCGCCGACTTTGCCCGACAACGGGGCGTAGCCTCCGCCGTTGAGGCCCAGGCCACCGTAGATAAACGGCCGCGGCCACGCGATTTTAGGGAATGAGCTACCGGAGTCGGAAGCTGTCGGGGCCAATACTGCGTTCTGTGCAGATGCCTGCGCCGCCACGAAGCTCAACAAGACAACTACTAGTATCGATTTGGTGCCCATGGTTTCAGCCTCCGACGAACTTCAAGTGCCCTACGGCCCGAACTTCGCGGGGACTTTATCGGTACATCGATTGGGATTCTTCAATGTTGCGCCGTTACCCTGAGGCGGATCCGGCAGGACAGCGACTGTTGGATTCGCATTGCGATTGGTTCATCGCCGGTGCAGCAGAGCGGAACAACTCGACAGGCGAAGGCTGAGGGACACAACCGGTGCTGCCGAACCCGGGCGAACGCTTTCAGCTTGATGCTTTCGACCGATTCAGCCGATAAAGGATCGCCGGCACGGGCCTGTGTGCCCGGCCTTTTCATTTATGGCAAGAATCCTCATTGCCGACGATTCGCGGTTCCAGGTGCAACTGATTGCGGCCTATCTCGAGCCCAGGGGTTTTGTAGTGGTCTCCGCGGGAGACGCCTTGCAGACCTGGATGAAAGCGCTACGGGAAAAACCCGAGGCCATTGTGCTGGACATCAACATGCCCGGAGGCACGGGTATTGAAGTGCTCAAGCGGTTGCGGATGTCAGCCCGGACCCAGCACATCCCGGTCGTCGTAGTGAGCGGAAGCTCGGAGCCGAATATCGAGAGCACCGTAAAGAAACTGGGGGCAGGCGATTTTCTGCAGAAGCCCGTTGAACTCGACCGGTTGTGCGAGGTGTTGTCACGCCTGATCACCCCCGCGCTCACAAAAGTCTCCTGCTGAAGCACCGCCTGGAGCACGGCACGCCATGAATCGATTTAGTCACGGGGCGAAACAAATGGACCACTCGTCCGGAGTCCGCAACGCGGGATGTCGGAATTCCGACGCTTTTACGGTATTCGTTTTCCTCGTTTCCGATTTTGTTAGGCTTCACAAAGTCACTTTGCGCGCACTCGTTGATGGAAGACCACTACGGTATCCCCAAGCTTCTGGCGATTGACGACGAACAAAAGGGCCTTGATCTCATCAAGGACGCCCTTTTCGACAGCGGACTGGAAATTCTCACCGCCGGCAATGTTGCGGAAGGCCTGGAAGTACTGAAGGCAGCCCGGCCCCGCATCGTTCTTGTTGATTTGAGAATGCCAGGTGCCCGAGGGCTGGAAATTCTCGAATCCATCCTGGGCATCGATCCCGGCACGGAAGTGATCCTGATGACCAGCCACTACTCCGCTGAATCGGCAATTGAGGCCATTCAGAAGGGAGCATGCGATTACTTCAGCAAGCCCATTGACCCCGACCAACTCCGCCGCCGGATTTCTCAACTCTTGTGGGAGGCCGAGGAAAGGCGCAGGACTTACCGCCTTGATCACGAACTGGTCCACGCCTGTCAGTTTGAAGGAATTGTTGCGCGCAGTCCAATCATGTTGGATGTGTTTGCCAAGATTCGGAGAGTGGCCCCGCACTTTGGGACCGTTCTTGTCACCGGCTCTACCGGCACTGGAAAAGAACTGGTGGCGCGCGCCCTACACCGACTGAGCCCTGCCTCTGCCAGCCCTTTTGTGATCTGCAACTGTTCGGCGATCGTCGAATCACTGCTTGAAAGTGAACTATTCGGGCACGTTAAGGGTGCTTTTACCGGGGCGACACAAGACAAGCTGGGTGTGTTTGAGTACGCCAATCATGGGACTGTGTTTCTGGACGAAATCGGCGAGCTGCCGCTGACGGCGCAGAGCAAGCTCCTGCGGGTATTGCAAAATCATGAGATCCAGCGGGTGGGATCGCCTGCGCCCAGAATCGTTGACGTGCGCGTCATCGCCGCCACCAATCGGGACCTGCGCTCCATGGTGAACGAAGGCACTTTTCGCAAGGACTTGTACTATCGATTGGCCATGATCGAGGTTAAGTTACCAGGATTGGCGGAGAGGCGAGAGGACTTGCCTTTGCTGGAAAGGCACTTCCTGGAAAAATTCGCGGCGGAATACAAGAAGCCTCTGAGTGGTATGACGCGCCGGGCCCAGACTCGCCTGGCGAATTACTCGTGGCCCGGTAATATCCGGGAGCTTGAGAACGTCATCGGCAATGCCTGCATGATGGTGGACGGGCCCGTCATCGACGTCAGCGATTTACCGGAAGAGGTACAAGGTCATTCGGGACCGGTGGTCGATCAGGACGAAAGCCTGATCTCCCTGGAGGAGTTGCAGAAGCGCCATACCAAACGCGTGCTGGAACGGGTCGGCGGCAACAAATCTCAGGCAGCCGAGATCCTGGGAGTATCCCGGGCCACCATTTACCATCTGCTTGAACAGACCAGGCCCGGAAGGGGCGCCTGATTGGAGTCACAGCATCCCTTCGATCGGTTGCCCTGCGCCGGATAAGCTAACCCGACCCGGTCAAGCCGGACCCGCCGAGCGAACGGCACGGCAGTCACTGACCGAGGTTTCGTCGCCCAGTTCAGCAAGTGCCCGGCAGAGTTCCTGGTCATCGGGAAAAATTGCGATCCCCCGATGGAGCACTTCCCTCGCCTGCCGCGGTTGCCTGGCATGCACCCGAATGCTGGCGGCACGCAGATAAGCCTTGGCCGTGCCTTCCAGACCCGCTAATTCCTCCGCCTCTTCGGCCGCGTCCGAGAGGGAATTCAGGCCTACCAGGGCCTTCATGAGGCGCTGGCGGATTTCGATATTTTCCGGAGCCTTGCGCGCCGCCTCCCGGAGCCGCGCGATTCCCTGCTCGCGCCGTCCGAGTCCAACTTCGGTGTAGCCCAATTTGCTGCTCAGCGCGGAATCGTATCCGGTAAATCTGAGAGCGTCGCGGTAGGCGGTACACGCCTCCTGCAACCGGCCGAGATTATGGAGTGCGTCGCCGCGAAGGTGCTCGCGGAGGGCCCGGCTATGCTGGTCAGGATGTGCGGCGTCGAGCACGATCAAAGCCTGGTCGCACTGGCCAAGCTCGAGATAAATCATTCCCTTGAACAGGGCCGCCGGAGTTGCTCTGGGTTCCAGTGCCAAGGCGCGGTCGAAGCAGCGCAAGCGGCTCGGCTGGCTCCCGTGAGCACTCATATTCCTGAAGGCCGAGCTGGGTCCAGGCCATGGCATCGTCGGGCAATTCGCGAACCTTCATGCGCAACAGGTCCCGATAGGCCGTTGCTTTCGATCTTCTCGCTTCCTCCTCCACCAGCTGGCCAAAGTGATGGATGCAAAACTTCGCCATAGACAGTCGCCGCCCCAGGGCATGGATTCGGGTTTCGACCAGTTCGTGTACCCGCCCGACGAAATAGACCTCCGGGTCGCGGCGAAACAGCCGGCAATTCTCGTGAACGAAATATGCAGGCGCGTGTTGGGCGCGGGGGTGCGAGTTCTTGTTTGGCATGGCAACCCGGTCCCATCCCCGCCCTGTAGTGGTCGGAATGTAGTTACGAATCGGAACGAGGTATCCGGCGGCGCTGGATGCCAACAGGTTCGGAATCTGATTCCGAGCTTCTTTATCCAATTCCTCGTCCGCATCCAGCACCAGCACCCAGTCGGTCTGCATGAGTGCGAGGGCGGCATTGCGAGCTCTGGCGAAGTGATTTTCCCAGGGGATGGAGATTACGGTGGCGCCAAATTGGTGGGCGATATAGGCGCTGTTATCAGTCGAGCCGGTGTCGGCGACCACGATCTGACTGACCATTCCGGACACACTCTGGAGGCAAAGACGCAGGCTCTCCGCCTCGTTCTTCACGATCATCGAGAGACCGACTGTCGGCATGCCTTCCTCATCAAGCGCTAATCCACGGACTCATCCGGAGAAGCAGAGAGCAAGTTCTTCGCCAAGATGATCGCCTGGGCATCGAACAACCTTTTTAGTCGGCCAGCACCGTGAATCCGCGCCTGGAGCGCTTGGCCGCTCGATGGTGTGACGAGTTGCCGGGAAGGAGTACGGGCGGGCTGATTAAAGTCGAATGAGGCAGAGGAATTGCAGAGTCTTCTGGGACCCATGAGCCAGCACGACGATGCCATCGCTGCTTTCCGGGAAGGCCGCCCCGCGGAGGCCTTGCGTCTGCTGGAAGAACTGCTGGCGGTCGAAAGAAACATCCGACCTTTGGAATGACTGGGCAGCGGTGCAGCTGGGCTCAGGAAATATCAGTCAGGCAGAGGACGGTTTTGCCCGGGCCCTGGAACTGGACTCGCAGAACACCGATGCCGCGGCCAACCTGGGATTGCTGCTGCTCAGCCGAGGCGACGCCGCGCGCGCGATTCCCTTGCTGACACGGGCATTGCCGGCGTTGCCGCCGCAGCACCAGAAGCTCGTGGGGGACTTGCTGGCAGGCCAGGCGGCGAAAGCTTCTACTCAAAACAGGACGAACTCTGCCGGACAATCTCTCCACGTTTTGGTGATCAGCGACACTTTTTCCAGTCCAATGATCGACGGGCGTGCTCTGCGCTTGCTGGACATTCTCCGCGCGTGGCGCGAGCAGGGCGCCGAAGTAACCTTTATCGCCCGCGAAGCGGAGAACCGCGAGCAGTGCGAGCCTGCACTCCTCCAGGTTGGCATTCGCACCTATGGAAACGACCGGGAGCGCCTGCCCTGCCTGGGGCGGAGCCTTGGCCACGATATCCACGTGGGGACAGCCGCCCTCGGCTGTCCGGCTGAGCGCAGCTCAGCTGAAGTCAGGAGCGATTTCAAAGCAAACCCGGCCGAGCTTCGCTCGGCTGGGCGGGTGAGGGCACCCGCCCCTACGTGGATCGCGGCATCTCCATCCTGTGGCGGCGAGCCACCGTGGTCTTTCCGGGAATTGCTGGAACAGGGACAATTCGATTTCGCCATCATGATGCAGAGTTTCAGGCATGGGATATCGGTGCCCGAACAGTACCTTCACGATGTGCGCTTGCACTCGGCTGGAACCAGGGTCGTGATCTTTGTCGAAGAACTTCACCACGCACCCCGTAGCAGCACTGAAATATCGCTTCCTGATTTCGAAAAAGCAGCGGACTGCGCGGGCCGGCAGTGGGAGGTGTTGGAGCGGGCTGATCTGGTGCTCGTCCCCTCGGAAGACGACGCGGTCACAGTGCGCGAGAGTGGGCGAGATCTGCAGGTTGAAGCCGCACCCCAATGGCTCACCACCGCAGGACTGACGGGCATCCGGCGGCGGACCTCTTCTCTGGTCCCGAGGAGTGCGCCGGGCGAGCCCTGTTCGGTGATGCTGATAGAAACTCTATTTCGCGAACGCCTGGCAGCCAGGTCTGGTAAAGACAGGCTCCTGGGACAACTCGAGTGCTACGTGCGTCTCGCCGAGCAATTGCTTAGCGAGGGTAAGCCGGAGAAAGCACTCGAACAGCTGCGGCACATTTTCGGACAGTCGCCGGAATCGATGCAGACGGGATATTTCTCTTCGCAGGTCTTCATTGTCCTCAAGCGCTGTTACCGGCAACTGGGCGACGTGGAGATGGCGGAACGTTGCGGAGGCGAAGCCCGGCGTCGCGTGATGGTGCAGGCGCCCGCGATGGCCGCGAACCAAGGCCGGCAATCGGGTGGACCGCTGTTCTCGGTCATCGTTCCCACATACAACCGCTTGCATATTCTCAGAAGGTGCCTGGCAGCGCTGGAGGCGCAGACCCTTCCTTCCGCTCAATTCGAAGTCATCGTCATCGACGACGGGTCTTCGGATGCGACCCAGGAACTGCTGACCCAATATCGTCCGCCTTTCCTTTTCCACTACCTGCGCCAGAAGAATTCAGGGACTGGCGCGGCCAGACGCAACGGCGTGGCGCACGCCAGCGGCGAGTACTTACTGCTGATGAATGATGACACCATCTGTGATCGCGACCTGCTCAAGCAGCACCTGCAGGTCCAGCGGAAATATGTCCCGCAACGATGGGCGGTGCTGGGAAACTTTGAGTATCCCGCGGCCGCGCGGCACCGGGCGCTGACCCGGTATTTCTGCGTTGAGCCCTTCATGTTTCCGCAGGTGAGCATGGAGGAGGCGTGCCCTTATGGCTACTCTCATTTCATCACCTGCAATTTGAGCATTCGCAGAGACGCGGTGGTGGAAGCCGGGTCCTTCGATTCGACATACAAGCTCAGCGAAGACACCGAGCTTGGCATCCGCTTGTTCGAGCGCGGCTACCGGGTGCTCTACCATCCGGACGCTCATGCCTTTCATGACCACCTTCCCTACCCGGCGCGTAACTTGATTCGGCGTGCCCGGGTTTATGGCGAGGACTACTTCTACATGTTTGGCAGGCACCCGCGGGTGATGGAGGAATGGGCCATGCCGGTCAGGCTGACGGCGATGGATGAGGAAAACGCGATTCGCATTCTCGCCTATGTGGAGGAGCACCGCCATCAGGTCGAGGAGGCCGTCGATGCGGTGGAGCGCTGGGACTCGGTTGATTTTGAGCCACTCCTGACCGACCAGCCGGAAACTGCTTCCATGGTGCTCCGCCTCTTCCAACAGGCCGTGCCGGCA
Source organism: Terriglobia bacterium (assembly GCA_963797385.1). Taxonomy (GTDB): domain Bacteria; phylum Acidobacteriota; class Terriglobia; order Terriglobales; family Acidobacteriaceae; genus JAIQFF01. The sequence continues at coordinate 29,636 of CAWCPY010000012.1, forward strand.
ATCCACTGGTTCTACCTGTTTGAGACCATGCTGCACACCATGATTCGGGAGATGGGCTTGAACCACCTGGCCGCGAAGCAACCGGTGCTGCACGCGACCCAGAGCGCAGGAAGTTGAGGAAAGCATGAGCCAGGAAACATTGCATCATCGCGAGGTCGCTCAGGCCACACTTGCAGGGCCGCGGGGGCCTCTTCCCTTCAGCCTGTTCAAGACCGACGTGTCCTTCCAGGTGGCGAACAGCATTTTTGCCGGAGCCACGTATCCCACGATTTCGTTCGTCTCTGACGTCAAGACCGTGGTTGACATAGGAGCTAATGTCGGCGCCGCTTCCGTTTACTTTGCGATCGCTTATCCGGACGCGAAGGTATACGCCTTCGAACCAGGGAGCGCTCCGTTGTCGCTTTTGCAGCAGAACGTCGGGCCTCTTGCGCAATGTAACCGTCTTTTCCTTTCGGCCTTCATGCCCGAGAACAGACGCTGTCCTTGTTTCAAGGCAAGAACGACAGCGTGGAATCGTCCCTGTGTTCCAGCCCCCGCACCGATAGCGAGAGTGAGGAGATCCGCCTGGTATGCGCGTCTGACTTTTTCGCCGAGCGCGGCATCGACCGGATCGATGTATTGAAAATTGACACCGAAGGCTGCGAGGTGCCCATCCTCCAATCCCTGCATCGATACCTGCCTGATGTGAAGGTGCTGTACGTGGAATATCACAGCGAGCGCGACCGGCGGATGATCGACGAGATGCTGGCCGGCACGCACATCCTGTGGCGAGGCCAGGTGAGCTTCGCATATCGCGGCGAGTTTTGTTATCTGAAACGTGAGTTGGTGCCTGACGAAAGCGAAACTCACACTTGTGAAATTCTCATGGACTGGGAGTAAGAAGAGAAAATCATGTTTGCGATCATTGGGATTCTCGTTGTATTCGGCGCCGTTGCCGCCGGATATTTGATGGAGCACGGCAACCTCAAGGTGCTGATGCAACCGGCCGAGCTCGTCATTATTGGCGGGGCAGCAATCGGGACGGTCCTAGTGGCCAATCCCCTGCATATTCTGAAGAAGATTGCTGGCGGATTCGGCGCAGTCTTTGGCGGAAGCAAATTCAACCAGCAGAGATATCTGGAAACTCTGAAGATGATGTACGACCTGCTGAACAAGGCCCGCAAGGATGGCCTGGTGGCGCTTGAAGCCGACATCGAGGACCCGGCCAAGAGCCCGATCCTGTCGAAATACTCCGCCTTCATCAAAGATCATCACATTCGTGATTTCGTCTGCGACACCATGCGCATGGCAGTGAGCGGCGGCGTCGAGCCTTTTGATCTCGACCAGATGATGGAGTTGGACATGGATGTTCATCATCACGATTCCAGCCAGCCGGTGCAGGCGTTGAGTACCATGGCCGACTCCCTTCCTGGACTGGGGATCGTCGCGGCAGTGCTGGGCGTGGTGATCACCATGGGCGCGCTGGGAGGGCCTCCGGAAGAGATTGGACACAAAGTGGCGGCCGCGCTGGTCGGCACATTTCTGGGAATTCTCCTTTGTTACGGTTTGGTCGGACCGGTTGCCGCCAACATGGCCAAGCTGGCCGACGATGAGCACGCTTACTATCACGTGCTGCGGGTTCTGATGTCGTCGTTCATGAAGGGAGCTCCTCCCATCATGGCGGTCGAGGTTGCGCGCCGCGCGGTCCCCGGCCACGTGCGGCCAAGCTTCAAGGAAGTCGAAAAGAAGTGCCGTACCAGCGACTCGACGGCGGCAGCGGCGGCCAAGGCGGGGGCATAGCCGTATGCCTGGCCTGGACGAAGCCAAACGCCCCATCATTATCATCAAGAAAAAAGGCGGCCACGGCGGCCATCACGGCGGAGCCTGGAAAGTGGCCTACGCCGACTTCGTGACCGCCATGATGGCGTTGTTCATTGTGCTTTGGCTGATGAACAGCAGCAAGCAGATACAGGTGGCGGTGGGCGGCTACTTCAAGGATCCGACCGGGACTTCCAAAAAGGTGGGCAGCAACCAGATTGGCTCGGGTGAAAACTTTACCCTGACCAAAGACAACATGCCCAAGCTGAAAGAGGAGCTTCAGAAGGCGGTCCGGCAAGTCACCAATTTCGACAAACTTAAGAACCAGATCGAGATGACCATCACTTCGGAAGGATTGCGCATTGAACTGCTGGAGTCGTCCTCGGGCACTTTTTTTGAGAGCGGCAAGCCGGGGTTGAATGACGATGGCCGCGAGTTGCTGGTCGCCCTGGCGGGGCAACTGGGAAAGCTTCCCAACCACATTTCGATCGAAGGTCACACCGACGCGAAACCGTACACTTCGAACCGGGACTACAGCAACTGGGAACTATCCTCCGACCGCGCGAATGCGGCACGGAGGCTGATGCAGGCTTCCGGGTTGCGCGCCGACCAGGTTTCGCAAGTGAGAGGCTACGCCGACCAGAGGCTGCGCGTTCCGGGCAACCCCCTGGAACCGTCGAACCGCCGTATTTCCCTGATCGTGCAATACATCGTCAAGGATGAAGATGAAGAGCCGGTGCACACTTCGGATGCCGAACCGGGCGCAAAGGTGCAAGAGAATCAGGACAGTCAACATTAGAAGGGGCCGCACGCAGCAGGCGGGCGACATCCACCCGGCCTTCGGACCTAGGAAAAGGATTGGATGAACTTCAGGATCTCTCTTCGCTCTTTTGCAGACGAGTAGAGGAAGTTGAGGCCGCAACGGCCATCCTGGCTATATTCCACGCTGCCTGGAACGTGCAGGGGCATAGTGCCACCCGGAAGCAGCATCCTTATTGTGACCGTTGTTTTGGGAGCGAGAGGCTGGAGAAGTTCCGCGGCCAGCCCGTCTTCGCTGATGTCGGTGCACACCGCTTCATAACGTTCTCCCGAGGCGATCACTTCCAGAGAAAAGCTGAACCTGGCAAAGACCCGGGGAGCACGAAAGCCGAAGGGCCGAACGGAGAGCGGGTTGTCATCGCTTGTCATCGATACGGATTAGAAATCCCCTCTTTGATCTTGCGTCTCCCGCGCCAGACTTGTCTTTGAATCAGACACGCTGTCTGGAAAGCTTACACCTTGAAACGCTTCAAACTCCCGAATTAGCACAAAATTAAGCAACAACGTGTTGGCATGGCAATTGCATTAACTGGAAGTGCTTCTCGTCCTGGGAGCATTTGCTTGGGACGGCATTGCGAACTCAAGAGTTCTCGCATGCCATAGTCTTTCGGGAATCATATCGGTACATCAGTTGGTTTTCTTCAGGAGTCTGGTTGCTGACTCTGGCGACGAGGTTCCTGTTTGATTGGTTTCTCCAGCGTGTGCAGCTGGAAACCGGATCGACCGTTCAGGAAAGGGCCCTGTGAACACCGACGTAGAGCGTCAGAACACCTCAATCCCTCAAGTGTTGATAGCGGAAGACGATGTGCCGCTGGGTAATTTTCTGCGGCGGCAGCTGGAGTCGGAATCCTACGGCGTGAAACTGGTTCAGGATGGCGAACTGGCAACCGAGGCGGTGACCCGCGACAAGTATCACCTCCTCATTCTGGACTTGAACATGCCGAAGATGGACGGGCTGGCGGTGCTGAGCCAGGTCCGTCCCAAACAGCCGCAACTTCCGATTCTGGTTTTGACTGCCCGCACCCAGGTGGAGGACCGGGTTCTCTCGCTCGACAGCGGCGCCGACGACTGCCTGCTCAAGCCGTTCTCGTTTTCCGAGCTGACGGCCAGAGTGCGAGCGCTGTTGCGCCGGAATCCATACCTGCCCGGGACTCCTCTGCAGGTTGGGGACCTGATTCTCGACAGCCGGGAATATCGGGTCGAGCGCGCAGGCAAGCGAATCAACCTGTCAGGCAAGGAATTTGCCCTGCTCGAATACCTGATGCGAAATGCCCGCCAGACAGTCACCCGGGCCATGATCATGGAGCACGTCTGGAACATGCCATTTGATAACTCCACCAACCTGGTCGATGTGTACGTCAAGTATGTACGCGACAAGGTGGACAACTCCGAGTTTTCCATGCCGATGATCCGAACCGTCAGAGGCGTGGGATACGTGATTTCGGACAACTGAGGCCAGCAAACTGAGGAAACCAATGCTCACCCATCTCCAAAGTTCTCCTTCGCATGACAAATTTCTGCGCATGCTCGCGGCCAGCATGCACCAGATGGCGCAGCCCATGGCGACCATCCAGGCATCGCTGGAGGTAGCCCTCCTGAGCCCAACGACGGAGACGGAATACAAAGAGATCGCAGAAAATATTCTGGGGCAGTTGCGAAGCGCGGTGGAGAGTATGCAGTTCGCCGCTCGCCTGGCAAGGTTTCAGCAGCCCGCGGCGGATGTGCGCGAGGTACTCCTCAGCGTGGTCCTGGAAGAGGTCATCTCGGGCCTGCAACACACGCTTGACACCGCGCAGCTCCGGCTTCTGTTTTTCCGTCCGGAACACGAGCCCGTGATCAATGTCTCACCCGCTCGCCTGAGGCAGATGCTTTTCTATGTGCTGCAGGCGGTGCAGGGTTACTCGCGGCCCGGCGACCTCGCGAAGATCGAGATCCAGGGGCCGGCGGACCGTTTGGTGCTGCGGATCAAACATTCTCCTGCCCGCAACCCCGGGGCGGCCCGCACCCGGCCGGCTTCCGACGACATCGTGGACCGAGCTCTCGCCCTCGCGGACGCCATAGTGACCGGCAGCGGGGGCGAGTTCAAGGTGGGCACCAGTCCCCTGCTGATCGTGGCCGATTTCCCGGTGAAGCTCAAGAACAAGGACGTCGCAATCGACCAGGGCAAGGTCGCCGATTTCTCCAGTTCGCAGTCGTCAGCCGGTTCGCATCGCTTTTTCAAAACGTCTTGATTCGGGGCGGGCAACAGCGCCCGTCGCATCGCTAGCGAAGGATGGTTCCCAGAGGCCTATGAACATCGTACCCATGGCTGTGTGTGACGCCGTTTCCGGAGTACTGATTGTCAGCCCCAATGGCGAGTTGCGGCGTGAGTTGATGTCGCGGATCAAGTCGGAGCGCTGGCACCTGACGGAGGCGGTCAGCGGCGCCCATGCGCTGGGCCAACTCGAGACTGAAGACTTTCAACTGCTGTTACTCGATCCTTCCCTGCCGGACCTCAATGCCAACGAGTTTCAGAGAATGGTGCGAGCACAATTTCCTCACCTGCAGATTCTGCCTCTGGACCGGCAAACCGGATTGCCGCTGCCGTCCTCATCTCGCGCCGCTCTCGGCGATGAACTTGCCGGATTATTGGGCAACAACGTGGTGGTCACGGGCACACCGGAGATCATCGGCCATGAACAACTGAACAAGGCCGTCAGCCCGTTGCCCGGGATGATCGGCACTTCGCTGGCCATGCAGCGCGTTTACCATATGACGCAACTGGTCGCGCGCCGCGACACCACCGTGCTCGTCCTGGGACAAAGCGGAACCGGAAAAGATCTGGTGGCCCAGGCCATTCACAATCTCAGTCCCCGCAGATCGCACCCGTTCGTGGTAATCAACTGTGCGGCCATTCCCGAAGCTCTTCTCGAAGCCGAATTGTTCGGCTATACCAAGGGAGCGTTTACCGGCGCAGTGCAATCTCGCATTGGACGAATTCACGCCGCGCAAGGGGGCACGCTCTTCCTCGATGAAATCGGAGACCTGCCTCTGGGCCTGCAGTCCAAGCTGCTGAGGTTTCTGGAACAGGGTGAAGTACAAAGGCTGGGCAGCACTGACAGTTTCAAGGTCGATGTGCGAGTGGTGGCGGCAACCAACGGAAACCTGCGCAAATTAGTGCAGGAAAAGCAATTCCGCGAGGACCTCTACTACCGGCTGGCAATTTTCCCGATTGAATTGCCCCTGCTTAAAGATCGAATGGAAGACCTGCCGACCCTGGCGATGAGCTTTCTGGACCGCTTCAGTTCGCGCCGACTGGGGTTGAGCTCCGACGCCACGTTTCAGCTGTTGCAGCACAGTTGGCCGGGCAATGTGCGCGAATTGCGGAACGTAATGGAACGGGCCACTATCCTGGCCCAGGACGAGCGCCAGGTATTGGCGAAGCATATCGTGGTCTAGGCGGTTTCGCCAGCGATCGCAAAAAAGGGCCAGAGCATCTCCGTGGCCATGCCGCGTTGCATAATCCCGGGAGGAACACGACTTCACATTCTGCGGAAAGACTCAGTTTGCCGGGATGAAGCGACCACGGGGCTGAAGCCCGCACATTCCTGACGACTTGCGCGGCCCTGAAGGGCCGCTCTTCCACGGCCGCATCCACTCCCCTTTTTGCAATCGTGTCGAACAATCGCTCTCCGATTACTCCCGTCACCACAGCGTCCACATTAGAACCTTTTGGCATCCGCATTGCATTGTCACTAGGCAGATGTTGCCTACTTCTCATCACGCTCCAATGAATCTGCCGCCCGGCGCCGTCAAGGGCCCGCTGGCGGAGGCCTTCCAGGCATTCATGGCCACGGCTGACCGGATGGAGGCCTCCTACAGTCAGCTTCAAAGCGAAGTCGCGCGGCTGCGGCGCGAACTCGAAGAGCGGAACGCCGCCCTCACTCAAAGCCTGGCGGAGAACAAACAGATTCGGACCGCGCTCAAGCGCATCCTGGACGCCTTGCCGTGCGGCGTGATCGTCCTTGACGCCAATGATGGCATTGTTCTGGTAAACCCCGAAGCAGGCCGCCTGCTGGGAGCGCCGGCTGATGCCGCTTCACTGTTGCAACAGTTCCCGGCTCACATCCAGGCTCTGCTCAAAACAGCGATTGCACGCGACGACGAACATGAAGTTACGCTTGATTCGGAAAAGAGTGCGCGCTGGCTCTCCATCCGCAGGACTGCATTGCACATCGAACCATCTTCAGACAGCGGCCTCGGGCCAGATCAATTCATCCTCATCCTGCGCGATGTAACCGCACGTAAGGAAGCTGAACAGCAGCGCGAAACGTCCCGCAACATGCTCGCCCTGGGAGAAATGGCTGCCGTGCTGGCCCACGAAATCCGCAATCCCCTGGGCAGCATGGAACTGTGGACCAGTGTGTTGGAACGGAAGTCCGCGGTCGGCGAGGAAGAAAAGTATTGCGTTGAGCATCTTCAGGCCGGCATCCGTTCGCTCTCGGCGACGGTCAACAATGTTTTGCAGTTCCACGGCCACGGATCAGCCAATCACGTGCGCCTGCATCTGAGAACTGTCTTACAGAATGGGATCGCCTTCATTCGGCCGCTGGCCGAACAGGCCGGAGTCAAGCTCGAAGTCAACATGGAAATTGACAACGTCGTAATCGACGGCGATCCCAACGGCCTGCAACAAGTCATCCTGAATCTTGCCATCAACGCCTTTCGCCACAGTCCGACAGGTGGTTCCCTGACTATTTCCGCTCGGCAGCATGGCGAGCACGCGATTGTCGATTTCGCGGACACCGGAGAAGGCATTCCGGAGCAGGACCTCGCGAAGGTATTCAACCCTGGTTTCAGTGGAAGCAACCAAAGGCCGGGTCTCGGTCTCACCATCTGTAAACGAATCATGGAGCAGCACCGAAGCACAATCCGGGTACAGAGCCGCGCCTGCAACGGCACCAGATTCTCGTTGGAGTTTCCTGTTCTATGAATCCGCATCCAAAGTCGGTGTTAGTAGTCGATGACGAACCCGGCATGCGCATGGCTCTGAAGGCAACTTTCGAGCGCGATGGCTGGCTGGTGGAAACTGCAGCCGGCGCGGCGGAAGCGGAACGCAAGTGCGGACAGACTTCCTTTCCCCTGATGGTCACCGACGTTTGCATGCCCGATGGCGATGGTCTGGAACTGATGCGCAGAGTGCGAAGCGCGGACGCTTCCACCGCCGTCATTGTGTTGACCGCCTTCGGCACCGTGGCGCAGGCAGTCCAGGCCATGCAGAACGGCGCCTGCGATTACCTGACAAAACCATTTTCTTTTGAGCAATTGCAGTCCACCGTGGAACGGGTGATGCGGAACTCGGCCGGCGGCCAGGCTCCCAAACCGATCCGGACAGAAATCGTAGGCCGGTCGCCCGCCCTGATGCGCGCACTGGATCGCGCCCGCCTCGCGGCACAGACTGATGCCGACATCCTGGTAGAAGCCGAGAGCGGCACGGGCAAGGAATTGCTGGCCCGCTTCATCCACGAGGCCAGCCGCCGCCGGGAAAAGCCCTTTATCGCGATCAACTGCGCCGCCGTTCCCGAACAGCTACTGGAGAGCGAGTTGTTTGGCCATGTGCGCGGAGCATTCACCGGGGCAACCGTCGCCAAGTCCGGAAAATTCGAACTGGCAAACGGTGGAACGCTGCTGCTGGATGAAATCGGCGAAATGCCTTTGGAATTGCAGCCCAAGCTTTTGCGGGTCTTGCAGGAACGCGAAGTAGAACGCCTTGGCGACACGCGCACCATTCCCGTCAACATCAGAATCATCGCCACAACTAACGTATCGCTTCAGGAAATGGTGGAGCGCGGCCGCTTCCGCGCTGATCTTTACTACCGGCTTAACGTGATTCCGCTTACGCTTCCGCCGCTGCGTGAACGGATCGAGGATATCCCTGTGTTGGGCGAGTACTTCGCAGCGAAGTTTGCGCAACAGGCCGGCCGCCCCGCACCCAAACTGCACTCTGATCTGCTGGCGGGACTCAAGCAGCATGCCTGGCCCGGCAACGCGCGCGAGCTGTCGAATTTCATGCGACGGGTTGTGACCATGAACAGCGATTGCAATATCGGACCGGAGCACCTGGCGGCGGAGCTGTCAAAACCGCCGGTGCTCAAAGCATTCCCCGATCAGAGCCTGCTGCAAGCGGGAACGCCCATCCGCGAACTCGAGCGTCAGCTTCTGGAGACAACCCTGCAACTCACGGGCGGCAACCGCACCCATGCGGCAGAGATGCTGGGAATCAGTTTGCGGACAATTCGCAACAAGATCCGGGAATTCGGCCTGCCGCCGAGGAGGTACGCCTGATGAGCTCAATGCCGATCATTCAATTTCTGGAGCGCTTCCTGAATGTCACTTCAGACCGCCAGGCACTGGTGGTCAACAACATGGCGAACATCGACACGCCGGGGTACCGGACGCGAGACGTCAATTTCCGCGCCGAACTTGACCGTGCGGTGGGAACCCCGGAGCAGGCCAGCCTGGGGCCGGTCGCCCACAAAGTAGCTGGACTGCTGCAGCGCCCGGATGGCAACGATGTGAGCATGGACCGGGAGGGCCTGCTGCTGGCCGAAACCCAGTTGCAATTTCGCATTGGCATTCAATTCATTCGCAGCGAGTTTCACCGGATCGTGCAAGCCATCAGCGAGGGGAAAGACTCATGAGCATGTTTTCAGCGCTTGAAATCAGTGGCTCGGCAATGGGCGCGGAGCGCCAGCGAGCCGAGGTCGTGGCCGCCAACATGGCAAACGCGGAAACCACCCGCACACCTTCGGGCGGGCCCTATCGCCGCAAGGAAGTGGTTTTTTCCGGCGCCAGCAATTCACCGTTTCAACTTCTGCTGGCGGGATTCCGGCGTTTGACCGGACGGTCCGGCGTGCATATTTCAAAGGTAGTGAACGACCCTTCCCCTCCGGTGATGCGTTATGAACCGGGCCATCCCGATGCCGACAAGGCCGGTTACGTCGCGTATCCGGCCATCAATCCGATCGAGGAGATGGTCGATCTCATGGGCGCGGCGCGGGCCTATCAACTCAACGCCGCTGCCGTCAGCGCCACCAAACAGATGATCCAGGGAGCGATGGACATCCTTAAATAGGAAACACCATGAATAACCTGATCTCAAGTCTTCCGGCATTTCCCAACCTCGACCAGCTCGGGTCCACACCTGCTTCGGGTGTGAATGAAGGCGAGGGCAACTTTGGCGCGCTCCTGAAGACCGCCATCAACCAGGTGGAAGAACTCCACGGCAGCGCGGCGCAGCAGGTCACGGATTTGCTGAAAGGCGACCGCAGCGACGTGCACAACGTGATGATCGCCGTCGAAAAAGCAGACATCGCTTTTCAATTGATGTTGCAGGTGCGTAACAAGATTGTCAGCGCATATCAGGAAGTCTCGCGCATGCAGTTCTAGCACTCCGAACCATAAGCCATGGCATCGTTCAGTCAGATCGCAAACCAGGGGAAGAACGCCATCGCGGCCTTCGACACCAAGCAACTCATCCTGCTGATGGGTGGAGCCGCGGTGGTCGTCGGCGTTATCTTCTTCTTCGGACATCTCATCGTCACTCCCGATTACAAACCTCTGATGACCGGGATGGAGCCCGCCGATGCGCAGGCGCTGGCGAGCCGGCTGGCGGCCAAGAGCATCGCCTACGAGATCAGTCCTGATGGGAAGACGGTCAGCGTCCCTGGCGACAAACTGGACTCCAGCCGCCTGCAAGTTGCCAGTGAAGGCATGCCACACAGCGGGCGCCTGGGATTTGAATTGTTTGACAAGCTGAATTGGGGACAGACGGAATTTGACGAGAGGGTCAATTATCAACGGGCGCTGGAAGGCGAGCTTGAGCGAACCATTCAAACCCTCCGCGACGTCGAGAGTGTGCGCGTACACCTGGTGATGCCGACTGACTCGGTCTTTCTTGATCGTGAGCGGGCGGCCAAGGCATCGGTGATTCTGCGGCTGCATTCAGGACAGCTTTCACAAGAGACCGAGCGCTCGATTGCCAGCCTGGTTTCGGGTGCGGTGGACAAACTGAGTCCGCAAAACGTGGTGATTACCGATGCGGACACGAATCAGCCTTTCAGCCCGCGCCGGTCGGGATCGCAGTCCGATGCAGAACTTGAGGACCAACTTTCCCGGCGCCTGGTCAGCACGCTGGAACCGGTGGTGGGCGCGCAGCGCATACGCGCCAGCGTAAATGTCGATTACGACACCAGCAGCAGCGAAGAAAACCAGGAAACCTACGATCCCAAGAGCGCGGTTGCAGTGACCATGCAGACCTCAGAAGAAAAAACATCGGGCGGTGACACTACCGGCGGCGTTCCGGGAACCGCCAGCAACGTTCCCAACGCCACCACCCCGACCAAGTCGGAAGATGAGGTTGACGACACCGTCCAGTCTTCGAAGACGCAGAACGCGACCTATGCGGTCGACAAGGTGGTGCGGCACATTCTGCAGCCGGTGGGAAGAATCCGCCGGATTTCAGCTGCGCTGCTGATTGATGATGCGGTCGATATTCAGCAGGCTAACGGCAAGACCTCAGAGGTCCGGCGAAAGCGCACTCCCGAAGAACTGAAACAAATTGAGGTTCTGGCCGCGGCAGCGATCGGACTTGACGACAAACGCGGCGACACGCTGGCGGTTCAGAACCTTTCCTTCCAGCAATCGCCGCAACAAACCCCCGTTCCACCGAGCAAAGTGGATCGAATCCGCGTTGTGGTAAATGACTGGTCATCGGTCATCCGGTACGCCGTCATCTTCATCCTGTTCATGTTGACCTACTTGCTTCTGCTGCGTCCCATCAAGAAGCAGGCTCTCTCTGCTTTCAGCCAACTGCCCGACAAGTCGGCGGCACAGCTAAAAGCGGAAATGGTCGCCAGCATGCCCGGCTCATCGGAAGTCATGACGTTGTCCGATACGGAACGACAGTCGCTGGGACTTCAGAAACAGCTTACCGAAAAGGCCAAGAGCGAACCTGCTGTAACCGGACGCCTGGTCCAGGCCTGGCTGCGTGAGGGAACACAGTGAGTGCGGCGCGCGCCAAATCCGCGCTGAGCGGTGCCCGCAAGGCAGCGATTCTCCTCACCGTTCTGGGAGAAGAAGCCGCCGCCGTCATCTGCCGCCAACTTTCGTCATCCGATGTTCAGCAGATCGCAGCCGAGGTTGCCTCTCTCGATGCGATCCCACCTGAACTGGCACAGCAGGTGCTCGATGAATATCAGCAACAGGCCGCGGCTCACCGGTTTGTCATCCAGGGCGGAAGCGACTACGCCACGCGGTTGCTGAAAAAGGCATTCGGAGAAGAGAATGGAAAAGAGCTTGCGCTGAAAGTTACACACACCCAGCGTAGTGGCGCCGGCAAGCTTGACTGGTTGCGCAACACCGATCCCAAACAACTGGCGGCCCTGCTGGAAAAAGAACATGCGCAGACGATCGCTCTGGTCCTGGCACATCTGGAGCCGCAGCACGCTTCGCCGATTCTTTCCAAACTGCCCAGCGAGTTGCAGATTGACGTGGTGAAGCGTATCGCTCAATTGCAGAATTTTTCGCCCGATGCGGCGGAAACCATCAGTAACGTTCTCACCCAGAAACTAAAGCAGGGGGGGGCCGAGAAGAAGGCGGGCCCGGCGCGGCCGGACACTGTGCCCGGGCTGATGAACCAGCTGGAGCCGGCCACTTCGCGGGCAATTCTGGAGGCGATCGAGAAAGAGAACGCCGAACTGGCCGGCAGCATTCGAAATCTGATGTTCACCTTCGAGGACCTGATTGGCGTCCCGGAAACGGCCCTACGGGACCTGCTGGGCGCGGTGGACAAGAAGACCCTGGCGCTCGCGCTTAAAGGAGCAAGCGACCCGGTGAAGGAACATATTTTCAAGGCCATGTCATCGCGAGCGGTCGAAATGCTGAAGGAAGATATGGATGTGCTCGGCCGGGTGCGCGGGAAAGACGTTGCCAAGGCGCAGCAGGAAGTCATCGCCGCCGCCCGTCAACTGGAAGCGGAAGGCAAGATCACGTTGAGAGCGGAGGCCGATGATGAGTTCGTTGCCTGAGCCGGCGGCGGTTGAAGCCTTCGAATACCGGGAACCGGGAGGGACTGAGGCCACGGCGATACCCTCGGTCGAAAACCGTGCCAAGCCTCAGAACGGATCCGCAAGTCGAGAAACATTGGAACAACTGGACGTGAAGCTGGCTGCAGCTCACGCCGAGGGGATTCGCGAAGGGCTGCAGCAGGCCCACGACTCTTTCGAAAAGCAATTGGCCGAGGAACGCAGCAAGGTAGCCGAGGCCCTTCGCGCCTTCGCCCAAAAGACCAACGAATATTATTCCCGGGCCGAGGTTGAGTTGGTTCACCTGGCGCTCGCCATTGCGGCCAAGATTCTGCACCGCGAGGCCCAGGTAGATCCCATGCTGGTGGCGGCCCTGGTGAAGGTCGCCATGGAAAAGCTTCAGCACGGAACCACGGCTACAGTCCGTGTACGTCCCGAAGAAGTTGGCGAGTGGAACCGCTACTTTGAAGGCGATTCGAGCCGGGAGATTCGGCTCGAGGTCAAAGCCGATCCAACGGTCGAAGCACACAACTGCGTTCTGGAAACAGAATTGGGGACCACGGAACTCGGACTGGCGTCGCAGTTGAAGGAGATCGAACAGGGTTTTTTTGACCTGCTGGCGCAGAGGCCTGATCAGAAATGAGCGAAGCAATCCTCGACGCCTACACCCAGTGGCTGCGCCACTCTTCCACTCTGCGCTGGAAGGGACGGGTAACCCACGTGGTGGGCAACCTGGTTGAGTCGGTGGGTCCGTTCTGTTCGGTCGGAGAGTCCTGCGAGATGGAAGACTCTAATGGAAATTTGTTTCCCGGCGAGGTCGTCGGCTTTCGCGGTTCTACCGTGCTCTCCATGCCATTGGACAAGCCCCAGGGCATCCGCTTCGGCGATCACATCGTGACCTGGGGAGCGCGCCCTTCGTTGCGCGTGGGGCCGGAGTTGTTAGGGCGCGTCATTGACGCGCGCGGCAATCCCCTGGATTCCCTGGGCGACTATCGGGCGACGCGGACCGTTGCCATCGATGGAACCGTGCCCCATCCTTTGAGCCGCGTTCCGATCAGCGAACCACTGACCTGCGGCATTCGCGCCATCGATGGATTTGTGGCCTGTGGACGAGGCCAGCGGGTCGGAATATTCGGCGGCAGCGGTGTCGGCAAAACGACTCTGGTCGGCATGATGACACGCGCCACGGCCGCTGACCTGACCGTGCTCGCGCTGGTGGGAGAACGCGGCCGCGAAGTGGGAGATTTCCTGAAAGCGCTGGGCGAAGAGGGCCGTCGCCGGTCGGTCGTAGTGGCTTCAACCTCGGACCAGTCGCCTCTGCTGCGCATACGCGCGGCCCTGGCCGCAACTGCCGTCGCGGAATATTTCTCGGCTCGCGGAAAACACGTTCTCCTGGTGCTCGATTCCCTCACTCGCTTTGCCATGGCACAGCGCGAAATTGGCCTGGCCGCCGGCGAACCGCCCACCGCAAAAGGCTACACGCCCTCGGTTCTGGCCATGATGGCGAAGCTCATCGAACGCGCCGGGCGTTTTTCAACCGGAAGCATCACCGGCTTTTATACGGTTCTGATGGAGGGCGACGACCAGCAGGATCCCCTGGTGGACACGGCGCGTTCCCTGCTGGATGGACACGTGGTGCTGAACCGCGATCTGGCGGTGCGCAATCACTACCCGGCAATTTCCGTGCTCGACAGCCTGAGCCGCTTGATGCCCGCGATTTGCGGTCCGCAACAGATGGAGATGGCGGGAAACGTGCGCATGCTGCTGGCTGCATATGCCCGCGCCGAAGATCTGATCCGCATTGGCGCCTACAAACCCGGTACAGACGCCCTGCTCGACAAAGCCATTGCTGCCTTGCCGGCGATCAACGCATTCCTGCAACAAAACCCAACCGAAATTCCGCTACCAGCGGAAACGGCAAAACGACTGCTCGCCCTGCCCGCCTAGCCATGGCATTCCGTTTTACTCTCGATGCGGTGCTGCGCTTTCGCGAAAGCGTCGAACATTCGGAAGAAGCCACACTGCTGCTCATCGTTCAGCAGATCGTCGGGGCGGAACAGGAACTGGGGCAGATAGGCGAGGAACAAGTCCGTATTCGGGGACAGCGGGAAAGAGATCTCGCCCTCAAACTACCCGCTTCTCATCTTATGGATATTGCTGAACGGGAATCGCAGTTGAGGGTGGCGGCCGATGGGGTGCGCCTGCGCCTGCGGCAACTCGAAACGCAACGGCTGGCCCAGCTGGCCATCTATCAAAGCGCGCGCCGGGACCGCGAGGTCCTCAGCAAACTTCGAGAGCGGCAGCATCACGCTTATCAGGTGCAGCAGAAGCGGCAGGAACAAAAAACGTTGGATGACTTGGTCCTGGCCCGCGCCCGAGGGCGTGACTAGGCACACTTTGCCTAGCGACGATAGGCAAAGCTTGCCCAGTGCACACCTCTACTTCGTCTTCTGTGCAAGCTTTATCGGCAGATCCTTTCCAAGTCTTTAGCCCGCAACACATTCTTCCACGCCAGGGTCGTTTCGAAGACCCGACAGCTTTGGCCTCCCGCGTGCTTATTTGTCTTGTGACTGAGACTGTCTTGTGAATGTGACGCCACCTACTTCCGGAGCTGCAAACGCGCACGGCGCTTCGCCCCTGCCGGCGGCGAATTCATCCCTGGCCGATTTTCTGTTGGCCAACGCACCCGCGGACTCTGCTCAGGATTTCAGGGCGATCGCTGCGGCAATGTTTGGAGTGGAGGGCACAACGGCCGCTCCGGCTCAGACGCCCGTGCAGGGAGCTGACGCAACTAAGAAACCTGGGACCAGCCCGCAAAACGAAAGTGAATCCCGCGAGAGCAAAGAGTCCCCTGATCCTATCGCCGGAATGGCACATCCCGAATTGACGGTCCCATTGCCAGTTCTTCCCGCACCGGCGCTCGATTACGCGCCGAAGCCGGGGCCCGCGACCGGCCCGGTCAGCCTACTGGGCATCGAGGCAGCCTTGAAAGATCCGGCGATGTTGGCAGGCCGAAACTTGAGTGATAGCCGCGAGAAAGTAGCGGATGCGGCTTCCAGCTTGCCTTCCACCGCGTCCGAAATGCTGAAGACAATCACGCCGCCATCGTCATTCACGGAGGCAGACACGCCAGCACCCACCGTCATTATGGGCAAGGGCCAAAAGGAATTGCCGACCTTTGGAGGCGACAAGCCGAATTTGCTCGAGCATACTGCGCCCCCGGATGACTTGCTGCAAGCTAAGGAGCCAGGGGTGCGATTGGTCGCATCTGCCGCAAGCATCACAACGGCAAGAAAGGCGGCCGACGATGGATCGGTTCAGCCGCCGAGAGTCGAAACGGCGAAACAGGTTGCGACGGCGGCGCCCAACCCCAACCGGCCAACCCCGCCCGCGCATGCGCCGATCGCGGTAAATCCTGGTCCGGAAGTGTCTCCTGCGACCGTTTCGCTGCCAACCGCCGCGATGGTCGAAGTAACTTCGGCTTCATCGGCAAGCGCGATGGTCGACAAGTCAATGAGCTCGAAGCTTGCGCGACCCTACGGCCCGGCCGAACCCAGTTTGCCAGCCGGATTGAGTGACGCAGCCTCACCGACCACGCCGGCTGCATCCCCGACGATCAAAGGCCGCGAAGTGAAAGAACGCGGCATCAAGGACGCGAGAACGGCCTCAGCTCAGCGGGGAAAGATTGCTCCCAACGAAGTCGGCACGCTCACGGATGGGCTGACAAAATCCGCGGCCACGAGCAGCAAGGACATCACGGGCATGACATTGGGGACTCATTCCGATAGTCACGCCAAAGCAATACCTCTGAAGCAAGCTGCCGCCATCCCGTCGTCTCAAACCGCTGTGGCAGAGGCGGACGGGCCAGACGAGGCGCTTCCAACATCCACGGCGTCACCCGTCACCACCGCGAAATTGGTCCATGACATGAGCCAGTCCGAATTTCGCGTAGGGATGCAAACCCAGGAATTCGGCAACATAGACATTCGAACTTCGGTGGCGCGGCACATGTTCAGCGCGCAGATTTCGG
This sequence comes from Terriglobia bacterium, assembly GCA_963797385.1. GTDB lineage: Bacteria > Acidobacteriota > Terriglobia > Terriglobales > Acidobacteriaceae > JAIQFF01. Next base: position 46,346 of record CAWCPY010000012.1, read on the forward strand.
TGGAACACAGTGACGTCGCCAAATCCATGACGGCCGATCTGCCGGCCCTGTACCACAGACTCGCCGACCAGCAGGTCCCCGTGGCCAGCATCGTGATTCAGGGGCAGAGTTTCGCAACCTCCTCGGGCCTGGCTCAGGATTCACAGCAGCCGCAGACATGGCGTCCGCAGAGTTTCAGCTTCACAAAATCAGACGCGGAAACAGCGCGTCCGGTATTGATGGAAACGCTCGATTCCACCGGCAGGTTGGACATTCGCATTTAGCAGTTACAAATTGAAGTAAGAAAGCGTGAAGGAGAAAGAGCTTATGACGATCAACCCCATCGCAGCATCCGCCACCGCCGCCCAGCATGCGGCGCAAGGCAGCTCCACCGGTTCCACCAATTCAACGGCAGACACGCTGGCCAACAGTTCCAGCGATCTGTTCTTGCAGCTCCTGGTGGCGCAACTCAAGACCCAGGACCCGACTTCGCCTATGGACCCGACACAGATGGTTGGACAGATGTTGTCCATGAACCAGCTGAACGAGCTGATTCAAATCCGCCAGTTGATGCAGGGCACCACGCCAACCACGCCGTCGCAACCCACAACGTCACCCACAGGAGCCTAAGACCATGCCCAATTTTTCGATTCCACTTTCCGGATTGACGGCCGCGTCGCAGGCGCTGGCGGTCATCTCCAACAATCTGGCCAACCTCAACACCGTAGGATTCAAGCAGAGCCGGGCGTCCTTTACCGATCTGTTCTACCAGGCGTTCGGGACCAACGGAGCCAACGATCCCATTCAGGTTGGTGAAGGTGTGGCCCTGGGCTCGGTCACGCCTACGTTCACCGGTGGCAATCTCGAAGGCACCGGCGTGCCCACGGATGTGGCCATCACCGGGAATGGCCTTTTTGTGACCCAGAAAAATGGCGTGGAGCAATACACCCGTGCAGGCAACTTCACGGTCGATGCTCTGGGCCAGTTGACCACGCAGCAGGGCCAGCTGGTGATGGGATATCCGGCCGTAAATGGCATTATCAGCCCGTCCCAGACCCTGGCGCCGCTCATGATCAGCCAGGGACAACTCATTCCCGGGGCCGCGACGACCGCGATCCAGACCCAGACCAATCTGGATGCGAGCTCGGCGGTGGGCGACAGTTTTTCGACGCCCGTCACCGTGTTCGATTCCCTGGGCACGTCTCACGTGGTGACTTATCAGTTCACCAAGACGGCGTCCAACGCCTGGAGTTACCAACTCACTCTGCCCGCCGCCGACACCGGTGGGGTGGGCGCGCCCACGGTAGTTTCGACGGGTAACGTCACCTTCAATCCAGACGGCACCCTGGCAACTCCCGCCGCGCCCGTGACCGGCATCGCAATTACCGGATTGGTCGACGGCGCCTCGGACATTACCATGACGTGGAACCTGCAGGATGCAGCCGGGAATTCCCTGCTCACCCAATCGTCGGCTCCCAGCGCCACTGCCAACACTTACCAGAACGGCTACGGCAGCGGAACGCTCTCCGACTTCAGCATCACCTCTGACGGAACCATCGAAGGAACTTTCACCAATAACCAGACGCTGGCCCTGGGCCAGATCGTGCTGGCCAATTTTGCCAATCCGCAGGGCCTGTTGCGGGTCGGACAAAACAGCTTCCAGACCACCTTGTCTTCCGGCGCGCCGGCGATCGGAGTGGCAGGAAGCGGCGGCCGCGGCACTCTCACGGGCGGTTCTCTGGAACAGTCGAACGTGGACATCGCAACCGAATTTTCCAACATGATCGTGACCCAGCGCGGCTACCAGGCGAATGCGCGAGTCGTAACAACATTCGACCAGCTTACGCAGGACACCATCAACATGAAGCAGTTGTAGGACTGGAAAGTTAAACGCTGAAAGTTAGTTGATGATTAGAGCGATTCCGGCGCGGTTCCCCGCCGCGCTGGAAAAGTCGCGCCTTCTACTCTCGCTCTAATTGAAAACGGATCCATTTCCGCCCCTGCGCTAGCCCAGCGCACATGCGGTAAATCGTTCTTTTTCTGTCGCTTGCAGGCGACAGCACAAGCATTAGTTAACCCTACCTCGTCCGGCCACCACTGGCAGAGTGATTGCACCTCCATTGTTTCGCGGAGTTCCGACTTCGCGTTGCTCCAATCAGCGGCACGAGAAAAACAGAATGGCTACAGCTCAAGTTGCGCCGGTGCGTACCGAATCCCCGCAGGTGAGCGAACCCGCGAACGGCCCCATCGAGGCTTACCACTGGCTTCGCTGCAAGACGTCCGCGGAAATTGCAGTGCTCAAATTCACAGTGGGCGACCTGCTCAATCTGCGCCAAGGATCTGTCGTGCGGACGACGACGCCGGTTGCCAACGATGTCCCGGTGCGGGTCAACAAGATCCTCCTGGGCTGGGGACGATTCGAGGCGGCGAATGACCGGCTGGCAATACGAATCACGGAATTGGCATGAACACACTCTCTCAAGTCGAACCCTTACAGCCGGTCCCGGATCAGTCACGTTCTTTCCCGAGCGTTCGAGACGGGAGCCAGACTCTGCTGGGCCGAACCTGGCTGGTGAAGATCTGGAACGCTCTCAAGTGGATTTTGCAGCACGCCAAAGTGCAGCAGGCGCGCAGGAATTTGCGGGTATGCGAAACCGTCTCGCTCGGCGAAAAGCGATTCGTCGCAGTGGTACAAGTTGATGAGGAACGGTTTCTGATCGGCGGATCTTCAAGCGCCGTGTCACTGCTGACCCGCTTGCAGGAAACCACAACATTCGCCGTGGCCCTTGACCAGGAGGCGGCGAAGATCTCATGACCGCCTGCTCCCGGTTCGTTCGAGCGGTTCTGGTTGTCCTCATGCTGGGCACCGTGTCCGCATCGGCTGCGTCCAAGGCAACGCCGGCAGTCGCGCCGACTCCCGCGTCGAACGAGATTCGCATCACTCTACCGGGCGCGGCCGGATCCGGCTCCTCCTCGTGGACCATCGTAGCTCTGCTGACCTTTCTGACGCTGATCCCATCCCTCCTGATGTGCATGACGCCATTTGCGCGCCTGCTGATTGTCTTTCATTTTCTCCGGCAGGCACTCGGACTTCAGAGCACGCCCAGCAATCAGACCCTGATCGGCCTGGCCCTGGTGCTGACTTTTTTCCTCATGCAACCGGTGGGCGCTTCAATCTACACCCAGGCGCTGGAGCCGCTGCAGGCAGGACAAATCAACGCAATGGATGCGGTGCAGCGCGGCACCGCTCCTATCCATGAGTTCATGGAGCACTACGTACGGGAAAAAGATGTAGCGCTTTTTGTGGACCTCGCCAAACAGCAGCGTCCGCATGATCCCAATGATCTTTCAATGCGGATACTGGTCCCTGCCTACATTCTCTCGGAACTCAAAGCAGGGTTCCAGATCGGCGCCATTCTCTTTCTTCCCTTCATGGTGATTGACATGGTGGTGGCTTCGATCACCACCTCGGTGGGCATGTTGCAGCTGCCGCCGGTTGTGATCTCGACTCCGCTCAAGCTGCTGCTGTTTGTGATGGTGGATGGGTGGGGATTGTTAATCGGTTCGCTGATGAGGAGTTTTAGCTGATGCCGGATGCGCAAGTGATTGAGATTTGCCGTCACACACTGCTCGAAGTGCTGTTGCTGGGAGCGCCGATTCTGGCGATCGCGGTAGCGGTGAGTCTGCTGGTGAACGTCGTTCAGGTGCTGACTTCGCTGCAAGAGGCCACCCTTTCGGCGGTGCCGCGGCTGTTGGCTGTGGCGGCAGCCGCCTTCTTCATGATGCCGTGGATGTGGCGGCAGATGGGGCAATACACGGTGAAGCTGTTCTCCGACTTTCATCCGTACGTGAGATAGGCCGACAAATGGAACTTTCGCTGACTGAACTGTTGAGCGGACCGCTGGTGATCGGGATCCGGATTTCCGGGCTGATGTTGTTCGCCCCATTCTTCGGCAATGGCGCGATCCCGCCACGCATCAAGGCGATGCTGGTCCTGCTCATCACCGCGGTTTTGTATCCCGTGTATTCCGCGCAGGTCGGCATTGTCACGCTGACACAGTGGCCGGGAGTAGTAGCGCGGGAGTTCGTGCTGGGAGCCGCCATCGGGTTGGTCACCAATTTTGTGTTTGAAGCAGCGCAACTGGCCGGAGCGGTGCTGGGTGTGCAGATGGGGTATTCGCTGGTCAACATTCTAGATCCCCAGACCCAGGTGGACACTACGGTGGTCGCCATGTTCCACCAGACCGTCGCGTTCCTGCTGTTTCTGCAACTGGATGTACATCACTGGATCCTGCGCGGCATCGCCCATAGTTTTGACTATCTCTCGCCCGGCGCCGTCCATCTGAATCGCGGCTTGACCACCGAGTTGCTGCACGGGATTGCGGGCGTGCTGGGGACTGGGTTGCAGATCGCGGCCCCGGTGCTGGCCGTGACCCTGGTGGCAGATGTGATCCTGGGATTCCTGGGCAAGGCCTCCCCGCAAATGCCTTTGATGTTGTTGGGCCCCGCGCTCAAAAGCATGTTGGGTGTGGGACTTCTGATCATGGTGATCCGGTACTGGCCTGCCATGTTTGCGCGCTACTTCTCGGAATCTGTGGCATTCACGGAACGCATTTTGCATCTGGCGGCGCGGTCATGAGCGACAACAAGACAGAAAAACCCACACCTCGGCGCCGGCAAAAGGCGCGAGAGCAGGGACAGGTTCCGCGCTCGCGTGATTTGTCCAGCATTCTGGCGGTGTCCGGCGCATTCGGCTTGGTCGCGTGGCAGGGCTCCGCGGGAATCGAGGCCTGGCGGAACCTTCTGCGCCACACCTTTGAGTATGCCAGCGGAGACGCGCTGACGCCGAGCGCCTCCTTATTTATATGGACAGGATGGACGCTCGCCCTGTGCGTAGTGCCGGTGATGGCAACCGCCTGGACATTGTCGCTGGTCGGCGGCCTGGCGCAGGGCGGAATCGTGTTCGCGCCCGAAGCCCTGGTCCCCAAGGTGGAGAGACTCAGCCCGGCCCAGAAGCTGGGACAGATCTTTTCTCTCACCGGCTTGAGCGGCCTATTGAAGTCACTGCTTCCATTCGCCGCCATAGGCTACGTTGGCTTTGCCGCAATGCGCGACCACTGGATCTCAATGGTGCTCGCCTCTAACACCAGTCTTTGGACGTTCACTCGCTTTCTGCTCACCATCGTCTTCGAGGTGGCATGGAAATCCGCGCTGGTGCTGCTGGCATGGTCGCTGGTGGACTACTTCCTCACCTGGCGAAAGTCAGAGAGTGACTTGCGCATGTCGCGCGAGGAGATGCGGCAGGAAACCAAGGACTCGGACGGAAACCCGCAGATCAAGATGCGCATCCGCCGCCTGCAGCGACAGATGCGGCGGCAGTTGATGTTGCGTGAAACGGAAAAAGCCACCGTTGTGGTCACCAACCCAACCCACTTTGCGGTGGCGATTCTCTATCACATGGACATGGGCGCGCCGGTCGTGGTCGCAAAGGGCCGGAACCTGTTGGCGCAAAAGATGAAGCAGATCGCGGCCTGGAAAGAAATTCCGGTGCTGGAGAATCCGCCGCTGGCACAGGCACTTTACAAAACGGTGGACGTGGGCCAAAGCATTCCGGCCAAGCTCTACACCGCGGTGGCGGAAGTGCTGGCATTCGTGTACCGGACACAGCAGCAAATGAAACGACAGGGAGCGACTGAATCGCGCTAATGGCCACCATCACCAAACCGAAACTGGCGTCACGCTCCGCGGTTGACTGGATCGTACCCGCCGCCGCTGTGAGCATGGTGTTCGTCATGCTGGTACCGATGCCGAGCTTCCTCCTCGACATCATGCTGGCCTTCAGCATGACGGCCTCGGTGCTGGTGCTGCTCACTGCGGTCCAGATTCTGCGCCCCGCGCAATTCTCCGTCTTCCCCAGCTTGCTCCTGCTGATGACACTGTTCCGCCTGTCCCTCAACCTTGCCAGCAGCCGGCGAATTCTGCTCCACGGAGCGGAAGGGCCCTCCGCCGCGGGGCGGGTGATTGAGGCCTTCGGCCAGTTCGTGGTGGGCGGAAACTACGTTGTAGGTTTCGTTTTGTTTCTCGCCTTGATCGCGATCCAGTACATCGTGGTCAGTCACGGCGCGGTGCGGACCGCGGAAGTCACGGCACGCTTCACTCTCGATGCCATGCCCGGCAAGCAGATGGCAATCGACGCCGACCTCAATGCCGGCCTGATCGACGAAGTACAGGCCCGCGCCCGCCGCGAGCAGATCGCGCACGAGGCGGAATTCTACGGCGCCATGGACGGCGCGGCCCGTTTCAACCAGCGCGATGCGCTGGCCACCATCCTGATCACCGCCATCAACATCATCGCCGGTTTTCTCATCGGCGTTATCCAGCAGGGCGTTCCGTTCATGGAGGCGCTCAAGACCTACACCGTGCTTACTGTCGGCGACGGCCTGGTCACCATGATTCCCTCCCTCCTGGTTTCGGTGGCCGGCGGCATGGTGGTAACGCGAGCCTCCTCAGACAGCACGCTCTCCACGGATTTAGGCAAGCAGTTGTTCGGCAACAGCCGTCCGCTGTGGATTGCCGCCGCAGTGATGACCGGCCTCGCTCTGATTCCGGGACTGCCCAAGCTCTCTTTCATTCTCATGGCCGTCATCATGGCCGTGCTGGCGCGCCGCGCAAAGCCGGAGTTGATCGAGGGCAAAGCAGTTTCGGCAACCACGGCGGGCAAGTCCGAGAGTGCTCCGTCACCAACTCTTGACCCGATGGATGCGGCCTTGAAACTGGACGATCTCATGCTCGAGGTCGGCGTCGGTCTGGTGCCGTTGGTGGATGCCAACAAGGGCGGCCAGTTGCTCGCCAAGGTGCGAGCGTTGCGCAAGCATCTGGCGACACAACTTGGCTTTCTGGTTCCGTCCATTCACATCACCGACAATCTGACCATCAAGGACCTGGAGTATGTGATCTACCTGCGCGGCGTGGAAATCACGCGCTGGGAAATGCGCCGTGATTGCCTGCTGGCCATCAGTTCACAACCTAACCCACCCGCACTGGCGGGTGTGGACACGCGTGACCCTGCCTTTGGCGCGCCCGCCAAATGGATCAGCAAAGAGCAGCAGGCTCAAGCTTTGGCGGCAGGTTACGCGGTCGTGGACCAGACCGCCGCACTGGCCACTCATCTGGGAGAAATCATCCGCCAGAATGCGCACGAGTTGCTTAGCCGTCACGAAACCAAGCGTCTGATTGACCGGCTGAGCGAGTCGCATCCCAAGCTGGTCGAAGAACTCGTCCCCAAGCTCATGACCCTGGGCGAGGTCCAAAGAGTTCTGCAGCAACTGCTGCGAGAGCAAGTGTCAATCCGCGATCTGGGGACGATTCTCGAAACTCTGATCGAGACCGCAGGCATTAGCAAGAACCCCGTGCTGCTGAACGAAGCAGTCCGCCACGCGCTGGGGCGAGCCCTGGTCCGGCCATTGTTGGACGAGCGCGGAGAGCTCAAGGTGGTCACGCTCGATCGCGCTATCGAAGAAGAGTGCGGACGCGCAGCCACGGCACAGTCCGTCAACACAGCCAGCATGGCCCTGCAACCGTCGACGGCCCGTCGCGTTCTGGAGGGTCTGCGGACTTTGTTTGGGGAGCATGCGCTCAGCGCTCCTCCCGTGTTGCTGTGTTCATCTCCGGGCCGCTTTTACCTGCGGCGGCTGCTGGAACCTTTTTTACCCAAGATTGTGGTGCTGGCGCCGACTGAAATCCCGCCGCTGGTGCCGGTGCAGTCGGTGGGTTCGTTGCGGTGACGAGTCGAAGCGAGGACGAAATGACATTACCCCAAGCCGGTTATACCGACCTCTTATCGGAGAACGAACCACGCAACCAGCTCATTTTGTCCGAGCTGTCGCAGGTGTATTACCTGGCGCGGCGAATCCACGAACGCCTGCCGCAACACGTGCCCCTGGAGGACCTGGTGCACGCGGGAGTGCTTGGACTGATCGAAGCGGTGCGCAAATACAACCCGAACAAGAATGCATCCTTGAAGTCGTTCGCGTCATTTCGGATTCGCGGAGCGATTCTCGACAGCTTGCGCGCGCTGGACTGGGGATCACGGCCTCTGCGAAAAAAAGGCCGGAATGTTGCGGAAAGCATCAGCAGGCTGGCCAACAAACTGGGACGCCAGCCCACCGAAGACGAGATTGCCGCCGATCTTGATCTGGAAGTTTCCGAGCTGCAAACCCTGCTGCGGCGTCTGGACGGCTTGCACATCGTGGGCCAGATGGCTGGATCGCGATTCGATGACTCCGAAGCCCAGGACCTCATCGAAAACGCCCCCGCTAACGAGAACGAGAATCCGTTCGAGATCTGCCTGCGTTCTGAAAGAAGCGATTACCTGACCCAAGCAATCGAGACCCTTTCGGAGAAAGAGAAGATGGTGATCTCGCTCTATTACCGGGAAGAATTGACCATGCGGGAGGTCGCGGAAGTCATGGACCTGGCCGAGTCGCGGGTCTCGCAGATTCATTCGCTCGCCATCACCAAGCTTCGCGCGGCGATCCAGGCCATGCAACTCAAAGAGGACACTTTCAGGTAATCCAATGGGAACTCTGGCTCAATCACCATCCACGGGCGCGGCTGTCGTGAACGGCGACATTACGCCGGACCGGGTTCAGCCCTGCGATTTCCGCGTAATCGGCGGCATCGACAAGGCGCGCCTGGCCCCGCTGGTCGCCGCCAGCGAAGCGTTCGCGCCGCGATTCACGCAGGCGCTTCACAGCCGATTAGGGCTGAACGGCGAGACCACTCTTCGCAACTCGGAGCAAATTCCCTGCCGGACTTTTGTCGAGAAAGCGCGCGGCTCTTATGTGGTGTCGCTGCAACTCGGCTCGCCGGGCGATGTCGCCTTGCTGCAGATTGACTCGATGCTGCTCTTCCCCGTTGTTGATCGCCTGCTGGGGGGCAGTGGCAGCCCCAGTGAGCCGTCGCGTGAGGTCACTGAAATCGAAGACCAGATCGCGAAAGAATTCGTGCAGCTAATTTGCCGGGAATTGCAGGCCGCATGGCGGCTCTTCGGCGTCCCCGTTTCGGCGGGAACACGGCAGTCACCGGCTGACATGCAGCGATTATTTTCGGCCAACGACAATGCCCTCGTGTTCACCTTTTCCGCGAACCTGGAATCGTCGGGAGGCGATTTCCAGGTGATGCTGCCGGTTCCTGCGCTGGGCGCCTTTCTGGGAACGACCACTGCATCCGCTCCTGTGGCTTCGCGCAGCGGCGCGATGAACCCCAAACTCGCTGAACAGTTGATCGGCACGACATTTTTGCTTGAGCTGGCGTTGCGGGGAGGCAAATTACCGGCGAACGACCTGTTGAACCTTCGCGTAGGGAAGGTACTCTCGCTCGGAGTGTCGGTGCGAACTCCGGCCGTGCTCAAGATCGAGGGCCACGATTCATTCGAGGGCGTTCCGGTGCGCAGCGGACGTCATCGCGCCGTGCAACTTCTCGACCGCCTGCCACAAAGTCAGCCAGAAAAGGGGAGCACCCTATGAGTCGCAATCCAATCGACCTGTTCGTCGCAGCACTGCCAACCGCCGCCACCCAGGCTTTTTCCGCCAAGACTTCGGCCGCCTGGAGCGTAGCCCTCGATGAAAAACCCAAGCCATCTCCCGCCGGCGCACAGCTGCTCACCATGCTGCTGGTAGCGGAGCCTTCGAAGGCGGAGGCTGCGATCCAGATCAGCCTGGAAAACACTCTCACTCTGGCGGCTGCGTTGGGCGGAACCGCGGCCCTTCCCACTCAATTCCAGCCCGAACACGCGCAAGCGGTCCGGGCGCTGCTGGCGGAGGCATGCGAGAAAGCGTCACAGGCGTTGCAAGGGACCCGGATCAAGCTGCAACTCGCCAAGGCGCTGCCCTGGACCCCGGCCCGGCACTTTTCATTCACGGGCACGGATGGAGGGTCGCGAAACATTCAGTTTCACCTGCTCTTCGCTACGGAGTGGGTATCCGACGCAACTGCCGCCGACACCCAGTCGCCACGCGCGGAAAATGGCGCTAACGTCTCCCTGCTCGAGAATGTGGAGATTGAGGTCACGCTCCGTTTCGGCGAACGGCGTCTTCCGCTGCGCGAGATTGGCGAGTTGAGGTCCGGATCGGTAATCGAGTTGGACAAATCCCTTCAGGAACCCGCCGAACTTCTGCTCGGCGACCGCGTCGTGGCCCGGGGAGAAGTGGTCATTGTGGATGGAAATTATGGAATGCGAGTCACCGAGGTGGTCTAGGCCCGGTGCTGAATCGAGCTCGAACTCGAAGCACGACAATTTTAATCGCGCCAACTAGTCAGCCGGCGACCGGACTCCGTCCTGATGTGCGTACCGGATCACTTCCACTTCTGAAATCGCGATCAAACCATCGCCCACCATTTCATCGAGCACGGGAAGCAGCCTGGCGATGTTCGATTCTGAATCGATCACGGAAATCATGATGGGACGGTCCGAGGACCACAGCAGATGCGAACGATGAATCAGCGTGCTCGCACCATATCCCTCAATGCCCCGGAAGACGCTCGCGCCGGCGATATCGAGTTCCCGGCATTTCATTACGATGGCCTCATACAAAGGCTTGTCATGCCATTTATCGTCTTCCCCAAAATGGATACGCAACATTTTCGCTTCTCCGGCCAGCTTCATGTCCGTGCCTCCTGCCGCCGTTCTGCCTGCTTGTAATTGTGGGCGTACTTGATTACATCGACGTCGGAGAGAACGACCAGGCCTTGCTGCACCATTTGATCGAGTACGGGCATGAATGCCTGGAGCTTTTCCTCCGTGTCCACCACGGAAAGAAGAATCGGGCGATCATGGGAGAGACTGAGAGCGGCGTCTTTGTGAATTCTGCGGTTGGCCCCGTATCCGAGAATGCCGCGGTAAACCGTTACGCCGGCAACGTCGTGGGCGCGCAAGCCGGAAACGATGGCTTCGTACAAGGGCTTGCCATTCCACTTGTCATTTTCGCCCACATAAATGCGCATGATCTTGGCCTTGCCTTCGCGCTTGAGCGGTGGGCCCTCGGGCGCCTTGTCGTGTTTTTCCTTCTGGGCGGGCTTCACGATCGTGGTGTCGTGCATTTCGATGAGGCCGGTTCCCACCATCTCCTGCAGCTTGGGTAAAAGGCTTTCCACTTTCTCGGCTGACTCAATGAACTCGACCTTGACCGGCAAGCGGACCGCCAGATCCACAAGATTGGCGGTTTGGAGACGGTGGTCCGCCCCGAATCCCGCAATGCCACGGGTCACGGTTGCGCCCGATACTCCATGGAAAAAGAGGAAGTCCAGGATGGCGGCATATGCGGTGCTGCCATGGTATTGCTGGTCTTCGGCCACATAAATTCCAACCTTCTTGCCAGGTCCCGCTGTGAGCACGTTTTCCCCCTCGGCTAATCCGACTTCATGAAATGGCTCGCCCCGCGACAATGCCTCCCCAGACGGCGGCGAACCCGACGACCACACTTGACCCTACATAGAGAAGCCCGAGCCCGATCTGGCCATCCTGAATCGTCCTCAGGGTCTCATACTCGAAGCTGGAGAAGGTCGTGTACCCGCCAATGAAACCGATCGGGAGCAGGTATGTCCAATAAGGGCTCCACTGCGCCTTTGCCCCCACCACAGTCACAAGCACGCCAATCAGGAAGGAGCCCGTGAGATTGATGAACAGTGTCCCGTAGGGGAAGCGGGCCCCCAGCTTGCTGCCAATATAGGTGCCCACCCAGAAACGCAGCACCGATCCCAGAGCGCCCCCCAATCCGACCACCAGGTATTTGAGCAAGTCGTTTCGATCCTTTCCGCCTCACAACTGCGTCATTCCAGGCCTGTGCGCACGACTTCACAAGACCAAAGATTTCAATCAAAGGTCCGTCACGTCACAAAACAAAATGGAAGATGCTACAGGCAGGAGGCAGATACGAGAACGGCAACAAAGGTCCCTACCAAGAACATTCCATTCTTCGTAGGAGTCATCTGCCCGAAGTGAGGGCGGTTAAGGGTGAACCCCAACACCCAACAAAATTATGCGCTATGGCCAGGGCGGCGTCAACCCCGACCCGCGCCCGACACTCACAGGAAATTCATCAGCGCTTCAGTCGTTTCCTTCGGTCGTTCTTCCATTACCCAGTGCCCAGTGTCCTTAAGGACGACGATGGTTACGTCGGTCGCAACCAGCTTCATCTGCGCATTCAGGGTCGCCGCACTGGCCTTTTCGCCGGCAATCGACAGGACCGGCATGGTCAGTTTCGTTTTGGCCAGTTCGGCAAAATCATCCGCCGTTTGCGGCCACGCGGCAAAGTACGCCCACCCGGCCCGCATCCGTCCGGGGCGGGAGTATGCTGCGACGTAGGCTTGGCGGTCGGCCAGCGGAAGGGACCGCGTCTTGTCCGCGGCCAGATCGTTCCAGAAGTATGCGAAATAAATTTTCTCCCGGCCCGCAACTAATGCTTCGGGAGTCGGACCATGAAAGCGGAAGTGCCAGAGATTGGGATTATTGTAGTACGGCTCCCATCCTTCGACGCCGGGCAGAAACGCGTCCATGACAACCAGCTTTTCCACTTCGCTCGGATACATGGCGGCGTAGGCATACGCAACCATGAGTCCGATGTCATGTCCGACGACCCGCGCCTTTTCGACGTGAAGGGATTTGGCCAAGGCGTGGATGCGGATGGCCGCGTTTTTCATGTCCAGGCCGTCTTTGGGTATGTCCGAATCACCAATGCCGGGCAAATCGGGCGCAATCACGGTAAATTTCTCCGCCAAAAGTGGAATGATGGGTCTCCACATGCGCGAGGTTTGCGTGTAGCCGTGCAACAGGATCACGGTCGGACCGCGGCCGGCAGTGAGATAATGCAATTTGAGCCCGTCAACGACTGCGGTTTTGCCGGCGATCGCTTCCGCGGCGGCGAAAGCCTTCGGGGCGAATGAGACCAAAAGCAGTAAACAAATCACGGCGGTTTCAGTCAGGAATCGAAAGGTCCTTCGAACGCTCGAAAGGAATTCTTCGGGGATCCACCGGCTGTTTCGTGTCGTGCTGTTCACATTCTTCTCCTTAGAGTGCCCCAGAACCGGGCAGAAGTCGTGCCGAAGGCTGTCTTCTGGAAATCAGATCGCACGAACTCTTGCAGAAAGTTTACGCAACCGGTTGCTTCCGGTCGTGAAGGGGATGCCTGTTCTATCCGCCAGGTTCACTGTACCAGTGCACGAACGAACCCTCAACAGAATGAGCAGCCAGAGGAAATGTTTTGGATCTGGGTGTTTTCCAGCATGGCGGTCCAAGGCACAGCGGTCCACGGTGCCAGCTGCGCTTACATTCGGGTCAGTCTTGCTTCCCGGCTGGCTTCCAGTGTCATATCGCGCATTCCGAAATTGACGCCGATCTTCTTGAGGAAGTCCGTGGGAGGAGATCCGCCGGCAAAGATCCACACAAAATCGTTGGCGATCTCCTGCAATTCTCCACTAACTTCGACTGTGGCCGCATCTGGCTTGAATTCGACTGGATTCGAGTTGAACAGCACTTTGACTTTCCCGTTGCGCATGCAGTCCGCCATGTGGGTTGCATTCCGTTCCTTGATCCGGCCAAAGCTTTCTTTCCGGTAGGAAAGCGTGACCTGGTTGCCCTGCTGGTGGGCCAACCCCATGGCCGCCTCAACCGCGCTGTCCCCTCCACCCACCACGAGAATTCTCTTGTTGATGTAATGGTCAGCCTCAATCAGACGGTACATGACCTTGGGCAGTTCTTCTCCTTTGACGCCCAGCTTTCGCGGTGTGCCGTTTCGTCCCAGCGCCAGAATTACGGCACGTGCCCGGTACTGATTGTTGGGCGTTGTGACCGTGAAAATGCCGTCAGCACTCCTCTTGATGTCGTCCACCATTTCGCCAGTAACGGCGTTGAAGTCGGCCCGATTCAGAACCATGTCCCAGAAGGCCAGCAGGTTCTCCTTGGAGAGTTCCGTCTTCTTGAACTTCCCATACATGGGAAATTCCACAGGACTGGTCATGACCAGTTTCTGGCGGGGAAACTTGGCGACCGTGCCCCCGATCTCGTCCCGCTCCAGAGTTACGTAGTTGAGCTTGGTTTCGATGGCGCGCAGAGAGGCGCTGATGCCACCGGGCCCTGCGCCGACGATCAGCACGTCGTAAACGCCGGGGGCTGATCCGGCCGTTGCCCCGCTCTTGAGCCGGCCAGCGATCGTGTCAATGCAATCGCGTCCCTGGTTCACGGCATTTTTGATCAATGCCAGGCCACCGAGTTCACCGACAATAAACAGGTTGGGGATACTGGTTTCGTATTCGGGCGTGAGGAATGGCATGTCGGCTCCCATGCTGGGGCTCGCCATCACCATTGTGATCGCGCCCACCGGACAGGCCTCAGCACACAGGCTGTGGCCGATACATTTATGTCCGTTAACGATGACTGCTTTGCCCGCCAACATGGCCAGTACATCTCCCTCCGGACAGACCGAGGTGCAGGTGCCGCAGCCGATGCAGTAGGTGGTGTCGATGTGGGGATGCTGGCCCTTGGGCCCGTCGGAAAACAGCTTTCCCTTCTCGGCGGCCTCGCGGGCGAGCCGGTCCCTTTTCTTCAGGCTCTTCGAGTAGAGGTACACGAAGAATCCAGTGACCGCGGCGGCAATAAGGAAAGCAAAGAATGTGTCCATTGATTCGCTCTAAAAGAAGCCCATCATCATGACCACTACAATGTGAATGATCGCCAGCAGGGCGAATGAATAGCTGAACGGTTTGTGGACCACATGCCACAAGTGAAAGACCTGCTGGGAGCGTGACAGGAAAAGGACCCGCTTTGCAGTTGCCGCCTCTTCCCGCGCCAGGGAGATCGATCTCTCCAGGCCGGCATGGCGTGTGGGAAAGAATCCGCCCAGCGTAGTCAATCGCTCGCCCAGCGCCAAAGCCCGGCGGCGCAATCTCGCGATCCGGAAGGCGCGGCCAACGTCGAGCGCCATCATGTAGCCGAGCGCGACCAGGATCGACATCTCCTGCACCCGTTCCGGGCTGGGCAGATGCAGCAGAGACCTGACATCCTGTTCTGGCAACAGCTTCTGTTCCTTTAATTTTTGCGCCAACCCGGCCTGGACATCCTGCAATTCCCGTACCGACAATTCCGCCGAGTTGAGGCGGCGCGGAATCTGACCATAGAGATACCTGCCGATAACGCCGCTAAGAGAAACCGCCACCATGATCCAGAAAGCCATGCCGGCAAATCCACGGAACTTGAAGGCGGAGTGCAGGGCGATGATGAAGGGCGCGGTCAGTCCCAGCAGCACATGAATGTCGAGCCAATGCTTGGAGCTTCCCTGACGGGAGAGCCATGGCCACTTCTTGCGCAGGGGATAAACAAAGATGGCCAGAAACATGGCCAATCCCATGAAGCCAAGTTTTATCCCGACCGCTCCACTGGGCCGCAAGAGGTGGTGCTTGGCAGAGAATGGGCGCTCGGCGGAGCCGAGCGTGTAGTAGTCGAAGCCGTAAACGGCCAGGCCCACAATCAAGGCGATGGCGAGCACATAGCCGCAGACCAGGCGGATGTGATGTGCCCTTTCCCGGTTTCGGGCGGGTATGGCAGCGGGTGCGACGGCGGCGTTTGCGCTCATTGGTTGGCTATCTGCTCCTCGGTATCAACTGAAAATCTCTTGTAATCAGTAAAGCGATGCGCGTTGCGCCAGTGCTGTCGTGGCGTTTCCACTTCCACACTGGCCTCGGACGGAAACCAGTAAGTCTCTTTCGTCCCGCGGAATGGCACCGGCGCAAAGGCAACTTCCGAGCGCAGGGTGTTCAGGCCCACGTCCCGCATGGTGTCTCCGACGTCGGCGACGATCTTGCCGATCACCCCGGTTTCCGGATCAATCCAGGCCGTTCCCGAAAGCTCCAGGGGATACTCCCGCCCACGCAACGCCAGCGCCGCCACCGAACGTGTTCCCCTCACATGCCGGAATGAGACCTTGCTGTACTGGCGCCCGTCCACCACTTCGTCCTGCAGGAGCGCAAATCGGAAACTGCCTGCGTAGTAGGGGTGGAAGACAAGAAACAGGGTCGCGAAGCCGTTGGTCACCAGCAGGGACGTGTTCTTCTTGTCCGGCTTGCCTTCATGTACGGCCAGCCGCGATTCATCCAGGCTCAGCTCGCCGCCCGCGTTGGACAGAATCACCAGGTAGTCGTACGTGGATTCTGCTTTCACCTCGACCTTGTCTGCCTTGCCCAGTTTTTCCTGGGTCACCTTCTCGGTACACTTCACCTCCGAGAATTGCTCGACGAACTTCGATACTTGCTGGCCGGTACGGACCAGGAGGTCGTTGAGACTGTCGCTGGCCGCGAAGGTCGAAGGCGCCGCCACTAACCCGAACAGCAAGATGGCGAAAAGGACAGAACCATGCGGCCGCCTCCCGAGTTGTCGTCGCCGCGTCATCACCGATGTTTGCCCTTCGAATCAAAGCGGTAGCCGATGGTGAACATCCACTGGTCGTAACTCAGCTGGCCGCGATCGACGGTGAATCCTCCCTGCATGAAATAGTGGGCGCCCACGGCAAAATCGAGATTCGTGTTTATGAAGCGTGAGCGGTTGTCGGTGGTGAGCAGAGAACTGAACGTCTGATCGCCGCCCAGGACCTCCAGCCGGATATCGTCGCTCAGGTTTCTGGACAACGAGAGCGCCCGGTATGATCCGCTGCCGAAAGAGCTGTCAAATTTCGAATAGTGCGCATCCGCGCGCAAACCCAGCCAGGGCAGATGATTGAAGGTCACTCCGTACATCTGGTTCAGAGAAGCCTTGGCATCGCCTGACCGGTTGCTTTGGCCCAGACTGCTGTAAACGAAAATCTGTTTGACCACCTCCACCCGCGCGCCTGCGCTGAAGCCCTGAAATAGATATTTATCCAGCAGCCCGGTGCCGATCAACTGGGGATCAAAGGTAGGTACGTCACGAAAGTAATTGTGATTGAAATCAAGTTCCAGCCGGGGATGGGGCTGAATCCGGAAGGTGAGAAAGCTGCGGCTGATGCCTGGACCGGGTGCAGGCACCGCCGGGTTTCCCGCCGGGCTGTCCGCCTGCAGGGAATGGTAGATCGACAGGTATCGTTTGTAGGAGAGAGTGTTTTCAAAAAACGCGAAGGGCCGGTCGATCTTCCATTTCAAAGTGCTGATGCCGAGTCCCGCCGTACTGGTGTAGTGAAACGCGTCAAAGCTGCCGCCCTGGAAGTTGACGAAGGCGCCGCCAATCCGCCGGTCGGGATTGTAGTTCCAGGAAGTCGGGTCGGGGGTCGAGCCGGCAAAAATGCCGGTCGTGATACCGGGCGCCACCCGCCGCCCGAAATACCCGCCGTCGATGGTATCCAGGCTGCTGGCCCACGGCAGGTAGAGCCGGCCAAAACCGGCTACCCACGCGGAGTTCGGATTGTCGTAGGTCACGCTCAAGTGATAGGTGCGGTTGATCAGGTCCTGCAGGGTTTGCTGGTTGGTTGACGAAAGCGAGCTAAGCCGCCCCCGCCAGTAGCCGCTCATATTCCAGTAGGTGCCTCCGATGCGGGTGATATCGGCGCGCACGATCATTCCGATGTTTGAGCTGGTCACGGAGGAATCGCCGCGGCTGACCGTGCCCATGTAGTCGAAACCGACGCGGCCGCGCGCACGATTTACCGACGGCTGCGGCGGCCGAGGCACCTCCGCCCGGGCCTCTTCTTCGAGCGGATCACCCTCGGTAAAGGTCACCACTGCGGGATATTTGCGAGTCGCGCTGAGCGACCGCTGCTGCACCAGCGCCTGCGCATCGCCAGAAGACAAATAGGCCAGGTCGCCGGGCTTCACCTGACGTTTGGGCAGGCGGATATCGGTTACGGCGGAAGTCTCTGCCACCGCGGTGACTTCGAGTTCAGCGACGGCGCGAGGGTCGTTGGGATCTCCGGTCGATCCCTGCGGAACCGCCAGGTCAGTATCCATGATTTCAAGTTTCATGCCTTCAGTCAGACCCGAACTGCGTCCGCCGTCGAGGTAGGCGACACCTTCAGCCACGTATTTCACCTTGAATACGGTGCGCAGGTTGGGGTCCACGGCACGAAGCGCGAGCACCGCGAGATCGGCGTCGGCCGGCGCTTTGCCCGCAGCCGTTTCGGGCGAAGCGGTTGAGGCATTGTCTGGCGCGGTGGCATTTGCAACCGGCGCGGGCTCGACCGCAACCACCGCCGGGGATTCGCCGACTGCGGGAGCTTTGGCCGCCGCTTCAGATTGGGACACCTTGTCAGGGGGAGCAGATATAGCCTTGTCTCCGGGCTGTGCTGTGGTGGCTGGCTGAGTCTTCTGAGCGTCAGCTTGCTCCGGGAGCGACGTGGCTTTTGCCGGAGCCTCGCTTTGATTGCCTGGTGCAACTGTGATGGGATGCGCCTCCTGTTGCGCAGGAACCACGGTTGCGGGCTCGTGATCATTGAGCGTCGCGGGTGCCGATTGGTTGCCGGCGGATACAGCTCCGGATTTTGATGGCGGGATGGGTGTCGGCAACGGTGGACCGGCCGATTCCGATTCCTTACTTGGCTGCGGAGGCGCGGTCACGACGGGCACCGTGGCCGGTGCCTGATCACCAATCATCGAGGCTACCGGTTGTTTGCCGGCGGATTCGGCTACAGGCTTTGATGGCGGAGCTGGGGGCACCGACAAGGGACCAGCCGATTCCGATTCCTCACTTGGCTGCGGAGGCGCGGTCACCACGGGCACCGTGGCCGGTGCTTGATCACCAATCATCGAGGCTACCGGTTGTTTGCCGGCGGGTTCGGCTCCGGACTTTGCTGGCGGAGCTGGCGTCACCGACGAGGGACCGGCAGAGGCTGATTCCTTACTTGGCTGCGGAGGCGCGGTCACCACGGGCACGGTGGCCGGTACCTGATCGCCAACCGTCACTGGCGCTGATGGGTTGGCGACGGATTCGGCTCCAGACTTTGACGGCGGAGGCTGCGTGACCAACGCAGGGCCGACCGCCACCGGGTTCTGGATCGACTGCGGCGCCGGCGTTACTACGGCTGACGGGACCACGCCATCAGCCACTGTCCTGGACGGAAACACAGTGCCGGGCGGTGTCGTCGCGCCACCGGAAGAGGGCGCTGCCGCAGCCGTGGCAGGGCCATTCCCTGCCGCCGAAGCCGAGGCTGTCTGACCCGTCGGCACATTGCCTGTCCCCGGTGAGCCCAAGCTGGGAAATACCGTGCCCTGCTGGAGGCTGCCCAGGTTCGGATGCGCAGCAGTCGGGCGCGAAGCGTTGTTTCCGCTGGCGGAGTTCGCTACATCTCTTCCCTGTTCCTCAGGAAACCTGATCGGCGTTCCGGGCGGGGGCGGCGGAGGCACGCTCTGCTCCGAGTTTGTGCTCATCTCCATCGGCGGCGGCGGGCTGCGTCGAAAGATTCCTACCAGTCCTCCCGGGGCGCCCGCGGCCGCCGCCCCCTTACCCGAGCCCACGATTGCGTCTGACGTTGTACCCACGATCAGAACGATGCGGTTTCCATCAGCCCGCAAAGCGTAGGGCCGCATCTGGTCCAGATCCACCACCACGCGGGTCACCGGAGGGTGTGCGCTGTTCAGGCCTAGTCGGACCGCACGGACGCTCTTATAGTTCACGGAAACCTGTTGCTGCTTCGCTTCGGACAGGGTGTTGGGCAGGTCGAGAACCAGGCGGTTGGGATTTTTTACCGCAGTGACAGTCGCGCTGGCGCCCGGGGCGGCAGTCAGCGTAATTTCCACTCGCACGTTGGCTCTGTCCGGTACAACCCGCAGACGCTCCACGTTCACAGCGTTCGGGGACGCGCTTTGAGCGACGGCACACGACACCAGCAACAGCAGGGTCCCGCATTGTCTTCTTGCCCACATGGTTCTGACTTCGCCATTCTGTGTAACTGAGGTTCCATTTGATCTAGCCGCCGGCACGCCCGTTGCGATGGCATTGATAGCAATTCGGACTGCTATAAACGTAGCCGTTCACGCCGCGGTGGTTCGAATCCGTCTGGGTCTTGCCATGGCAGACGGTGCAGGAGAATACCGAGTAATCGGAGGAATTGGTGTGGCAAGTGGAACAGACTCCTCCCGCATTGCCGTGGTTGGTCGGGAACCAGGTGTGGTTGAATGTCGCTCCGGTCCACGCGCTGGTGGTGTGGCAGGTTTGACAGGTGGTCGGGAACCCGGCCGCTGTGTGATTCGGATTTGTCGTGGTCTGATAGTCGGACTTGTGGCACGAGAAGCAATCGGTCGGAACCGTGGTGTAGTTATTGTTGACGTGGCAACTGGCGCAGGCGACCGTCGTATGTTTCCCGGTCAGGGGAAATGCGGTGTTGTTATGGTTGAACGACGATGGGATCCATGCCGTCGTGTTGTGGCACACTTCGCACTGCTGCGGGAACCCCGACTGCACGTGGTTCGGGTTGGTGGTCCCGTTGAAGTCGTTGACATGGCAGGTGGCACACGCCGTGCTGTTCAGGCTGTAGTTGCCATTGACATGGCATTGTGAACACTGCAGCGGAACGTGCGCACCCGTCAGTGCGAATCCCGTGGTCGCGTGATTGAAGGTGGCATTCGCCCAGGAAACGGTGGTGTGGCAGGAGTCGCAGGTTTGCGGGAATCCCGCCTGGGCGTGATTCGGATCCGTCGTGCCCTGGTAGTCCTTCAAATGGCAGGTGGCGCAGGCGCCGCTGCTCAGCGAGTAATTTCCGTTGATGTGGCATTGCGAACACTGCAGCGGAACGTGCGCGCCGGTCAGGGCAAATCCCGTAGTCGCGTGGTTGAAGTTGGCATTCCCCCAGGACGTGGTGGTGTGACAGCTCTGGCAGGTCTGCGGAATTCCGGCCTGCACGTGGTTGGGATCGGTCGTGCCCTGGAAGTCCTTCAGGTGGCAGGAAACGCAGCTGGTGTCGGTCAGGTTGTAATTGCCGTTGATGTGGCACTGCGAACATTGCAGCGGGATATGCGCTCCGGTCAGGGTGAAGCCGGTGGTGGAGTGATTGAAGCTCGCGCTCCCCCACGATGTAGTGCTATGGCAACTCTCGCAAGTCTGCGGCAGTCCAGCCTGCACGTGGTTGGGATCGGTCGTGCCCTGATAGTCCTTGAGGTGGCACGAAACGCAGGTGGTATTGGTCAGGTTGTAGTTCCCGTTGATGTGACACTGCGCACACTGCAGCGGGACGTGGGCGCCGGTCAGCGGGAAACCCGTCGTGGCGTGGTCGAAGGTGGCAGCCGTCCATGAAGCCGTGGTGTGGCAGCTCTCGCAAGTCTGAGGGAATCCCGCTTGCACGTGATTGGGATTGGTGGTCGATTGGTAGTTCGTCAGGTGGCACGAAACGCACGTGGTGTTGGTCAGGTTGTAGTTTCCGTTGACGTGACACTGGGAGCACGGTGTGGTCACGTGCGATCCAGTCAAGGGGAAACCCGTCTTGCTGTGATCGAATGTCGCATTTCCCCACGACGTCGTGGTGTGGCAACTGGCGCAGGTGGTGGGGATTCCGGCCTGGGCGTGATTGGGGTTCGTCGTTCCCTGGAAATCCTTCATGTGGCACGAAACGCAATCCGTCGGAGTGCCGGCGAACTGGCCGTTCACGTGGCACTGCGTGCAGGCAACAGTCACATGGGCGCCGGTCAGCGGGAATTTAGTGAACGTGTTGTGATCGAAGGTCGCGGGCTGCCAGGCCGCGGTGGTGTGGCAGCTCTGGCAAGTCTGCGGGAATCCCGCCTGCACGTGATTCGGATTCGTCGTCTTCTGGAAATCGGGGAGATGGCAGCCCACGCAGGTCGCGGGCGTTCCGGCAAACTTCCCTCCTACGTGACAGGCGGTGCAATCCAGCGGAATATGTGCTCCCGTCAGCGCGAACCCGGTTGATTTCAGATGGTCAAACTTGGCGCCCGACCAGCTGTTGAAGCCATGGCATTGTTCGCAGGTGGTGGGAAAACCGCTGGCCACGTGGCTGGGACCGGTAGTTGCCTGGTAATCCTTGGCGTGGCAGGAATAGCATTGGGTCGCCAGGCCCTGAAATTGTCCGGTGGCCGCGCCCTTGTGGCAGGAGGCGCAGTCCAGGGCGGCATGGGCCCCCAGCAGAGGAAAGCGGTTCTGGTGCTGGTTGATCTGCTGCGCCGAGACCTGCCAACCCTTTACGCTGTGGCACTGCTCGCAGTTCGCTCCGAACTGCCGTTTGTGGATGTCAGCATGGCAATCCGCGCACTTGCTGCCCACATTGGTAAACACAGGCTTAACGTGGCATTGGGTACAGGCGACCTTTTGATGCATGCCGCGCAGCGGGTAGCGGGTCTGGCTATGGTCAAATTCGGGTGCGTTCCGGATGGGCTTCCACCCACTCAGGGTGTGGCAGTTCTGGCAAGGGATATTGAGCGGGCCGTGAGGGCTGCGGGTGTTGGCGTAGGTCTGCGACTGCCCCCAAGCGGGCAAGCTGGAGACCAGCAAGACCAATGAGAAAAAAGTGTACCCTCGGATTGCCGAAACCAACGTGATACCGCCTGAATCGGATTCGACTGCCCCAACGCTACAAACG
>CAWCPY010000013.1:0-280357 GCA_963797385.1 Terriglobia bacterium
TACCCGAAAATAAATGGGTTCTGGTAGCGCCGGCGTCCCGCCGGCTGTCGGGTGGGCGTCCCGCCCACCCTGCAGTTTTCTCTAGGAATATGATCGCGAGTCTACTCGGCCGGAGGCTCGACGATAGTCAACGGCAACGTCTTGTGATCGCGCTCGGACAGGGTTACGGTTTGCGGGTCGGAGCGAAGAGTTTTTCCCGGTGCCGCCGAATATCGTGCGCGCAGTCGATACGTGCCCGGCGCGAGTCCAGTCACAACGAAATGGCCCCTCTGGTCTGTCTTCTCGCTGCGTGAACGAGATCGATTGTAGGGCGTTTCGGGTTCGGGCGCGATCCAAACGCGCGCTCCGATGACCGCTCCGTCGTGGCCGCTGACGGAGCCTTCCAGTTGTGCGCTCGCCGAACTCACAACCACCTCGATTCTTCCACCAGGGTTGCCTGCCTCGAGTTGCAACCCCTTATCGAGGAGATCCTGGGCTCCCAGTCGCGCCGACTTCAC
This sequence comes from Terriglobia bacterium, assembly GCA_963797385.1. Lineage (GTDB taxonomy): Bacteria > Acidobacteriota > Terriglobia > Terriglobales > Acidobacteriaceae > JAIQFF01. The sequence goes on from CAWCPY010000013.1 coordinate 498, forward strand.
ATACCAGCCGTCCTGCAACCCCCAGACCATGAAAGCATAGTCCCCATCGTTGACTGATTTGATCTCGAAAGTTCCGTCCTTCTTCACATCGCTCTGTCCACCGAATGACTCACCCTCGATTCCCGACAGGTTAATGCGAATCCTGTCCCAGGCGGGTGAACCCGCTCCGTCCACCGTGATCCGGCCTTGAAGATTGGTTCCGCCGCCAAGCGAGATCGTAAGAGAATCGATGTTCTCCCCGCTCACTTCGACCTTTTGCCTTCCCCGGACCTCATAAACGTCGCCACCTTCCTCTCTGGCGTACACCGAGATCACATAACTTCCCGGAGGCACTCCCTTAAAGTTGAAGGCACCTGTCTCATCGGTCGTATCCTGCCGATCAGAGGCCGAGATGTCGGCTCCGCGCTGCATAAGACCCACAAATACGCCCTTGGCAGCACCATTCCGGCCCATGACGTGTCCGGCAATTTCAGCGGTTTTGGTCCGTTGCAGAAGCACGTCGGCCTGGATTTCGTCGCCCGCTTTTACAGAAACCACCTGGGCCTGACTGGATTGAGTTACTCCAGGGTAGTACGCCGGCGCGTATTCACTGCCCTCGAGCTGCTGCACCCAAAAGCTCTCGTCTATGTGGATGTCGTTATCGGGCTCAAATGAGTTCTCCGCCCTTATGTAGTAGTCGCCAGGCTTGAGCCCGAAAATGCGATACTGGCCGCGATCGTCGGTTTGGACCGATGCAACGGGCCTCAATTCAGGCCCGAATTCGGGCCGCCCGAGACTCAGCCGGCCCTCGTCTTCTTTCTCATCCTCGCTGGGCGCGCGCAGCGCCATCACCTGGGCGTGAACTATCCCTTCACCTTCATCACTTACCACGCGCCCCGTGATGACCCCGGAGACGATCATGCGGAACAGGACGTCGCTGACTTTCTCTCCGGACTTCAGCGACAACAACGCTCCATCATCGCTTCCCTTGCTCAGGTATGGCTGGTTCACGAAGCCCGGTCGGGTGGCGACAAACCGGTAGCGGCCGGGAGGAACATCCTTGAGAAGGAAATGCCCGTCGCTGTCGGTGGTAGCTGCAAACATCTGTCGCTTAGTGGACTCCGAACGCTCCAGCAGCAGGAAGACTCGGGCCGATTTCAACGGGCTACCTTCCGCGGCGGTTATCACCCGGCCGATCACCATACAAGTGGGAGGGGGCACTCGGGGCTTCGCCGCCGACGGAGAAGTCTGTGCCAGCAGGCCCGCGCTTACGATCATCATGGCAGCGGGTAGAAAGCGCCGCATGCGTACCTCTTGTTCGTCCTCGGAAAATGACCCTTGGAAAAAGGGAATTCCGGGAGCCCAGACACAAAATCATACGCCTGCTCGAAGAGTGGGAAATTTCGTGTGTGTGGGTCGGACACTCCCGGTCGGGAAGAAATCCGGCAACCGACGGCCACCGATCCAACCCGCTGCTGGTCACGTTGCGCAACTTCCTGCACACCGGTTCGAGCGCCTTCCCCCATGTCCTGTATTTGTCGCACTTAGCTTGGAACGGAGGTTGCAATCAATGGCCTGACGATATGAGGCCGCTGATCACGTCTCTGGTGCTGTTGCTGGCAGGCAGCCTGTCAGCCCAAACCTTCAATGCGCCCAGCGCGGCCTTGAGCCCCGCTCCCAAGAGTTCGGAGCAGGTATTCAGCAAGAAGATATTCTGGACCGAGGTCGGCGCCTACACGCTTTCCAATGTCCTGGATGGCTACACCACCGTGGCCCACCCCGAGGGCTACGAAGAAGCCGGATTCCCTCAGGGCAGTGCATACCTGCTCGGCCACCATCCCTCGGCGGCTCGGTATGTGGCGACGATGGGCGCCATGCAGGTGGTTACGTCGTTCGCGGCCTACCGCCTGGAACACAGCCAGAAGAAGTTCCTGAGGCTGGTCGGCCACGCCCTGATGATTCAGGGAATCTACGCCCACACCGACGGATACATCGGCAACGTTCTGGTGCTAAACCAAGGCTCCAGCCCGTCCCCAGGCAAGTCAGCTCTCCGAACGCCCTGAAACCGCAATCCGACCCACACAAGGAGAAGGCGCCTACCATGCAGTCACTGATTCCCGCGTCACGTACTGTTCGATGGTCACGCCCACGGCCGCTGTGTCCAGTTGGTGTTGCACGCCCAGCACCGGCCTCCAGGCCGGGATAGGGAATCGTGGAGTTCGAGAGCGCGCCCAGATACTTGGTGGTGCCATCGAGGGTGAGGGTCCCGAAGCGCAAATGGGTGTTGGTGTCGCCGGCGGATTGAGCGCTGCCCGGGCCCTTCTGGTAGCCGCTCGCGGTCACGCGCTGCAGAAAGTAAGTCATGTGGTGCCAGGCCCCGGTGGAAAACTGGCAGGGAGAGAGACCGGTGTTGACCCAGGCCAGAACCCCGTTTTGCGGAAGCCAGAGCTGCCACTGATTGCTGCGATAGTGGCACTGGGAGCCGAACATGAATTCGTGGACGCCATCATCGAACCGCACCGCGTGGAACAGGTCGAATTCGATGGCTTGCACCGTGGATGCATCAGTGGTGGTTGGAATGTAGAACCAGAGGTCCCAGAGAAAATTTGTGCTTTCCTGAAATGCGCTGGGCGCATGCTTCCAGTAAAAGAGACTATCGTCGTACTGACACTGGCTGTTGACCAGCCAGTGCTGTCCGAAATCCGCGAGGTCGGGCGCGTTCCTGGTATTGGGGTCAAAGCTGTTGGCGAAAGTTCCGATGCTCCCGTGGTTGCACTGCCCGCCCACGTGACTGTGGTTATCGACGGTCCAGAAAGAAGAAGGGGACGCCAGGGATGGCGCCACCAGATTCGTGATTTTGATGGCGCTCGCAGGCGGATTTGGCGGTACCAGCCCGGCGACTCTGATCCAATAAGTAGGGCTGGCCAGGAACGAGCCGCCTGCATCCCATGCCCTCACATACACGAAATGGGTGGTCTCCGGTGGCAGGATTACCCAGGTATCGAGGGCTGAGCCCACGGTCTGATAGACGTTCTTGTCATCGACATAAACCACGTAGCCGGTTACGTGCAGATCGCTTTCAGCTGTGGCCTCAAAATGGACGGGGGAGTTGACCGGACTGGTCCGGCTGGCGCTGAGGCCAGGAGACTGGACCGACACCAGGGTCACGGTAGCATGTGCCGAAATACCGGCGCACAGGCAGAGCGCCGATACCAGAATCAGCCTCCGCCAGGCCTCGATCCTCCGATCGCCCAACCTCCCGGTTCGCTCCTTGGACGAGCATGAACGTAAGAACAACCCCTTGCTTTCATAACTCTGCCCGGCAACTGCGGTTCGCGCGCTTTGCTGCTTCATTCCGATGGGTCCTGTGAATCTCGATTTCTGTCGCCAGATTCACAGAGCACCAATGCACTTGGCTGGCCACAAATATGCACACTTGTGCATCCCATAAACCTCTGAAAGCCGCCAGGGACTGGCGATAGAGCCGCGAAGTGCTGACGAACAACTGGGCAGGCCGCGTCGCGGGAGCGGACTGAAATGGCTTCCCCCGGCAGGCGGGGATTCCCTCAGCCCAGTCAGCTACGCGGGGCAGGACACGATAAGCACAAACTTGCCTGCCGCAAATCACAACTACCACGTCGAGTTGTTGTACCAACGCAGGACTCGGAGAGCGCGCAGTGTGTTCCAGCGGCTTGCCCTGCCGACCTCGGTCTCCATCTGCAATGGAATGTATTCGGGATGAAGGAGGTTGAGCGGCCAGCGCCCGTTCTGGTGGCGGCGTTCAATCACGGTTCCGATGGCGTCACGGACGCGGCGGTCGGGTTTGATGCCTGCATTCCGCAGATAATCGAGTCCGCGCACGACGTCGTAGTGCCAGAACGTCGGGAAGGAGTAGCGGAGCCAGCGTTTGTTGATGACTTCGCCGGTGCGAAGCGAGCGGAACATGCGGCGCTCCAGCAGATAGTTTTCGGCCCTCCTGCGGGCCTGGGTGATGGCGGCTGATTTGCGCCCAGCTCGTTCGTATTCGAGCAGCCCTTCGAGCACGCAGATGGTGGTATGGAACGAGGAGCGCCGGCTTTTGGGTGCTTCGCAGTTCCAGCCTCCATCTTCGAGCTGCTCGCCCAGCAGTCGCTTGGCCAGCGCGTCGTTCGGTTTCTTGAAATACGAACCGACGCCGAGAATTCTGCCGTTGATACAAGGCTCGGTTTCGCCGTGAAGGTAAGGCCGGTTGTTCAGCCGCTTAAAGACCAGCCGCTGGTCAACCCGGACGATCATTTTGCCAGCCTGCCTGCTGGCAGGGTCGAGACCGAGATCCATCAAGACGGCGAGACTGTAGAGGGTAATAAGCAAGTCTCGATCGTCCTTCGGCAAATCGGACCTCCACCCTCTGGGGGCCCCACCCCAATTGCCGGCAGCAGACTGGCGGGCGAGAAGTTGGGCTCCCCAGCCTTCGGTTGCGACGCGCGACCGCTCGGCTGCAATCGTTTTGGGGGCTTCATCGGTGAGGTCCCTCATGACCTGCCAGCGGATGGCCGGGTCAGAATCGAGGAGCCATTTGAGGTGAGCGGGCCGGGGTGCGTAATCCTGTAGGCGCATTCGTACGTTATAACGAGTGGCAATCCTGTCGGCTAAGAGGAGCGGCCGGCCTCGGGGTGAAATTTCTTCACCGCAAAAATCGTGAGCACGATAAACAAAGCCAGCACCACCAGCTGGGCGATCAGGAATGGCGGCTCCGACTGGGTCGGGGCCATGGCCTTCAGCGACGGAACCTTTTCGAAGGACTGCACTACCAGCACGAAAACATTGAGATAGAGCGCAATCATGGCTGTGACCACATAGATCCAGCGCCAACTGCCGACCATGCGAAAGCTGTAACGCGCCGGGATCGCAATTGCCAGCACCACCAGCGAGATGATGCCGACCTTATGCGAGGGCAGGAGATGATCGAAAGGAAATCCGAACCCGGTCACGCTGGTCAGCACCGTGGTCAACAGGAAAAGGGCTGTCATGCCATTGAGCCGCTTCGCCGAGAACAGCCCGAACACGACAATCAGACCTGAAACGATGCCAATCAGACTGATGACTACGTGCACCGCCGTAAAGGTCGAGAGCGACATGCCTAGCATCATGGTTGCGGCTTCCTTCCGAACAGGGCTGAGATAGTACGCTGGCGTGGAGGAAATTTCCACAGGGCGGAGCAGACAGATGACAATCTCGCCACCGAACCACGTAGGGGCAGATGTCCTCATCTGCCCAGTCGAGCGAAGCTCGACAGCGTCTTACCTGGGTAAGGAGAAAATAGCGGAGCTTCGCTCCGCCGGGCAGGTGGGGACACCTGCCCCTACGTAGTGCGGATCGAGGTCAGCCAGGCCCGCAGCAAGTGCCGCACCTTGGCCCCCTCCGGCTTGCGCCTGACCGCATCGATCACTGCCAGGCGCGCCCGCCCTCCGCGCCCGCGGAACCCCACCCAATAAGGCACATAGATTTCGCCGGCTACGGGCACTGCCGAGATATGCAAATCGCGCACCCGGAAGAATCCGGTGGTAAAGAGCAGCCGCTGCACCTTGACGATGACGATCTTTTCCGCAGCGACTTCGCCCAGCAGGGGCTCCGAGCAGTTGCGGGTCTCGAGATAAAGCACTTCGCGCTCGCCTGGCAGTTGCTCGAAATGATAAAGGTCGAGCGACCCGTTCACCGCGTCCAGGCCGAACACCCGCAGGTCGCGCTTGCCGCCATTCAGGATTTCGATCTTGAAGAGCCGGAAGGGAATATAGAAATCGGCCACCGAACGCAGCGGGCCGAAAGTAGTGTCGCGCAGGAAATACAGCATGCCGGAAGAAAAATGCTCGGTGGCTTCTTCGCGGGTTACGTTGGGCCTGAGGCTGCGGATGCGCGCCATTTCGAAGTTCCGTAAGTCGTGGAGGGCGGGCGAGACGCCCGCCCTCCATCCCAAATCAGCGGAAGTGGAACCAGAGTGCGATTACGGTGGCGAGCAGCGCCAGGCTGAAAATCACGTTGAGGCGGTGCTCGGCCGCAGTTTCCGCCGCCGGCTTATGGCCCAGCACCGGAGTGACGTCCATCTTCTCGTCCACGGTGGCGAAGGTCAGGCCGGCAAGTTTCTGGCGTTCCGGCGCCGGCGTCACCAGGCTGATCCCGATCAGCACCGCGCAGCAAATCACGAACATCAGGATGGAGTAGTGCAGAAAGTTCATGTCCACCAGGCCGCGCAGAAACCCATTGTCGAAGGCGTGGCCGCCGGCAGCGCGGTCCATCAGTTCGAGGATGAAGCGCGCCGCGCCCATGACAAAGCCGGTCAGCAGCGAAGTGATCGCGCCCTGTGCGTTCAGCCGCGGCCACAGGATGCCCAGGATGAAGCAGGCCGCAATGGGCGGGCTGATGTAGCCCTGCACGCTTTGCAGGTAGATGTAGAGCTGGCTGCTGATCAGGTGAATGAACGGCACCCAGGCCAGGCCGAGCACAACCATCACACCCGTCATCACGCGTCCGAAGCCGACCAACTGCTTTTCGCTCGCGTCCGGCTTGATCTTTTTATAGAAATCGAGCGTGACCAGGGTCGAAGCCGAATTGAACACCGAACTCATCGCGCCCATCAGCGCCGCCAGCAGGGCCGCAATCATCACGCCGACCAGGCCGGTCGGAAGCAGGTTGATGATGAGCGTGGGATAAGCAATGTCTCCGTTCAGCACTTCGCCGTTGGGCCCGAATTTGAACAGGTCGCGATAGAGCGCGACCGCGATCAGGCCGGGCAGCACCAGCATGAACACAGGCAGGATCTTGAGAAAGCCGGCAAAGATGGTGGCTGCCTTGGCGTGGCCTTCATCCTTGGCCGAGAGCACGCGCTGCACGATCACCTGGTCGGTGCACCAGTACCAGATGCCGAGAATGGGCGCTCCGAAGAAAATGCCGGTCCAGGGAAAGTCGGGATCGCTCATGGGCTTGACCATGTGGAAGTAGCTGGCGGGCAGGGCCGCGCGCAGGCCGGCGAAACCGCCTACCTCATGCATTCCGATGACGGTCAGGATGACGGCGCCGAAAATCAGGATCAGGGTCTGCACCAGGTCGGTGTAGATGACCGCCGCCAGTCCTCCGGCAATGGTGTAAATGCCGGTGGCGATGACCAGAATGACCGCCGCGGTCAGGGGGCTCCAGCCCACCACGCGTTCCAGCACAATCGCCGCCGCGTAAAGATGGACCGAAATCTTGGTGAACACGTAAGCCAGGATGGAAATTCCAGCCAGGTACACCGCGCACGATCGGCTAAAGCGGCGCTCCAGAAACTCCGGCATGGTGAACACGTTGGATCGCAGGTAAAACGGGACGAACACCCAGCCCAGCACCAGCAGGATCAGGCAGGCCAGCCATTCAAACGAACCCACCGCCAGGCCTGAACTGGCGCCGGAGCCGGCCAGACCAATGAAGTGCTCAGTGGAAATATTCGAAACGAACAGCGACGCCCCGATGGCAAACCAGCCCACGTTGCGGCTGGCCAGGAAGTAGTCGGTTGAGGTGCGTTCCTTGCGGGCAAAGTAGAAGCCGATAGCGAAGATGACAACGAAGTAAACCGCAATAATTGCTATGTCTATACTGGTCAGTGCTTTGTGGGTGAGATGCGCCGCGGTTTCGCCCATACTCCTCCATCCGCCGCCGGTTTCCGGTGAGTTCCGTGCGACATGCTAGTGGATTAGGCAGATAGAGGCAACCGGAATTCACCGTCGGGCGCCGGAGCAAATTCCATGGGTTCTGGAACTACCCTGGCCAGCCCCCAGGAATTTCTTGGCTGGCCTGTCGATTTCACCCGGGCTCGTTCGACCTATCAGTGCAGGGCGTCGGACTTCCGGAGCCTGGCCTTCAATCGGAAGGAGAGGCGGGGAATGCTAAGGAACTTTTTCGGTATCTCGGCCGTAACTTTTTGAGTCCCAACGCCGTTCTACTTATCTAAGAGGGCTGGTTTTCGTGATTTCGGGATTGGACGCAGTTACGGGGGCCGAAACTTTGCGTCTATCCTGATAGAATGCTGCCTGCGGTTTTGGCCGCACCCGTCCTGCAGGCTCCCGGAGTTCGCTATGACCCTGACTCGTTTTGTCACCAAAAACGCCTTCCGCAACAAGCGTCGCAGCATCCTGACCGTGCTCAGCATCGGCGGCTCGCTGCTTCTGCTGACCTTTCTGATCACCATCTGGCGCAGTTTTTATGACAGCAAGCCCAGCGAACAATCCGCGCAGCGCCTGATCGTTCGTCACAAGGTGTCGCTGGTTTTCAATTTGCCCAGCTATTACAAGCAGAAGATCCAGGCCATTCCTGGCGTGAAGGAAGTCGTAAACCAGCAGTGGTTCGGCGGGCAGTATAAAGACGACAAGTCGGAGAATTTCTTTGCCCAGTTCGGTACCGATCCTCAGGAACTGATGAAGGTATACCCGGAATACAAAATACCCGCCGACCAGCTCGAAGCCTGGCAGCATGATCGTGCCGGCGCCATCGTGGACGTGGGCCTGGCTAAGAAATTTGGCTGGAAGGTCGGCGACCGCCTGAATATCACGGGAAAGATTTTCCCGCTGAACCTGGAACTGACCATCCGGGGAATCTTCACTCCACCCGATCCCACGCAGGCGATTTATTTCAATAAAGATTACATCGACGAAGGCTTTCCCAAGCTTAAGGGGAGCGAAGGCTTCTACGCGGTGCTGGCCGATTCTCCCCAGAATGTTCCGAAGGTAGCGCAAGCCATCGACGAAACCTTCCGCAATGCCGACCGCCCCACCAAAACCGAGAGCGAGCATGCCTTCCAGCTCGGCTTCATCGGGATGCTGGGCAACATCAAGGCTTTCATCATGAGCATCTGCCTGGCGGTGGTTTTCACCATCCTGCTGGTGTCGGCCAATACCATGGCAATGTCGATTCGCGAGCGCACCCGGGAAGTCGCGGTTTTGAAGACCCTGGGCTTCACCCGCAACAGCATTCTGGGATTGTTCGTGGGTGAGGCGGTTTCGCTCTCCGTGGTGGGAGGCCTGGTGGGGTCATTGCTGTGCTTCTTTATCGTGGGCGCGATGGCCAGCCAGGGCGGAATGTTTACCGGAATGAAGGTCACTCCGATCACCATCCTGGCGGCGCTGCTGATCGCCGCCGTGGTGGGATTCGCCAGTTCTTTCATACCTTCCTACCATGCGGCCAAGGTCAACATCGTGGACGGCTTGCGGCACATCGGATGATGTCACATCAGATCAAAGGCGTTAACCACCAAGGAAGAGAACACGAAGGAAACCCAAGCCGGTATTTGAAGGAAATGTAAATGGCGATCCCTCTCAGCTATAACGTACGCAATCTGCGGCTGCGCAAGAGCCTCACTATCATGACTGCGCTCGGAATCGCGCTGACGGTAGCGACCGCGGTATTCATCATGGCGCTGCTCGCAGGCCTGGGCCGCGCTTTCGCCACAACCGGCGATCCCCTCAACGTGCTGATGCTGCGGAAGGGGTCGGATTCGGAGCTGGCCGCCGGCGGAGTCTCGCGGGATGCATTTCAAGTGCTGAAGGAACTGCCCGGTATCGCCCGCAACAGTAAGGGCGAGCCGCTGGTCTCGGGCGAAGACATCCTGGTGGTAGTGTTGCCGCGCAAGGGGGGGACCGGCGAGACCAACGTGACCACCCGCTTCATGTCCCCGATGGGGCTGGAGATGCGTCCCCAGATCCACATTACCCAGGGCAGATGGTTCACGCCGGGACAGCGGGAAGTGGTGGTCAGCAGTTCCATCAACAAACGCTTCGAGCATGCCAACGTCGGCGATTCCGTGCACATCGGCAAAGGCGAATGGCCCATCGTCGGCATCTTTGACGGCAGCGGCACGGCGCATGACTCCGAAATCTGGGGCGACGTCAACCAGCTGGTCACCGATTTTGAACGCACGGTTTATTCGTCCGTGCTGGTTCGGGCAACCGATCCGGCGGCGGCGCAGGCACTGAAGAACCGCGCCAACGACGATCAGCGTCTGGAACTGAATGGCGTGCTCGAACCCGACTACTATGCCTCGCAAACCAAGTCGGGAGGTCCGATCAAATTTGTGGGCTGGATTGTGGCCTTCATCATGGCTGTCGGTTCCTGCTTCGCCGCCGCCAACACCATGTACGCCGCCGTGGCCTATCGCGGGCGCGAGATTGCCACCCTGCGCGTGATTGGATTTTCGCGGCCCAGCATTCTGACTTCATTCATGCTGGAATCGCTGCTGCTGTCTTTGCTGGGTGCGATCCTGGGCATCATCCTGATGTTGCCATTCAATGGCATGACTACGGGAACGCAGAATCAGGTGACCTTCAGCGAGGTCGTGTTCAGCCTGCAGATGACGCCTCCGGTGGTCGGGGCCGCTGTCCTGTTCGCTCTCATTATGGGCGTCGTGGGCGGGTTCGCTCCGGCGTGGCACGCTTCGAGGCGAGATATACTGAGCGCATTGCGGGACTAGGAGCCGATCGGCGGGCGGGACGCCGGCGCTACATAAGCATGCCGATAGCATTATGCCGATTGACGCAAAACACGAAGACCTGCGCAGCCTGAGAATCGATCGCTCGGCGCGCAGCGGAGGCGAGGGCGAGCCTCCGGTCTGGGCGCGCCGTTACATCCTTATCGGGATCGCGGTGCTGGTGCTTCTGGGTGTGGTCGCGCTGTCCTACCGGCTGCTCTCGCACGACGCTCCGGAAGTAACGGTGGCGCGCGCCTCGGCCCAAAGCAGCGACGTAGGTGGCGTCGTCCTCTCTGCCAGCGGTTACATTGTGGCCCACCACAAGATCAACCTGAACTCCAAAGTGACTGGCCGGGTGAAGTGGATTGGCGTGGAAAAGGGTGACAAAGTCAAAGAGGGCCAGGTCCTGGTACGTCTCGAAGACGACGAGTTCCGCGCCCAATACGATCAGGCCAGAGGCGGGGCCGAGAACGCCAAGGCCTATCTTGAGCAGCTGCAGAACGGATCGCGTCCCCAGGAAATTCAGCAGGCCCAGCACAATCTCGATGAAGCCCGGGCCACGTTGGCCAACGACAAGATTACGCTCGACCGAACCCGCGGCCTGGTGACCCAGGGCGTGCTCTCGAAGCAGGCGCTGGACGATGCCACCGCCAAGTTTGAGGCTGACCAGCAGCGGGCGAATTCCCTGGAGCAGGCATTCCAGCTGGCCAAGATCGGTCCGCGACCGGAGGAGATCGCCCGCGCCCGCGGCGCTCTGCAGCAGGCCCAGGGCCAATCGGACTATGCCAAGTCCCTGCTCGAAGCGACCGTGATTCGCGCCCCGGTGACCGGAACCATTCTGGAGCGCGCCGCCGAAAAGGGCGAGCTCGTGACCTCGGGATTTGCCAGTACGGCAGAAGGCGGTCCGCAGGGCCTGGTGGTTTCTCTGGCTGATCTGAACGACCTCCAGGTGGAGCTCGATATCGCGCAGGACGATTTTTCCCGGCTCGGCCCCAAGCAAAAGGCGGTGGTCACGACCGACGCTTATCCGGACCGCAAGTACGACGGAGTGATCGCCGAAATCTCGCCCCAGGCCAACCGGGCCAAAGCAACAGTCCAAGTGAAAGTGCAAATCCTTAAGCCAGATTCGTACTTGCGACCGGACATGAACTCAACGGTCAAATTCCTGGCGGACGAAACCAAGCATACGAGTTCCCAGCCGCAGGGAGTTTTCGTGCCCACCGCGGCGATCAAGGACCGCGACGGCAAGAAGATCGTCTTCCTGGCGTTTGACGGCAAGGCCATGGCGCGGGAAGTAAAAATTCTGTCGCAACGCAGCGACGGCGTGCTGGTGCAAGGTCTCAACGGCGGCGAGGACGTCATCACCTCGGCGCCCCAGGATTTGAAGGACGGCGACAAAATCAAGATCAAAGGACAGTCATGAGCGCAGCTACCATTCCCCACACCGCAATCCAGACCAAAGTCGTGCAGGCCCGCAACGTGAGCAAGGTTTTCAAGCGCGACGCCTTCGAGGTCAAGGCGCTGGACGATGTTTCCATCGAAATCGGGGGCGGCGAATTTCTTGCCCTGATGGGACCGTCGGGTTCAGGCAAAACCACCCTGCTGAACATGATCGCCGCCATCGACCGGCCCACCGCCGGCGAGCTGCTGGTGCTGGGAGAAAACATTTTTCGCTTCAGCGATTCCCAGTCCGCGCACTGGCGCAACGAGCATATCGGCTACGTGTTTCAGACCTTCAACCTGATTCCGGTGCTCACCGCTTTTGAAAACGTGGAACTGCCGCTGCTATTGACCAAACTCTCTGCGCAACAGCGCCGCGATCACGTGATGACTGCGCTGAAACTGGTTGGGCTCGAAGAGCGCGTCAGCCATCTACCCAAGCAGCTCTCCGGCGGACAGGAACAACGCGTTGCCATCGCCCGCGCCATCGTGAGCGACCCGACCCTGTTGCTGGCGGACGAGCCCACCGGCGACCTGGACAGCCACTCCGCCACCGAAGTGCTCGAAATCCTGAAGCGCCTGAACGAAGACTTTCACAAAACCATCGTGATGGTGACCCACGATCCTCACGCGGCATCGTACGCGCACGTGACCCGTCATCTGGAAAAAGGCATGCTCCTGCCCGGATAGTTGACCGTGTGGGGACGGGTCTCCGACCCGTCCTGGCCGAGCGGAGCTCGGCTGGGGTTTGCTTCATGTTGGGATGATTTCGGGACAGAAACACAGCTCTCTGAAGAATGTTGATATTGGGGAAGGGTATGACTTCATAGGCTGCGGGAACTCAATTTTCCCGGACGAAGCGACCACGGGGGCTAAAGCCAGCACATATTCCTGGCGACCTACGCGGCCCTGAAGGGGCCGCTCTTCCACGAAACGCAGCCCGGATTCAGCGGCTGCGTTTTGCCGTTTCAAATCCATCAACATTTTCGTGCTTGAGCCAGGGTCAGGGTTGCCTGCGCTCCGGAGCGGGCGGGGGGCGCCCGCTCTACACACTGGGCAGGCTGCTGCGGGAGTGACCGAAGCCGCTGTCGCCCGGGTCCGCGACCCACTGCCAGGCCCGGCGCCCGTTCTCCCGCACCACGGTTCGCGCTTCGCCGTACTCCACCAGCCGGTTGAGGACAGTGGTCACCGAAGCCAGCGGATCTTTGTGGCGCAGCAGCACCGGGGGAATGCGCTGTTGAATGTGCTCGCACACCTCGCGCGCGCCCAGGGGCCGCGCCGCCTCCATCAACACCATGCGACAGGCCTTGGTGAATCCCGGCTGGCGTCCACCGCTCTTGCGGTCCACCAGTTCCAGCAGTTCTTCGCTCAGCACTTCATCGCCGAAGAGGTTGGCCAGTCCGACGATGGTCTGCTTCACCGTGCCGATGCGCTTCATCACATCGGCGCGCTGGCGCATGAGCTGACGCAACTCTTCGTGCGCCGCTTTCACAACTTCCTGAACATGAGGATCCGAACTGCCAGGAAGACTTCGGTTTCCCGTGCCGTCACCACCGCTTCGCCCAATGTCCATGACCCACCCTCCGGAGCTCACCACCGTCTGCCTCCTGCTGATCTTGCGACGCCGGCCGCAGTGACACCGCGCCTTGATGAGTGATACGCGAGGACGCGGCTACCGGTTCCAGAAAAATTGCGCCATGCCAATGCTGCTGCCCAGCGGACGCCGGGCTGCACATGTTGGCTTAGACGTGGTGACCGGTGAAAGGTTAAGCGTGGAGTTGTAAAATCCGTGCCCAGCTTGGTCCGTGATCGGGCCTGAACCGCAAAGTAGCGCCGGCGTCCCGCCGGCTGTCTGGCGGGCATCTTGCCCGCCCCTCGGGCCGGCGGGACGCCGGCGCTACTTTGCGGTTTCAACCAGAGCAGTAAAGATTGGGAAGTAACCAGTACCGTCTTCTGGGCGTGTACTTTTAGAACACTGTCGATCCGGTCTTACTTCTTGACAAAACTGAGACAACTGATAGAGTTCGACTTAATTGTCCCAATCTCTATTAGAGTCTCCAGGTGCTGACGCATGAAGAATGTTTATGAGGTTTTGAGACAGAAAGAGCTTGAGCTGTCCCGGCTGGAAAAGGAAGTGGAGGCGTTGCGTGTAGCCGCGCCGCTCCTGTCCGAGGACAAGGAAGCGGGCAATGACAACAAGCCGACTCTGGCTCCGTCGGCTGCGACGCAGCAGCCCATCCGCATTCCGCAGACGGCGGTCAACGCCGCCGCGCCGGCGGCCCGCGCCGCGGGCTGGGAAGACACCGCCAAACGCTGGCCCTAACCTGAGTTGCTGGCGCGAGGCCTGTCCCCACGACAGGCTGCCATTTGGATCTGGCCCGGAGCCCTGCTTCGGGCTATAGCTTTATTGGAGCGCATGCGGGCGCGGGCGTTCTGCCCGTGCTGACCGGGGCGGGCGGCGAAACCCGTCGCTACGCTGGACCCTGCGGCTCGGATCGAGCTGGCCATTTCGAGCCAGACCGTATCGCGCTAAGCGTATCGCGTAAAACGTATCGCACAAAATATGAGCGCTTCGGGGCACCCTGCATCGGGCTTGAGCGGAGTCCGCCGCCGCATTCCTCGTTACCCGGTGGCCATTCCCGTGGATATCACCGTGCTGCGCGCCGGGGCGCCGGCCAACATTCCAGGGCGCTCTCTGGACATCGGCGAGGGCGGCGTGGCCGCCGTGTTGGCCGCCGAACTTCAACCCGGTGAATGGGTTGCAGTCGAGTTGCAGTTGCCCAACGCCGGCCACGCCCTCCACACCAAAGCCGTCGTGCGACACCATAACCAGCTGCGGTGCGGCTTCGAATTTTTGGGATTGTCTGGCGACCAGAGATCGATGATTCGAAGCTGGGCGGGCACCTCGCAGCCACTCCCCTCAACCCTGGCACCCAGGGCGCCGGTTTCCGCCTCCCCTTCAGCCCGGATGACCTCCCCCCAGCAGACGCGGGCTGCGGGCATGCAGGCACGCCAGCAGGCCCGGCCCACGCCCGCAAGCAATCTGGCTGTCGAACGCCTGCTGCGGTTGACCCTCGCCCTGTTGCTGGTGGTGGGAGCCTGGGCCTTGTGGCAATGGCACCGGGGCTGGCAGCAACTGGAAGCGCGCACGGTCAGAAAGGATGTGCACGCACAGCCACCCTCCGCCAAGGTCCCGGCGGAAGTGATGGAGCGATTGCTGGTCCGCCGGGTGGAGCCGATGTATCCGGAAGCGGCTCGCCGGGCGAATCTACAGGGCGTCGTCGTGCTCGACGCGATCATCGCCGCGGACGGCACCGTGGTCAATATTCGTCCGCTGAGCGGCCCCGACGGTCTGGTCCCGGCCGCCATGGACGCTGCCCGCTGGTGGCGCTTCCGCCCCTATCGCGTCCAGGGCGAACCTGCTCCGGTTGAGACCACCCTGTCAGTCGAATTCCGCCTGTAGCAAAGTCGCCAGGTTGGAAGGTCGCGAGTTCAGCCGAGGGGCACGATTGGTGTAAGGGCTTTTGTGGAAGGGCACGACTTCAGTCGTGCCGCACAAACGCAAGGAGCGTGGCGGCTTTAGCCGCTGGGGTCCGCTTCGTGCAGAATCGGAGCCGAACTTCGACAGACCCCTGGCGCGGGATGAGAAAGCACACCGCAGCGACTGAAGCCGGCGCCAGATCCCGCGATTAGTGGCACGAGTGAACTCATGCCCTTCCCAAAACCTTGTTCGCACCGTTCCGGCGCCAGAAAACTTGTACCCTTCCGAGACTCCCGTTGGATCCTGGCGCGACTGCCTGTTCGTGCTTTGCTTCCTCAGCCCTTCATCTGCGACACTGACTTCGAATCAGGCTCGCTCCCCATGGGCAGAATCCACGTTCTTTCTGAAAACGTCGCCAACCAGATCGCCGCCGGCGAAGTGGTGGAGCGTCCGGCGTCGGTGGCCAAGGAACTGCTCGAGAATTCTCTCGATGCCGGCGCCACCCGCATTCAGATCCAGGTTGAGGCCGGGGGCAAGAAGCTCATCCAGATCACCGACAACGGCTGCGGCATGGTGCGCGACGACGCGCTGCTGGCCTTCGAACGCCACGCCACGTCGAAAATCAAGAATGCAGCCGACCTGCTGAGCGTGGCCACGCTGGGTTTCAGGGGAGAGGCTTTGCCTTCGATCGCTTCGGTCTCCCGACTGCGCCTCGAAACCCGCGCTCCCGACGAGGCCTCCGGGACCATTGTCGAAATCAATGGCGGCAAGATGTTCAAGGTGGAAGAAGCTGGGTTACCGCCGGGGACGTCGATCGCGGTGCGTGATCTCTTCTTCAATATTCCGGCGCGCAAAAAATTTCTGAAAGCTGAATCCACCGAACTTTCCCATATCGCCTCTCTGGTAACTCACTACGCCCTGGCCCATCCCGACAAGCATTTCGAGTTGCACTCCGCCACCCACGCCATGCTGATTGCACCGCCGGTCGCGGGATACAGCGAGCGCGTCTATCAGGTCTTCGGCAAAGAAGTTCTCGACCAGCTGATTTCCATTGCCGCGGTGCAGCCGTTGGAACGCATCGGCCTGCCGCAACCCAGATGTGGCGCGGGCGCCCCCGCCCGCGAAAGGCCGGCACAAGCGGCGGGAGATGCAAGCGAAGAAGTCATTAACGATTCTCAAATTCTCCAATCTCCCGCCTTCGGCGAATTCCACGTGCACGGCTTCGTCTCCAAGCCCGAAATCCAGAAGCTGAATCGCAACTCGATCTACGTCTTCGTGAATGGACGCCTGATCCGCGACCGCCTCATCCAGCACGCCATCATCGAGGCCTACCGCAACATTCTGCCGCCAACGGTTTTCCCGGTGGTGCTGCTCTTCCTTGACCTGCCCAACGGCGAAGTGGACGTCAATGTGCACCCCTCGAAGACCGAAGTCCGCTTTCGCCAGCAGAGCGTGATGCATGATTTCGTGCGCGACTCGGTGCGCGCCGCGCTGATGAAGGCGCGCCCCGTGCCGCAGTTCGCGGTCGAGATCAGCGCCCACCCCACAGCCAGCCCATCGCTTGCGGGCCGGGACGCAACCCCGGATGCAGCCGGCTGGCGCTCGCTCTATACGCCGGCCGCGTCGCAACCCTTCAGCCTGCAGGCCCCGGTGCCGCCGCCGGTCAGCGGGCGCTTTCAGTTTGGAGAAGGCATTTCGGTCGAGGGCAACGCCGCCCTGTCCCTGGTACGCGTTCCCGAACCGGTACCCAGCTCGATGGGCGACGACAGCTGCGCCCCGCCCATCGCTGACGAAGCAGGAGCGCCGGGCGATCTGGCTCCGGCGCTGGCCTCGCTCAAACCGCTGGGCCAGATTCGCGACTCCTTCATCCTGGCGGTAAATCCCGAAGGCTTGTGGATCGTCGATCAGCACGTGGCCCACGAGCGGGTGCTGTTCGAGAGAATTCTGAAACAGCGGGCGGCGCAGAAAGTCGAAAGCCAACGCCAGCTGCTGCCGCTGGTGATCGAACTCACGCTGGCCCAGCAGGCTGTCTTCGCCGACATCGCCGACGAGCTGGGCAAGAACGGATTTGAAGTCGAACCCTTCGGCGCCCGCAGCATTGCGGTGAAGATCGCTCCCGCCGGAGTTGACGCTTCCGCCGTCGAACACATGCTGCACGAACTGCTCGATCAGTTTTCCCGCGAAGAGCAGGCCCTGAACCTGGAGAAAATCCGCGGGCGCATCGCCGCTTCCATCGCCTGTCATGCGGCCATCAAGGTCAACATGCCGCTGGAGCAGAACAAGATGGAATGGCTGCTGGCGGAACTGGCCAAGACCGACTGTCCCATGACGTGTCCGCACGGCAGGCCGGTAGTTCTGCGATACTCAATGAAGGACATTCAGAAGGCGTTCAAGAGAATCTAGGCTTCTAGCTACTAGCTTCTGGCTTCTAGCTACCAGCAAAGTCGAAGCAACTAAGGGTCTCGAGCTAGAAGGCAGGAGCCAGTAGCTAGAAGCCGTTTTTATGACTGACAACGAACTCGATCAACTGCGGCGTGAGAAGTGGCATCTGAGCGGCAAGCCACTGCGCACCCTTGACGAAGCGCATCGCTTCATCGAGTCAGTTGGATTTTGTCTGATGTATCCCATGCGCCCGCCGCTGCTTGCCCCGACTTTCATCGGCGCCTGGACAGGATCGGACAAACATCTGCCCGCCCAGCAGCATGCCTACGCCGATACGCGGGCGCAGGAGGCCACTGAAGTCATGGTGCGCCTGCTGCGCAGTCATGACGCTTACGAAGCCAACCAGTTTGAAGAGAACAATGCCTTCCTGGTAGCGGGCTCGATTTTCCCTTACTTCTATGCCCTGGTGGGAGAACGCAACCCCAGACAGGCGCCGCAGCCCAAGCCGCGTTCGGAGTATTCGCAGCTGGCCTGCGACGCTTTCGAACTGATCCGCCGCGCCGGGCCGATTTCGAAGCAGCAGATGCGCGAAGACCTGGGCGGAAGCATTTCGTTCGTCGCGCTCGACCACGCCCTGGGAGAACTCTGGTCGAAGCTGCGCATCACCCGGGTTGACTACAAGCCGGACGACGGGGCGTTCTGGGATGTGCTCTACCGCTGGGCGCCGGACGCGGTGCGCGAAGGGATCGGACTGTCGGTGGGAGAAGCCTTGTCGGCGCTGCTCTCAAAATATCTGGATTGCGTCATCGCCGCCGACCAGCAGGAAGTGGAATCATTTTTCGGCAATTTTGTCCCGCGCTCCCGGGTCAAGGAAGCGATCAACGCCCTGCAGGCTGCGCGGGAACTGGATTTCATCCGGGTGGGCAACCGCTCCCTGATCCAACTGGCACAGCCCAAAGCCCCAGCGGTCAACCGGAGCCGTGTGGGGACGGGCACTCCTGCCCGTCCGACAAAATTGTCCCGCGAAGGTTAGGCAGCCCGCTAAGACCGGGCCACGGATCTTCACGGATCAGATTTGAGAAACAAATCCGTGAGATCGGTGCGAATCCGTGGCGATTTCCAGCCCGGACAATTTCAGAACTATTTCACCACGTCTTCCGTCTTCTCCGCGCCTTTCTTGACTCCATGACCGACCGCCTTCGCGCCTTTTGTAATGCCGTGCCCGGTCTTCTTGGCTACGTGAGTCGTACCCTTGGCTACATCCTTGGAAGCGTCTGCCGTCTTGTCGGCGGCTTTGTCGGTGGCATCCGCCGTCTTCTTGGCAGCCTTTTTGGTGGCGTGGCCGGTGTCCTTGGCCGCATCCTTGGTGGCGTCCGCGGTCTTGTCGGCCGCCTGGTCAGTCGCATGCGCGGTTTTCTTGGCCGCCTTCTTGGTCGCGTGCGCGGTGTCTTTGGCCGCGTCCTTGGTGGCGTCCGCAGTTTTGTCGGCCGCCTTGTCCATGTCAGACGCCATACCTTGCGAGTAGGCGAACGACGCCAGTCCGAGCAGCATGACCGCAACGATCATTGCCCATCTTGCTTTCATATTTTCTCCTGTTGATTGAACCGGGTGCGAAGCGAGTATCCAGCATTTCGGGAGCAAACGCAACGCTGGGCGTCCCACAGTTGGTGGCCTGCTTAATTGCGTCGGGCCTTCTTCGCGTCCTTTGTGGTTTTCTTTGCGTCCTTTGCGGTTCAAGATTTTGGATGATTCAGGCAAGGTCAAACGCTCTACCGCAAAGGACGCAAAGAGAGGGCGCAAAGTTCGCAAAGAGTGCCTGGCCCGGCACCGCTCCTATTCCAATTCACCCTCGAGAGCGGTAAGGGTTTCGTCATCCACGTCCCATTTCTTCAGGATGGCGAAAATCGTCTTGGAACCAAATCCGGCGCGCATCAACTGGCGGAAGACGCGGGCCGCGTCCTTCTGGCTCTTGGGTTTCTGCAGCCGCTTGCGGTGCAGGTAGTCGCGGGCCTGCTGCTCTTCGTTGACTTCGTCATAGACCGAACCCACCGCCTTGTCGATCACTTCGCCGTGCACTCCCTTGGCTTTCAGGTCGGTGATCACACGGCGGCGGCCAAACTTTTCATTGTCCCGGCGGAAGGACGAAAAGGCGGCGGCGTATTTGGCATCGTTCAGATAACCCTGGTCCTTCAAGCGGCGAATGACCAGCTCCACCAGCGTCTTGCCGTACTCGGTATCGGCTTCGACCCGGGGCCGCAGCAGGCGTTTGAGTTCAGCCACCGACCGCATGCGGCGGGCCAACGCGCCTACCGCATATTCGTAAAGAACGTCTTCGGAATCGGTCTTCTTAGGGCGGGGAAACGGCATACCGGGCGTTTCACGTCAACCATGTAAATTGTTTGTAAAAAAGCAAAATCGCCTGCTTACTACGGCTTGGGCATGGAACTCCTGTGCTACCAACTACGTATACACCAGGGATGGATGAAATTCACGAAGTGCGCAGGAGCCGGGCGGTGACTTTCCCCCCGCCGGGTCGTCTATCATGGAAAGAATAAACAGGGAGTCAGTCATGCTTACGATTGATGTGGAAAGAAACAGCGGAGTGGCGGTGGTGCACTGCAGCGGGCGCCTGGTGCGCGGCGTGGAAGTCTGCACGCTCAGGAATGCGGTGGTCTCGGAGAAGACCACGCGCATGGTGGTGCTTGACCTCTCGCAGGTGGAATTCATGGATGCGGGGGGATTGAACGCGCTGGTGTCACTGCACCACTGGACGCGTAACCACGGCATCCAGCTCAAACTCACGAATCCGTCGCATCTGGTGCACGAGATGCTGGCCCGTACTCGCTTGAATCGGGTGTTCGAGATCTCGTCGCTGCATGACGCCCTGGCCATCCTCAGTGGTGCAGAGTGTCATCGCGCCCGGTACGCCGCCGCATTTATGGCTCAGGGGCAGGCGTTGGCTGCAAAGTAAGGCAGGGGCACACGACGCGGTGGGGTCGATCAGCTAGATACAAACAGGGCGCGCATGAATGAATGCGCGCCCCTCGTTTTTTGCCAGCGACTGCGTTACTTGCCGCTGAAGCCAGTCTGCTGCATGGCGTTGCGGGAAATATCACTGGTGGACGAAACACCCTGCATCCGCAGTTTGAAGTCGTCTGCGTTGGAAGCGTTCTCCAGAGCGGTTTCGTAGTTGATCAATCCAGCCTGGAACAGGTCCCAGAGTGACTGATCGAAAGTCTGCATGCCGTACTGCGAAGTTCCGGCAGAGATGGCGTCGCGTACGGCGCGGGTCTTTTCCGGGACCAGAATACATTCCCGGATGTACGCGGTATTGATCATCACTTCGACGGCGGGCACGCGGCCGTCACCGTCGCAGCGGCGCACCAGCCGTTGACTGATCACCGCGCGCAGCACGGCGGCCAGCTGCAAGCGTATCTGCTTCTGCTCCGGCGGCGGGAAGATGGCGATAATACGGTTAATGGTTTCGACCGCGTCCAGCGTATGCAACGTGGAGAACACCATGTGGCCGGTTTCGGCGGCGTGCAGCGCGGTGCCGATGGTTTCGAGGTCGCGCATTTCGCCGACCAGGATGACGTCGGGATCCTGACGCAGGGAAGCTCGCAACGCTGCGCCAAACGACGGTGTGTCCACTTCGACTTCGCGCTGGTTTACGTATCCCTTTTTGTCGCGGTGCAGAAATTCGATCGGGTCCTCGATGGTGATGATGTGCTCGGCGCGAGTGGAGTTGATGCGGTCCACCATGGCGGCCAGGGTAGTTGATTTACCGGATCCGGTGACGCCGGTGACCAGAATCAGGCCGCGCGGCATTTCGCAAACCTGTTCCACAATCTTGGGCAGGTAGAGTTCGTCGAGGGCGCGAATCTTGGTGGGGATGACGCGCAGTACCAGTCCCACGTTGCCGCGCTGCTGGAATACGTTGACACGGAAGCGGCCCAGTCCGGCGACGCCGTAGGCCATATCGATTTCCGTGGTCTCTTTGAATTTCTGTTTCTGGCGCGCCGACATCATGCTGAACGCCATGGTCAGCATGTCCTCGGCGCTGACGCGGGGCTGGTCAGTCAGCGGAGTCAGGTCGCCATCGACGCGCAGATGGGGATAGTTGCCCACCTTCAAATGCAAGTCGGAGGCCCGGCGCTCCATGGCGATGCGCAGCAAGTCATCAATATTCATTCGACACTTCCCCCAGATAACCTCCCGTATGATGAACCGAAAAGTCACTCTGCCCAAGATGACCTAAGTAACGGCGAAGAACGCGTAGGGGCGGGTGCCCTCACCCGCTCACAATTCGAGGCGTTATGCCGAGCTTGTAAGGCATCCGGCGTGAACCACCTCCGCGGACTGGGTAGGCGTGGACATTACGCACTCCGGATCCCTTCGACTTCGCTCAAGACAGGCGCTTCGAGACTGAAATTCCTAAGCGATGACCTCGAAATCCGGGTTGACGAGCTGAGTCTTTACCACATCAACCTGCTGACTTGACTTAGTCCACAGACTTAGTCTATTTTATTGGAAATGGAAGTCAACATCCACCAGGCCAAGACG
Source organism: Terriglobia bacterium (assembly GCA_963797385.1). Lineage (GTDB taxonomy): Bacteria > Acidobacteriota > Terriglobia > Terriglobales > Acidobacteriaceae > JAIQFF01. The sequence continues at coordinate 22,811 of CAWCPY010000013.1, forward strand.
CATTTCTCGCGCCTCTTGCAGCGGGTCGCGAACGGTGAGGAAGTGACCATCGCCCGTGCCGGAGTACCGGTGGCGCGCCTGGTGCCGATCGTGCAAAAGCAGGATGTCCGGCCGCTGGGCTTCGCCCGGGGTGAGGTTTGGGTCGCGGATGACTTCGATGCCCCTTTGCCGGACGAATTGCTGAAGCAATTTTATGGCGGCACGCTCCCCGAACTGATTAAGGCCCCCCGCCGCAAGCGTAAATGAAATACCTCCTGGATACCGTGGCGTGGCTTTGGAGTGTGCATGCGGACGAACGCCTCGGCGACGAAGCCAGCGAAATTCTTGCGAACGGGAAGGAAGAAATCTACCTCTCTGCCGCGAGCTCCTGGGAATTGAGCATCAAAATGCGCCTCGGGAAATTGAACTTCCCGGGGTCGCCTGCACAAGTCGTACCGGCCTTCATGGCGAAGCAGGGCCTTCTCCCGATGGCGGTAACTCATCTGCATGCCGTGAGAGTGTACGACCTGCCGGCACACCATTCCGATCCCTTTGACCGCCTGATCATCGCGCAAGCCTTGGTCGAAGGGATGACCGTGCTCACTTCTGACCACATCTTCGAGAAATATCCGATTGAAATGGTCTGGTGCGGAAGGTGACGGCGCAATCTGGCGGCTGAAGAGGCCGCGTGAAGACAGCCGCCCTCGGCGGTCCGGGCGAGCGAAGCTCGCCGAAAGGTCTCTGATCAGATTCGTGCCGGAACTAGACCACGGGGAGCTGCGCTCCCCCGGACAGCCGGGGCGGCTGTCCCCACGTGCTTGTCATACCCCGACGGGCTGCTTGCTTCCCACGGCCACGGGCGTAAGCCATTTGTACTTGTCGGCCTTTTCGCCCTTGATGATGGCGTAGAACTCTTTCTGGATGGCCTTGGTGATGGGGCCGACCACGCCCTTGGCAACGCTGATCTTGTCCACCGAGCGGATGGGCGTGACCTCGGCAGCGGTGCCGGTGAAGAAGACTTCGTCCGCAATGTAGAGCAACTCGCGGGGAATGCCCTGCTCAATTATAGGGATGCCCAGGTCGCGGGCAATCTGCAAGACCGACTCGCGGGTGATGCCGGGGAGAACGGAATTTCCCAGGGGAGCGGTGTTAAGCACGCCGTTGCGTACCACAAAGACATTCTCCCCGGAGCCTTCGCTCACGTAGCCATTGGCGTCGAGCGCAATGCCCTCGACATAGCCGTTGACGACGGCTTCCATCTTGATCAGTTGCGAGTTCATGTAATTCGCGGCAGACTTCGCCATCGCCGGAAGGGTGTTGGGCGCAATGCGGGTCCAGGACGAGATGCAGACGTCAGCGCCTTCCCCGGAATCCGATGAAAGATACTTTCCCCAGGGATAATTGCAGATGTAAACCTCGGTGGGCGAGTTGAACGGGTTGACCCCGGCTTCGCCATAGCCGCGCAGCACAATGGGACGGATGTAGCAGGGCCAGACGCCGTTGTTCTTCACCACCTCGGCCATGCCGTCGACCAGTTCTTCCACAGTGAAGTCCACGTCAATGCGATAAATCTTGGCCGAATCCAGCAAACGCTGCATGTGTTCTTTAGCGCGAAAGATCGCGGGGCCTGTGGGCAGTGCGTAGCAGCGGACCCCCTCAAATACCGAGGAGCCGTAGTGGACCACGTGCGACATCACGTGCAGGGTGGCCTTGTCCCAGGGGATCAGCTTGCCGTTATGCCAGATTTTGTCGGTCTTTTGGATCGCCATGAATACTCCTTACAGCCTACGAGGATTATAACCGAGGGGCGAGGACGGCCGTTTCGCGCATTAGGGAGCACAGGCGGTTACACAGGTAATCTTCAGCTTAGGTTGGGGATTTTGCGCGGTGTCGATATTCTGACGGCAAGCCAGCGATCAACGCCACGGTGCGCAGAAGAGATCGGGCTGCCCATCCCCCGACTCCGGGAGCATAATTCCCTCATCAGAGTTCAAAACGTAGGCGGAAGACCGACTTTTCGAACGATCTCACGGTAGCGCTCATCGGAATGCAGGAAATCGAGGTCCGGTTCATATTGCAAGAAAATCAGCTTCGGCGAATGCTCTTCATAGGCCAGTTGAAGGTGCGGATGGTTTCTTCTTTCATGCCTAACCGGGCATAGACGTAGGCCAATGAAATCGGCGGAATATATTGTTTGGCGGCCTTTTTCTTAAGGCTGACCAGATCTAACTCCTGCACCGCCTTGAACCCTCCACTTTCATACGCCTGCCGCACGGCGGTGGCGCCTGCCGGAGCGCCGCCCGAGATGAGACTTTGCTCGAGCTCCTGGACCGACTCCTCTGTTCTTTCTTTGCAATCTGTAGATGTCCGAAAGAAGGTCGTGTGCGCTAGCGTCATTGGGGCGCGCCGCAAGCCGAATCCGCGCCTCTTCGGCGGCCTCGTCAAATCGTCGCAACCGCCATAGTTCCACCCCGAGAGCCCACGGCCGTCCAAAAGGATCGAGTTCCGTGGCCTTTCTCTGTTCCTGTAAAGCTTCTTCAGTGCGATTCAAGGCGTTCAGGACGTAGCTCCGCAGATGATGGGCCTCGGCAAAGTTCGGCTCCAGTTCGAGGGCGCGAGCCGACTCCCGGTCAGCGCGGGCGAAGTCCCAGCGATAGAACAAAAAGAGGGCCGCTTTTGCGTGGTGCGCATCCGGCGAGTTCTCATCGAGTTCTATCGCCCGCGCGGCGGCTGTCTCCGCCTGCGGGCCCGCCTCCTGAGGCCTTAACTCGCCTAGCACCGCCCCGGCCTCGTAGGCATTCGCCAGACCGCTCCAGGCGGCGGCGTAGTCGGGCTGGATTTCGATCGCCTTCCGAAAGAATCTTGCGCTCTCCAGAGCGTGGTAGGAGAACCATTCATATCGTCCCCGCAGGAAAGCGTCATGCGCCCCTGCGACTAACGTAGCGAACCGGCAAGGGCGAACCTGGGAGTGCTCTTCAGTTGCTGAAAGATCGCCTGAGCCATTTCTCCGGCCAGAGAGAATGCCCCGCTGAGCTCACGATCGTAGCTTTCTGCCCACAGGTGGGTATCGCTCGACACACGAATCAGTTGCAGAGTCATATGCACCCGGGTCGGCGATCGAACGATCGAGCCTTCCACAATACCATCCACTCCCAGCTCGCGCGCAATATCGGCCAGCGGGCGCGCCGCCCCTTTGTATCGCATCGCGGAAGTTCGCGATACGACTCTCAAAGAACGATCCTTGGCGAGCGCGGTAATGAGTTCGTCGGTCATGCCGTCGGCGAAATACTCCTGAGAAGGGTCCCCAGAAAGATTCGCCAGGGGAAGCACCGCGATGGCTTTAATCTGGGGCGGCGGACCGCTGGCTAAGAAACGGTCCCGAATTCCGCCTACATTAAATCCCAGCAGGGCCCCAACTAACAGGCATAGCACCAGCGCCGCAATCAGTGGCAGCCGCCAAGCGCGAGGTTTGGCCGCGGCAACCTGGGAAGGCGAGTCCTGAATCGTGACAGCGGCTGCCGCTCGGACCTTTATTTCCGGCGAAGACTCCAGCAAGCGGCCATTTCCAGTCTGTCCGGCGACGAAGCGGTATCCTTTGCCGGTAACGGTCTGAACGAATCGCGGCCGATCGGGATCATCCCTGAGGGCCTGCCGGATCTTGCGCATGGCGGTGTTGATGCCATGCTCGGTGTCGAGAAAGACATCCTTGCCCCACAGGCGCTCGACAATTTCCTGCCGGCTGACTACGTTGCCATCCTTTTCCGCCAGCAGGATGAGCAACTCCATGGGAATGCGTTCCAGCTTCAGAACTCGGCCGTCGCGCCGCAGCTCAAAGCGCGCGGAGTCGAGTTCAAACTCGCCGAACTTGTAGCAAGATAGAGGCACAGCAAGCCTCAAAAGCAGGGACCGACTATACCATCAGCGGCAACGGTCCGGCTGAACGGTGTGATGGCTCAACCACTTACGGGTTCACCCACTCTTTACCCAGGCTTTATCCCCCATCCATTGTGCGACTGGAGAGTCCAGCACAGGATGCCCTGGCCCGAACATTCAGTACTCAAGAAGGAGAATTACATGCAATCGATGTTCAAGCAGATGACAAGAGTTCTTGGGATAGTTCTCTTTGCAGCAGTCATGGTTCCGATGGCATCCGCCGGATGTGCAGACCCTTTCCAGGGCAAAGGCAGCACGCATCTTTCACCTCAATCCTGGAATGGGGAAGTTGACTCTGGCAGAGCCTCGCTCCTGCGGGTTTCCGATCGCGATAACGACGATCCGATGGTGGGAATGTGGCACGTCAGCTTTATCGCCAAAGGCAACATTGGCCCCGGACTTCCGCCGGACGGCGTTCTCGTGGACAACGCACTTTCTCAGTGGCACAGCGATGGCACGGAAATCACAAGTTCGTCGCGTAATCCAACCACAGGAAGCATCTGCCTGGGGGTATGGAAGAGGGTTGGATTCCGGCATTATAGGCTTAATCACTTCGGCATCAGCTGGGACCCAAGCACCGATCCAAACAATCCGCAGGGCTTTGCAAACATCCGCCAAGATCTCTATCTGGGATTCGATGGGAGGGCCTTCCGGGGGACATTCAGCATTGAGCAATTCGATCAGGCAGGGAATCTACTCGTCGGAATCAAGGGACAGCTCATCGGAACGCGTGTCGACCTAAACACGTCGGTTGGTGACCTTCTCTGAGGTTAGGCCGGCAACTTGGGTTTCGAACAAGTGACTCGAGGAGGATCGGCAGCGCGGGCTGCCATTCCTCCCGACGTCGGTAGCCTCGGATCAGTTCAATTTTACTTGGCGTTCACGCTCGCCTGCACGGTCCCGGGGTGTTCATCCCCGCGGAAATACTTCCCTTTGGCCGCAATCATCTCCGGCATCGCAGCGTAGGGCTTGCTGTAGTCGTTGGCGGCATTCCAGAACAGGAATCCGATGCCGCCCTTGTTCTTCGCGGTCAGCACCTGGGTTTCGATGTATTGCGGTGAATAGCTCCTGGTTCTCCAGCGGAAAGCCTGCAGCCAGGGACGGATGACCACGCCACTGCCCTTGGTGATCTTCTCGAAACGTTCCATGGACACGCCGATGAAGTGCTCAGGCGCATCGCCGGGACGGGCGATGCCGTCCATGCCGAAGAAGTGTGACGGATAAATCATGGGCGAGAGCACATCACAATACCTGGCCATGCGCACGATGTCCTGCCCGGTATGCGCCAGATCAACCGGGCGCTGCCAGGCCATGATGCCGAACACATCGAGCGACAAGAGCGCGCCTGTGGGATGAAGTTCAGCGTAGGCGTGTTTCAGGAAGTCGGCAATCACATCTGAGCGATGCCATTCCGGATGCTCGGTCTGGAAGTAAAAGGTGGCATCTTTCTGGTCGCCTTCCGCGGGGAAACGCACATAGTCGAACTGGATTTCGTCGGCGCCGGCCTCAGCGGCTTTCTTGGCCAACGCGATCTCATACTCTTGCACCTTCGGCTGCGAAGGATCGGTCCATACCAGCTTGCCGTTCTCGCGCCACGCCTGGCCCGTCTTGTGCGACTTCACAGCGAGTTCGGGATGGGTCTCGACCAGCCGCTGGTCGCGGAAGATGGCGATGCGGGCGATGGCGTGCATGTTCTGCGAATGCAGGAAGTGGATGTACTTCGGCAAGTCATGGAAGGCGCTGCGGTGAGTTCCCAGAAGCGGATGATCGAAGGGGATGGTCACGCTGCCGTCGCTGTCCTTGATATCGAACACCACGGCGTTGCCGCCCACTTCGCGCCAGCGGCGGACGATGCGTATGCCGCGGTCACTGGCGGCCATGATGCCCGTGAGGTACACGGCGCGCACTTCATAGTCACGCGATACGGGGACAGACTTCTCCACAATCGGCATGGGCAGCAGTCCAGGAATGATCACCGGCTGGCCCGCCTTGAGAAAGGTGCCTTTGAAATCGGCGTTGGCGGAGCGAATGGCCTCGCTCAGTTCGCTGGAGGTCAGATATGAAGTCTGCGAAAGATAATGCCGGGCCACCAGCGGAATGCTGTCGCCCCGCTTGGCTACATACAAGGCGCTGCCCGGCGGCGCCACCGTAGTCAGGGACGGTTCCGGGGCCTTGGGCACGAGAGGAGTTGAGGGCCGTGAGGTCCGCAACAACTTGGGCTTGGTGGTCTGGGCGAAAGCCGGCGAAACCATCGCCAGGAAGGCCAAATTTAAGGAAAGAAACAGGATGGCAGCAAGTGCTGTGGGGCCCGATGGACGCAAAGTGATCTCCGTGAAAAGCCGCGGTTTTCACGGATGCTAGCGTCGGTCAAGGCGGGGAACCAGATAACGTCGGGTCAGTGCGGGCGAGGTCCAGACACCTAGCACGCCAGGGAACTTCCAGGTAAGTGGCAAACTATTTCCCTTTCCCCTACCACCGGTGCGGAGTAACCTCGTGCCCTTTGCCCCCCTTTCCGCATCTAAACCCTACAGACAATTGGGAATGAGTGGTTCGCTCGGGATGGAGAGTGGTTTGCAGTAATCGTATTGCCGAAGGTGGAGGGTGACAGAATTTGTCGCTCTCATTACGAGACGGCGGACCCCCTTTTCCAGAAGTACTAAGGGCCCACGAAAGGAAAAAGCAGGGCCAGACCCTATATGAAAACCGTCGTCAACACCACGCTAGACCCCACTCGTCGCTCCAATGATGCCCGGGAGTTTGAAAGCGCCCTTCGCCGCAGAATCGTCGGTCAGGACCAGGCCGTCGAGAAAGTGGTCGAAATCTACCAGATGTTTTTGGCGGGCTTGAATCCTCCGGGGCGTCCCGTTGGCAATCTTTTGTTCCTTGGGCCGACGGGCTCGGGCAAAACCCGGGTGGTCGAAGCCATGGCGGAAGCGCTGTTCGGCGACGCCCGCGCCTGCATCAAGATTGATTGCGCTGAATTTCAGCACTCGCATGAAATCGCCAAACTGATCGGCTCGCCTCCGGGATACCTCGGCCATCGCGAAACCCATCCCCTGCTCACGCAGGAAGCGCTGAACCAGTGGCATACCGAGACCCTCAAACTCTCGATTCTGCTGTTCGACGAAATCGAAAAGGCCTCCGACTCGCTCTGGCAGTTGCTGCTGGGCATTCTGGATAAAGCCACCTTGACCCTGGGCGACAACCGCCGCGTCGATCTCTCGCAATGCATCATCATCATGACCTCGAACCTGGGGGCAGGAGAGATGAGCAACATGGTCGATGGCGGATTGGGTTTCTCGCGCAAGGCGCTGCAGGTGGACGCGGCTTTCGACGACAAAATCAACCGCACCGCCGTGGATGCAGCGCGGCGCAAATTCAGCCCGGAATTCATGAACCGCATTGACAAGTCCGTGGTCTTCAGGACGCTGCGCTCCGAGCACTTGCAGCAGATCCTGGAAATCGAGCTGGGGATGGTGCAACAGCGCATTCTGATGGCATCGGCGGTGAACCAGTTCGTTTTCAGTTGCACACCCAAGGTGAAAAGCTTCCTGCTGCACGAGGGGACCGATCCGAAATATGGGGCGCGGCACCTGAAGCGCGCCATCGAGCGGCATATCGTCTTCCAGCTGGCCAATCTGGTCGCCACCGGACAGATCAAGCTGGGAGACTTTATTCGCATCGACATGAGTCCCGAGGGCACGCTCATGTTCGTGAAGGAAGCCGAGAACGCCATGGTGCCCATGCTACTGGAGCGCCAGGGCGCGGCTGCCGGAGCGCTTCCCATGGCGCGCCCGGCGCGCACTGTGGCCCGGCGCGAGTTCGGCGCCACCGGGACGCTGGACGGCAAGTAGTCCACCGTCGTTGAACTAAACGCTCTCAGGGTGCCAGGTGAACTGGCGCCCTTCTGTTTTGCGTGGATTTTTATTGCGTAGGGGCAGGTGTCCTCACCTGCCCAGCGGAGCGAAAGCTCCGCAAAGCCGGCTTCGAAGTGACGACAATTCAGAGATGAGCTTCGCTCATCCGCCCAGATGAGGACATCTGGGCCTACGCAACCGGTTGTATCGCCGTGATGTCGATCCTGCATCTAAAATAGGAGTTATGAGGAGCAAGCCGATGATCCTGCGCTGCCTGGTGGTGCTGCTGGTTTCTTGTGTCGTGCATATCCAGCCACTCCATGCCCGGGTCGAGCCCTCGCACGGGTTCAACATGTTTTCCGCTCAGGAGGAAGTGCAGGCCGGGCAGCAGTCCGCGGCCCAGGTCAGCAAACAACTTCCGGTCCTTCCCGACTCGGACCCGGTGTCGGTTTACGTGCAGCGGCTGGGGCAGCAGCTGGCGGCGCATGCTCCCGGGGAAAAATGGCCTTACAGTTTCCACGTGGTGAACCAGAAAGAGATTAACGCCTTCGCTCTTCCCGGCGGGCCGGTGTTCATAAATGTAGGAACCATCCAGGCCGCCGACAATGAAGCGGAACTGGCGGGGGTGATGGCGCACGAAATCTCGCACGTGGTACAGCGCCACGGCACGCGCGCCGCCAGCAAGCAGATGGCGGCACAGCTGCCCCTGGCCATTCTGGGCGGAGTCATGGGCCAGGGTGCGCTTTCGCAGATGGCGCAAATGGGACTTTCCTTCGGTGTCGGCTCCTATTTTTTGAAAAACTCGCGGAAGGCCGAGTCTGAAGCCGACCTGCTCGGCACCGACATCATGTATGACACCGGCTTCAATCCCCGTGCCATGGCGGATTTCTTTACCAAGCTCCAGGGGGAAGGGGGCGCGCGCGGCCCCCAGTTCTTCAGCGACCATCCCGACCCTGGAAATCGCGCCCAGGCAGTGGCGAAGGAGGTGGCCACTCTGCCGCGCAAGCGCAACTATCGCAGCGACAGTGCCGAGTTCCGCGAGATCAAACAGCGGGTGGCAGGCATGAAGCCGCTTACGGCTCAGCAGATCGCGGCGGGCCAGACGACGGCCATTAACGCGTCATCCGGCAGCGTGCAGCCCAGCACCAGCCTGCGCAATTTCAGTCACCGTGATTTTGCAATTTCCTATCCCGAGAACTGGCAGTTGTACGGCGACCAGAACTCGGCCGTTACCATTGCTCCGCAGAGCGGAGTGTCACAGAACGCCGTCGCCTACGGCGTCATGATCAACACCTACCAACCCGAGGACGCGAATGTAAGCCTCGATCAGGCAACGCATGATCTTCTGGCATCCCTGCGTCAGTCCAACCCTGATCTGCGGGAGATCGGGCACGATGAAAATATCCGGGTGAATGGAGTGGCGGGAAAGTCGGTGGATTTGATCGGGACCTCTCCCTTGCGTGACCAGAGTGGACATCCCATCCAGGAGCGGGACTGGCTGGTTGCGGTCATGCGCCGGGACGGCAGCCTCCTGTACGTGGTGTCGATTGCCCCTGACAAGGACTTTCAATCGCTGCGCCCCACGTTCGAGCAGATGCTGAAGTCGTTGCAGTTGCGGTGAGGCGTCGTCGGACTTCGGACCTCAGACTTCGGACCTTGGCGATTGGCTCGCTCCTCCTAATCTTGATCCTGGCTTTGCCCGGACAAAAATCAAAATCTACATCAACGGTGGCGGACAGGAGTGTCCGCCCCGCGCTCCTTACCCGCAGAGTTTTCGCTGACGCCTGGTTTGGCGACCCTTCCAGTTTGACGTTGGAGTTCTTGCCGAGGCCTGAGGTCCGAGATCCGACGTCTGTAATTACCCGCCCTGCTTGAGGTCGGTGAGCACTTGCCGCGCAATCTCCTTCAGGGTCTCAAACACTCCCGGCCCCTGGAAGGCGATGGCTTCAATCATGGGTTCGTTTTTCCGGCGAAGGTGTTTTGACAGGGCGTCCACGGAAAGAACGTTCGGCAAATCGCGTTTGTTGAGTTGCAGGACGTAGGGAATCTTGTTGAAGTCGTAGCCGTGTTCCTTGAGGTTGGCCATCAGGTTGTCGAGGGCTTCGACGTTGGCGTCCATGCGTTCTTCCTGGGAGTCGGCCACGAAGACGATGCCATCCACACCGCGCAGGATCAGTTTGCGGCTGGCGTCGTAGAACACCTGTCCGGGGACCGTGTACAAGTGGATGCGGGTCTTGAAGCCGCGGACCGACCCCAGGTCCAGCGGCAGAAAATCAAAAAACAGGGTGCGTTCGGTCTCCGTGGCGAGGGAGATCATCTTGCCCTTCTGCTGCTCGGCGGTCTTCTGGTAGATGAACTGAAGATTCGTGGTCTTACCGCCCAACCCGGCGCCGTAGTAAACGATCTTGCAGTTGATCTCGCGGGCTGCGAAGTTGATGAAACTCAAGACTTCCCTCGGAACCGGTGGCCGCGTCCGCATCGACGCGAACGTATCCCGGCTGAATTTGGCTTGATGCTGCTGGTTTTATACCACATGGCCCGGTGTCCCCGGCAGGTTACGCAGGTTACTTGTGGAACACTGGCTCCATTTCAGATCGGAGATTGCAGATTGGAGATCTCAGATTTCAGATTGAAAACCGAGCCCGCAGGGAATTTCTTTGCGAACTTTGCGGAGGCCTTTGCGTCCTTCGCGGTAAGAGCTTTTGACCGCAAAGCGCGCAAAGAAACCGCAAAGGTCGCAAAGGACTTCAATCTGCAATCTGATTCCGCAGTCTTCCCTCAGCGACCCAACCCAACCGGGTAGTAGCCCTCCTTTGCGGTCACGGTGAGGCCGGAACGAGCCACCCGCACCTCGATCTCGCGGTGGGTGCTGCTGGGGGTGGCGTGGGTCAGATATCCCAGGGTGTACTGATTGCGGGCATCGCCCAGGGCGCGGGCATAGGTAGTCTCGATGGCGTCGCGGGAAAATCCCGTGAAAATCTCGCCGCCGGTGGCGCTGGCGTATCTCGGCAGGATGTTGTTGTAGCCGAGCCGCGAGCCCGTGAAGGGCACGTGCAGCTTTTGCAGGGAGCCGTATCCGGGAACGGCCGACCCTTCCACAGCCACTCCGTACACTTGAACTCCGCTCGATAACAGGACCTTCAGGGTATCGCTGTAGCTGGCGTTGCTGCCGTATTCGCGACCGTCGCTGACGATAAAAATGACCTTCCGCCGGGTACGGTCGCGCTTGCGCAATTCGAGAGCGGCGGCCACGATGGCATCATTCAGCACATGGGATTCCTTAGGCGGATTAGTCACCCTGGGGGCACCGCCCTCAATGGGGCGGCCGTTGACGATGGGGCCCTGCGGCCCCAATGGACCGCTGGTCACCGGAGGACCGTTATTTCTGCCGGTCACCAGCTTGAGACTGTCGAGCGCAGCGGTTAAACGACGGCCCACCGCGCCAAAGTCGGTCACCTTGGACACGCTGGTGCTGTAGGTATAGAGCGAGACCTCGTCAAACTCACTGAAGGCCCCCTCCAGCGCTGAAAAGGTCTGAATGACCTTCTGCACCGCCACGTCCGGCATGCCGGTATCAAACAGCACTGCCGCCGAGAGGGCGAAGGGATCGGTGGTAAAGAAATTCAGGTTCTGCTTCTTGCCATCCTCAAAAACCGAGAAGTCCCTCGAAAACAACCCGTTGACCAGGCGTCCGGAGTCATCCTTCACCATGACCGGCACCACAACCTGGTTGGTGTTTACCGTGATTTTGAACAGTTCATCGCTGCCGGCTGTGTGCCCGGCAGGAGCGCCGCCTGCGGGCACGGTGGTTACATTGAAGGGAGGGGCAGGGGCCACTCCGGGCGCGTAAACCGGGTCTTCTGTCGCACTGGAACTGGTGGGCGGCGCCTGGTTCGGGGGCGGCGGCGCCTGCTCTGGCGGGGCCTGGTTTTGCGGGGCCGGACCCTGCAGGGGCGCGTTGGGAAAGGGCCGTGAAGCCGAGGGCGCGTCCGGAATGTCCTGCTTGGGCTTTTCCTGCTGCTGCGCCGCCAACGTCCCGCATATCAGGCAAAGCGCCGCGATGGCGCAAAAGGCCTTTGACGTTCTACCGATTACTGAGCCCACGGGAACCCCTCCGCCTGATGGCGACTGCCTATATTTGGGATGCTGAGACCTGTAGTTTGGTGCATCTAACCTGATGGAATAGACTAACAAAAAGCGCGGGAGATTATCTGGATGCCAAGAGTTCCCAGGTTTCAGGCATTTGCAGCCTCACTGCTGGCCACCGCCATGGTGGCAGCCGGCCTGGTCGCCGTGCCCCTGGGCTTGGCCCAGCAGCTTCCCCACTTGGCCGGCACGCCCGACCCGGACAACCCGTCCCCGGGAAGCCAGGCAAGTGAGCGGGACCAGTCTGTAGGCACACTTAAGGTTAATGTCAACGTTGTCCAGCTCTTTTTCAATGTCAAAGACAAGAAGGGCGCGCTGATTCCCAATTTGACCAGGAACGACTTCAAGGTGACCGAGGACGGCAGCCCGCAGGCCATCAAGTATTTCACCGCCGAGTCTGACCTTCCCCTGACCCTGGGGATTCTGATCGATTCCAGCGGCAGCCAGCGCGAGGTCCTCGAGATGGAAAAGGAAGTCGGGGCCAACTTCCTGAATGAGATTCTGCGCCCCAAGGACCTGGCGTTTGTCATCAGTTTTGATGTCGATTCCAACCTGTTGCAGGATTTCACCAACTCGTCGCGCCGCCTGCGAGAGGCCCTCAACAGCGCCCGCATTAACGCCCCTCCTTCCAGTTGCGGTGGCCTGCCCGGACAGGGCGGCGGGCCCTTGCCCTGCGGCTCGAATCCCAAAGGCACTGTGCTCTACGACACTGTCTATCTGGCCGCCCATGATGAACTGGCCAAAGAAGTGGGACGCAAGGCCATGATCCTGCTCACCGACGGTGAGGACCAGGGCAGCGAATACAAGATCACCGATGCGATTGAGGCCGCGCAGAAGTCGGACTCTATCTGCTATGTCCTGCTGATCGCCGACCGCGGCTTTTACGGCTTCGGGGGGTACTCTGGCGAACGCGAGATGAAGAAGCTAGCCGCGGAGACCGGCGGCCGTGTCATCGACGTTGGGAACAAAATGGATAAGCTGAAGGAAGCCTTTGACCAGATCGCGCGGGAACTGCGCAGCCAGTACAACGTCGGCTACACGCCCACCAACACCGCCCTGGACGGTAGCTTCCGCAAGGTGGAAATCCAGGCCAACAAGAAAGACTACAAGATCCAGGCGCGCACCGGATATTACGCGGTGCCCAAGAGGGACTAGAACGCCTGCCGCCCGCTTTGTCATCCTGAGCGGAGTAGCTGCTTCGCTTTGCGAAGCAGCTACGAAGTCGAAGGACCCCTATAGCAATATCGGCGCCGATGGTTTATGGGTCGGGCAGAGATTCTCCCGCCCAATCGTCATTGCGTCAGCTAGGGATCCTTCGACTCCGCATTGTGTTTCGCAAGCGAAACTCAATGCTGCGCTCAGGATGACAACTACTCGGGACGTTTCTCTGCCACTGCGATTCCCACGTATACTTCTCCCGCGAAGGGTTGACCGCCGCTGGAAGAAGAACATCTATGAGGATTGCGATCCTGGTTTTCAGCCTGGTCATCGCACTTTCTACTGCCTCTGCGCAGGCTCCCCCGAACATCATTTTCGACACCGACATGGGCAACGATGTCGATGACGCGCTCGCTCTTGCCATGCTGCATGCCTTCCAGAGCCGCCATGAAATCAACCTGCTCGCGGTGACCGTCACCAAGGACAACAAGTGGGCTGCTCCCTATGTGGATGTGGTCAATCACTTCTACGGACGTCCGGAGATCCCAATTGGTACGGTGCGAAATGGGAAAACGCCGGAGTCGAATCCGATGATCGACATTCCGTCCGAACGACGGCGCCCGGACGGCAGCTTCGTCTATCCTCACAGGATTCTGGACGGGGCCCAGGCACCCGAAGCAGTCTCCCTGCTGCGGCAGACGCTGGCGAAACAGATAGATGGGAGCGTCGTGATCGTGCAGGTGGGCTTCAGCACAAATCTGGCCCGCTTGCTGGAGAGCCGGGCCGATGCGGCCAGTCCGGATGATGGAACGACTCTGGTGCGGAAAAAAGTCCGCCTGCTTTCCGTGATGGCAGGGAATTTCGCCGGGGGAAAGCCGGAATTCAATCTGGAAAGAGATGTGCCGTCCGCGGTAAAACTCTTTCACGATTGGCCGACTCCGATCGTGGTGAGCGGATTCGAAATCGGCGCGGCCATGGAGTTTCCCGCGAAACGCATCGAGCGGGATTTCGCCTACGTGAAAGACCATCCCGTGGCCGAGGCTTATCGGTCGTATATGAAAATGCCTTACGACCGGCCAACCTGGGACCTGACCGCGGTGCTCTACGCGGTGCATCCGGACGAAAAATATTTCTCTCTCTCGCCGCCGGGAACGATCACTGTTCTGCCCGATGGCGGCTCCCACTTCGAGCCGTCTGCGAGCGGAAATCACCGCTATCTCATTATCAAGGATGACCAGAAGGCGCGAACGCTGGAGACCATGATCCTGCTGGCCAGCCAACCGCCAGAGAACTGCAGCCGGCGCTAGGTGTCTCAACTACCGCAGCGGGCGGTAGTGGATCGGTTGCACCTATGAGTCACAAAACTGCATGAACTACGAAGGGCACGAAGTATCACGAAGGCCTTGTCGCAATGGTTTCCTTCGTGCACCTTCGTGCCCTTCGTGGTTAACGGCTTTTCGCCCTGTCCTTCACCCGGATCACGGGTCTTAATGAAGATCATGGCGAAGTCGAGTTCGGTCCGGTCATCCTTGATCATCCGGCAAACGGAGAGGGAGTCTTGCAACGCGGTTTTTACGTCGGCGGGCAGCTGAAAGAACGCGATCCTGAATTGCGGCTTGAGGCCTAGCTTCTTGGGAAGAGGAGTGCCGGAATATCCCGCCATGCCGGCAGCCTAGGGCGTGGCCGCGAAGTACCCGCGGCGGCTGCGCACGCGCAGGCCCTTGTGGTTCTGCGCCAGGATTTCGATGGTGTGGAAGCGGCCGTCCATCCGCAGGTCGGCGGGCTTGTAGGAAAGCGCATACTGGCTGCGCAATTCATCCTGAATTTCGAGGAAGGCGTTGGCTACATCATTCAGCTGGAAAGGGACGAAGGCGCGTCCGCCGGTAGCCTCGGCAATGCGGTCCAGGACTTTGTCCCCGCCACGACTGCCGCGGCTGATGTTGGTGCTGATGGTGTAAACGATCACCTCCGCCCGCTGCGCCATCTCGATGGCTTCCTCGCGGGTGACGTGGCTCATATTGTCGTCACCGTCGCTGAGCAGGATGATGGCCCGGCGCACCGGCCCGTTCTGCTCTTCCTTCAACAGCTTGTCGCGGCAGGCAAAATACAGGGCGTCGTACATGGCGGTACCGCCGCCCGGCCGAAGGTCCCGAACTCCGCGCGAAAGCGCTTCTGTGTTGTCGGTAAAGTCCTGGGTGACTTCCGGAGTGACATCGAAGCCGACGACGAACGCCTTGTCATAGCGGGGACGGATCGTCTGGTTGAGAAACTCGATGGCCGATTCCTGCTCGAACTTGAAACGGTCCCGGATGGAGTTGCTGGCGTCGACCAGCAGCCCGACCTGCAGCGGCAGATCGGTCTCATTGTGAAAGCTGCGAATCTGTTCGGCAGGCTTGCCATCATCGAGCACCGAGAAATCGCGCTTGGCCAGGTTCCTGACATAGCGGCCATGCTTGTCGGTGACGGTGAACACGACATTCACTTCGTTCACCGTCTTGGTAATCGTGGTGGCTGCGTCATCGTCGGGGTTCGAGGGCTTGTCTGCCGTGGCCTTCGGCGATGCGTCCGGTCGCGCCGGTACAGCTTTGGCGGAATCGGCTGGGGCATTGGCTTGTGATTGGGCCGTCGCGGACGTAGTCGAGGCTGGCGGCGAGGCTGGCGGCGGAGGCTTGGGCCGGCTGCGTTCTAGTTTGACCGCCGAGGGGGCGGAAGGCAGCTCGTCGGACGAATTCTGGGCAACGAGCACTGCCACCAACCACATGCTGCCCAGCAACAAAATAATGCCGCGGAACTTCATGACACCTCAATTATAGCCTTTGACTGTGTGGGTCGGACACTCCCTTCGACTTCGCTCAGGGCAGGCTCTGTCCGTCGCCTTTGACTTTGACTTTGATTTTGAGGACCAGAGTCAACGACAAGATCAAAATCAAGATCCGAGTCAAAGGCGTCGGACAAGAGTGTCCGACCCACACTACTTGCTGAGTTGCTGTAACAAATCTTCCAGCTCTGCGGGCAACGGGGCAGTAAAAGACAACGGCTGGCCGCTGCGCGGGTGCTGAAATTGCAGAGCCGCGGCATGCAGAAAATTTCTGGAGAGGGAAAGAGAGAGGCGGGCGGCCGGCTTGGCCACCATCTCGCGCGGGGCGCCGTAGAGCGTGTCGCCTACCACCGGATGGCGCAGCGATGCCAGATGGACCCGGATCTGGTGGGTCCGGCCAGTGTCGATCCGCACTTCGAGTAGGGTGAACTTTCCGTAAGGAGAATCGAGCCGGCGCTCTACCGCGTAGTGGGTAATGGCCTCGCGTCCGCCGGACCGCTTCGTGGTCATGCGAGTGCGCCGCACGCGGTCGCGGCTGATGCTGCTGCGGATGGTGCCGCGGTCCTGCTTCAGCCAGCCATGCACCAGGGCAATGTATTTCTTTTTCACCTGCCGGCGCACGAACTGGCTGGCCAGCCGGCGATGCGCTTCGTCGCTTTTGGCCACCACCAGCAGGCCGCTGGTGGCCTTGTCCAGGCGATGCACGATTCCGGGGCGCAATTCACCGCCAACCGATGACAATTGGCCGAAGTGATGCAGCAGCGCATTCACCAGCGTGCCGCGATTGCGTTCGTCATCGCTCGCGCCCGCTCCGGCGTGCACCGTCATACCAGCAGGTTTGTTCACTACGGCAAGCTCGGCGTCTTCGAAGACAATGTCGAGGGGAATGTCCTCCGCCATGGCCCGCAGAGGGGGCTGCGAAGCGGAGCCGAGAACAGAGATCCGTTCCCCGCCGCGCAGCCGCAAAGACGCTCGCGCAATCGCATCATTCACCAGCACCAGTTGTTGCGCAATGAGTTGCTGGACCCGGGCACGGCTGGTTTCAGGAAGATGCGCGACCAGAAACTGGTCCAGCCGTATGCCGGCATCTTCAGCCGCGGAAATCAGAAGTGGAGCCATGTGTGGCGCGGGCGCCCCCGCCCGCGTTCGTCCCGGAAGGGGACGATTATTTTGGTTTATAGCTGACCTACCGCTGCGCGTGCGCCGGAACCACCCGAGTGGACGACTTCAACCACCAGATCAGCCCCCCAGTGATCACCAGACCAATGGAGATCAGCTGCGTCCCGGTCATGATTCCGCCAAAGACTTCGCCGCGTCCGGGATCGCCACGGATAAATTCCAGGAAATAGCGGGCCACGCCATAAAGAATGAAGTAAGCCGCGAGCACCTGTCCGTCGAACTTCTTGCGCTTGAACAGCCACATGAGAATGAAAAAATTGGCCAGCTCGACCGCCGCTTCGAAAAGCTGCGTAGGCTCCAGCGGTATTCCCAGCGGGGTATAGGAATTCAAATTGGCAATGGGGTTGGTGAAAGTGACGCCCCAGAAATAATGGGTGGGCTTGCCGTAGCAACAGCCGGCGGCAAAGCATCCCACGCGCCCGATTGCGTGTCCGAGGGCTAGGCCGGGCGCGAAGGCGTCCCAGGTCGCGAGCGCGGGCATGCGGTGTTGGCGCATATACCACGCGGCTGCCACCGACGCTCCGATCAGCCCTCCCGAGAACACCCCGCCGGCTTGCAGCGTGGACCAGCTGAAGATGTCGCCGGGATGGGACGAGTAATAGCCCCAGTCGTTGACGATATAAAGGATTTTGGCGCCGATAATGCCGCAGAGGACCACCAGGACGCCCAGGTTCCAGGCGTCGTCTTGATTGATTCCCTGCTTGCCGGAGTTGCGAACGCTGATCCAGAGGCCGACCAGGACCCCCGTGGAAACCAACAATCCGTAGGTGGGAAGGAAGAACTTGCCGATATGAAAAAGTTGAGGAAACACTATTAATCTAGATGCCCTGCCCGGAGATTTCGTTACAGCCCAAGGTCATACAGATCGATTTTAGCAGGAGCAGGCAGGGAGAGCGCAGGAGAGATGAGAAGCCGACCCACTGTGCCGTGTGACGGGGCCGAGAATGAACCCGTCGGTAGACGTGGGCGCCCGCCGAGACCCTTTAGGCATCTCCGCATGGCGGAGCGTTGCACACCGGATCCTAGTTCGAGTCGAGCTCCCGTTCATTCAGCATTGGTTCAAAAATCGGTGACCCGCCATCACCAACCCGGCAGGCCGGCTTTCAGTCAGGATGCTAGGGTAAACATCCGGCAATGGCAATAGGGAGGGCGTAAAAAGTTGGCAATCCGCTTGCCAGCAACTTTCGTAAGGGGATAACAGGCCACGTGGGGACGGCCGCCCTCGGCTGTCCGGCGGAACGAAGCTCCGCAAAAAGCCTTCAGCTTTCAGCCATCAGCTGTCAGCCATGAGTCCCTTAGTGTCCGGGTTTTTCGAAAAGACTGGTCACACTGGTTGAAAGCTGAAGGCTGAAAGCTGAGAGTTGAAGCTAGCCAGCGCGGCGCTTGTCTTCCAACACTTCATCGAGCGCGCTCGCGAGATGCTGGGCGCGGCGCAGGTAGTCGCCTGATCCCACGTCCTGGTTGCGCTTGACCAGGTGGTATTCGTCGGCGATGTTCAACGCGGCCAGCACGGCCAGGCGAGCCGTATCCACGGTGTGGGTCTGCTCCGACACTGCGCGCATTTTGCCATCCACGTATTCAGCCAGCTTGAGAATGTATTCCGCGTCCGAGCCGCGCAGATTGTAGGGCTGGTCGAAAATCTCAACCCGAACCGCATTATTGCTCGGGTCCTTGATCGCGGTGTGTTTGGTGGCCGTTGCCATACTTGTTTCTCCTCAGCAGGAGGTCTGACCGATCAACTGACCGCCTGCTCCTCGGAAATGGATTCGATCTGACCCAGCATCTTCTCCACCCGGCCGCGGATCTCTTCCCGCTCCTTGCGCAGCCGTACCATTTCGCGGCGCAAACTGTCCAATTCTTCCTCGCGCTCTTCCAGTTGCTGGCGCAGACGCTGGGAATCCCGCTCCGCCGCCGCCCGGGCCTCCCGGGCCGACTTGTACAGTTCAATGGTGCGATAGACTTTCTCTTCGAGCGCCTGAAAATCGTCAGCCGGAACCTGCGCAGATACCCCTTCCGCCATCCTCACAGACATGGTGCCACCACTTCCTCAAGAGAAATTGGGAACTTGAGCGCAGTATAACCCAGAACCCTGTGAATCCAATCAGATGCTTAAGGGCGTTTGGTGGGTTGGTCGCAGGTTTTTGGCAGCGCCGGCGTCTCGCCCTCGCTATTTCCGTACTCGCAATTCTTTCAGGCGCTCCCCGGCGGCGTCCAGCGTGGCATCTTTTTTGCAGAAGGCAAAGCGCACCTGCTGGGCCCCATCGCGCGCGTCGTTGTAGAAGCTCGAGCCCGGGACCGAGGCCACCCCAATGTCTTTCACCAGGTATTTCACAAACTCGAGATCACTCGCGAACCCGAATGCGGTGATGTCGGTCATGACGTAATAAGCGCCGCGCGGACGAAAACAGCGGAAGCCAGCCTCGGTCAGCACCGGGAGCAGTCGATCACGCCGCTTGCGATAGCCTTCGGCCAGTTCGTGGTAATACGCCGCAGGCAAACCCAACGCGGCCGCACCGGCTTCCTGCAATGGCGCCGGCGCGCCCACAGTCAAAAAATCGTGCACTTTGCGAATGGCATCCGTGATTGCGGGCGGGGCCACGGCCCATCCCACGCGCCAGCCGGTGACGCTATAGGTCTTCGACAGGCCGTTGATAGTGATGGTGCGATCACGCATGCCATCTAGCGCAGCCATCGAAATGTGCCGCGTGCCGTCATAGAGAATGTGCTCGTAGATTTCATCGGTGATGGCCAGGACGTTGAATTCCACACACAGGTCGCGGATCAGTTCGAGTTCGCTTCGGGTGAAAACCTTGCCGGTGGGGTTATTCGGGGTATTAACGATGATGGCCTTGGTGTGGCTATGAAACGCAGCCCGCAGCTCGCGCTCATCGAAACTCCACTCGCCATCGGGCGTGTTCGGCGGGCGCAGCTTCACAAATCGCGGCCTGGCACCGGAGAGAACCGCGTCGGGCCCGTAGTTTTCGTAGAACGGCTCGAAGATGACGACCTCGTCGCCGGCATTGCACACTGCCAGCAGGGTCGAGATCATGGTTTCGGTGGAGCCGCAGCAAACCGTGATTTCGCGCTCGGGATCGACCGCGATGCCCTGCCACAACTGCATCTGCCGGGCAATCGCATTGCGCAGGTTCTTCGCACCCCAGGTGATGGCGTACTGATTGACGTCGGCGGCGATCGCTTCCTGGGCCGCGCGCTTAATCTCGGCCGGAGCGGGAAAATCGGGGAAGCCCTGCGACAGGTTGACGGCGCCATGCAGCATGGCCTGGCGCGTCATTTCGCGGATGACGGATTCGGTGAAGTGCGCGACCCTGCCGCTGAGGAACGACTTCTGCTGGATGGCTGTTTCTGCCATAGGCGTCAGCCTAGCACACCACTAAATGATCTCGTACTCAGCGGGTCGCGGCCGACTTGGCCAGCACGATGGCGCTTTCTAATGGCATGGATTCGTAGTAGCTGACGAAACGGCGCGTCTCCGCCGACGGGTACGAACTGAGGTTGTGGGCCCAGCGAAAACCGATGGGCTGATACCACAGCTCTGCGTCCACATGAAACGGCCCCGGCGCATCGCCCAGGGCAATGGAGTACCGTACCAGGTCACCGGCGTCAGTGAAGTCAGGGTCCTCTGCGGCGTCGCCATACACGGCAATATCTTTGTCCGCCTTTTGCTTCTGAAACCCACTGGGCAGCAGCCGGTTATCTTTTAGATATCCCACTGCCATCGCGAGCCCTGTCGTTGCCTGACCCGCGGCATCCTTAAGAATCGGTTCGTAGATCTGCACTTCATCTTCACTCTTGATTTCCCGGTGGTGAGGTTCGAAGCGCAACGGGTCGGTATCGTTATCGTCGCCCCGGATGGAACCGTCGGGATTCAAGGCTCCGGATTCAAACACGGTTCGTCCGTCGCGATCGTGGACCACCAGATGCAGCCAGGCTCGGCGTGAGGGAAACGCGGTAGGCAGCTTGTGGCCGGTCAAGTTCTCTACAAACACATCCAGGTCAAGACGGGAGGAGGCGATCTCCAGTTTGCGAATGGTCACACGGGCCGCCTGCGACTGCAAAAACTCGACCGTCCTCCGGGCTTCGGCAGCTAACTCCGGCGGCGGGGCGGTGACGCTGAGATCGTCCCGATTGAGATTCAGCAACTTCAGGACGAAGAAATTCGCTCCGAGAAATGTGTGCTGCCGGACTCCCGACCGAAGCGGGCCCAGAACCGATGCAATAGGGGCGTCCTCGTGGACTTCGGGCATGTGGCAGCCCTGACAGCTATACCGGTTTGGATAGTCGCTATGCAGCCATTCCAGATAGGGCATCTGTTCCGGGAACAATCCTGTCTCGGCTCCCCCCGGAGCGAGAGACTTGGTGTAGAGGGTATGGCAAGTGGCGCACAGTGCCGAATCCTGGATATGGGCAGCCTGGGTGGGGCGGTAACCTCCGGTGGAAGTCTGCATGATATGAGCTTGTCCACCCTGGATCGCGTACGGACCATATTCCGGACGGTCATCCCTGGATGTTGGCGCGTCAACCACGAACCCGCCGTTGAAACTCTCATGCGTGCCCAGCTTCTCCTTTCCGATCTGGTGACACACCGCGCAGGAGACCCCGTCTTTCGCGGAAGCGTTTTTTTCGGGATCGCTCTCAAAAGGCAGATGGGCAAAGACCTCACCCAGGCGGCCTTGCAGCTTGGCCTCATAGCGGGCGATCGGCATGTGGCAATCCGCGCAGGCATCCTCGATCGCCGCCTTCGATTCGGGATGATCCATGCCTTCCCGCCGGACGCTGGCCTGCCAGTACGGGTCGCGGGCCGAGTTGGCCATCATGCTGGGGCGCCAGTCGAAGCCAATGGAAACGTCCCGGCCCGACGGCGTTGTCAGCCCGTTGTGACAGGCCAGGCACCGGTCCGAAGTGTGAAAGGCGGGCTTCAACTGGGTCTGACCCGCGGCCTGGCCCGTCAGCCCGCAGGGTGGGCTGAGCAGTGCCAGCGCGAGAATCAGATACCAACGGGCTCTTTTCATGACTTACTTTCCATTACCAGCCCTCGTTCAGCCGTCCGTCCTGCCAGTCCCACAACAGGTAGAACATGAGCTGCACCGGACGCCCGGAAGTGTGGTTGACCGGAAAAAGAACACCCAGGTTGCCCCGGATGTGTTGCCTCTTGCTGATTGTCACCTGCATTTGGGGCAGCAGGTCCCAGTTCGTTTTCGCACCGTCCATCAGGTCGCGTTCCGCCAGGAATTCCATCATGGGCGACCATAAGCGTCCCATGCCATGGTCCGAACCGAAACTCTGGCCCAGCGCAGTATGGAAAAATATGGACTGGGGAGCGATGTCAGTGTGGCGGGGCAGAGCGGCTCCGAATTGAGTCTGCACAAAAGTTTTCGTCGGGAATAGCTGACCGAAGCTGGCGAAGGTCTCGAAAGTCGTGGTTCCCGTCCCGAAGCCTCGCGTCCGGCTTCCGCTGGGCAAAATCAGGCTACCCTGCAAGCTCAGGATGGAACCCGACCGCAAGCTGGAAAACATCACCCGCTTCAAGCCGAGGGTGGTGTCGCCAACGCCGCCATACCAGGTGTGGTCCTGATTCTCAAACGTAATCGGGACGTCAACTTCAATCTGATTCTTGATCCCGAAGCGCTGCTCGTGAATGATGTGGCTCTCGACGCCTGGAGCGCCCCGCGCATTGACTGACGCCGCGATCAGGGTCTCGTTCTCCGGAAAAGCCTTTTCCGTAACCAGAGCCAGGGGCAGGTTTAACTCGCCTCGCGGCCAGGCAGGGTTACGGCAGAAATCGCGCAGATACTCGACCACCTGGTCAATCTGTTCGGAGGTGAGCGCCTCCCCGAAGGATGGCATGATCTGCGAGAACCCGCGGTAGGGTCCGCCGTGAGTGATCACCGCCTTCCAGGCTGTGTTGTCTTCCGGAGTAGTCTGATCGCAAGCGGTGAAGTCGGGAAAGGTCCGCGGCGGCTCGAACCCGCGGCTCGACTGAGGGGCGCCTCTGCCATCGGAACCGTGACAGGCTACGCAGGCAGACTTGAAAATTTCCTTGCCCGATGTGAGATGTACCGAAGCGCCGCGATCAACTTGTCCGAACAGCAAGCCTGTGGTCACGAAAAGAACCAGTGCGCCCAGACGAGAAGCGGCGGCGAATTGGCCAGCACAGAGGGAGTCCTGGTTCGCCATACGTTGCCCTCGAAGCTTTTGATTCTATGCGCAGGCGGGAGAGCGAGGCTAGCCGTCGCGCCTGCTCTTACGCCGCGGCAAGATAGACGTATCGCAGGATAAACAGAATCGTAAGAATCCAGACCAGCAGGTTGATCTCGCGAGCTTTTCCCGCTGCGATTTTTACCACGGTGTAGGAAATCAATCCCAGGCTGAGGCCGGTGGCGATGCTGAAGGTGAGAGGCGTGGCCAGCATGGTGATAAAGGCGGGCACGGCTTCGCTGAAATCCGCCCAGGCAATGTGCGCGATGGATTGCGTCATCAACGCTCCCACCAGGATGAGCGCGGGGGCGGTGGCATAGCCGGGAATGGCAGTGGCCAGAGGGGAACAGAACATGGCTCCGAAGAAAAGCGCGGCGACCACGAGGTTGCTGAGTCCGGTGCGCGCCCCAGCCGCGATCCCAGCCACGCTCTCGATGTAACTCGTCACTGTCGACGTGCCCGCAACCGCGCCGAAGATGGTTCCCGTCGCATCCGCCACCAGTGCCCGCCCGACGCGGGGGATTTTTCCGTCCTTGATAAAGCCTCCCTGCTCGCATACCCCGACCAGAGTGCCGATATTGTCGAACAGGTCCACGAACAGGAAGGCGAACAGGATTTCGAGAAGCCCCAGATGAATGGCGCCGCGCAGGTCAAGCTGCAGGAAAGTAGATGACGGGTGGGGCATTGAAAAGATCGCGGCAGGCCACTGCGTGATGCCGCGCAGCATGCCCAGCAGCGTGGTGCCGACAATCCCGATCAGGATGGAGCCATTGACCTTCCGCGCCATCAGGAACAGGGTCAGCACAATTCCGAAGCAGGCGGTCTGCACTTCTTTATCGGCAAAACTGCCCAGACCGACGAACGTGGCCGCATTCGCCACCACCAGCTTCGCATTGCGCAGGCCTACGAATGCAATGAAGAACCCGATGCCGGTAGCGGTGGAGTGCTTCAGGCAGTCGGGCATGCCGTTGACGATCTGTTCCCGCACCCGCGTAACCGTGAGCGCCAGGAAAAGTACGCCGGAAAGGAAGACCACGCCCAGCGCGGTGCGCCAGGGAACGTGCATGTTCAAACAGACGGAGTAGGTAAAGTAGGCATTGAGCGACATGCCCGGCGCCAGCGCAATGGGATAGTTGGCGTAAAGCCCCATGACCAGCGTGGCCACTGCGGCGGAAAGGCAGGTGGCAAACACCACACCCTCGACCGGCATTCCCGCCTGCGCCAGGATCTGCGGATTCACCACGACGATGTACGCCATGGTCAGGAAGGTGGTGAGGCCGCCCAGCATCTCCTGCTTCACCGTGGTCTGGTTCTCGGCCAGCCTGAAGTAGCGTTCGATCAATCGCTCTCCTCGAAGGTTTCCATCTGGTTTAGCAAGGGGTCTCGAGCCAGTCAGTATAGCGGACTGTGTGGCGCGGGCGCCCCCGCCCGCGGCTTTTGACCTTGATCTGGATCCTCCGCCTCGCCTTCGCCTGCGCCTTTCGACGCTGATCTGGATTCCCCGAGTCCCCGCCTTCTACCGTTTGTCGGCCGTTTCCGTTTTTCCACAGCCGGGTATTTTCACCCACCCTCTCGCGGGCGAGGGCGCCCGCCCCACCCAGCGACCACACAAACCGTTGATATAGTCACAATGAACCCGATGGCCGTCGAATCTCAGAGCGCTTCTGTCGTCCCCCGGCGTGCGGACTTTTCGCTGACCCTGCGCCTGGCCCTGCCGCTCATCATCGCCGAAGTCGGCTGGATGAGCATGGGCATCGTGGACACCATCATGGTGGGTCGGCTGCCGGACAGTGCCGTCGCCATCGGGGCCACCGGCCTGGGCCAGAGCCTTTATCACAGCATCGCCATCTTTGGCGGCGGCCTGCTGCTTGGTCTGGATACCTTCGTCGCGCACGCCTACGGCCGCGAAGACCTGAACGACGCCCGCCTCTCGCTGGTCAACGGGCTTTTTCTTGCCGTCGCACTAACCCCAATCCTCATGCTGGCGGTATCGTTCTGGCCGCCGCTGATGCGGCGCTTCGGCGTCAGCCCGGAACTGGTCGATCCCATGCGCCCCTTCCTACACGCGCTCAACTGGGGCACATTGCCGCTGCTCGCCTACTTTGCCCTGCGCCGTTATCTGCAGGCGGTGAACGTCGTGATCCCCATCATGTTCGCGCTCATTTCTTCCAACCTGGTGAATCTGGTGGGCGACTGGGCGCTGATCTACGGACATCTCGGGCTTCCCGCCATGGGCATCACCGGTTCGGGCTGGTCCACCTGTATTGCCCGCATCTACATGGCGGTCGTGCTGGCCGTCACTTTGCTTTGGGTGGAGTCAAGACGTTCGCTGCCCGTGTGGACAAGCGCAGTCCGCATCGATCTGCGGCGAGTGGCGGATTTGCTCAAGCTGGGAGCGCCGGCAGCCACCCAGATTCTGTGCGAGATCGGCGCCTTCTCGGCTGCCACTGCGGTGGTGGCAAAGCTGGGACCGGTTCCGCTTTCTGGTCATGAGATCGCACTGAATTGCGCCGCCCTCGCCTTCATGGTGCCGCTCGGGATCAGCTCGGCCGCGGCCGTGCGCGTGGGACAACAGTTGGGAAGAAAGGAACCTGCCGGAGCGCGGCGCGCAGGATGGTCCGCCATCATCCTCGGAGTGGGATTCATGGCCTGCTCAGGCCTGCTGTTCGTGTCGATTCCCACGTGGATCGCGCGCTTGTTCTCTCCCGACCCGATGGTGATACGCACCGGCGCCCGGCTGCTGCTGGTGGCGGCCGCATTCCAGTTGTTCGACGGCCTGCAGACGGTCGCGACCGGAGCACTGCGCGGCGCCGGCGACACCAAAACGCCTATGCTGGCCAACTTCATCGCCTACTGGCTGATCGGGCTCCCCGTGGGCTATGTCTTGTGCTTCAAATTGGGCTGGGGCGCGGTCGGGGTGTGGATCGGGTTGTGCGGCGGCCTGATGATTATCGGGTCAGCCCTCTTGCTGGCATGGCATCGGAGAAAACTGCCCGCGTAGGTATGGCATCCGGGGCCGATTGCGGACGCTTGCTAGGCACACTGTAGTCGCCACCCCTCGAAACCATTCGGCTTTAGCCGCTGGACCGCTCTGATCCTGACAGCTCCATGACACTCTCCCTTTGCTGCAGTGCTTCCCGCTCTTCGCATACCGGCTTGATGACGTGTAGAGAAGCAAGCTGGCGATAGGGCAAAAACGCGCTCTTCATCGCATTGATAGTAATTTTCTCGAAGTCATCGAGCGTCAGGCCGAAAGTTTCCGCGGCGGCCTCGAATTGACGCCCCATAGTGCGTCCTCAAGGCGGTTATCGGTGTTCAGGGTAACGCGAAACTTTTCCTGATAAAGAATTTGAAAGTGGAGCTCCGGGTAGGCTTCCATGTACCTCGCTGACAAGTAATTCTCAAGTTTGCTTTTCCGACTACCTTACCGTCGGATGTCCCCAACAGCTGGGCGGCAACTGGCGAAGTCAACTCGATTGCATCGTCATAGTGAATCATGATCAAGTCGAGATCATGACCGTTCCAAGCCGCCACCCAATGGTTAGCCAGATTCCACGCTTCGTCTCTCGTCATTGCATCTCTCCGGTAGAAGGTTCATCAATGAAGCGCGTTCCTGCGGCGTCGCGGCGGGTCTAAACACCAGCAGGAACAGCGCAAAATACAAACTGGCTTTAAAGCTGTTCATGGCTCCTGCAAACTATTCTTCTCCGATGTCCTCGTTCCAGACTTCGGGATTCGCCCTTATGTACTCGCTCAGCAACGCAGCGCACTCCGCGGAATCAAGGTCGACGATATTCACACCAAGCGAGCGCAGCCATTCCACGCCACCCTGGAAGTTGCGGCTCTCACCCACCACCACCGTGCCGAACCCAAACTGCCGGACCAGCCCGCTGCAATACCAGCAGGGTGCCAGGGTTGTGACCATGATGAGGTTGCGATAGCTGCGCTGGCGTCCCGCGTTGCGGAAGGCGTCGGTCTCGCCGTGCATCGACGGATCGCCCTGCTGCACGCGGCGATTGTGTCCCGCGCCGAGAAGTTTGCCGTGCGCGTCGAAAATTGCCGCGCCGATGGGAATGCCGCCTTCGGCCAGCCCCTTGCGGGCCTCAGCCAAAGCGATCGCAAGCATTGCGGTGTAGTCGAGACTCAGCTTCGCATCTCCCGGATTCATTATGACACCGGCGCCTGATACTCGGTCGCGTTCACGTTCCGGGTGCGGGCAGCGAGCCACGACTCTCGTCCCCCTGAAAGTCACCCACGAGTTTGAGCTCTATGCCGGTCAACTTCTGGCGCAGAGCTTCATTGAGATAGAAGACGAGCATCTTCGCCGCAGCTGCGTAATTCAGCCCTTCAGGACGGATATTCGAAAGGCAGTTGCGTTCCGCGTCAGTGCGCCCGGGGCGCGGCCCCCAGGTGATGTACGCGCCCAGACTATCGGGCGAACTCAAGCCGGGACGCTCACCAATCAGAACAACCGAAATTTTCGCCTGCAGCGCCGCCCCGATCGCATCGCCAATCGCCACGCGTCCCTGCTCCACGAGGCACACCGGGCCCACCGAGCATTGCGGGTCAAGCAGCGGTAACACCTCGTCCAGCAAGGGCAGAGCGTGGCGTGTCACCGCGAGGGCAGAGAGGCCATCGGCAATCACAAACACGACATCGCAGGACGCGGCGACCAGACTCGATGCCGACTCCCGATGCAACGCCCGCCCCATCCCCGGATTACGCAAATAGCTGGCCCGGTCCGCCGCGGTGCTCTTGAGTGCACAGGACGACATTTGGCGCTCGCGCAGTCCGCTCAAAAGAGAGGACACATCAAGGGCAGCATGGACCGCGTCCCGCGCCTGAGCGTGAGCCAACTGAAAATCGAGCACTTCGTGAGTCGCCAGACTGCAACCCGCGCGGTCGAGCCCAACTCGCGCCGAAGTGTATTGCCGAAGGCTTCTGGCTAGTTCGTCAGCCATATCACAACACCGGATTGGCTCCCGCCGGAAGCAGACCATTCACCGTGAGCCGACGGAATTCGCCGCGCTCCAGCCAGGCCTCGAATTCTGGTGCCGGCCGCAATCCCAGCGCGGAGCGCAGATAAAGCGCATCGTGGAACGATGTGCTCTGGTAGTTCAGCATGATGTCATCCGCGCCGGGCACGCCCATGATGTAGTTCACTCCGGCCACTCCCAGCAGGGTCAGCAGCGTATCCATGTCATCCTGATCGGCCTGGGCGTGGTTGGTGTAGCAAACGTCGCATCCCATGGGCAGGCCCAGCAGTTTGCCGCAGAAGTGATCTTCGAGTCCGGCGCGGATGATCTGCTTTCCGTCATAGAGATATTCCGGCCCGATGAAGCCCACCACGGTGTTCACCAGCATGGGCCGATAGCGGCGGGCCACGGCGTACGCACGGGCCTCCAGGGTCTGCTGATCGCATCCGTGATGCGCTCCCGCCGAGAGCGCGCTGCCCTGGCCAGTCTCGAAATACATAATGTTGTCACCTACGGTTCCGCGGCGAAGCTCGCGCGCGGCCTGATGCGCCTCATCCAGCAGCACAAGATTTATTCCGAATGACTTATTCGTCGCCTCCGTGCCGCCGATGGACTGGAAGACCAGGTCGATGGGCGCGCCTTGCCGCAGCGCCTCCATTTGCGTGGTGACATGCGCCAGCACGCAGCTCTGCGCGGGAATGGCAAACTTCTCGCGCGCGTAGTCCACCAGCCTCAGCAATGTGCACACCGAGGCAACATTGTCGCCGGCAGGGTTGATGCCGATCACCGCGTCTCCCGACCCGAGTGAGAGGCCATCCACGATGGACGCCGCAATGCCGACCGGATCATCGGTGGGGTGGTTGGGCTGCAGTCGCGTCGAAAGGCGTCCGCTAAGGCCGACCGTGGTCCGGAAGCGCGTCACCACCCTGATCTTACGGGCCACGGCAATCAGGTCTTGCGCCTGCATGAGTTTCGATACGGCGGCCGCCATCTCCGGAGTCAGGCCGGGAGCCAGCGCCCCTAGTATGTCTCCGCTCGCATGATCATCCAGGAGCCAGTTGCGGAATTCGCCTACGGTAAGCGATGCCACCGGCGCAAAGGCAGCGTCATCGTGGGTATCGACGATCAGCCGGCTGACCTCGTCAGAGTCATAGGGAATCACAAGCTCTTCGAGAAAGTGACGGAGGGGAAGATCGGCCAGAACGAAGCGGGCGGCCACCCGCTCTTCGGCGCTGGCGGCGCAGATGCCGGCCAACTGGTCTCCCGACCGGAGAGGCGAGGCCTTTGCGAGCAATTCTTTCAGATCGGCAAAGCTGTACGTAACACCGCGAATCGAGTGGGACAGCCGCATGAGAGACGACGCCTGGCCGGCGCCGTTCCCTAATTATGCATGGTTTGTGTCGTCCGGCGCAGTAGTCAGATGAGCGCATGAGTTCTCTCGTACGTGTGTTTCTTCCGCCTCGCCCACCCGAATTTTATGTTAGCTTTGGTTCCGCCAATCTAGAAGTTCAGGTTGCCAAATCATGCCAAGGTTTCAGCCGATCTTTCGGGCATCTCTGCTTTGCGTTCTGGCGCTCTGCGCCACCATGGCCCCCGCCCAGTGGGCGCCGAGGAATCCCGTCACCAAGGTGCAGCAACAAGCCGACGGCGTGCTTTTCGCCATGCAGACGGGCACGCTGAAGCTTCAGGTGTGCACCGATTCCATCATTCGCGTTCGTTATTCCGCGACAGCCACGTTCTCCGATCGGCCGGACTACGTGATCACAAAGACCAGTTGGCCCGAAACCAGGTGGACGATGCAGTCCGCTGCTGACAGCGTAACCCTTACCACTGCGCGTCTGGCCGTGACCGTGACCCGCAAAGACGGCGGCATCACTTATCGCGACCTCGAGGGCAAGCAACTGTTTCAGGAGGCGACGCGGAAATTGACGCCGGTCAAGGTGAATGGCGAAGACACCTATCGCGCGGAATCGTTCATCAACATTTACGGCTCGCACGAGGGCCTTTACGGACTCGGCCAGCACCAGGCGGGGGTGTGGAATTATCGTGGCGAGTCGGTGGACATATCTCAGGACAATACCAACATCTCCGTTCCCCTGCTGTTGTCGAGCCAGGGTTACGGCCTTTACTGGAACAACGATTCGCGCAGCCGGTTCAACAACCGCTTTGCGAATTATATGTACATCACTTCCGAAGTGGCCGACAACATCGACTACTATTTTTTCTATGGGCCCGATTTTGACCGGATCATCGCCGCCTACCGCGAACTGACCGGGCAAGCGCCCATGTTCGGCAAGTGGGCCTACGGCTTCTGGCAGTGCAAGAACCGCTACAAGTCGCAGGAAGAAATTCTGGGAGTGGCCAAAAAATACCGGGACCTGCACATTCCGGTGGATAACATCGTGCAGGACTGGTTCTGGTGGAACCGCAAGGGCGAGCACGTCTTCAACAAGAATTATCCTGACCCGAAGGGCATGATCGACCAGCTTCACGCCGAGAATTTCCACCTCATGATTTCGGTGTGGCCCTTCTTCGAGCCCGGGTCCGCGGTTTATGACGAGATGGATAAGCGCGGCTGGTTCGTGGACAAATTCAAGTTTGCCAAGCCGCCCTATCACACCAATGGCATGGCGGTGTATGACGCCACCAATCCCGAAGCCCGCAAATACTACTGGCAACTGATGGACAAGGCCCTGTTCAACATCGGCGTGGACGCCTGGTGGCTGGACACGACCGAACCGGAAACTGAAGGCCAGGAAGAGAACATCCAGCTGGGCCACAAAATCGCCGCGGGCAGCGGTGATCGTTACGTAAACATCTACCCACTGATGACCACCGGTGCGGTTTACGATGGCCAGCGCAGTGCGTCAGACAAGAAGCGCGTGTTCATTCTCTCCCGTTCGGCCTTTGCCGGCGACCAGCGCTACGGAGTGACGGCATGGTCGGGCGATATCAACTCCGATTTCTTCAGCTTTCGCCGGCAGATTCCCGCAGGTCTGAATTTCGCCCTTTCCGGCATTCCATACTGGACCACCGACATTGGCGGATTCGTTTCCGCGGATCCCGACGATCCCGCCTATCGCGAGCTGTTCATCCGCTGGTTCCAGTACGGCACCTTCACTCCCATTCTGCGCGTGCACGGGACGCGCAAGACCGACCAGAACGAGCTCTGGTCATACGGGCCGGAGGCGCAGAAAATTCTGGTGAGCTTCGATCGCCTGCGCTACCGCATGCTGCCCTACATCTATTCGCTGGCGTGGAAGACAACCAGTGAGAGTTACACTCCCATGCGACCTCTGGTGATGGACTTCCGCTCCGACGTTCGCGCCCAGAATATTGGGGACCAGTTCATGTACGGACCCGCGTTCCTGGTGAACCCG
The DNA here is from genome assembly GCA_963797385.1 of Terriglobia bacterium. GTDB lineage: Bacteria > Acidobacteriota > Terriglobia > Terriglobales > Acidobacteriaceae > JAIQFF01. Next base: position 54,453 of record CAWCPY010000013.1, read on the forward strand.
GTCACAGAACCTGACGCCACCACGCGGCGGCTCTACCTGCCGCAGTCAAAGTGGTATGACTTCTGGACCGGATCAGCCGTCGCGGGAGGCAAAGCCATCGACGCCGGCGCTCCGCTCGATCGCCTGCCGCTCTACATCCGCGCCGGATCGATTGTTCCGCTCGGCCCGGATGAGGAATGGTCCACGGAGAAGCCCGCCGATCCGATCGAACTCAGAATCTACCGGGGCGCGGATGGAGACTTCACCTTGTACGAAGACGAGAACGACAATTACAACTACGAAAAGGGAGCCTACGCGACGATCCCCTTGCATTGGGATGACGCCAAACAGGCGCTGACCATCGGCGATCGTAAAGGCCAATTTCCCGGCATGGTGGAGAGCCGAAGGTTCCGTGTCGTGTTCGTGGACGAGAACCATGGCGCAGGCATCGGTCCAGACGAGCACGCGGACAAGACCGTGCAGTATTCCGGTAAGCAGACAGTCGTAGTCCCCTAAACCGGCGAAGGAAAACTCGACCTTTGCGTCCTTCGCGGCTCCCCTTTGCGTCCTTTGCGGTCTAAGACTTGGTTGATTTGCCGGCAAGTCAAAATCCTTAACCGCAAAGGACGCGAAGGACGCAAAGAAAATCCAACTCTCACGTTCTTTGTAATCGAGCTTTAACAAAACAGTGCTAAACTCAGGCGCTTCATCTTGCCGCCACCTTCAGCATCCAGCAGGCGGGATCACGGCATTCGGGCAATTCTTCTGGGACCTGGCCAACGGCGACGACCCCAAACTGAAAGTCAGGAGCGGCTTTCAGATCGGCGTCCGTATCGTGGTGCCTCCCTTCCCCTTCGACGACGACGAAACCTTCGAGTCGTACTCCAAGAACGGGGCCATCGTCTTCCGCAAACCGCCAACCGATGAGATCCACATCGAGGACGTTAAACAGGTCAACGGGCAGTGGCTGGTGGCCGGAACTTCGGGAGTCATTCTGATCGTCGTGGGCCTGGGCCAGACCATGAAGCAAGCCCAGGCCCAGGTCTATTCCCGCATCAAGAACGTCCTGATTCCGAATATGTATTACCGCACCGACATTGGCGATCGCTGGGATGAAGACAGCGACCGCTTACACAATTGGGGCATATTGCGGTAACATTCTCTCCCTCTGATGCCTTTGCCCCGGAATGGTCGTGCGCCCACGACGCGTGATGGCCGAGCCTTGGCGCTCAAATCCAATTTTTCTCCCCGAGGAGAACGTCCGATGAAATCTTTCTGGAAGCTAACAGCTCTCATCCTGCTCCCCCTGCTCGGTCTGGCCGGGACAGCGCTGGCGCAGGCCAGCTACACCCTGCTCTCTCCCGACAAGCGCATCGAAGTAAGGATCCGGACCGGCGCCCGCTTCCAGTATGACGTCCTGTTCAAGGGAACGGCGCTGCTGCAGGATTCCACTTTCTCCATCGACATTGATCACAACACCCTGGGCCTGCAACCCAAGGTCAAGGCCAGCAAGGAGCGCACCTATGACGGCACGCTCGAGCCGCCGGTGCGGCAAAAATTCGCAAAAATCCGGGAACACTACAACGAACTGCGCCTGACCATGGAAGGCAATTACGCGGTCGTCTTTCGCGCCTACAACGAGGGCGTGGCTTATCGTCTGGAGACCTCTTTGCCACAGGCCGAGGTAAAAGTTTACGGCGAGGAATCGAGGTTCAATTTCGCGGGCGATTATCGGGTCTATTATCCGCTGGAAGAGAGCTTCTTTTCGCACAACGAACGGCATTACGTGCCGATGAATATGGCCACGATCGCGCCCAGCGCGATTGCCAGTCTGCCCGCGGTGGTTGACGCCGCGAACGGCGTGAAAGTGGCGGTTGCGGAATCCGATATTGAAGACTATCCCGGACTCTGGCTGCGCGGCACCAGCGGCAATGGACTCGCAGCCACCTTCCCGCCGTATCCGCTTAAAGAGACTTTGGAGAAGGACCGTGATTTCAAAGTCACCGAAGCAGCCGACTACATCGCCGTGACTCGGGGCACCCGCAGCTATCCCTGGCGCCTGCTGGGGATTGCGGAAAAAGACGGCGACCTGATCACCAATCAACTGGTGTACCTGCTGGCCAAACCGTCGCAGATACAGGACACCTCCTGGATCAAGCCCGGCAAGGTGGCCTGGGACTGGTGGAACGCGCTCAACATCGAGGGCGTGGATTTCAAGTCCAGTGTCAACACCCAGACCTACAAGTACTTTATCGATTTCGCCGCCAAGTACGGCATCCCTTACATCATCCTCGATGAGGGTTGGTACAAGCTCGGCAATGTGCTTGAGGTCGTGCCTGAAGTGAATATGGAAGAGTTGTCGGCATACGCCAAACAGAAAAATGTCGGCATTATCTTATGGATGGTCTGGAAGACTCTCGACGACCAGTTCGACCCCGCCTTCGCCGAATTCCAGAAGTGGGGCGTTAAGGGCCTCAAAATTGATTTCATGCAGCGCAACGATCAGAAGCTGATCAAGTTCTATTACAAGACTTCCGCCGAGGCCGCCAGGCACCACATGCTGGTCGATTTTCACGGTGGACAGAGCCAGATCACCATGACCCGGACCTGGCCCAATATGATCAGCGGCGAAGGCGTACGCGGCCTGGAGTGGAGCAAGTGGAGCGCTGAAACCGAACCCCAACACAACATCACCTTGCCCTTCACCCGCATGTTTCTTGGGCCGATGGATTTCACTCCCGGTGCCATGCTGAACGCGACCAAGAAGGATTTCGCTCCCGTCTTCGATCGCCCCATGAGCCTGGGCACGCGGTGCCACCAGTTGGGAATGTATGTGGTTTTTGAAAGCCCGCTGCAAATGTTGTCCGACAGTCCGTCAAACTACTTGCGCGAGCCGGAGATGATGGAGTTCCTGGCGCCTGTTCCCTCGGTGTGGGACGACACCAAAGTGCTCGACGCCAGTATCGCCGAGTATGCACTAGTCGCCCGGAGAAGCGGCAAGGATTGGTATGTCGGCGCCATGACCAACTGGACTGCCCGCGACCTGGAAGTGGACTTCTCTTTTCTGCCAGCCGGAACTTTCTGGCTGGAAGCGTATGCGGACGGCGTCAACGCCGACCGCATAGCCAGTGACTACAAAAAGACGAGGACTCAAATTACACGCGACACCAGGCTGAAAATATCCCTCGCTCCTGGTGGAGGCTGGGCGGGAAGGATCCACTTGTAGACCGCTTCGCAGAATGAAATGGAGGACGGGCGTCCTCCATCAATCCATTTACCTACGTGGAGATGTTCCGCTCACTACAGGAATGCCCTGATTGTTCCGGAATTGCCATGCCTGTAATTTTGTCCAGCGAACATGCTGTGAAAATTACGAGGAGGTTCCAATGGGAACAATCTTGATCGTGCTTTTGGTGCTTTTATTGCTCGGCGCTCTTCCTACGTGGCCTTACAGCAGCAGTTGGGGATACTTCCCCAGCGGCGGACTGGGATTGGTTCTGCTGATCGTTGTGATTCTGGCGATCACCGGCAGGGTCTGACCGGCGAGCTTACTTGCGGCTCTCCTTGGAATGGGTCTCGAAAAGGTGTTTGGTCAGGAGCACCAGCGCAAGGATCTGGGTCCATTCTGAAACTATGTTTCCGGCCACCTGTCCCCATTTCGATTCTGGGTCGGCGTGCTTATACACGGCGACCCAGCAAACTCCGGTGGCCAGCAGAAAGAGAGTCAACGAGTGGTCCGTCATGGCTTCCCAGACGGGCCCCCCCAAATTGAGCGGAGGCTTCCTGCTCTCCGCGGAGCCTCGTTCATAGAGATACTTGGTGGCCAACACGGTCACTACCACTCCCGACCAGTCGGCAATGGCGTTTCCGAAAAATGATCCCCAGTGGGCCTTAGGATCACCGTTGGAATAGAGCACAAGCCAAACGATCAGGACGCCAACGCAGGCAATACTGAGAGAGTGGTGCGCCAGGAAACCCTTCCTGCGCGGCTTCTTCTTCCCGGTCCCTGGCCCGCTATCGCGACTTTCTTGCGTCACGGAAATGTTTAAACCTGCTTCGCGGGTCATGATTATTGAGGAGTCTGCGAGGTGGGCGATTTCCTGGAGCGGAACCAAAGCCCGACATAGACCAGAAGCGCAATCACCGCGAACACGAAGACGAAATGGATAAGCTCCACGATCACTATCTCGCGAGGATGGTGCTCGACCCATTCCCGCCAAGTCAGCACACCCGATCCCACCAGAGCAAGCAGGAGTTTCCGTGTCGCCCACAGGCCTGGCCAGAATCCCCTGCCCGCGGCGCCAGACGTGTCCCACAACATATGGTCGAGAATCCAGCGCGTGGTTTTACGAAAGACCGGGAGGGCCATGGCGGGGAGCGTAACACAAAAAAACAACGGCATCCATCAGGATGCCGCTGCTCCATCGGATGAAAATGAAGGCCTGCCTTAGTGCCGGCCGCCGCCGCCGCGTGAGCCACCGCCGCCGTGCGGGCCGCCGCCATGCGAACCTCCGCCACCTGATCCGCCGCGATTCCCACCGCCTCCGCCGCCACGATTTCCGCCACCGCCCCCTCCGCCATGGGATGGCGCTGACATGCGAGGCCCGCCTCCCTCACCGCTCCGCGGCGTGACGATCGGCTGCCTCATTTCGAGAGGCGGCCGGGAGTAGCCGCGCGAGGCTGGCTGCGCCATGCCGCGTCCCCCAACCGATTCCATTTGGGGACGAGACATCTCGTAACGCGCCGCGGAATCCGTACCCCGTCCGTTCATGGCGCGTCCGTTACTCATGCGATTGTTCATGCGATCGGGAGAGCCTCCGGACTGCGGGGTGAAGTGCCGCCAGTCGCCGCCGTTGCTCGAGGCCTCTGGCCTCGGCGAATTTCCCGGCCGCGGAACATTGGACATCGTTCTGGGTGACATCCGCTCGGTTGAACGATTCATGCCGCCCGAGCGCTGCGCCGGAGTCGAATTAGAAAATTTGCGCCACCCGGAGCTGTCCGAAGTCGAAGGCCGCGCGACGCCGCCATTACTTGCCGGCGAGGACATCGTCCCCCGGGCTCCGCCCTGAGTCTGCACACTCTGACCTTGGGAGCGGTTTTGCGCCGGGCCCGAGCCGAAGCGCTGAAAGCCCTGGTTGTCCCGGGAACTGGCGCCCCGTTCAGACTGCTGCATGCCGGAAGAGCTGGTACGAACTCCCGGCGCGGGCCTTGCCGCCGAACCGCGCGCGCTGCTGTTCGGGGAATTCTGGCCCGGTTCGTTGCTCCTGGCGAATGCATGATCAGCGCCGCTGCGCTGGATCGATTGCCGCATGCGCGAGACTTCGTTGTCGAACGATCGCGGCGCGGCTGCCGGACGCGATTTCGAGAAGAAGCGCTGCTGCTCTCTTCCTCGCGGCAAAGTCGATGCCGCCGCCGGCCGGTTGCTTGCCGATAGGGCTGCGCGCGTCGGAACCACGGGAAGATTGCCCTCGATCCTGCGCCCGCTGCGAAAGGCTTCGCCGTTCACTGCCACGGCTGCGGATCGTCCCGTGCCGAAGTGCCCCGCCGGAACAGTTGAGATACCCCCACGCACTCTGGAGTTCATGGAGGCCAGCCGCACGTTGGAATAGGCGCCGCCCCGACGAAGGGGAGCGATGCCTCGAAATCCGCGGCCGTTATAAACGTTGATGTTGGTGATGTTGGTGATGTTGACGACGTTATAGTGCGAGCGATAACGGCCATACCACGGATAGAAAGTATCGCACGGCCCAATCGGCAACCAGCCGACCGAACCGAATCCCACCCCAATGCCGACGCCGCCGCCGAAGCCAAAGAAGGAGACGTACGCGGGAGCCCACACCGGGCGATACCGCGGATATCCGTAAGCCGGCCCCGGCCACCACACCCACGAGCTGTTGTAAACGAACCAGCGCCCGTAGTGATAAGGCGCCCAACCCCAGGGCTCATACGAAACCCAGGTCCAGCCCCAGCCCGGCTCCCACACCCAGCGTCCGCTGCGATAGGGCGCCCAACCCGGTCCAGCCACGGGCGACCACACCGGGCCATAATCCGGCACTGTTACCCAGCGGCCATAAGTATCGAGGTCTTCTGAACCCACGTAGTAGCGATTGGTATTTTTCCACGACTGGGCATTCAGAATGGTGTGGTCACGGTCGATGTTCCACGAATCCCAGCTGTCTTTAGAGGGCGCGTTTTCCAACTTGTATTGGGTGTCGTCTCCCACGCCGCGCACGATGGCCATCTGGCCCTGTTCCACCTGGGTACTGCCCTGTGGCGTCGAAATCTGCGCTGAACCCTTGCGGACAATTACCGAGGTCTCGCCCTCCGAATTCACCTCAATGCGATAAACCCCATCCCTCTGATCGGGACGGACGGCGACGTTCGCCGTATCAATCTCCACTGCGGCGTCGCTGCCCTTGAAAACCGAATAGTCGATCAGTCCGCGATCAACTTGAATCTGGATCTGGCTCCGGGAGAGGCCTGCAATTCCGGCCAGCGTGTTGTCGCCCAGGCGCACGATGTTTCCGTGGTCAAGCTGCACCTCGGCCCGCGAGTTGGCGCCGGTGGAAACCTTGTCGCTGCTCACCACGGGCTGGTTCAGCACCACCGTCGCCCAATCTCCGGAATCACCGCGCTGCGTGGAAACGTCGCCGTGGATCAGACTGATGCGCCCCACGCTTGTCGGGACGTCGGATTGCTCCTGCGCAGGCTGGTCCTGTGCCACGGACATTGCGCACAGGCCCACAATCAGCGCCCCAACCATCAATACCAATCGGTTTTTCATGGCCCCACCTCTCGCGAAAAAGCACTCGCGCATGATTGACAATGCATGTGCCATGCCAAACATCGCCGCGGAAGAGCGAGATAAGCCTTTTCCCGTCAATATGTTACGAATACAGAAAGATACGCTTGAGAGCGCAGGGAGGACCATTGGCTGAGTTCAACCGAAGTTGGTGGTTTTCAGCCACACGTGCCGCGTGGAGACAGCCGCCCCCGGCTGTCGGGTCGAGCGCAGCTCGACGGCTGTTTTGCCCGGTAGCACGCATAACTGCGGAGCTTTGCTCCGCCGGACAGCCGGGGCGGCTGTCCCCACGTGGCCCCTCATTGTGTCCGCCAGCATTGCTAAGCGGTGGAAGAGCAGCTCGGGCCGCGCTCTTACGGCCGATGCCCTAACCCTCATTCTCTTTTTTCGGATCGTCTTCCCCCTCGTCGCCAATGCCGATCTTCGACAGCCGGTAGCGCAGCGCGTTGCGCGAGAGTCCCAGCAGGCGCGCCGCCTGGCTCTTGTTGCCGTGAGCGCGGCGCAGGGCTTCGCGGATCATCTCGTCTTCCCACTGTTCCAGAGTCATGCCCTCGGGAAGCAAACTGGATGGGAAATCAGCCGTCTTGCCGACCCGCGAGTCAATGTGAATGTCACCCGCCTCGATCAATGGTCCCGCGGACAGCGCCGACGCCCGTTCCAGGATGTTCTGCAGTTCACGAACGTTCCCCGGCCAGTGATAGTCCATCAGCATCTTCAGAGCATCCGGCGAAAGACCGCTGATTTTCTTTCCCGACTCCTGAGCAAAGCGTGAGAGAAACAGATTCACAAGTTCGGGAATGTCCTCCTTGTGCTCGCGCAGGGGAGCAATATCGATGGGCACAACATTCAGGCGGTAATAAAGGTCTTCGCGAAAGGTGCCGTCCTCGAGGGCTGCGCGCAAATCCCGATTGGTGGCCGCCACCAGCCGCACATCGACTTTGATAGTCCTGGTGCCGCCCAGGCGCTCGAACTCGCGCTCCTGCAAAACCCGCAGCAGCTTTACCTGGATTGCGGGCGGAACGTCGCCGATCTCATCGAGGAAGAGAGTTCCCTTGTCGGCCAGTTCGAACTTTCCCGGCTTGCTCGTGGTCGCTCCGGTGAAGGCGCCCTTTTCGTATCCGAACAGTTCGCTCTCCAGCAGGTTCTCGGGAATGGCGGCGCTGTTGATCTTGATGAACGGTCCGGACGCCCGGCGTGATTTCTCGTGGATGGCGCGCGCCACCAGGTCTTTGCCCACGCCGCTCTCTCCGCCCAGCAGCACGGTGGAGTTGGTAGGCGCCACTCGTTCCACCGTGGCCAGGACCTCCTGCATTTTCGCGCTACGCGCCACCAGGTTAGGGTGCTGGTAACGCTGCTGCAAGGCCTCGCGCAGCGAACGGTTTTCCACGCGCAGGCGCTGCACATCCAGTTCCTTGCGCACCACCATACGCATTTCATCGAGAGAAAAGGGTTTGAGGACGTAATCGCTCGCGCCTGCTTTCATGGCCTCGACTGCGGTTTCGACCGTCCCGAACGCCGTCATCACAATCACCGGCAGCGCTGCCTGGAAGCGTTTCACGGCCTGCAAGAAATCCAGCCCATTTATGCCCGGCAACTTGAGATCGGTGATCACCAGATCGACTGCGCGGTTCTGCAGCAGCTTCAGGCCAGTTTCCGCATCCCCGGCAGAGAAGGTTTGGAAGCCGTCATCTCCCAGATTGAGTTCCAGAAGACGGCGCATTTTTGCTTCATCCTCGACAATCAGAATGGTCGCGTTCGGAATGGTCATGAACCTCCAGCTCCCAGCCCAGCCTCTTCCTCCAGCGGAAAGAAGATCACGAAGCCGGCCCCCTTCTCCTCTGAGTTCTCCAGCCGGATGGTGCCGTGGTGCTCATCCACAATCTTCGAAACGATGGAAAGCCCCAGTCCAACGCCGGTTTTCTTGGTGGTCACAAAGGGATTAAAAATCTGCTCGCGCATTTCCGCCGGCACGCCGGGGCCTGTGTCTTTCAACCTCACCTGAACTCCCCGACGCCCGTTCGAGTTCGCCTCCGAAACCTCAACTCGAAAAGTGCCACCCTCTTCGCCCATGGCCTCATACGCATTCTGGACCAGATTCAGAAACGCCTGCTCGCAAAGATTCTCGTCGAGCGGCACCGGAGGCAAGTCCGTTGCATATTCTCGCTGCACCGCTACTACGCCGCCCTTCCACTGCTCCGCCACCGTCTTCAGGGCCTGGTCCAGCAGGTCCGTCACCCGCAAAAGACGGGTTTCGATACTCAGCGGCCGTGCAAAATCGAGGAAGCGAGTGACCAGCGCGCTGGCCCGGTTCACTTCGCTCGAAATATATCCCGCCAACTCGCTGGCCAGGGGATTCGAGTTTTCCAGCTTGCGGTTGAGGGTCTCCGCCGATCCCTTGATGACGCCCAGGGGATTGCGAATTTCGTGCGCCAACCCGGCCGAAAGCTGCCCCAGGGCCGCCAGGCGCTCGGAGCGCCGCGCCTCCGCCTGGGCCCGTTCCAGCTGGCGATTGACCTCGGTCAGCTGCTCGGCCACCTGCCGGTATTGCGCCGTCCTCCGCCGGTTCTCCAGGGTAAAGCGATTTACCACCATCGCTGCCAGGAAGAAAAACATGATGCGGATGGCGAGCAGAGCTGCGGCCGTGGCGGTCAGAGTATATTCCTGCAGCGCGGGATAGAGATATGAACAGTAGGCGGCCGATGCCAGCGCGGTCCACAGCAGGGTACCCAGGGAGCCGAAGTGGATGGCGGCAGTAATGATTGGGAGGTAGTAGATCGGATAGTAGCTGCTGTTAATGCCCAGTTCGTCCGTGTGGTTGATCAGCAAGGTGGCCAACAGGATCTTGATCAGGACCACCGCGGAGCGTCCGTAGCGCGGCCAGCCGGCGATGATTCGGCCTTCGGCCAGCTGCACCACGCCAATCGCCAGCAACACCAGCTGCTTGTGAGGTTCCCACACCGGCGGCAGGGCCGCCAGGCCCAGCAGGAAGAACAGCCAAAGCACATCCATCCAGGTGATGCGGCTTTGTTTTTCTTCATTCATGCGAAACGGCCATAATCTGGATGAAGGTTGCGCCTTCGAACCTCGCCACCACCTCGTCAGCAGTGTATCTTGCCTCACATCTGGACCGTCAACGGAGCCTCGTTTTCGGTTAGCGCCCCCGGCCCGGGGTCAGGAGTGCGCCCGGTCGTTACCCCCGCACACCCGGTACAATGGCCGGTGCCCCATGGTCACTCGCCTGGTCCTGAATCCGAATTTCCACAGTAGCCCAAACGGGCCATTCACAGACTCCCTCCCAAACCTTACCCTGATGTTGAGCAGACTTCGGGGGAGGGCTGTTCGACAAACGTCCCATGACTTAACAAAGTCTGGGACGTTTTGTATTGGGCGTCACATCGCACGCCTGACCGATCCAACCGTACACAAGAATGGGCATTTCAAGATCGCCGCTGCGGGAAGGACGACAGATTGAAGGCCCTTGTACTCAAAGAGCCGGGACAAGCGGAGATCAGGTCAGTCCCGGAACCAGCGGTGGGCTCGGGCAGTCTTCTGTTGAAGGTCCGCATGGTGGGTTTCTGCGGAAGCGATTTGAATTCCTTTCGTGGCCGCAACCCGCTGGTGTCTTTCCCCCGAATTCCGGGGCATGAAGTATCGGCCACGATTGTCGTGGGCAGCACTCTGAATCCCGCGCTTGCTGCCGGCGTGGATGTCACGCTGTCTCCCTACACCAGCTGTGGCCGGTGCGCTTCCTGCCGCCGCGGCCGTCCCAACGCCTGCCAGTTCAATGAGACGCTCGGGGTGCAGAGAGACGGTGCGGCCACGGAATATATCGCCGTACCTACGGAGAGAATTTATCCCGCGAAACTTACTCTCAAGGAGTTGTGCCTGGTGGAACCGCTGACCGTCGGCTTCCACGCGGTGGCCCGCGGACGCGTGACTGCCGAAGACACGGTGGCCATCCTGGGCTGCGGCGGGGTCGGGCTCGGCGCGGTGGCCGCATCCGGCTTTCGCGGCGCTAAGACCATCGCCATCGACATGGACGACGAAAAGCTGAGCACAGCACGAGCAGCAGGCGCCACCCATTCGATCAACACCGCCAGGGAGGCGCTGCATTCCCGACTGGCTGAGCTCACCGATGGTCGCGGCCCCGATGTGATTATCGAGGCCATCGGATTGCCAGAAACCTTCCGCGGCGCTGTAGAAGAAGTGGCCTTCACCGGCAGAGTCGTGTATATCGGTTATGCCAAAGAATTGGTAGCTTACGAAACCCGGCTGTTTGTGCAGAAGGAACTGGACATCCTGGGGTCGCGAAACGCGCTGCCGGAAGATTTTCGCGAGGTGATCCGCATGCTGGAAGAGCATCGCTTTCCGGTGGACGATGCGGTCAGCTCGATCGTGACCATGAATGAAGCTCCGCAGGCCCTGGCGGCATGGAGCGAGAATCCGTCCCGGGTCAAGAAGATCATGATGCGCATGGACTGAAGCGAGGGCTGTTTTTGCAGTTGTCTGTGGTTGCGGTTGTCTGTGTGGTCGCGGGCGACTCGCCCGCGAGCTCTGGAAGTCAAAGTCAAAAGCCGCGGGCGAGTCGCCCGCGATTACACTCGGATACCGCACACGAATCAAGAGATCACTCTATGCAAATATCCAACCCCGCCGTCAGTCCAGCAACGAATGACGCCGGCCACCAGCCGCTCTTTCCCGCCGGGCATCTCCTGCCTTTCTTCCTGGTTACCGCACTGTTCTTTTTGTGGGGCGTGCCCAACAACCTGAATGATGTATTGATCCGTCAGTTCATGAAGTCATTTGCCATTACCCGGTTCCAGGCCGGCCTGGTACAGTCGGCGTTTTACATGGGCTACTTTGTCCTGGCCATGCCGGCGGCGTTGATCATGCGCAAGCTCGGGTACAAGGCTGGATTTGTGATCGGGCTGCTTCTGTTCAGCCTGGGGACATTCCTGTTCTGGCCCGCCGCGTTGGCCGGACGCTATGTTTTCTTCCTGCTGGCCCTGTTCGTCATCGCCAGCGGATTGTCGTTTCTGGAAACTGCTTCCAACCCTTTCATCGCGCAGTTGGGCGATCCGGAGAGTTCGGAGAGGCGCCTCAACTTCTCACAGGCCTTCAACCCCCTGGGCTCCATCAGCGGCGTCCTGATCGGAACGGCGTTCATCTTTTCCGGCGTGGAATTGAGTCCGCAACAAGTTGATTCCATGAAATCCCAGCACCTCTATGACGCGTATTTGCGATCGGAGACGCTGCGCGTGGTCAAGCCCTACCTGGTGCTGGGAGCGGTCGCGCTGATCTGGGCCATATTGATCCTGCGAACCAAATTTCCCGCGATCCAGAGCGAACATGAAGCCGGCGGCGATCACGGGCGCTTCCGGGACCTGCTCCGCTATCCGCACTTCATGCTGGCCGTAGTGGCACAATTTCTGTGCGTCGGGGCCCAGGTGGGGACCTGGAGTTATTTCATCCAGTATGTGCAGGACTACACTCACCAACCGGAAAAAGTCGCGGGATACTTCCTCACGGGCACTCTGGTGGCCTTTGGAGTCGGGCGCTTCTTCTCCGCCTACCTGATGCGCTTCATCGCCCCCAACAAATTACTGGGCACCTATGCTCTGTTCAATATCGTGCTGGTGAGTGTCGCCGTGCTGCGGCCGGGCTGGGTGGGATTGTGGGCGGTATTTCTCACCAGCTTCTTTATGTCGCTGATGTTCCCCACAATCTTTGCGCTGGGATTGAAAAGACTCGGGCCCAACACAAAGATTGGCGGCTCGTTGCTGGTGATGGCGATCGTCGGCGGGGCTGTATTGACGCCGCTGATGGGCCTGATCGCGGAAGCCCATGGTATCGCCGGAGCGTATCTGGTTCCGCTCGTGGCCGACGTATTCATCGCAGCCTACGGGTTTGCCGGCGCCAAGGCTGGACTCTCTGAAGAAACCGCGTGAAGACGTGTCGGGTTCTGCATAGCGGAGTAAATATTGATAACAAGGAAGACACTCATGCCTCTCCTGCCTTTGAAATCCTTGCGAGGACAGTTAGTAGGAATGCTGGTTCTTGGAGTTGCCGCTGCTTTCCCTTGCTTTGCCCAGGCTCCGGCATCGCCCACGGCTCCCACGGCCTCCGAAGATCCTGCCGCGATCGACCAGGCGTGGCAAAAAGCTAGCGCGAAGTACGACGCTCCGCGCACCGCAATCCTCAATGACGTTGACCAGGTCGCTCACCAGGGCCCGTTCCGCCCTGACTGGGAATCGCTCCAGAAATACCAGGTCCCGGGATGGTACAAAGATGCCAAGTTCGGAATCTTCATTCACTGGGGCGTCTATTCTGTCCCGGCATTCGGCAACGAGTGGTATCCGCGCAACATGTATAGAAAGGATTCGGAAGAGTACGCGCACCACGTCGCCACCTACGGTCCGCAGGACAAGTTTGGCTACAAGGATTTCATCCCCATGTTCAAGGCCGAACACTTCGACCCTTCCGCATGGGCCCGCCTGTTCAAGGACTCCGGCGCGAAGTACGTGGTCCCCGTGGCCGAGCATCATGACGGTTTCGCCATGTATGACAGCGGCCTGAGCGACTGGACTGCGGCCAGGATGGGTCCGAAGCGCGACATCATCGGCGACCTGGCCAAAGCTGTCCGGGCGGAGGGCCTGCACTTCGGAACGTCCTCTCACCGGGTGGAACACAATTTCTTCCTGGGTGTAGGCCGCACCATTCCTTCCGACATCAACGACCCGAAATATGCCGCCTTCTACGGCCCGGCGCATACCTGGCTCGAAGCCAAGCGGGGCACGCCGCTGGCCAACGATTTCACCTACGTCTCAACCGCCTGGGCGGACGACTGGCTGGCCCGCTCTTCCGAGATCGTGGAGAAATACCATCCCGACATCATGTACTTCGACTGGTGGATCGGCCAGGAGTCGATCCGTCCCAACCTGACCCGCTTCGCGGCGTTCTACTACAATACCTCGCTCAAATACGGCGACCACGTCGGCGTCATCAACTACAAGGACTGGGCCATTGAAGAACATTCCGCGGTGCTCGACCTGGAGCGCGGGCAACTGGGCGACATTCGCCCGCTCTACTGGCAGACCGACACCTCGATCAGCAACAAATCCTGGGGCTACATCAAGAGCGACACTTTCAAGTCGCCGCAGTTTGTGGTGCAGCAGCTCATCGATATCGTCAGCAAGAATGGCAATCTGCTCCTGAACATCGGTCCGAAGTCGGATGGCACTATTCCCGATGAAGTGCAGCAGGTGTTGCGGGATGTAGGTTCATGGCTGGCGGTAAACGGAGACGCTATTTACGGCACCCGTCCGTGGAAGGTTTACGGCGAGGGGCCAACCCAGGTCGCGGCGGGCTCCTTCCATGACACCGACACTGCCAACTACACGGCCAAGGACTTCCGCTTTACCACGAAAGGCAACGCTCTGTACGCCATTGAAATGGGCTGGCCAGCCGACGGAGAGGCGGTCATCCATTCGCTCGGCACCACGGTGGGCAGCCAGAAAGTTGAGTCGGTGACCTTGCTGGGCTCGGAGGCAAGGATTCAGGCCCGACAGGAAGCCGATGGTTTGCACTTGCAGCTTCCGGCGCAAGCTCCGGGAAAGTATGCCTATGTTTTCCGTGTGCTTTTTGGAAACGCAGCCCGGTAGACAGCGGGTTTCGATCAATCAGGAGGCGCTCGTGCTTCTTTCGCAGGTTCGTAAGGTCACCGGCATCATGTTCTCTGTTCTGTTCTGCTTTTTGGTGCTGCGCGGTCTTCAGGCCCAACCCTCGCACTATGAACCGACGCTCGAATCTCTCAACCAGCATCCGCTTCCCCAGTGGTACGCCGATGCCAAGCTCGGAATATTTATCCACTGGGGTCTGTACTCGGTTCCGGGATGGGCCCCGCTGACCCATCCTGAGCATGACTTCGGCAATCAGGATTACATCGTCAACAATCCATACGCTGAGTGGTACTACAACACCATGCGACTGGAAGGCTCGCCCACCCAGGCGTACCACCGCGAGCACTACGGCGCCGACTACGACTACTATAATTTCGCTCCGATTTTCGACCGCGAGATCAAAAAGTGGAATCCCGACGCCTGGGCCAGAGTATTCCGTGACGCCGGCGCGAAGTATGTCGTGCTCACATCAAAGCACCATGATGGATTTACCTTGTGGCCGAGCTCCACTCCGAATCCCACGCTGCCCGCGGACCGCCAGCACGCCACCCGTGACATCGTCGGCGAATTGACCACTGCCGTCCGCGGTCAGGGACTGCGCATGGGCCTCTATTATTCCGGCGGATACGATTGGACCTTTGTGCCCGGCCCCATCCGCAACAAGGAAGATCACCAGAAGGTAAAGCCGCAGAGCGAGGCCTACGGTAAATATGCGGACGCGCACATGCGGGAACTGATTGAGCGCTACCATCCCGCCTTGCTCTGGAACGACATCGACTATCCCAAGTCCGGTCATCCTCTGGAGATCATGGCGGAGTATTACAACACCGTGCCCGATGGCGTCATCGACGACCGCTTCGGAGTGAAGCATTCTGATTTCAAATCTCCGGAGTACCAGACCCTTGACCACATCAGCCCGACCAAGTGGGAGGAATGCCGCGGTCTGGGACGATCCTTCGGCTACAACCGCGCCGAAGGCGAAGCCGAGACCATCGCTCCCGATGAACTGATCCATCTCCTGGTCGATATTGTGAGCAAGAACGGAAATCTGCTGCTCGATGTTGGTCCGGAAGCCGACGGCACGATCCCGCCTGTCCAGATGAGCCGACTCCAGGCGCTGGGGGCGTGGCTGCAGCAGAATGGCGAAGCCATCTATGGGACAAAGCCCTGGAAACGGGCTACGGGCGAGACCTATGAAGGAATCCCTGTGCGATTCACGCAGAAGGATTCGGCGCTCTATGCCACGCTGCTCGCTCAGCCGAAGGCAACCAGCATCACGCTTAAGGGTATTTCTCCCAAGGCGGGCTCAAAGATTTACCTGCTGGGAAATTCCAAACCCGTTGCATGGTCGCAACAGGGCGATGATATTCGCGTTGATTTGCCAGCCACGCTTCCGGGCCACTACGCCTGGGTGCTGAAGCTGGCAGGGCCAGTGTCCTGACCTGGACTGGAAAGCGAACAGCAAACATGACTCGACGATTCTGTCTGACCCTGGACCTGAAGAATGATCCCGCGCTGATCGCGGAGTACAAGCGCCATCACCAGAAGATCTGGCCGGAGATTACGCGGAGCATAAAAGATTCCGGCATCGAGGACATGGAGATTTATCTCCTGGGCACGCGCATGTTCATGATCATGGAAGTGAACGAGCGCTTCTCTTTTGAAGCCAAGAGTCAGGCTGACCTTCACAGTCCGAAAGTACAGGAGTGGGAGAAACTGATGTGGAAGTTTCAGCAATCGCTTCCTGAAGCGAAGCCGGGTGAGAAATGGCTGCTGATGGAAAACATATTCAAGCTGGACGCCTGATGCGGTGGGTTGATTTCTCTGCGTCCTTTGCGGTTTTCCTTTGCGAACTTTGCGGTTAAGGGTTCTCGTTGAACCCGCGCCACGATCTAAATCTTTAACCGCAAAGGTCGCAAAGAGAAGCCGCAAAGAACGCGAAACAACGACGGCTATACGGCAGCCACGGCTCGCGACTCAGCCAGCCGTGCAGCCAGAAATTCCAGATACTCCTCGACTCCCTCGCCGGTTTTGGCGGATAGCTGAAAGATCCGCATGCCCGGGCGGACGGCCTGAATGTTGTTCCGCGGAGCGTCCCAGTCGAACTCAACCGCCCCCGCCTGATCGCTCTTGGTGACGATGGCAACGTCTGCGCTGTTGAAAATCGTCGGATACTTGAGCGGCTTGTCTTCCCCTTCCGTCACCGACAACAGCACCACGCGAAGATCTTCTCCCAGATCGTAGGAAGAAGGACAAACCAGATCGCCCACGTTCTCGCGCCTAGTCCGGAGGGGCGACGCTTCGGTCGTGTAACTCGATGGCGTGCAGACGGATGCGCACCACTTCAGGGTGACTGCCTTTGAAGTTAAGACCCCGGTCGGTCTGGTCCCCGTTCCATATGCGCAGGGCTTGCCAGGAGCCGTTTACGTAGTGGCCCTCTTCGGCGCGAAGGATTTCCAGTTGCTGGTTCTGAGCTTTGCCTGCAGTGTCCGAAAGGCGGAAGCTGACGCTGGCGTCAAATCCCGTGACCAGGTAGTCCAACGGACCGAGTTGGGCCACCATGGCTCGCCCATGCGAATCCGCGTTCCCGGGCGGCATCTCGCCATCGCGCTGCGGAAAGCCGAAGGAAACCACGGCGTCTGCGTCGCCGAAGTGCAGCAGCGTTCTAACGCTACCCTTCTCCTCGATGGCGGTCTGCAACTTGCCGTCCAAGTTCAGCTGCGCCACATGGCCGGCCATCGGCTCAAAGAGAGCGTAGTCCTCCGACAGCCAGCCGGGTATTTTTTCATCGGAGATGGTCCAGCCCGTGTAGTCCACGCCAAAGGGCGAGAAGCCGATGGCTCCGTGGCCCAGCGCATAAAAGAAGTAGCGCCCGAAGTTGTTTTGCATTCCCGTCTCCGGGATGAAGAGGGCGTTGTCATCGCGATGATAGGCGGCGATGATTTCGTGATAGAAGCGCATATCGTCGGAGTAGAAGTCGGGCGCGAGGAGATCGATGGCCGGAGCTGCCGCCTTCCATATATTGATGTTGTCCTGCTGCGGGCCTCCGCTGGGGTATTCCTGCCCGGGGATGGCGCGGTCGCGATCCTCCAGGGCGTGCACCGGGTACTTGATCCACACATTGCAATACATGGGCAGCGGATATTCGGCTTTGCCGGCGCGCGCCACCTCGTTGATGTAGTGGGCAACGGAATACGCGGCAAAACTCTCATCCGCATCGAGACCAAAAACCTGGGACCAGCTGCCGCTTCCCACATGCATCGCGCTGGCCAGCGACGGCGGTACCACGCCGGCAAATTCCTTCTGGGCGGCCGGCGAATAGTCGCGGACGGTCCCGATCGAGCCTGATTCATTTTCAACCTGGATCATGATGACGGTACGTTGCTCGGAATCCGCCTCGCGGAGGTGGCGCATGAGAGCGGCGAAGGCGTGTTTGTCGGCCTCGAGATTATTGGCGGAGCTGGCAGAAAGAACAGGAAGCACCTTCCCGTAGGCACTCAAGGCCCGCGGATAGCGCTTCGTGTCGTTCTTCATCCACTCCGGAATGTAGTGTGCCTGGCCATTCTTCCAGGTACCGAACCAGAGCAACACCAGTCGCAGATGGCGCTGCCGCGCCCCGGCGAGCAGTGCATCCACGTTAGTGAAATCAAACTTGCCGGGTTGGGGCTCCATCTGTTCCCAGTAAACCGGAGCTTCGACCGTATTGACGTGCATGGCCTCGAGCGCCGACCATACGCTGGGCAAGGTAGCGGGCCAGGCGCTGGAATTGTTGATCTGTGCTCCCAGAATAAGGAAGGGTTTGCCATCCACGACCAGAGCGAAGCGTCCATCCTTCCGCTCCAGGCGGGGTGTATCGGCAGCAGCCAGAAAAGAGGGCAGAAGGCACAGGCCTGCGAGGAATGCGGTCACGACCAGTTTCATTTTTGCTCCCATCGGCTCAAACGCCGGTGCGTGCCGAACTTTACTACGCTGCGGGCTCGGTGTAAATCGCGTCACCGTCATTCTGACATGGAGCAGCGAGTCAAGGGAGCAAGCCGGCCAGCGTTTGTGACGGACAAATCCGGGTCCGCAGGATTTGATGATGGAGGGAAGTCTGGCACCGGAGTGAACTGGAGCGGCCTCTCCATTGGGTACGGCCGCCCAGTTACAGGATTTCTCAGCCCCGTTTCATAAAGAAACGAACTGCCAGAACGACGATCACGAGCACCACCGCGATTTCAACGATACTTGTCAGGGTCATGGTCCAAGCCTCCAAACGGCAGGCTACTCATGACAGGGGTCGTCATCCGTGTCAAGTGCATAATCCGCGTGGGATCTTGCGCACGGCGGTTGCCGATTCCATCCCGCACTTCTATTTCGAGGCTGGCTTTAAGACAGCCGTGTTGCGCTCGTCGCTGGCGATAATCCGATAAAACTTCTTCAGCTCTTCTGCTTTGCTGACCGGGACGCTCAGCTCTTTGACCTCGAAAGTGCGGTCATAACGAATGACGTTTCCAGACACGGCGCTCTTCGAGTGATAGCTGGCAAAACTGAAATCCACATCGACCGGTGGAGGCAGGTCGTCCACCTCGTAGCCTGGAGGCAGCGTGATTTCGAAAGTGTCCGTGTCTTCGACCGGCCCGTCGAATTCGACGGGAAAGTTGCGCGGCTCCTTGGTTTCCAGCAGACTACTGGATTTCGACCCGATGACTCGCGGCCGTATCAGTAGCAGGTTGCCCGCATTTTTAGCGTAGTTCGCGGCTTCGAAGGAGTAGTTGAAGCCGAAAGGCAGGTCGGTCTGGTTAAGATTCACCACGCTGGCATGAGTGATCTCGAAGGTCGAAATCGAGCTCGCCAGCAGGCCCTCGATGGGCTTGATGCGGTCAATGTCTTTCGTGGTGGTGCGCAACGCCCACCGTTGCGACCATGCGCGATCGCCGACTCGTACTTCCTTGACCTCACCCCTCAGTGTGCCGGTATCATCGAGCGAGAGTTTGGCGGTGCGTTGAATGCCATTCATTGCCGGCGGCTGTTTAGGCACTTCGACCAGCTCGCCGCCATCCGGCGTCACCAGCAAGCCGTAGTTGTCCTGCAAGTATCCGCCGATCTGGCCAAAGGGTGTCAGTTCATTGGTCGGGTCGAAGAACAGAAGTTTCCCCAGCCTGGGATGTTGCAGCGTGGCCACCAGCATCGGGTTGGTCAAGCCATCGGGCAACTTGATGGCAAGAATCACGTGATCAAATGCACCCGCGTGCACCGGCGTGTCAGGCGTTACCGATCCCCGTTCTGAATTGATCACCACATAGTACGAATCCACGCCAATCTCATGCAGCATGGAGGCCATCAGCGTGGCTTTGTCCTTGCAGTCTCCGTAACGGTGCATGAATACATCAGTGGCGGGGTGAGGCTGGTAGCCGCCGATGCCCAACTCGATCGCGACATAGCGAATGTCGTGCTGCACGAACTGCGCGATCGCCATCATTTTGGCCAGGAGCGTGCCCGACGCGGTCAGCGCGGCCACTCTCTGCTTAATGTCGGCGGAAGCGTCGAGCCGGCCGCTGCTGAGATTCCGGTACCAATTTCCCATCTGTTGCCAGCTGGCGAATCCATTCACGGCGACGCCGCCCGGGGGAAGGAACGATACGATCATCTGCCCCGCAACTCCGTCCAACGGCGGCATCTCGTCTTCCTTGCGAATCCCCTTCACATCGCTGACCACCCACTGCCACTGGTTGTTTCCCGCCGACGCCGGCTTGCTTTCGGGATAGTTGAGCCATGACGCCTTGTACTCCCACCCGGGAGGAAGCTGCAGGGAGTAATGGCTCTCGCGTACCGGGGGCTCCGACTGGAAATTCCAGATGTCCTGCAACACCAGGGGCTGCTCTTCCTTTTCGTATTCGTAGCCGATGATGTTGCCGGGATCAGGCGCCGGTATGCGTAGCAGCTTGACCTTCACGTCGGAGACCAGTTCGCTGCCCTCAACCTTGGGCAGAGATGCTTCCAGGGCATCCTTGTCCTTGACCTCATAGTCTTTGCCCTGGGCGGGTATGCACCAGCCATGCAGGCTGGTGATCTTCTGGTGGGGATTGAAGGAGACTCCGACCACGCCGTAATCGCGGCCGCCCGGGCGCAGAATCTTGTAGGCGACCCGGACCGTCTTTTTGATCTTGTCCGCGGAGAGGACGGTGACCGTCTTTTCCGAATACAGCAGCACGGCGTCCGTCTTATCATCGTGAGCGGGCAGCGGCGCATTGACCAGCGCGTGCATCCACTGCGGGGCGTCACCGCCGGCTGCGGCCGATGAGACACACGCCAGCAGGCTGGCAGCGATGCCGAGGAGAACTCGCACCATCTTCCGGCTAGTTGGCGGCGCTCGCCGTTCCTGGTTGCAAGACAATTTGTTCCTCATCGGTGGTTCGCACCAGCTGAAAAAAGTTTCGCAGCGCGGCGTAATACTTTGGGTCCAGCAGGAGAAAATCCACGTTCAACTTCCGGGTCAGGTGCAGCGTGTTCTTGGAGTTCTCCACCTGCAGGGAGTACACGATCACGTGGGCATCCTGCGTCTGCGCCGCCGGCAGGTTGCTCACTTGCCAGCCGCTGGGCAGCTCGATGGTGATGTCATCGTGCTTTTCGGATGGAAAATCAAAATAGATCGGGTGCACCCGATTGGCGTGGTCAAATACGCGCTTTTCGGTCCCGCTGAACAGGCCTACGGGAACCAACGCGCGGCGGCCTGCCCCTGCCACCCAGCCCGGGACTTTGAGATTGAATTCCGCCGTCAGTGACGGCTCGGAACTGCTCCACTCCGGCTTGTTCGTCAGTTCTACTTCAATGGCCGCCGGAACGTATTCCTGCACCTGGTCCTCGAGAAATTTTCGGCGATTAGTTTCATCTTCGTTTCGCATTTCCACGCGCCGTCGCGTGGCCTCCAGACCGGTATAGGTGATGGTCAGCTTCCCTTCCAGATCGCCCGTGTCGGAGAGCTTTAGATTCGCCTTGCGCTCGATGCGCGATACCGAACTCTCCGGAAGTGTGGTTTGGACCCAACTTCCACCATCTTTATCGAGCCGCAGGCCCGGGACACTGGTTTCCGGCCAGGTCAGCAATCCGAAAGGGGTAAACGCCGCCCCCGGATCGCAATAGATGTCCTTGCCATTGAGCTTGACCAGCACGACATTGGCGTCGAGCTTGGAGCGATCCATCATCTTGGGCTGGAAAAAATAGTTGCTGCGATCAGCCACCCACACTCCATAAGCTTCTATTCCCGCCGCCCTGACCAGCGCGAGATAAAGCCAGGTTAGCTGCACTCCGTCCGCGTAACCTCTTTTCCACGCGTCCTCGACGTTGCCCGGGCTCTTCTCTTTCTCCCGCTTCTGCTCCTGCTCTGTCTTACTGACTTCGTACGAGGTGTTACGCAATTGCTGCACCCGGGCGTAAATCTTTTGCAATTTTACGTCCGGCGGATCAGCCGGAGAAACGATCTGGGCCACCGCCTGTTCCATGGCCTTGCGCTTGCCGATGAAACTTTCCAGTTGTTCGTTGAGTTTCTTGCCCGTCTTCTTCCAGAACACCGCCGGATCCGGCTCAAACTGATCTTCGCTGTAGGTAAAATCAACCCGCGACTTCAACTCATTCTCCGGCGGCATGAAGTCTTCCGTCTGGAAGGCAGGGATGTTGCTTGCCTCCAGCCGGACCACATGGTCGGGGCCCTCCGCCGGCGGAACTGTGCCCGGGGGCAAACCCTGCCAGCTCCAGCGAACACCCATGGGGCCGTAGTCGGAGTGGTAGGGCTTCAGGGAGAACTTGGCGTTCTTGGTGAACAGCTCGTCGCTGAGGATCCAGTGCGAGTCGAAAACGAAGTTTTCGGCCAGGTCGATCGTGTAGTAATACTCGATGATGCTGCCCACCTGAACATCGGGCAGAGTAAAAGTTTTTGCCAGGTATTTCAGTCCCTTCGCCTTGGCAATGGATTTATCAAAGACCTTGCCGTCGAAATCGGCGATGGAACCGTCGGGCCGAATGGTCCGCGCCCGGATGGCGCCGACGTCTCCCCGGCCCTTGAAATAGGGGATTTCGATGTTGGCGTACTTCCGCCCTTCCTCCGTCAATATCTTGATTCGGAAATAATCGTTCTCGTGGGCGGTGCGACCCATATCGTCCCGGTCCACCTGGCGGAACAGAATGATTGCCGCCGCCCCTGGCGCCAGCGGCTCCCTGGTCATTTTCAGTTCTTCGGCTGAGACCGGTTGGAATCCGGCGCTTACTGCCGGGGAGCGAAAGGCTGCTACCACCAGGACCATCAAGAAGGTAAACGAAGCAATTGCAAGCAGGCGACGAAGAGACACCATAAACATCCTTCGAGCTGTTTCAGCTCAACCTAGGCCGTCTCGGCCGGGACGACCTACGGCACGCGACAATATAAGTGAGCGGTCGCGGGGTCAAGTGAAACCTGCGTCTGGGTATCCGCGGGCGCAACCTGCGTCGCTTTTCCGTCGGGCGGGTACGTATAAGTGAAAGATATTGCGGTAATCCCTATCCGAATGGATAGTCCTGGGCCCTGCCAAGCAGGCTCCGCCCCGGGAGAGCATCTCTTCCCTTTGTCCTCCTGAGCGGAGTCGAAGGACCCCTATAAAACGGAGAAGTCCGCGGTCAGGTAGGGGTCCCTCGACTTGCTCTCACCGCGCCAGCGCGGCTCGAGCGGCACTCGGGATGACACCCGTTTCACGAAACCCGCTTACGACGACCGCCGCTTCAAGTCTCCCACGACGAACCAATAAGCCAGCAATCCGGTCAGAAGAACGATCACGCCGAGCTCAAAGCCTGGGATATACGAGCCGTTCCGCTTGATCAGGAATCCCACCGCCAGGGGCGCGACGATTCCGGCGAGGTTGCCGGCAAAATTTTCCGCTCCAGTCCATATTCCGACTCTTTCGAACGGGGCGCAGCATTGCAGAATCACCAGCAGATTGCCGGTGGCCAGTCCGACCAGGGAGGCCCCGATCAGGCAAGCGATTGCGGTTGGCGTAGTTGAGGTTCTCATGGCCGCGATGAGTAACAGGCCCATGAAGAATGCCACGGTCACGATCCCTTTCCGTGTCCGGGTTTCATCCCAGCCGCGACGGATCAGGATGTCGGCCAGCCAGCCTCCTAGCGGTTCTGAAACTCCGAAGGTGAAGAATGCCAGTGAAGCGTAGAAGCCGGCCTGCACGATGCTGAGGTGGCGGACAGTCACCAGGTAATCGGGCAACCACGTCACCAGCACATACCAGTAATAGTCGAAGCAAAAAAATCCCAGGCAGATGCCCAGCAGGTTGCGATTGAGCAATGCGCTCCACTGAATCCGCGCCGGTATCACGGGCGATGAGACCGCGCTTCGTTCCGCCGCTTTCATGCGACGGGGAAAAATCCAAAGCCAGGGAATAATCCAGAGCAACCCCGCAAAGCCTAAAAGAAGGAACGTATGGCGCCATCCATGACGCACCAAGAGCCAGGGAACCAGGATGCCTTCAAGCACCAATCCTGTGCGCGTGCCAAAGTCGAACAGTCCCGATGGCAGGCCCCGCTCTTCCGCCGGGAAGAGCACGCTGACGATCTTGGTCCCACCGGGAAGGTAGATGGACTCTCCGACACCGAGAAGAATGCGGAATCCGATCAGAACTGCAAGACTCTCCGCCAGGCCGGTTAGCCCCTGCGCCAACGACCAGAGAGCGAAGGCCCCGGCATAGAGCCAGCGCAAATTGAAGCGGTCGGCGCACCAGCCAATGGGAATCTGCATGAGCGCGTACGACCAGAAAAAGGACGACAACAGCAGGCCCTTGGTTTCGGGCGTGAGATGGAAATCTTTGGAGATCAGCGGCAGCGCGAAGGAAATCGCGGCGCGGTCGAGATAGTTGATCAACGACGCGGTAAAAAGCAGGCCGACGATGCCCCAGCGGCGCTGCCTGGAAACGTTCGTCAGATTCATCCCCGGGTCCTTTCCCGTGCGCGTCCAGAGTCACCGCCGCCAAGCAGCATAGCCTAATTCGCCCTGTCCCTGAGAGCAAACACGCGCGTGACGAGGCGCGGGCTTTCGGGCGATAATCTCCCCCTGCCGTTGAATCTGCCACTGGTACGGAAAGGCCGCGATGGTTCGCATCGGCTCGGTTTCGGTTTGCGTAGTTCGTGTGCCGCTTGACCGGGTCACGTCATTCGCCACCCGCACCGTAAGGGCGCGAGAATACTGCCTGGTGAAAGTCCGGTCAACGGATGGCGCCGAGGGCATTGGATTTTGTTACGCCGGCACTGCTGGGGGAAATATCGCCCGGGTCGCGATCGAAGAACTCTTCGCTCCCATGCTTCTGGGCCAGGAGAGCCATCGCGTGGAGGGATTGTGGGAGGAGATGTATCGCGAAACCATTCTCCACGGACGCGCCGGCACCGTGATGCGCGCCCTCAGCATCCTCGACGTCGCCTTGTGGGACTTGAACGCCCGGTCTGCGGGATTGCCGCTTTGTCGCCATCTGGGCTGCTGGACGACAGAGAAAGTGCCGGCCTATGCCAGTGGCGGATACTATCTGGAAGGCAAGACTACGCGTAACTTAGGTGAGGAACTCGAAGACTATGTGGGCCAGGGCTTCCGCGCCGTAAAAATGAAAGCCGGACGTCTCACGCCCGCTCAGGAAGAGGAACGAGTCCGTGCCGCCCGCGAAGCCATCGGTCCCGATGTGCTCCTGATGCTTGATGTGAACAACGCCTGGTCGGACCTGCCCACCGCCCTGCTCTACTGCAGGCGCTTTGAGAAGTACGATATTTACTGGGTAGAGGAGCCTTTCAGCCCGGATGACATCGAGAATCACGCCCGACTGGCGTCATCCATCGGTATCACAGTCGCCACCGGCGAAATCGAAGCGGGGCGGTGGCGCTTCAGGGAAATTCTGGAAAAGCGCGCCGCCGGGATCCTGCAGGCAGACGCGGCCGTCTGTGGCGGAATCTCGGAGTGGCGCCGGATCGCGCAGACGGCGGCCAGCTACGACGTCACGATATGCCCGCACTGGTTGCACGATCTGCATGTGCACCTGGTGGCGTCCGCGCCCAACGCACGTTATGTCGAGTTTTTCCCCGACCACCAGGTCTTGAATTTTCGCAAGCTGATCAACCGCCAACTGGAAGTCCGGGATGGCGAGTTGATGCTGCCTCAGACTCCTGGCCTGGGCTTTGAATTCGACGAAAAGGCCGTGGCGAAATATGCGCTGAACCAGGCGCAACCCTGGACCGAGATTAAATAGTCCCGAACCGCTGAAAACAGGTAGGACCTGCCGGTGGTAAACTGCGCGTATGGCTACCAGAAAGAAACCTAAGAAGAAGCAGGCGAAGCGGAAGAAGGCAGCGCCGAAGAAAAAACTGGCCAGGAAAAAGCTGGCGAAGAAGAAGGCGCCTGCGAAAAAAGCAGCGAAAAGAAAGGCCGCAGGTAAGGCCACAACCGCTCGGAGAAAGGCATCTGCGCCCAGGAAAAAGGCCAGGAAAAAGGCGCGGCGCAGAACCGAACGTTCCTATCCCGTGACATTCCGGCGGGGAAGCTCGGGACCGGGCTCGGCTGTTCAATCGGGAGACTTGCAGGGACTGTCCAGAGTCGAGGATGTGGATTCCGAGAGCGTGAACGAACTGATCGAAGAAGGAAACGCCTTCGAGGCTGACGTGGTGCAGGGCGTCACCGATGCCGGAAACGCCGACGAACAAGAAGTTCACACCCATGAGGTGCCGGAGGATGATGTTCCCGGCGAATATCTGGACCAGGACTAGGCACCCTCACTAGCTGATCTTCAGGCCCGCCGGCACCATGGGCAGCGAGCGCAGGCGCACACCCGTCGCGTCGAAAATCGCATTGCCTATCGCCGGAGCCAGCCCCACAATCGGGCACTCGCCTGCTCCCGCCGACGGAATGTCCTTGCGATCGAGCAGGACGGTTTCGAGCACAGGCACATCACTGAAGCGCGGGACGCGATATCGCGACAAGCGCCCGTTCAGGATGCGGCCGTTTTCGAATTCAATGGCCTCAAAAAGCGCGCCGCCCAGTCCCATGATGTTCGATCCCTCAATCTGATTGCGCAGGTTGTCCGGGTTGACGATGGCGCCGCACTCGAAGGCCGTGACCACTCGCACCACTTTCACCTTGCCGGACTTCCGGTCCACGGCAACCTCGGCACAGGTCGCGACGTTCCCCAGTTTTTCGTAACCACCGCCCATTCCGAAGCCCCGGCCGGCAGCGGATTTGGCCCGCCCCCATCCGAATTTCTGAGCGGCAGCTTCGAAGACGGCGCGGAGTCGTTCGTCTTTCAGGTTCTTCAGCCGGAACTCGAGCGGATCCATTTTTATCGAATGGGCCAGTTCGTCCATGAACGATTCGCGGGCGAAGTGATTGGCTGTGGCGGCCAGCGCGCGATACGATCCCTGGCGCAAGGGCGAGCGGGTGCGATGAAACCGGATACTCTGGTTCGGGATTTCATAAAACGTTTTTATGCCCGCCGTCCCCGAATTGTAGTTATGGAATTCCCATGCGGTTACCGTGCCATCTTTTTGCACCCCACCGGTCACTTCCATGACCCCTGCGGGACGAAAATACGCCCAGGTGAATTCTTCCTCGCGGCTCCAAACTAATTTGACCGGACGCTTCGCCGCCCGCGCCAGTCGCGCCGCCTCGATCGCGGTTTCCCCCGTGTGCTTTCCGCCGTAGGCTGAACCCGTGTCCGGCATCAGCACGCGAACCTTGTCTTCGGGAATGCGGAAGGCCTCGGCGAGTTCGGCACGCACTCCGAACGGCCGCTGCGTGCCCGTCCAGACGGTCAACTCGTCGCCTTCCCATTGTGCCACCGCGGCGCGAGGCTCGAGCGGAACATGTGCGATGTAGGAAACGGTGTAGGTCTGCCGCAGTTGCTGGTCGGCAGCCGTCAAAGCCTGCTCCATCGAACCTAAGTGGAAAACCACTTCTTCAGCATCGCTCCCTTCGTCCGGAGTCTTCTTCAGGTAATCGAACAACTCCTTGTTCGAAGGTTGCGGCTCGGATCTCCACTCCGCTTTGATGGCGGCAACGGCACGAGACGCAGTCTCGACGGTAGGTGCAGTCACGCCCACGAAGTTGCCATCGCGAACCACGGTCACGCCTGGGATCCGCTCGGCCTCCTTTGTGTCGAGCGACGCCAGGGACGATTCAAACGCCGCCGGCCGCAGAATTTTCCCATGCAGCATCTCCGGCAACTTCTGGTCTGACGGGTAGCGATGCCTGCCCGTGACAAAATCCCTCCCGTTCACCCGAGGCAGGGATTGACCTGCAACCGTCCACTGCGCGGCGGGAGTTAGAGAACTGTCCACCGCCACCGTCTCCGAGAGCTGCTGGCCCTTCGCCAGCGCCGCGTAATCGATGGAGCGTTTCGTCGCCGGATCAGTAACCCTGCCGTCAGCGGCGACCAGGCGTTGTCGATCCACTTTCCATTGAGCCGCCGCCAGGCCAATCAGCACTTCCCGGGCGACCGCAGCGACTTTCCTGAGCTGCAGATTCATGATCGGTGTGGTGCGGCTGCCGAACGTCCCCATGTCAAAAGGAGTGAGCCTGGTGTCGCCCATGACCATTTTGATCTGGCTGGTTGGGACGTGCAGTTCTTCGGCCACCGCCTGGGTCAGGGAGGTGCGGATGTTCTGCCCCACCTCCACTTTTCCGGTGAAGACGGTGACAGCGCCATCTTCGCCGATATGCATCCAGGCTCCAATCTCCGCGGGAAGGGCCGCCCCCCGAAACCCGCCGCCGGATTCCTGCGCGACCGCGGCGTCTTTTAAGACGCAAACTACCAGAATGCCGGCGCCGAGAAATTTGAAGAAGCCGCGCCGGTCCACTTCGAAGTGATAGGCAGGCGGCGCGGCCAGTTCGTAACGTTCCGGTTCCAGTGCATGGGGAGACTTCATGCTTGCGCTCATCGCCCCGGCTCCTTCGCCGCGCCTGAATCTCTAAGAACCTTTGCCCCTTTCGCGATCGCGGCCACAATGCGCGGATAAGTTCCGCAGCGGCAAACGTTGCCTTCCATGAACCCGACAATCTCCGCTCTGGATGGATTCGGCTTCTTCTTCAACAGCGCCACAGCCATCATGATCATCCCCGAGGTGCAATAGGCGCACTGCATGGCGGCTTCGTCAAGAAAAGCCTGCTGCAAGGGATGTAGCCGGTCTCCACTGGCGAGACCCTCGATGGTAGTGATTTTTTTTTCACCCACAGCGCCCACAGGGGTAATGCACGAGCGGCGCCACTGGCCGTCGATCAGGACCGTGCAGGCCCCGCATACTCCTTCACCGCAACCGTACTTGGTTCCGGTGAGGTCGAGCTGGTCGCGAAGCACGCTCAGCAGGGTGACCGTCTCATCTGCTTCAATCGTGTGGACGCTGCCGTTCACATTAAGTCGGGAAGTATTGGCCATGTCAGGACCTCACCATCGCAAGCCCTTCGCTTGCCGCGGTTGACCACGGGGATATGATCCCAGAATAGACGAGCAGGAATTGAGAATCAAAACCCTGAGCGGTTGCTCCGCCGAACAAAAAAGAGGGCACGAGCCGAAGCCGTGCCCTCGACCAACTACGGGACCTGATGCTCAGAAAGAAAACTTCAGTGCAAATTGCCCTATGCGGGGATCGCGAGCGCTGGTGACCTGGCCAAAATTGCTGCCTACGACATCGCCATCCGGATTCTCGAACTGAGCATGGTTGAAGATATTGAAGAATTCGGCGCGAAACTCTAGTGCCATCCTTTCGCCGATCATAGTGTTCTTGCGGAACGCCATGTCCCAGTTGTTGAATCCGGGGCCGTGGAAGAAGCGGCGGTTCGAATTGCCTAGAACCCCGATGGTTTCAGGAGAAAATGGGGAGGTGTCGAAGAGCTGGTTTCCCGGACCGCGCGGGTCAAGGAAGTGGATCGCCTGGCCGTTGTAGTTCGGCACGTCCGCGCCGTTGCAGCCGCAAAGGGAAGCATCGTCGCTCTCACTCAGGGTAACCGGGAAGCCTGTGGCAAAGCGCGTGATGCCAGAGATACTCCAGCCCCCCAACGCTTTTCCTTTGAATCCGTGATCGTTCCTGAAGAACGGAAACTCATAACCGTAGCTGAAGACAAAGTTGTGCGTGATGTCAAACTGCGAAAGCGCACGGCTATTGTTGGGATTGTAAGGGTTGATCGGGTCGCTGAAGCCGGAGGAGTTATCCAGCGATTTAGACCACGTATAAGCTGCCAGGAAGCGGAGGTCTCCGACCTTCTTTTCCAGGCTGGTCTGCAGTGAGTTGTAGTTGGAGTTGGCCACCGTGGCTTCCCACGAGTTGCTGGAGAAATCAAGCTGGCCATTGGCCAATTCACGGCCCGAGGTCACAGAATAGGGCCGTGTCCCATTGACGTCCGTTCCATTGGTCAGATTGTAAATCTGGTCTTCTCCGAACGGACCGCATTCTCCGCCAGGCGCAATCAGCGGTGGGGCGACTGCCAAACACTTGGACGCAATGCCTGGATTCGCTTCTATCTGGGAAAACAGATGCCGGCCCCAGGACGTCACATAGCCAACTGAGAGCACGGCGCTCTTGCCCAGCTCCCGTTGAATGGTGAAGTTAAAGTGCTCCGCATAAGGCAACTTATTGCTGGGCTTGAAGGTAGGCGAACCCGAGACGGGCAGATAGATCGGCCAGATTCCCGTGGCCCCGGCGGGCGGAATTGTGAAAGGGAAGCGGTTGCCTACCGGGCTTGGCGGCGTAGTACGGTTCTTGTAAGGTTCCTCGAGGTAAACCGGCACAGGGCTGACGTAGAACAACCCAAAGGGAGCGTCGCCGACTTCAACGAAAAGACTCTGGTCCTGGATGGCGGTGTAGTAGAGTCCGCCCCCAATCCGGATGCTCGTCTTCCCTGGACCGCCGAAGATTTTCCCTGCGATTCCGTCCGAGGCCGACGGCGAATAAGCAATTCCCAACCGTGGAGCGAAGCGGTTGTATTGCGTAGGCGCCAATGTGCTTGGTATGCCCGGGTCACCGGGGAAGACAAATCCTCTGGGCGAATCCGGATAAATTTTCGACTGCACACCGGGCACGAAGGTCTGGATTCTGTTCTGCGTATCGTAGAAGGGTTGGCTCACGTCCCAACGCAGCCCATAGTTGATGGTCAGGTCGGGCCTCACCTTGTAAGCGTCCTGGGCATAGAGGGCGAAATATTTGGTTCGGGAATCCAGCAACTGGTGGCTGGTCTGGTTAAACAGGTCGGGCGCGCCCAACAGGTAATCGGCAAAGTCGTTGCCGGTCTCGCCTCCATCGAACTCAAACCATCCGTTGGAGGTGTAAGTGTTGCGCTCGTTGATCTGGATGTAGCGGACATCGCCGCCAAACTTGAGGGTGTGCTTTCCCAGCACCTTGGAGAAATTGTCAGTGATCTGGTAGGTGTTGTTGTACTGCCCGGTGGTGCCGTCCGGCAGTCCGAAGGACATCCCCAACTGGCCAAACGAAATCGGCGCGACCCCTTCGGTATCGGGATTCACTGGATTAATCCCCAGCCCACCCTGGATATAGCCAAAATCCGTGATGGGGCCGAGCCCGCCCACCGGCTTGTTTCTCAAGAACGCGAAACGGGTGTAGTTCAGATGCAGCTCGTTGACGGTGCTGGGGTTAATGACCGTCGTATGGCTCACGCCGAGCAGCTGACCGCGAGAATCTGTAACCGCGGAAAACCCCGGCACGTTGGAAGTGAACGAGGGATAGGGGTTCAGAAAGCTGCTGTCATCGAAGTGCCAGTAGAAGGACCAGTTGCCGAATTTGTTCACGTCGATCTTGATCCCGAATTTGTCGTCTCTCACGTCCGTTTTTTCGGATGTCGTGGAGAAGTTGGGCGATCCTTCTGAGTTCCCCGTTGGAGTTGGGATGAACTTCAACGTTTGCACGGCCACCGGAGACCACGCAGCTTGCGGGATCACCGGCCCGGCCGCGCCGGGAAAGACGCAAGCCGCTGTGGTAACGCAACCGGCGAACCAATATTCCTCGCCCGGTGTGACCGTGTATCCCAACCGGTTGGTCAAAGTGGCGGCAAAGTTGGTTGGGCTGTTATCGCCGCGGACCGTTCCCGTAAAGTCCGCGTATTGGGTTGTCGCCAGATCGGAAAAATCTCCCGTCCGTTCGAGCAGCGACGGAACGCTGATCAAGCCCGAGGACAGTCCCCGTATCTCGCGCGTGCCCTGGTAATCGCCAAAGAAGAACACCTTGTTTTTGATGACCGGGGCACCGATGGTGCCGCCAAACTGGTTGCGCTTGAACACGCCCCGGTCCGGGTCAAAGTAGTTTCGCGAGTCCAGTTTCTCGTTCCGCAGAAATTCGTACACCGAGCCGTGAATTTCGTTGGTGCCGCTCTTGGTGATGACATTCACAATCGCACCCGAGAAGCGGCCGTACTCAGCATTGAAGGAGTTGGTCAGCAGGCGGAACTCTTCGATGGAGTCCAGTGTGGGAACGATAGAAGCGCCGTTTTGCACGCCTTCTTCAACATCACCGCCGTTCACCATGAAGGAATTTGCACTCTCCCGTTGTCCGTTGACAGACACTTGACCACTGTTCTGATTGCCAGAGACCAAGCGGTCGTGCTGCGAAGGATCGAAGGAAACCGGGACGACGCCCGCTTGCAAGCCCAGCAAGTCGATGTAGCTTCGACCATTCAGCGGGATGCCGGTCATCTTCCGGCTCTCGATGACGTCGCCCAACTGAGTGCTGCTGGTGTCTACCTGGGTAGTGGTCGTAGAAACGTCCACGGTCTGGCTGACCGCGCCGACCACAAGTACGAAATCAGCCCGGTAGTTCTGGTTGACCAGGAGCTTGATGCCGGTTTGAACCGACTTGCGGAACCCCTGGGCCTCGACCTCCAGGGCGTACTTGTCTCCGACCGGGACGCTAAGAAACTGGTAGCTGCCGGATGTGTCCGTCTGAATGTGACGATCGAGTCCAGTATCCGGATTCTTGAGGGTCACGGTCGCATTCGGCACCGTGGCGCCGCTGGGGTCCGTCACTGTACCCTGGATTCCAGCGGTAACTTCGGCATGCAGCACACAGCTGCTCAAGAGAACCACTACGGCCAGATAAGCAAAAGCTTTGCGTGACGAGAAAAACACAAAGCACCTCCCGCAGGCGGGTTGGAGTGGAAAGGCTGTCAGCTGACTCGGTCAAATTACAGGCCAGCAAGATGCGTAGTCAAGATATAATTGCCTCTATTTTATCGATTTAATCGATTTCGTTGGCACTCTTGAGGCAGGTGTGTGATTTTGGGCATTTCCCGCGCGCGGGTTGAGCTTTCGCACCAGACCAGGGCCTGGCTGGTAGCCTGCCTGCTGGCCGCTGCTTTTTTTTCACAGGCCGCCGGCATCCGCTGCGCGGCGGAATCCGCCGGCGGTCTCCCCTGCACATGCCCATTTCGCTTCGGCCCAGAAGGCACTCGCAGCCGGCGATACAGGCGCTGCTATTGAGAAGCTGCACCAGGCCGTCCAGGCCGATCCCAAATTCGCCCCGGCCTACCTCCTGCTCGGTCTGACCGAGTTCCAACGCGGAGACATGGCAAAAGCCATCGAGCACTATCGTCGCGCCCTGGAATTGCAGCCGCGCTCTTTTTCAGGTCACTACAACCTGGCCCTGGCCTACCTGCGGAATCACCAGATTGAAGAAGGGCGCGCCCAGTTGGAGCAGGCCGTGAAACTGAATCCCAACCAGGCCGACGCCGCTTACGATCTGGGGATTGTGCTTCTCGAACTGAAGCAACCCGCCTCCGCGCTGCCGCACCTGATCCAGGCCAGAAGGTTGAATCCGCGCCGCCCCGATGTAGCCTTCAATATTGTCCGGGCCGAACTCGAAGCGGGCCGGGTCGAGGAAGCACGAACTGACGCGCAAGCTGCCGCAAAACATCTCAGTGCGGATTTCCAGTGGAACGCTGCTCTCGGTCAACTCTTCCTCAAGAATGCTCAACCCAGGGATGCAGCGACGTATCTTCCGCTCCGCCAGCCGTGTCCGCCCTGACGATATCCAGATTCGTCACCAGCTTGGTTTGGCTTATCTTGCATCCGGCGAGGCCGAGCAGGTCCTGGACCTCATCACGCAACCGAAAACCGCCGACGACCATTACTTGCGGGGAAGCGCATTTTATCTCGATCACCGCTTTCCCGAGGCCGACAAGGAATCCGACCAGGCGCTGGCCCTGGCGCCTGACAATCCACAAATCCTGGTGCTGCGTACTCGCATCCTGCAACGCGCGGGACAGCAAAACGCAGCCGTCGAACTTGCGCAGAGGGCCATTGCCCTGGCCCCGCAATGGGATGAACCTTATTATCTGGCCGGCGTCAGTCTGTACTTTATCCGGCGCTACGCCGAGGCGGAACAAAACCTGGCCCGGGCAGCGGAACTCAACCCGAATTCGGCCAGAACGTTATTCCTCGAGGCCGTGGCCCTGGTCAGCCAGGACAAGCACGCGGAAGCGGAACGATGTTTTCGCCGGGCCATTGCTCTCGACCCTAACAACGCCCGCTTCCGCTGCCATCTCGGGATCTTCCTCATGCGCCAGAACAAATATCCCGAGGCTGAAGCATCCTTCCGCAAAGCCATCGAACTCAAGCCGGCGTATGGGTTATCGCACTACGAACTGGGCATGCTTCTGGTCCACTCCGAGCGGTGGAAGGAGGCGGCCGACGAGTTAAGCCAGGCTGTGAGCCGCGACCCGAGTCTGGGTCCAGCTTACTATCAGCTGGCGCGCGTGTATTCCCGGCTCGGCGAAGCGGAAAAGTCGAAGCTCATGTTTGCCGAATTCAGGAAACTCTCACAGCAGCAGGAAAGCGACGACGCCCGCGCCGCTGAAGAGGCGCGAGACGAAGACACCAGAAAAGAAACTGAATTCTGATGCGCAGGTTTAGCCTGGGTGTGCCCTACCGGGCCGTCCATCCCCCATCAATCAGAATCGTTTCGCCCGTGATAAGCGACGCAGCGCTGGAGGCCAGGAAAACGACCGCGCCCGCAACCTCCATGGGCTCGCCGATACGGTGCAGAGCGGCGATGCGCTCCAGTACATCCGACCGGGCCTCGGGGTTTGCCAGGTAACTCTCGGTGCCGGGAGTATGGATAAATGTCGGCGCAACCGCGTTCACCGTAATGTTGTACTTCCCCCATTCCACGGCAAGGCATTTGGTGAGATGTGCGATGGCTGCCTTGGTCATGCAATACACAGACTCGGTCGGAAGCGCGGCGAACCCGGCCTGCGAGCTCATATTGATGATCCGTCCGCTCTTCTGCCTGATCATGACCCGCCCGGCAGCCTGGCTGGCGAAAAATGTCCCCTTCAGATTGACCGCCAGGGTCAGATCGAAATCCTCTTCGTTCACGTTCTCTGCGAGGTTGTCGGGCGCGACTCCCGCGTTATTGACCAGGATGTCGAGCCGTCCGAAATGCCTGACAGTGTCATCGACAGACTGAAATATCTCAGCGAGATTCGTCATGTTCATTTGCAAGGGAAGGGCCCGGCGGCCCATCGCTTCGATCTGCGCCACCAGGTCTCCCCGCGCGTTCACATCGCGCAGGCCAAGAGCCACATCTGCGCCGGCATGGGCCAGGGCGCGTGCAATCGCATTGCCCAACCCGCGCGCCGCGCCGGTGACCAGCGCCACTTGACCGGCAAGACCAAACTCAGGGAAACCGTTCAACGATGCCTCCAATAATCGCGGCCGTGCCGCACTACCCGACTACGCAGTTACGCTAACTCCTGGCACAGCGCAGAGGAAAACGCGGGGGCGTCCGCAATTAACTGGGTTGATAATACGCGGGCACTCATCGAGTGCTGCCGGTTACTCTCAGCCGGAGACCGTCAACAAGGCCGGACGGAAGCGGTTGCAGGTTGTCCATGCCCTGGGGAATGAATCTTTCACCATAGCGATCGTTCAGCAGGCGATAGTCGGGAAGGGCGCGCCCGGCCAGAGAATTAATCGCCGTGTTGCCGACCACGAGGCGCAACTCATTCCTTCCCGCTTTCAGCAGCAATGTCACATCGATGGTGTACGGCGGGTGCCACACCACTCCTGCGCGCCGGCCGTTGACGTAAACCTCCGCCGCTTCCCGCACCGGCCCCTCCAGGTAAGCCCGCAGGTTGAAGGCCGGCAGCGGATCTGGCGCAGCCACCGGCTTGCCTTCTCCGAAATCCAGGACCAGAGAATTTCCAGTGCTGACCTTCGCCGGCAGGCCGAATGTTTTTTCGTACGTGACCTGCCCGGAATAGTATCTGAAAGATTCCTCTTCGCTCCATGAGTGAAGAGTGGCCATGTGGATCGTCTGATTCAGGCCCGTGAACGTGAGGCTCCAATCCCCGGAGAGATCGATGACCGACGAACGCGCATCCGCAGTCCGCTGAGCGCTCAGGCTTGGTCGTCGAAGCCGAATTTGTGAGATAGATCAGGCGCGATTCATAGGGCTGCAACGAGATTTCGATTTTGTCCGGGGTCTCCATCGGCGAGATCCGGCCGGTAAATGCGTCCCACAACTCCGCATATCTGGCGGACGCGCGGAACTTGGCGGCGACCCTATGCGGTTGATTGCTGGTATTCGCGATAAAGTACAGGTCGCCCGCGCTCAGGTGACGATGATTGAAGCCAATCTCAGGAGTTCTGGGAGCAAAAACGACATCCGGTTTGAGATTGCTTGTGACAAGAGCTCCCAGCTGATTCTCATCTTGTAAAAAGTGACCGGGAGCGCCCTGGTCGAGGAACAGTCGCTGGGAGATTTCCTTGATCTCTTTGCTGTCGCTCTCGGCATTCACCAATCCCGGCGCGGTAGAAGGCAGGCCGCGGGTGGCAATAACAATGCCACCATGCAGCGCGTATTGCTCGATCTTCCGGTACGTGGAAACCGGCAGGCGATTGATGCCGGGCAGCACCAGCACGGGATAGCGAATTCCGAAAGCATCGATGGCATCGCCATCAACCAAGTCGAAATTGAAACCCGCATCCAGAATCTGCGGGATCACTTTGTCTCCCAGTAACTTTCCCATCGATTCGTCGATGCTGAGATTCTCCCCGCGGGTGTTGAAACCGCCCTTCGAGGTCACCGGCTCGGACGACTGGCGGGGGATGCAGAAGCCGGCCCACGCGTCATCGTTCGGCAACAATAGGGCAACATCGTTTACCGGCTTGCCCTGCCGCATGGCAAAACTCACGCGCTGAAGATATGCGCTGAGCTCCGGCATGGCGAACCACCAGGGATTGTGCGCGTTAAAAGCTCCGGCGGCGTACATGCGCCATCCCGGCTCCCCGGCTGTCTGGGGCGAATAGGGCCAGCCGTGTCCCACCAACTGGTTGATCCCCTGCAGGAAATGCAAATCCGCTTCCGCTTTCATATCGAGAGGCGTGGCGTGAAAGGCTGGGGAATGCAGCCAGGTCCAGGTCTCCGATGAGATCACGGGCTTGCCGAAGAGATGCCCGGCGGACGCCGCCCAGCGCGTATCTGAAAACTGCCGCCACATCAGCAGCGTCGCTTTGCCCTCCCCTTCGGGAAGGTCTTCATACCGGTTGCTGAAGAGAGTGACCGGAGGGAATCCATAGGTCTGCGAACGAAGCAAAGTGTGATGCTGCTGTGCCCATGCGTGCAGAGGCGCGAGGAAATGTTCGTTCGTAAGTTCGGTGAGAGTCTTTGACCAATCGTGACGGACTGCGGCCGTCTCCGGCCCGGCATCGGCGACCAGTGCCGGCAAATGGGGAGCGAGGTCATAGCCGCGGCGCTGGCGGAATTGCTGCAGCAGATCGCCGGTCCAGTTGGATCCGTAGTCTTCCAGGCTGTCGCTGAATACGGCATATGGCGGGTGATCACCGAATGCTTCCAGCAAGCGGTCTCCCACCGCGTGGAGATGATTCTCGGTGGCCTTCTGATCGTAGTGGTCGAGGACGAAGCCCTCCGCTCCAACCGCCGGCCTTTTCACCATCATTCCGGTCCGGCTTGAGATAAAGAAGACTGCACCGTATGGGCCGCTCAGATCTCCGGAAATCTTCAGGCGTCCGTTTTCAATCGCTGAGATTGGAAGCGGCTTCGCTTCCGGGAAAGCAAGGGCATCGCCGGAACCGGGAACCAGGAACATCGCAATCAATTCCTCACCGGTCGAAATGCCGGGCACGGCGATCGAGCGCGCATTGGATGGGATCGCAACCGTCTCTACTCGCATTTCACCCGCGGCCTGGGTCACAGGGACATGAGGGCCACCAAAGGGCCACCCACTCCCAAGAGTGACGTCAATCCGCAAACCCAGCCTCATGGCCTCGGAGGCCGCAAAACGCAGCGCATCGATGTACTCATCCGAGAGATAGGGCAGGTTGCG
The DNA here is from genome assembly GCA_963797385.1 of Terriglobia bacterium. Lineage (GTDB taxonomy): Bacteria > Acidobacteriota > Terriglobia > Terriglobales > Acidobacteriaceae > JAIQFF01. The sequence goes on from CAWCPY010000013.1 coordinate 92,245, forward strand.
GAAACCGGTTTGAAGGTCGTCAAGGGCTTGCGGATACAGGGTGGCGATCTCCACGCCTCCTATGCCGGCCGCCTTCATCTGTTCAAGTTCCCGCTGGATCTCGGGTTTGGTGACGGCCGGGCCAAACCACCACCAGCGCATCATGATCCGGCAGTCATCGGGTGGACGTGTGAAAGACTCGGTGAGTTGGGCCGGGCCTGGATCGGCCTGAGCCAAGCCTGCAGGAAGGTGTGACAAACAGAAAAAAAGCAGAACGCCAAATACAGCCGCCCCTGGCAATCGCCCCGGCTTCATGCCGGCTATGATACGCCGGGTCAGGTCTGAAGGGCTCGCCGTCTACGCCTGCTCGAATCACTCCGGGAAGCGAACCAGAGCGCGCTTAGATAGAGGTCTGGCGGAGAGTGAGGGATTCGAACCCCCGATACCCTTCCGGGTATGCCGGTTTTCAAGTTCACAGGCGGGTTCTGATCCCTTATGAAAATTCTCTACTCTATATGATTTGTCAGCCGCTTACAAATCCCACCTGTTGACCCGTCATGATCCAATATGCCCCGTTTTGAGCACAGAACTACTACAATTTTACTACAGTTCTCGCCAACTTCGAAGATGGAGAGGAGCTTGACCTTTCGTAGCTCCCGGCCAGTTTAGGGAAACTCTGAATAAGCCCGTGTCTTCGAGGTAGTAAGTGTTCTGCCAGGCTGGTGCAAGCGTTCGGATTCGGTTCGTTCCGGTCTTCCAGCCCCCTTCGGCGGCTCGCCCGTGATCAGCAACCTTCGCTCCCGGGCTAGGCCGGTGCCAGAAGCAACAGTTTTTTCCGGGCCAAGTACAGATTCACCAGCGCGCACACCGCAAACAGTTGGGTGGCATTCTTCTTCAGTCGTCGATAGCGCAGCTTCACAAATCCGAACTTCAGCTTCATCACCCCAAACACATGCTCCACCTTGGAGCGCACCGTCGACTTGGTCCGGTTCTTCGCCCGCTTCACCTCATCAATGCGATCCTTGTAGCGGTAGCGCCGATGGGTGCAGTCTTGGGCTTGAGGTGCGCACTCGCGGATCACTCCGGTCTGTCCGCGATACGCCTGATCGCCCCACACGCGCGTTTCTTCGCCGTGCAACAGATCCGGCAGCACCGCCGAATCGGCTACATTGGCCGCCGTCGCCACCGCCGTATGGATGATCTTGGTCTTGCTATCCACCCCCACATGCGCCTTCATCCCGAAGTGGCGAGTCGGCCGGAGGAGTTTCACCTCCAGCCGCTCACAGATCCGTACGTGACACTCTCGCGTCATACGGCTCCCATCATCCAGCCTCATTCCCAATCACACTCCAGTGGTAAAACAACTGCGGTTCAGCATTCTTCAGTTTCTGCAGCCATTGCACACTGGCGTATCGCCGTCCCGACAGGCTCTTGAACTTGCGTCTAGCCCATCGTTCGAGCGCTCGGTCGATGTGCTGGTGAATAAGGAGCATGGCCGTTGGATAGAATGTCCCGTAGTAGTTCCACCACCCTTGAATGACTGGGTTGTATAGCTTGGCCAGCGCAGCAAGCGCCACGTGTGTCTGACGATTCAGTTTCCACCCCCGCACCGCCTGCCGCATCTTCTTCATGGCATCCGCACTTGCACCCGGCAGAAAACTGGTGAATAGCCGGCGGGCCTTGCTCAGAGCCTTCCTTGGCCGAAACGTGAAACCAAGAAATGTGAAGTACACATGCGGGTATGCTTGTGTGCGATTGCTGTCCTTGCAGTAGACGATCTTCGACTTTTCCGGATGCATCATCAGTCCACATTCCGCCAGCCGCGATGCGATGGCCTGCATCACAGCTTTCGCTTGCTCCTGACTGTGGCAGTGAACCACTGCGTCATCGGCGTAGCGACAGAACCGGCATTGCGGATGCTTCCGCTGCATCCAACAGTCGAACGTGTAGTGCATGAACAGATTCATCAGGATCGGTGAAACCACCCCGCCCTGGGGAGTGCCGCGTTGCCGCGGCAACTGTTCCCCTTCGGCGGTTTCGAATGGCGCAGTTAACCACCGCTCGAGATACAGCAGTATCCAGCGATCTTTAATGTGGGTGCGCACAGCCTTGAGCAGGAGGCCATGATCGATTTGATCAAAGGCCGCCTTGATGTCAAACTCCACCACCCAGTCATGTTGCCAGCACCGCTTTCTGGTGACGGCAATCGCCTGTTTCGCCGAGCGTCCCGGCCGATATCCATACGAATCCGGATGAAAGATCGGATCGAGAACTGGCTCAATGATGCGTTTGACTACAGTCTGTGCAATTCGATCAGACACAGTGGGGATACCCAGCTTTCTCGTGCCGCCCTTTGCCTTCGGAATTTCTACCTGCTTTACCGGCGGCGGGAAGTACGACCCCGACGACATGCGGTTCCACAGCTTGTATAAATTCCTCGCTAGGTCCTGTTCGAACATCGTGATGGTTTCCTCATCGATGCCCGCAGCACCCCGGTTGGCCTTGACCTGCTGGTACGCTTCCCATACTGTGCGTTTTGCTATCGCAAAAGGTTTTGCTGATGGCATGTCACTCATCCCCGCAGAACGGGTTGGAGACCGCCATCAACTGGATAACTCCGTCCCTTCGCTCCACTCTCGTTACAAGAGCTTCTTCACTACTGCGGACGGCTCCGCCCCTCGTTCCGGCATCGGTATTCTTCCTCATGGTGTCTGCCATTTGTTATTTCCCTTTGCATCCGCAACGAGGTTCTCACGTTCCGCACCAAAGCCTGCCCTGAGTTCATGCCGTCTATACACCGACTGCCACCGGGCCCGTAAACAGGTATCGTCCCGATTGATCCCGGAGCCAATGGTCAACCCCGGTTTTGACAGTACCTTGAGGCAATAACGATGCGTCATCAACGGTTCGCTTTCGCTCATCTTCTCAGTGCATACCTGACATCTTGTGATGCCTTTTCCCCAGTCGCTCACCACCGCGCCTTTTGAACGCAGCAGCACCGGGCGGTTTGAAACCGACTCCTGTAAGCCGGCTCCGGGAGACCTGCTCCCATCTTCAGTACAGCACCACGAGCTTGCGCTCGTGTTCGTGACACACACCATTGGTTGCCCTTCTTCGTCTGGTGCATCTCCGGATCGCGGCGCTGCTGCTGGTTCTTGGTCGAAGTAGGGGCGTGCAGGATGGTCGCGTCCACGATCGTGCCGGTGGTGATTCGCACCCCCTGTGCTTGCAGGTGCAAGTTCACGGTCCCCAGAATCTGTTCCCCCAGTTCCTGTTCTTCCAGCAAGTGCCGGAACTTGCACACCGTGGTCTCGTCCGGTACCGGCTCACAGCCCAAATCAATGCCCGCAAACTGCCGCATCACCGTCGAGTCGTAGAGCGCCTCTTCCACGGCTGGGTCCGACAGGTTGAACCACTGCTGCAAAAAGTAAATCCGCAGCATTCGCTCCACGCCGACCGGCGGCCGACCGTTCCCCGGCTTGGGATAATGCGGCTCCACCAGGGCGCCCAGCTCGCGCCACGGCACCACCTGCTCCATCTCCTCCAGAAATATCGCTCGCCGCGTCTTCCTCGTGTACTGCTCAAAGCCAGTCATCATCGCCAGGGTCCTCTGCTTCATTTCTCAGACACTCTAACTTGACCGGTTGTGGAAAGCAGAGAGCTTAATCAGAGTCTCCCTAGTTCAGCAGCGACCACCTTGAAAGAAATGGTGAGCCTCACTGACAAAGATCGAATGTGGTCCGCTGGATGTGGCAAGAGCAATGTATGGATTGCGGAAGTGGATTGCGCTCCCGGGCGACTATCGCTGGCGAAACTCAGGCGCGTGCAGCAACTGAGCTGTGACCGCCATCCGTTTACCAACCTCGTCCAGTACTTGCGGCAATCCGAGTTCGCCGCAGCGGCCATCGATGCTCCCTTCTCTATTCCGCTGGATTATGTGCGTCCAAAGATACATCGGGAGTTGCTGGAGCTAGTCGCGGGACTGGAATCGCCCGGTCGTAGGCCATTTCCGACCGGCGGCGATTTCGTCAATGGTGTGCTGGAAGGCAGAATTCCAGTAACGAAAAAGCCCTTACGTCAGACTGAGGAGTATTGGCAGCAGCGAAAGGTAAACGTGCGTTCAACATTGTGGTCTGGGGCGCGTGGGGGAGCGGCGATGACAGCTGCGTCCTGAAGCTCCTAGGAGAAACAGGTTGTCCAATATGGCCATGGGAAAAGAGCGGACGTGGTTTGCCAATCGAGGCGTTTCCAGCAGCTCAGCTCTGTCATTGGGGTCTCCCCATCAAGCTTACAACCGCAATAACGAGGAGGAAGGCGCAAGGCGTCACACGATTGTTCAAACACTAGCCACCCGAGTTGATCTCGGAGGTTGCCGAGAGACATTGGAGCAATGTGCGGATGCGCTCGACGCCCTCATATGCGCGTTTGCTGCCGTCGCCGTCATTAATAACGTGGTTGCTGCTCGGAAGCGTGATATCGACGCCTTCGGGCGTGTGAGTACCTTCTTTTTTGCGCCAGCCGCAGGCGGAAAGACGCGAGCCGGTGGCGTACCGTCGAAAACGAGAGCTCTTCGATGATTCCAACCAGCCGCCGTAAACGCGCTCCCACGACGCGTAAGACCTTGAGAGCAACTTGCGGATGGGTAAGACACAAGGCATAGAAGTCTTGTTTGCTCACGAAGAGCAGAGTGGCGTCGTCGATTGCCGCGGCCGAAGCCGGGTAGTTCCCGCCGTCAAAAACCGGCAACTCCGCCACCGAACTTCCTGGTCCGTCAACGCTGAGTACATGCTCGCGGCCGCCGGAAGAACTCTTGAAGATGCGCACATGCGCGGATTCGACAACGTACAGGCCCAAGCAGGGCTCGCCTTCTGAAAAAACAATCTCTCCGGCTGCGTAGTGGCGTGGCACCGTACGCTGGGTGAGAAAAGCGCGTTCGTCCTCCGCCAACCCCGAGAAGATCGGTACCTTCGCCAGCGTCTGACCATGATAGACGGGTACTGCATCTTGATTCGGCTCTGCACGTTTCGCCGCTAGACCTCCTTCGTCCCTCCTACTTCGTAACGCGTGCCCTCCGTATCGTTGTGCCGTCGCACCTAAGGCGAACCATTCTGGCGAAATGATCAGGCAGGCGGGCAAATGGTTCAGGTTTGACTGCGGCTGCAAATAGAACGAGAATTACGGGTTTGTAGGAGACGAATTCGATCACGCCAGTGCATGAAGGGATGTGGGGTAATCACGGTTGTTTTCTTAGAGCAAGATTTATGGCCGCGAGTTTCGAGCAAAAGTTCGAGACTTTAATGCGATTCATGGCTGCACAAGTCACCCTAAAGAAACCGGAAGAATGGAGATGCTCATCAATGATAGTCGGAGAAAAGACTAGCACCTGCGGTGTCGCTGTCAGAGAGGAAGGAATCTCCACGCCAGCACGCTTTCGAATAATCAGCAATGCCTTCCGCAACTGGCCAGGGAAATCAGCGCTCCCAGTACTCTTGTTGTTGCTGCTGTTTTTCGGGCTGCCGCTGCTCGCTGCGGGAGAAGACCAAGGCGGGAATTCCGCACCGCAAATCGATGCCACCAAAGTGGGAGTGGACACAATGTGGACACTTATCACCGGGTTTTTAGTATTTTTTATGAACCTGGGCTTCGCGTTGGTTGAATCTGGTTTGTGCCGCGCTAAGAATTGCACCAACATCCTCTTCAAGAACTACATAGTGTTCTCAGTTTCGTCGGTAGCGTTCCTGCTAATCGGTTGGGGATTGATGTTTGGGGATGGCAACGGTTTTATTGGGACTTCGGGAATCTGGTTCGCGGGCGGATCTGACAACAGCCCCTTGACCGGCGACCTCTATCATGGAGTCTATAGCGCGATTTCCTGGACTGGCATTCCACTGTGGGCAAAATTCTTCTTTCAGTTGGTGTTCGCTGGCACCGCGGCCACGATTGTTTCCGGCGCGGTTGCCGAACGCATTAAATTCGGAGCGTTCTTCCTGTTCTCGTTCGCGATGGTAGCGATCATTTACCCGATCGGGGGCCACTGGATTTGGGGTGGTGGCTGGCTCTCGAAGCTAGGCATGCTGGACTTCGCCGGATCGACGGTTGTGCACTCAGTAGGCGGATGGGCCGCACTTACCGGCATCTTGATCCTGGGGCCACGTATCGGCCGCTATACGAACGGGAAAGTCAATCCCATCCCCGGCCATAGCATGACGTCGGCGACAATCGGCGTCTTTGTCCTGTGGTTTGGTTGGTTTGGCTTCAATCCCGGCTCCACCATGAGCCTTGATTGGGGCTCGATTGGTCACATTGCCGCCACGACGAACATCGCGGCAGCTACTGCCTCAATCAGTTCCCTGATATTGATCTGGATTATTTCCGGTAAGCCTGACTTGAGTATGACCTTGAATGGCGGCCTGGCTGGGTTAGTGGCTATTACGGCGCCATGCGCATTTGTCAGCATGCGTAGCGCATTCCTCATCGGCATCATTGCCGGACTGTTGGTGGTCGTGGCTGTTTTTTTCTTCGACAAGGTCGGGGCCGATGACCCGGTTGGCGCAACTTCGGTTCACCTAGTGAATGGTGTCTTCGGGACGTTGTGCGTTGGGTTGTTTGCGGACCCCACGGTGTGTCCGGCGGCGGCGGTTGCCAAGCCAGGACTGTTCATGGGAGGGGGATTCGCCCAGTTGATCCCACAGTTGATCGGCATCGTCGCAGTCGGTGCGTTTGTCGGCGGAATCTCGACAATCTTCTGGTATCTAATTAAGCTCACCTGCGGTTTACGTGTAACCGCAGAGGAAGAGATCCAAGGGTTGGATGTGGGTGAGCACGGCGGGGTCGCTTACCCGGATTTCCAGCCAATCCCCAGCTAGCCGATTGCCGGCGAGGGGCCACCTGTGACTTCACTCTTTGCGACTCGAGCGGCCGGACGCAAAGCGGCAGCAACCGGCACCCGTCGGGCCGCCCCAAGAAAGGCAGCAGCAACCCGCGCCCGCAAAAAAGAGGCCGTGGTTACTCAGCCAGTGCAAGTCCAAGAACCGTTGCCTGCGAGTTGAGCACTGTTGTAGACGCTCCGTGGCGACTGTTTCTTCACCTCCCGCAGAAAATGCCGAAAACTGAGGACATCCCATCGAGAAGCCGGACGTCCAGGGACCGAGCGTTGCCACGGTTCCCGAAATCTGCGTAACAAATCCGCCAAAATGCGACAGTTGCTCTAATTTTGAATGGTTTAGATGGATAATCGCTCCTGGTCCGATTTCCCGCGCTCTACGGAGCCACCCGCCCTTACCCTCACTGGCCGCCCGCCCTCGCTGCCTGTACCCGTCAAAAACGCCCTGGCGGCGGTTGTGGGTGTCCTCAAAAGTAGGATGGGGGAGCATTCAGAGAAGGGATAGAGTATGTCACCCGACGATGCCGCAACACGTTTGGTTGAGTATATTCAATCGCTGCCAAATTTCGTCTACGACGAAGTCGGTGACAGTTACGGCCATATCGGCGCAACCATTGCGGACGCGGTCCTTCAAGCACGGAGGGACTATGAGAGCTACGTTACGCCCCGCACGAAGCGCATCATGAAGAACTGGCCGCGTGAGACGACCGTGACCGCATTACTCGATCTCCTGAAATCGATCCCTGCAGCGGAGTTTCTGAATTGCAAAGATAGCGAAACCTCGAGATCCTGGCTAGGCCGTCGCGTCGAGCGATTTTGCGCCATTCTCCAACTGTTGAAACAGGAGGAAATTGAAAGCGAAGCCGACCTGAGGGCGTGGCTAGTGAAAGATTCTAATCTTCCCAAACTCCATGCCATCAAAGGCGTCGGCCCAAAGACCGTCGATTACCTCAAAATCCTGGTCGGGTGCAGGGGACTGCGATCGATGGGCGCCTCCGGAAATTCCTCGACATGGCCGGGATCGCGACCAGTCCGAACGATTACGACACCCCAAGAGACATAGTGAGCAGCGCAGCGGATTTGCTGTTGGTCGAGCCAGCCCTTCTCGATCACAGCATCTGGCGGTATGAGGAGACCAGCAGGGCGTCAAGGCATGCGCCTAGCTGCAAAAGCGGATGCGCGGTCGGACAGCGACGGCTGTACAGCGGTTTAGCAATACACAGGTGGGTTCTGAACCGTTTGGAAAATTGTGTACTCTACTCCTTTTTTCAACGGGTTACAAATCAGTCGATTTGATCTGTCGGTAGCACATGATATGTCCGGTTGAGATAGCACATGAGAAGTCCGCTTTGCGGGCGGCGAGGGTGGGAGACCATGGCAAGCATGGATTCTTACCCGAAGGCCGCGATGGAGCGGGCGATGAAAGTACAGGAAGTGATGTTGCAAGCGATGGCGAAGAAGATCACGTGGTGGCAGGCGGCGGAGATTCTGGGCATCAGCGACCGGCCGATGCGGCGCTGGCGGGAGCGCTACGAGGAGGACGGCTATAACGGGTTGTTCGACCGGCGGCGGGGCAAGCCTTCGACCGACGGGTGCCGGTGGCGACGGTGGAGCAGGTGCTGGGGCTGTACCGGGAGCGGTATTTCGATCTGAACGTGCAGCATTTTCACGAGAAGCTGGGGGCCGAACACGGCATCGAGCTGAGCTACACCTGGGTGAAGCAGGCGCTGCAGGGGGCCGGACTGGTGGCGCGTGGACGTAAGCGCGGAGTGCATCGCAAGCGGCGTCCCCGGCGGCCGTTGCCGGGGATGCTGTTGCACATCGACGGCAGCCGCCACCAGTGGTTTCAGGATGAACGCTGGTACGACCTGATCGTGATTCTGGACGATGCCACCAGCGAGATTTATTACGCGCAATTGGTGGAGGAAGAATCGACGGTGACGGTGATGGCGGGGTTGCGGGAGGTGATCGAGCGCAAGGGGCTGTTCTGCGCGCTATACAGCGATCGGGGCAGCCATTTCTGGCTCACGCCGAAGGTGGGCGGCAAAGTGGATCCCATCGCCTTACGCAAGTGGGACGGGCGCTGCGCGAGTTGGGATTCAGATGATCCCGGCCTACTCGCCGCAAGCGCGGGGACGAAGCGAGCGCAACTTCGGGACCTGGCAAGGCCGTCTGCCCCAGGAACTGCGGCTCCAGCATCGACACTGGAGGAAGCGAACCGGTTTCTGCGGGACGACTACATCGCAGAGTTCAATCGCAGCTTTCAGGTCGGGCCGCGGAACGGGGAACCGCCTTTCCTGGCGAGGCGAGGTCTGGAACGGACCTTCTCGCTGCAGTTTGAGCGGGCGTGAACCGCGACAACACGGTGAGCTTTCAGCATCTCAGCTTGCAGATCGAGCGGTGCGCTGGCGAGCCACGCTGGCGGGCTGCCGGTGCTGGTGCATCAGCACCTGGATGGAACCCTTACCCTCACCCACGGACCGCATCGCCTAGGTCGCTATGACGGCGCCGGGACACCCTTGCCAGCCAAAGCTTCTACACAGACGAGCAGGGGAAGGGGAACCGCCCCTTCCCCTACAATCCCATCCCCAAAATCAACCCAACCCAAACGGCGCGGGCACAACTTTGAAACCGGACATCTCACATGCTACAAAAACCGGACATTTTAACTTGCTACCGACAATCAGTCGATTTGATCCGTTCTGCTCGGAGCCGATTCGTTCTGATCGAGCAACCACTACAATTTCATTACAGTTTGGACGACCGCGCGAATCTTGATGGCATCCCGCTGCGAGTGTGGCTCTCCGCGAGCGACAAAGATTGCCTTCTACTCTCTGAAAACCGGTCAATAAGTGTAAGGCCGATATCGCAACATTTAATAACCCGGTTTATGGACGCATGAGATTGCCTCAGCGCATTCGACCGCTCTAGCTTAGCTACTTCCGTCGCAAAAATGCGCTTTCTGACATAGGCCCGGCGGCATAACACACAACGGATATGGCCTTCGGTGTGCGATTTTGGGTGTGTCCGTTCTGTGCGAGGCGAGTGGACGGTACCGGCTTAGGTGCTCTGTCGTGCAAGATAGCACCCCATTTGTATAACGTTGTCCGCAATCACGCCTAGCCCCACCCATCGTCGCATGCCGTCCAGACCGGGATAGAGGCAACGGCGCAACCCGTTGTCTTCGTTTGAGCACGCTGATTCGTTCCCTCCGAGCCGGTCCTCCACTTTTGCCCTCTACGAAACCAACGCTGGTGCTGAAGACGTTTCCGTTCGCTACTGGTGGTGTTCTTATTGGGCACCGACATCCACTTCACACCTAGCGCTTGCCCCGTTTTCTCGTTCTCGCGCGAATAAAATCCCGCATCGGCAGCGACCATGCGCGGGGTTCGTCCTAATCTCTGTTGGTGCGCCTCGATCGAGGACACGAGCAAGTCGAGTCCGCAGGGCGCTCGGCAAACACCTCAAAGTGGGTCACGATTTGGTTTTCCGCTTCCTGAATCTTGACCAGCTTGCCAAACTCGTTGGGCTTGCTCGCTTTCCCTTTGCGAATAATTTCCGTGTACGGTTCGAACACGCTCACGATCTTTCCCGGCGACTTCGTGTCTCCTGCGAAAATCCGTACCCGGGTTTGTTTCACCACTTGCCGAACTCTCCCCACCATGGTCTCCAGCGATTGCGTCAGACCTTCCAGGGGAGTGCGACGACGCCGCGGCGACTTGTTCACTTCCGCCAGTACTCTCTGCGCCTGATTCACCACTTTCCGCGTCAAGCTGAGAAGCTCCCGATACTGTCGCTTTCTCCGCTCCTCTCCGGAGGATCCCAGCAGTCGAGTCGATAGGGCAATCGCCACTACTCGCTTCGTATGCTGCGCATGCGATCCCGCACCTTGCGTTCCAGACCTCCCGACTTCGACTCGATCTTCTTCATCGTGCGCGTCAGCGCCCGCGTCCCATCCCCAACAAACTGCTGTCGGTCGGATAATGAATGTTGCTTTCCACTACCGTGGTATCCACCCGCAACTTCTTACCTTGCGTCACTCCTCGCTCCTGCGCCAGTTCCACCACCCGCTGGTGCAATTGCTCAATCACCTTCGGCCCGATTACCTGCCCCAGTCGAGCCAAGGTCTTCGCGTCCGGCACTTTTTCGTCTCCGATTCGAGTAAACGCGCGATACACCAGATTGGCCCGCACCTCGCGTTCCAGAACGTCATAGCTCCAGTTCCGGATATGTTTCAACAACAGCAGGCGGAGCGCGACTTCCGCTGGCGTTTGCATCCGGCCACGGCTGCGGCTCTGCGGGTGGCGTTCCCCCTGAGCTTCGTACACCGTATCCAAAAGTTGCTCATCTTCCAGCAGCTCGCCCACCAGCCACATCCACGGTTCCCACAAGCCCTCGATATCCTTGGCTAGCCCTCGATGCCACAGCGACGGTTGTTGATGACGTAGTTTGATCATGGCCGTCATCCTAATCACGGTTCCTGTCTAAAACAATATGTCTTCAAAATGTTTTATTACTTTCTCGAATACTGCACAAACTGAACGTTCTGACTCCCATCCTCGGGTCCGCCTCCGCTGTTTACGCCCCTCTTATCCTTCATTTTTGCGATGGAAAGTAGCTAGGGCAGGGTCTTACCTGCGGAACGAGATGTGGAACCTCATGTAGAAGCGGCCTCGATCTTCGAGCTTCCCGCCTTTCCCTCGGAAGACTAGACGCGCCAAATTGCGAGTGCCTGTCGAGTCAGTCACGCTGGGATCGACGGTCCAAGCCGTGCAGAGCGCGTTCGGATCGGTGAGATTACCCGCCAACCTCAGTGCACGTGACTAGTGCATCGTTGATGTCCGGGTAAGCTCCGCGGTTCATGGTCAACACATAGCTGTCCTTGCCCAGCACGAAACTGATATTCATGAGGCAGCCGAGGGTGCTGTTCAAACCTCGCATGCCGCCGATGCTCGCCGGACTCACTACGTGGCACTTGACGATGATTCGCGCCGGCAGCGCCCTATAGGCGAATGGCGGACTAGTATTGGCGTCATAGGGCTCGCGTAGGTCCAAGATCAACCTGCGAACAGTGGAATCGGTTGTGTCCATTTCCCAGTCGCCGGCTCCAGTTCCGATGGTGCCGGCCTGCAGATGGGAGACCACCCCGTCCACGCCGTGGTAGTAATCGCCCAGAAGGTCGCTCTGCAAGCGAAAGTTTGGTATCGCCGGATCGGCAAGGACGCTGCTCCCCTCAACTGTGGAAACAACAATCACTTCGGCTGCGTTGCCCGGCTTGCCGGCCACGGCTGGGAGAGACAAGAGGAGCAGGACCGTCACACCTGAGGTGAAACGCATTTCTTTGTTTCATCAGTAGCCTCCGCGCCAAGATTCTTTCGTTATTGCTGCATCCGCGCCTGTTGGTTTAATAGCCGGGAGATCGCATACACGCATGGAGGAAAGCTTACCGGCTAAAAGCCGGGTATCCGTTGCGTGTCGACGAAGTCTGCGATCTGCCGGGTCTGCCACCCCCCTGACAGCTTCCTGCACATGCGAATCGGAGTTGCCGGGAAGGCTTCTGATTCCGCCATTTCCTGCGATCTCACACTATTTCCATGAACTCAACCCTCCCCCGATTTACTCGTCTTCTGTCTTAATTATTCGTTCTGCCCGTCTCCGCTCCGTCATTCCAGATATTGCCAATCCGACCGTCGACACCTTGAACGAGTCTCCGCCGAGGCGAACTGCGGAATTTTCGATTCCCAGGCAAACAAGCGGCGCACAGGATCGAAGCCCACACGTGCGGTTGCAGAGCAGCTACGCCCACAATCCTTTGAATCCGGCGGAGTTGGTCGCATGGGAGTCTTGCAAGACAAAGGCTCCGCGGTCGGACCATGGCATAGCTCCCAGGAACGAATGGGAAAAGTCCAACGTTTCACCTCAATAGGTCCCCCGAGGTTGGTCCAGTGTTACTTGGTTTCCCCAAGGATCCTTCGAGTGTCCGCCAGTCCGTCTTCAAACACAATCAGGTCATGTGCGCCGGTGTCCACTAACAAAGGTAGTTCCGCATCTTGCACGCGCATCAGTACAACCACATACGGCAAGTCGGTGACATAAGGAATTGTTTCAGTCGCGGATCCATCGGACCAAAGAGAATAGTCCGTGAAAGGTAGTCTATGTAAAAGGCCCCTGCTTCAGAAAATCGTAGCCGACCATGGCGTCCACACGCACACCCAACGTCTCCTCCAAGACCGAAAGATCTTGGACGAGAACTCTTAGTTCGTCGGCGCGGAACGGTCCCAGACGTATGTCCGCAGCGATGCCCGGTCCACGGCGACTTTCTGGGTGAACGTCGACAGCTGCCCGGACGAAACCGCCAATCGCAATTTGCGTGCGAGCGGCAGTCCACAACGCTTGGTGAAGCGCCCGTGTCAATCGAAAGTTAAGGTTCTTCGCGGTGCCAATGGAGCCGCGGACAACGACGGCAAACCCTCGATGCAGCTTAAAGGGAAGGCGAAGAACAGCGTCACCTCGAGGCGGTTCCCCTTCGCCAGCACCCTGATCTGCCTCTGCGAAACCGTGCATGAGAACCACGCTAAGGAGCGCGAGTGCCATCTCGAGTCGGCGCATTGAATCCTCCAAGTTCGCGCCACTTTGAACTCGACAGGTCGCTGCCCTCAATTCGCCGCAAGTAGTTTAAGCTATTATGTTGCTCTCCTAATAAGCCATAGAAAGTAAACAGATTAGCGCTCCTCCTCTCTTAGCATTTCCCAATGTGAACGTGCTAAACTCTCCGCGTTATTTCCCGAGGCTGGTAATGACTGACACCCGAGTCTCCAACATCGTTCGCTTCAGCCTCTTTCAGGCGAATCTTCGGACCGGAGAACTGTGCAAAGCAGGCTTGCGCGTTCGTATTCAGGAACAACCTTTAAAGATCCTGGCTGCTTTACTCGAAAAACCCAACGAGGTCGTGACGCGGGAGGAATTGCGTCAGCGTATTTGGCCGAGGGAGAGTTTCGGGGACTTCCACCACGCGATCGATCTGGCTGTAGGCAAATTGCGCACAGCTCTCGGAGATTCGGCGGGCACTCCGCGCTTTATCGAGACCCTGCCGCGGAGAGGCTATCGGTTCATTGCCCCTATAAGCACAGTGGTCTTCCCGGAGGTTGCACACACGGACTCTGCTCCGGGTAGCTCGACTTCAGGAGCGGAGCCGGTTCCCACGCACCGGGACCGCATTCTCTTGGAGGCCCTGGGCCACGCTGGCTGTGATTGTCCTTTCGCTTGTCGGGATTGCTGCATTCCGCTTTCACCACAGTACTTCTGCGCTGCGTCCCGGATCCGTTCTGGTCGCGCATTTCGAGAACAGACTGGTGAGCCTGCCCTTGATGGGACGCTGGAATACGCCATGCAGCGTGAACTGAGCAATTCCGGTTTCCTTCAGGTGGTACCGCCCCAACGAGTGGACGACGTGCTGCGTCTGATGAAGAAACCAGTGAACACACCCCTGGACGAGGCCATGGCAAAAGAAGTCTGCCTTCGCGATGGCACGATTCAAGAGTTGGTTACCGGAGAAGTAGAGAAGCTGGGTTCAGTCTACCTGCTCAGCGCTACCATCGTGGACCCATTGACCGGAACTATCCTGCAAAGCGTCAGCGAGGAAGCAAACAGCACGACGGCGATTTCCCCTGCCGTGCGTCGTCTCTCGAACCAGGTGCGCAACGTTGCCGGTGAGTCGCTGGCACAGATCAAGGAAAGTAATGCCAGGCTCGAACAGGCGACAACTCCGTCACTACGTGCCCTTCAGCTCTACTCTCGGGGCATGATGTTCGTGAATGAAGAAAGATGGGTCCGGCAACGGAACTCCTGGAACAAGCTGTTCAGTCCGATCCCGATTTTGCTTCCGCTCATGTCTACCTGGCCTATTGCTATTCCAATGTGGGCAAGGGCAGACAGGCCAACCTGCATTTTAAAAGAGCGTTCGAACTCGGAGACACAGCCACAGATCGGGAGCGGTATTTCATTCTCGGGAGCTATTACGACAACATAGGCCAGGTTGAAAAAGCCATCCAGGCCTATGAGGTGCTGGTTCGGCTGTATCCCGACCATTACTGGGGGGAGAACAACCTGCCGTTTGCGTACGAGGCGGATGGCCGTTACGGTGAAGCTGTTGCGGAAAGAACCAAACAAGCTCGGTTACACCACTACGACTATCTTGCTAACCTTCGAGCCTGGTGGGCTGTGGAGAACTGGTCAAAAGACCCGGGTGCTTCCCTGCCATATTATGAAGCTGCGTTGCGGCTCAGCACCCCGGAGCTTCAGGAGGGCCACCCGCTCTCTGCGAACCTTGCTTTCTTCAGGGCCTATCAGTTCCTGCGTCAAGGGAATCCTGCTCAGGCCCTGGCTGAAGCCGATCGTCTGGCTGCGCAGACTGCCGACTTGCGAAGCAGCGACTATCGGCAGTCATGGATCGAAAATCTGGGTGATCTGTACTTGACGTGCGGCAAGATTAAGTTGGCGGAACGTTGGTATCTTCGACTTTCCGACGAGGGAGAGAAGCAGGCCTACCTAACAGGGATCGCGGAAGCCCGCGGTGATCGTGAGGAACTGCGGCGTCAGCTGCGTCAACAATTTGCCAGTGGAGCAGAGTTGGGTCCGGGAACTGCCGCGCGCCTCGCACAGGCCGGTATGCTGTCGGTGGCTCGCGAGGTGGTTTCCAAGCTTGAAAAACAGGGATCCCCGGAAAAGTGGCTGGCTCACGCTCATGGAGAACTGGACCTTGCCGGTGGCCGAACGGAGCAGGGGATTTGAGAGCTGCAGAACGCGGTCAGACTATACCAGCTCGCAAATGATGCCCACCGCTACATGGCGGGCATCGCGCTCGCGCGAGCTTTGGATCGGCGCGGAGACACAGACCGTGCCATAGATATCCTGCAGCCGATGGCGGAGCCTTCCTCCGGCGAGCGGGATGACCTGGAGTTGGACGTGAACCTGGCTCACCTCTTCCGTAAAGTGGGACGGGAAGAGGAGGCGGAGAGACTGGAAGCACGAGTGGAGAACCAGCTCGCTTATGCCGATTCCGATGAAGAGCTTTTGACGGAGCTGCGGTACCATCGCGACAAGCCATAGGCGGGGCGATCCCTTTGTTTGGAAGAACCCAACGTCATCTCCTAGAAGGTCAACTTTAAGGCGAACTGCAAGTTTCGTGGGTTCGCAGTCCCTCCGGCTTGTCCAAAAGCGGGATCGTTGATGGCGTTGTTTCCAATCTCAAAATTGGTGTGGTTCAACACATTAAACGCTTCAGCGCGGAATTGCAGAATAAACGGTTCGGCCAATTTAAAATTCTTGAACATCGACAAGTCCGCCGCCCAGTATCCCGGACCAACGAAAGTGTTGCGTCCCAGATTTCCAATGCAGCCCAGGCAAGGGGCGGAGAAGAAATTAGGCGGAAGATTAAACCCGTCGGCCCATTGGATCCGGGTCGCATTCACGTGGTTTTTGACGGCATCGGGCCGGTCGTTGGGAACACCATCGAGGTTGTAGTCACCCCCCTTACTTACACATTGCTTGGGATTAAAGGTGCCTGCTTCGCAGGCGCCTGGCGCAAGCTCCTTAAAATCCACCAAGCGGCCCTGGTAGAAAGGTGTCCAGTGGGCGCCACTTTGAAATGCCCAGATACCGTTCATCTGCCAACCTGCCAGCGCCGCCTTGGCAAACCCTTTGTGATGTAAGAAAAACGGTAGCTCCCATGTGTAGGAAACTGTGAGCCGATGCCGCACGTCGTAGGTTGAATTGCCGCGGTCCAGGCTGGGCAGCGTCTGGTCGGTAGTGTACCCGTCGCCCGCGGCAAACCCGTTTACGCTCGTTGCATTGTTGTGCCAGCTCGACCCGGAATCGATGGAGTGGCTGAATGTGTAGTTAGCGTCGAGTTGCAATCCGCTGCCCAGCCTCCCCTTGATTGAAAGCTGCAGCGAGTTGTAGTTTGAGTCGGCGATGTCTCGCCATACTCTCAAAACGCCGAAATTCGGATTGAGTCGGCCAGAGACATTGTTGTATTGCCCGTATTGATTGAGTCCAGTGTCGCGCTGGCTACACAGCAAGCGGCCCAGGTTGTCTCTGACGCAGGTTCCTTCCGGAAGCAGGCCGCCTGGGATGCGGTTGACGTTTTCGGCTCGGATCAGATGGGAGCCACTAGTCCCGACGTAGTTTGCCTCCAGGATGAGGTCACGCCGGATCGCTCGTTGTATCCCCAGGAAGTAGCTTTTCACCGACGGATCAGGGATGCCTTCGGGAAAAATAATACTCGTCTGGGCAGCAATATTAGGATTTGCGGGGTCCCATCCGGAAATGTTGCCCGTCGCCTGCACTCCGGAGCCTGAGTGCTGAGCGGGTGGTGCCGGACCCAGAAAAGTTGGTGTCCCTCCCGCAACCGGTCCATAGACTACGTGATCGACCTCTCCGACAAGAGAATTGAACGCCGAATTCAGGGAATAAAAGGGCGGGTTCCAACGGGTATTGGAGTACGGCCGGTAGATCGCGCTTTGATAGGAAATGCCGAACCCTCCCCGCAGTGCAGTCTTACCATCACCGAACATGTCCCAGGCGAATCCAAGTCGAGGTCCAAAATTGTTGTGGTCGCCTGCCCCAAGCGATTTGACAGGGGCAAATCCTTCCGGACCGCAGACACCCGCGATCGTGGCCAACGCGTCGCCCAGACAAGGCACACTGCCATCCTTTATCTGTCCAGCACCGGTGGTGATGTTATCAACGAAATTCTGACCGGGACCTTTGCGAAAAGTGGCGGCTAAATTGTTGAGTTCGGTGAGCCGGGAATAAAGATCGTAGCGAATGCCAAGGTTCAAGGCCAACCGCCGTGTGATCTTCCAGTCATCTTGGAGGTACAACCCAGTCTCCCAGTTTCTCCAGTGGCGGAAACTGGTCTCAAGGTGGGCCGGTTTCCCGCTGAGGATGCCGGGATCAACGCCTGCGTTCTCCCCGTAGGGGGCGTCAACCGCAAAGAACAACGGATCGAAAAAGTTGTAGGAGGGACGACCGAGGTTCGCGTTACCATTCTCGATATTCCTGCGAACGTCTACACCGCCCTTCAGGTTGTTTTTACCGCTGCTCCACGAAAGCGCATCCGCATAGCTATAAATGCCCTCATGAGAGACCTCCGGGAGTTCCCCTCCCGCCCCAAAGGCGAGAGTGGAATCGTCGAAGGAAGTCGCGGGAACTCCGGGAAAGGCAGCTTCCGTGGTAGAGACGGACCCGGTATAGCCGGCGTGGAATTCGTTCAGGAGTGTGGGTTTGAAGGTGTGAATGTAACTGAATTGGAAATTGGGAGCGGTCAGCTTGAAGGGAGTGGGAAAGCCCCGTACCAGATCGCCCCCAAACTGGTCGGTCGAACGGGCCCAATTCATCTGGGCAAAAAGACTGTCGGCTGATCCAAAGATATAGTCGAGCCGTAAGGAACCCTCGTTACCCTGGGCGAAATCGTCGCCCGTTTGCGATGGCGTGATGTTAAGCACGTTTACCAAGAGGGGATCGTCTCGATGCAACGCGCCCACTATTGGAGTTGAGTAAGGCGAGCCGTCCGGGCACCCGCCATCCTCCTCAGGCATGTTCATCTCATCGATGTCGGCCTGCTCGACGCCGAAAAGGCTGGCGAATCTGCCGGAGATATTGCTGGACGTCGCGGCGGGACACAAATAGTTTCCGAAACTTGTGAACCCCGAACCTGAAAACCTGCCTCCGACAACGTACTGACGCGACGTGAATGCAGGAGTTCCAGTCACCGACGGGGCAAACCTGGAATAGAGGAGATTGGCTACCGATGTCGGGAATGCCTCTGCCACGGCCTGACGAAGTTGTGGGGATTCGGCCAGCACCTCGCCGGGCGAGGCCGTCACAAAGCGTTCTCCCTGGTAGGCCGCGAAGAAGAAGAGCCTGTTTTTCCAGACCGGTCCGCCAATGGCAAGCCCAAACTGGTTCATGCGTACAGCTGGCTTGATTCGGTTGGCAGGGTTAGGGTCATGGTTGGCGAAGAACGAATTTGCGTCCAGGGCATCATTGCGTAAAAACCACCACGCGCTTCCGTGGAAGTGATTCGTCCCAGACTTGGTGACAAGACTCGTAACTGCGCCGGCGCTGCCGCCAAATTCAGCCGAATTGTTCAACGTGAGCACCTGCACTTGCTGAATCGTATCTACGATGGGCCGATTGACAACGCCACCGCTCAAGCCTGTGTTCGAGACACCATTGACAAGAAAGCCCCCGAAGTTTTCACGGACACCATTCACCACAGCTTGGCTGCCATCTTCAAAAATCACGCCGCGAACATTGACCGCACCCGGGACGTACTGCACCAGGTCATATACATTGCGTCCGTTCAACGGAAGGTCCGCGACCTGCGTCGAATCTATTGTCGTGGATAGTCTGGCATTCTCCGTGTTTACTGGATTGGCAGACGGGGATGTGCGGCTGACCTCGATCGCTTCAGGACGACCGGCCACTTTGAGCGTGAAATCAATGCGCAAGACCGTCCCAGCCTAACGGTCAAGACGCTGCTGGTAGAGGTCGCGAAACCGCTGGCCGAGACTTTCAGAACGTACCTCCCAGCCAGCAACTGGCTAGCCGAAAAAAGACCGGAAGCATTACTTCGAACTACAGTCTTGCGATTGGTTTCCAGATTCAGTATGTTAACCGCGGCATTGAGTAGGACAGCGCCGGAAATATCGGTCACTAGTCCCACGACTTCCCCAGTCTGGATTTGCGCGCTTGCCGGACTGGCGCACAGCAGCCCCACAAACAGAATTGCTCGCCTGCTACGATTGAGAACTTGGGGTATGTTCATCACACACCGCTCATAAGGAGTCCCGCTTGACGATCAATCCTTCAGCCCCCCAGCACCGAGTTTGGTCGACGAGCGGAACTTGGGTCGCTCTGTTAGAATAAGGCGATCAAAGTATACGCCTACCGCATCGTAACCCCAGCAGCACACCGGGCGACTGGAAACAACCGACATCAACTGCCCATTTAGGCGGAAGGTCTAGCTGCAGCGTGCTCTCGTCGGAAGCAGAGACCTGGCTGGATTAGAAAACTACACCTTTCTAACGCTTAGGATCACAGTACGTCGACTCAATGTTTATGCGGGTTTAAAGGGGGCAGATTGGACAGGGTTTTCTAACGGCCCCAATTTTTCAACTCAGTTTCCAGCTCAACCCTCCTACCCCTTACCGGACCGGTTGACTGCGTTATCATGACGTTAAGGGAAATCAATGGACCAGAGCACCTCTCCCAAGAGTCCGCTTCGAACTCTTATGGGGGCTCTTTGCCCCGACATGGAGCCGTTGTTTGAAGCGATTGACCGCTTCTCCAGACCAGAAGTTGCGGCGGCCATTCGTGCGGCTTTCGAGGATTTCGAACGTCGCATACGGGAAGAGGAAAAAACGTTCGTGGATTTTGTTGTCCAGAACGGCTGGGTTGGGCTGGAGCGCCATCTTACTTCCGAGCTGCTGCGACTGTTGGTTCAAATCGGTACGGAGCAAGGCCTTGAAGCGGCAAACGCGCGTATGCCGGACATCTTTTCACGTGAGCGTTTGGAGACCATGGTGGCGGCCTGGCGCGGCATTCCGTACTTGGAGGATAGGTCGCAACTCTGTTCCGACGCGATCCAAGCCTACCGTTTGGGCCTGCACACCTTGGTGCCCCCGGGGTTGATTCCCTTGGCAGAGGGCCTCGCCGCTGAAATTGTGGGAGGAAGGCCCAACGCGAGCGACAAAGTCAGGCGGGCCGCCAGGGCGCAGCAGCATCATCCTAGCAGTGACAAAGAATTCAGCGTCGCGAACGTCGCTGTCCTTGAGGACTACTATCAGCACACAAACTTCGGACAGGCTGCGGCACCGACACTGTTTAATCGCCATTTGATTCTTCACGGCCGCAGCGCGGACTACCATACGCCGTGCAATTCCTTGCGGGCATTTCTGCTTGTTGATACCGTCGCGGATATCTGGTATCGGCTCAAGAAGCAGACGACACTACCTCTTGCGACTGGCCCAAACCAAAGCAAGAACCAAAGATAAGTCTCAGGCCACTCGGCCTGAACTACAGGGTGCGTCGAATAGTTCATGCGTCTACAGCGTGTCGCGGAGCCCGGTCGACATTCACGAGATTCTAGCAAGGCAAACAAATAGGGCCGGCCCCCCTAGTCTCGCTTGCGGATAAATCATGTCGCTGGCAAGAAACTCCCTAGCATTTCTCGGGACCTTGGAGTAAGAATATTTGTCTGCTAAGGGGGCACGGCGTCGCCGTTGACCCGCTTCCTCGTTTGGAGACTGATGAAGCTTATTTCAAGTGTTAAGATCGAGCGATTTCGATCCATCGCTGAGGCTGATCTAGATGAGTTTGGTCATTTCACTGCTCTTGCCGGTCTGAATAACTCGGGTAAATCCAACGTGCTTCGTGCTTTGAATGCGTTTTTCTCCGGTCATGGCGATCCTGGCAGGCCAATTTCGATCGAGAGTGACTACCATCGCCAATATCTAAAGAGGAAAAAGGCCAAGAAGATCCGCGTAGCCGTCCGGTTTTCGTTGCCGAACCACTTTACCTTTCGGAGGGGGCTGGAGCCAGTACGGGAATTTTTGGGTGGTGCGACATTCGAAGTGGAAAAAGAGTGGAATCGACAAAGTGCTTCCCCTGACTATTTTCTGAATGGCGGTGAAGCGCTGGATGCTAACCAGCGGGCGAAGATAGATCAGTTCTTGAGTTTGATCTCCTTTCGATACATTCCTAACCGGGTTCTGCCCCTGGACGTCATCAGAAATGAGCATCAATCACTCCGAGACGTTTTGATCAGGAGGCTGGCAAGAAAGGCTAAGAATCCGGAAGCTGCCTTCAAAGCGTTGCAAGACACGTCGGTGAGCTTGGTGGAACGACTTGCCCAAGAGGTGCATGACGCGTGTCCCGGCGTGAACGGGGTCCGGCTGTCTACACCGTCATCCTGGCAAGACATGGTCTTTGCCTTCGGGTACAAACTCGTCACCGGCGACGTAGAAATCGACGATACCGCCCAAGGATCTGGCGTCCAGAGCCTCTTGATGTTTCAGACCCTATCCTTAATAGATAGGGACTACTTTCAGAAATTCGGATGGAAACAGGCCGCGGTGTGGGCAGTGGAAGAGCCGGAATCGTCGCTGCACAGTTCTCTGGAAGCCCGAGTTGCAAACTATCTCGCCTCGGTATCGATCGACCCCTCCAGCAGACTCCAGATTGTGACGACGACGCATTCCGATCTAATGCTGCAATATTCGGATCGGCCCGTGTTCGTGGTGCAATCCGCCGGAGAAACTAAGTTTCAATCTCACCTCAGCAAGCGTGCGGTACTTGAACAAGCGGCCAAACTTGGCATCTCGAGGTGGGTACATCCAATACTAGCCGAGCCTTTGAGTCCGATCGTTCTCGTTGAGGGTAAGTACGACGAAGCATTTGTCAGCCGTGCGTTGAGGCTGCTGGGTCCATCTTCACGAATCTGCGTGCGATATCTGGAACAGCTAGAAGACGGAGCAACCGGGGGCGTTGATCACATGCTCCGCTACATCAAAACCAATGCGGGTGCGGTTCGCATGCGCGCGCCTGACGCACCTGTGATCGTCCTTCTCGACTGGGACTCGGAAAAAAAGAAGAATGAGTTTCTACAGCCCTTCCACTCGGAAGATCCGTTCCACGTGCTGGTTTGGCCCCAGACCGCTTTCAACCCGAAGCTCGGCGCAACATTCAGAGGTATCGAGCGGCACATGCCGGACAGGTTCATTGCTGGAGCGGACGTTGGAATCGGAATAGTTGCCACCAAGCCAGACGGCACTTTCATGGTCGAACGCAGGGAGTATCCGGCGCTGAAGGAAAAGATATTTTCGATGGTAGAAAAGGATCTGAAAGCGGAGGACCTTATTTTTGTTGCTCCGTTTATTAAGCAAATAATGGCGATCGCAAATCCAGAGGCCTGATTAGGCCAGCATGTGCCCCACCCCTATCTCTCTCACCGGGTCGCTAAGCTCAACTGAACGCAAGGATAGAGACAAACGCGTGAGGAAGTTGGAGCCCATCCTAGTTGTCTTGCAGTGCTGGATTACTCGCACGGGAACGGCAATCCGCATACATCAAACGGCTTTCCGGGCTTAACGGAGATGCTCGAGGAAGGTTTTGAGCGTGATGAAGAATGGGTCGAAGTTAGCTGGGTGACTAGGTGAAGATCGGGTTGTGCATCCGATTCTAATTGCGCCCAGCGCTCGATGGTACCGAGTGCTACTGAGAGAGTTTCTGACTATTTACACCCTCCCCCTTTCCGAGTTTTGCAAAGGAACGCTCGCGCGTTGGAGGCAGCAAACGGGCTCGGTACGTTCGGAATGGGTATTCCCAAATTATCAAGATCCCTCGCTGCACTTGCAGACGCTTCGACCAAGTTGGATTTCCACATTGAAGCGTGCCCAGATCCCATATTTCCCAATTTACAACTGCCGCCACACCGCTGCTTCACGGATGGCCGGCGCCGGGATTCCCGATGTCATCATTCGCCAGCTAATCGGGCATACCGCGAATAGCCATGTCTTGCTTACGTACGCTAGGGCTGTTGACGAGGTCCGTCGCGAAGCGATTCGCAGGCTTGAAGAGCACCGTGAATCCTCCCCGGGGTGGGCTTCGAATCGGTCCATTCAATAACAAATTGTGCGCCCCGGGTTCGATTGACGCTCCCGACGTAAAAGAATTTGCGGCGAACATTCTCGAGGGGCGGCAAGGAGGCCTCTACGCGCCGCCGCGAAAAGTACGGATTGTAGGACCGTCCGGTTTTATCAAGCTAGCCTTGGCATCTGCCTGTCGCTGTAGGCAGGAGATCATCGAGCTGTTCAGAGGCAACGTGTTTCTATCGCACCTACCAAGAACCCATCTTGCTTTGTTTCGCAGACACCGACATCCACTGCCAAAGCTGTGTGATCCAGTGAATGCCGTCACCCCTTCTTGCCAAAAGGGCAGCCCGCCGTTGGCCATGACCCGCTTCGTCGGGTTGACCAGCTTCATGAAATCCCCTAGAGCAGCAAGGGGAGAATCGCTGATCTGTGTATCAGATTTAAGGGATCACCTCAGCGGAGTCAAGCGACAACGGCCCATTTGGCGAGGGTTTTCAGAAAAATCTGGCGGAGAGGGGGGGATTCGAACCCCCGATACGGTTTCCCGTATTCCAGTTTTCAAGACTGGCGCCATCAACCACTCGGCCACCTCTCCAACTACTACAGTTTTACTACAGTGCGGCAGCTATGACCTCGACGAAATCAAATTTCCCTCTTGTTCTCAAGTGATTACAAATCTGCGCCCGAGGCCTTCACCAGTTTTCAAGACCGGTGCCATCAACCACTCGGCCAACTCTCCTCACCTATAGTTTTACTACAATCTGGAATATTTTCAGGCTGGTCACGGCCGCCGTGCTTGCAATCTGTTTGAAGATTGACTTGTGAGTTTTGCAAAAAATCACGTGGGGACAGCCGCCCCCGGCTGTCCGGCGGAGAGAAAGCTCCGCTATTTTTTCTCCGGGGCAAAGACGGTCGAGCTGCGCTCGACTGGACAGCCGGGGGCGGCTGTCCCCACGCGAGCTTTCTTGTAACACCCGTACTCAATGCAAAAAAGAGAGACCTTACTGAGGCGGCGGGGGCGGAGCGCCTGACATCTTGGAGGCTATGTCTTCATCGGCCTTCTGGTGCAGTTCGCGAAGCTTGGCAAACTCCTTCTGCGCAGCGGCCGGATTTCCCGTGGCCTGGTACAAACGTCCCAGACGGAGGTGGGCGTCGGGTTGGGCGGGATCCAGCTTCTCCGCCTGGAGGAGGGCGGCAATCGCCTCCTGATGGTGGTTCTGCTCGGCCAGAATGGCTCCCAAATCGAGATAGGCGATGCGAATGTCATTTCTCAGGTGGATTGCCTTTCTGAGCAGGGCCAGGGCCTTCTCAGGATTGTTCCGCTTCATCTCCACGTCGCCCAGGTAAGCCAGCGCCTGCGCGTGATCGGGATCGTTGGCCAGCTCGCGTTCAAATTCGGCTTTCGCCTCGTCGTATTGCCGCAGCTTCCAGTGCAGGTAGCCCAGGCCAAAGTGCACGCCGGGTTCCTGGGGGGCCACCTTCGCGGCGGCCTCGAACTCGGCAATCGCCTCGTGCGTCCTTTGCAGGCCATCGAGCGCCTGACCCAGCAGCATGTGCGCGGGCGCCGAGTCCGGATTCTGCTGCAGGAGCTGGCGGAACTGTTCCTGGGCGCAGGGATATTTCCTGGCCCGCAGGCAGCTTTGGGCGAGCACCTGATGCAGTTCCGCGTTGGCGGGGTCCAGCCTGGCAGCCGGTTCGAGATATTTCACGGCTTCCGCGAAGCGACTGGCGCCGTAGCAACTAAGGCCAAGCAGAGTGCGCGCCTGCTGGCTGCCGGGGTCTTGAACCAACGCGGCCCGCAACGGGGGAATCGCAGCCTGGAAGTGCCCCTGCTTATACTCCGCCAGGCCCAGATTCAGCTGGATGCCGGGCAGCCTGGGGTTGAGAGCGATGGCCTTGCGGTAGGCCGCGGCAGCCTCTTTATACTGAGTCTCCCGGGCCAGAACGACGCCCAGGCTGGCAAAGGCGCCGGCGTCCTGAGGATTGTGCAGGGTTACCGCCCGCCACGCCACTGCCGCCTCTGCCAGCTTGCCCTGCTGCTCCAGCACCATGGCCTGCGCTGGGGTGGCTGTCTGCGAACTGGCAAGGACCGGCCACAGCAGGCTGAGAACAACCAGTAACGATGTCCAGCTTTTCATGGCCAAAGTGCCCTACCGGGGTTTGCCCATCGACAGTTCAGAATAGTCACTCCAGCATGATGAAGCAACGGGAAGGCGAGATGAGTGGTGGCTGAATTGTCCAGCATTTGGGCTGTCCGAATCTAGGGTCCGGGGATATACTTTTTTCCTGCGATAAACCTTAAGGAAGCAAAACCGATGTTGACTCGAAGGTTAGTCGGACAAGGAGCGATACTTGCGTTTTGCTCTGCGGTTTCGATTGGCCAGCAGAGTCACCAGCCTTCTCCTCACCCCGTCTTGCGTCAGTTTCCTGTGATTCTGCAGCAGAGCGTTGAAGCCGGAAAAAGCCCAGCGGGAACTCAAGTTCAAGGAAAACTTGCGGCCGGCACCCTGTTTAATGGCGCGCTAATCCCCAAGAATGCGGTCGCATCTGGGGTGGTTGTCGAATCCGAATCCAAGAGGGGGAAGGACCGAGCGCGGCTCTCGATCCGCATGAACACAGCAAGCTGGAATGGCGGATGGGCCCCCCTCAACGCTTATTTGATGCCCTTGTATTACCCCGCGACCGGGCAGGCAGTGCCGAATCTGCCGACCGAATCTCCGGATCCGGACTCCAGGACCTTGAATGGACCCAACCAGTCGGAGTCCCCGATGTCCCGACCATTTCCGAGCGGCGGCTCGGAAGCCAATCAAGGGGCCATTCCGGACGTTGCCATCGTCTCGAGTCGGCCTGTCCGAATGAAGAATGTGGTACTTGAACCCACCAGTAACGGCGGGATCGCGCTTGTGTCCGAGCATGCGAACATCAAGTTGTTTAAGATGACGACCTACGTCTTTGCTGCCGTCGAGTCCTCAGCAAAGTAAGCTCAGATTTGCACTGTCAGCTTCGCTGCGTATCGACCATTTCCGGGCAGCGGCTCAGAAGCGAGTCACTGCCATCCCGGATATTCCCACGATCTCGAGCCGGGCCTGTCCCGATGAAAAGTGTGGCCCTTGAGCCCACTGATGATGGCGGCATCGGGCCTGTATCGGAGAATGCGGGTATTAGGTTGTGCAAATTGACGACCTACGTTTTGGCTGCGGTCGAACCACCAGCAAGGTAAGTCCAGATTCATACTGTCAGCTTCAGGGCTGCTCAGCTGGGAGCCTGCCGAGCTCCGCTCGGACTCCATTCCAATGAGAAAGGCTCGCACCTTGTTCGATGCGAGCCGTTGGAGCAACTGAAGTCTGTTGTAAACCGTCGTCCCGCTCGCAGGTGAGTGCGAGCGGGACTATGGTCACATCTTTGTTGGTTAGAAGTAAACCTTCCCGGCGAGCTGGACAATTCTCGCAGGGTAGGCCGACGTGAACTCGCCGAAGCGACTGTTGCCGAGACCGTTATCAACGTTATGGAACTGGGTGTGGTTGAAGGTGTTGAAGGTCTCCAACCGAATCGACAACCCGGCACTCTCCCCGAAGGCGAAGGTCTTGAAGAGAGAGAGGTTCCAGTTGTCGCGGCCCGGCCCGCGAATAGCGTTGTGGCTGAGGGTGCCCCAGGTGCCGGCTGCGGGAGTCGAAAACACCGAAGTATCTACATACTGGATGTGCTGGAAGGGGTCCGTGGACGCCACCGGCGTATGCACATACTTGATGCTGCCGTTCAAGTCAGGCCGGTTGCCGGGGCTGTTGGCACCGCCAACGATATTGCTGCCCCCGGTGAAGTTGACTGGCAGGCCCGACTCGATCGTAATGATCCCCGACACCGCCCAGCCACCGACCAGGGACTTCACCAGGCCGTTCGAGCTGTTGCGCAGAAGCGGGATGTTGTAGATGAAGTTGCCGGAGAAGTTGTGGGTCCGGTCGAAAAGGCTCGGCCCAAGATCGTACCGCCACCCTAGATATGGGTTCGTGACACCATTCAAGTCCTGACCGCTGCCACCGGTGGTTGGATCGATGGAGCGGGAAAGGGTGTAAAAGGCGCGAAGCTGCAAGTCCTTGCTGGCTTGCGAATTCAAGTCAATCTGCAGGGAGTTGTAATGCCCGTTCGCCTCGTTCCTGGACTGACTGATCGCTCTGAACCCTTTGTACGGAAGGCTAGGCGCCTCCTGGTAGTTAAGAGTACCTCCCGTCATGAGGGCGAGATCGCTCAGCGAAGGCAGGTTAGTGTTTACATAGTCGTTCAGGTGCCGGTTCTGATTGCCTACGTAAGAGACCGACAGAACGGTCCTGGCGCCGAACGAATGCTGAACGCCGGCACTGTATTGCATGCTGGTCGACGGCTTGTAACTGTTGATGTCCAGACCAATGATATCCGCCGCCTTGATGGTCTGGAACGTGGGCGCAGCATCGGTCGTCAAGCAGGATGTTCGGGTTTTGTAACTTTACGTTGTTCAGGTTAACGTTCAGACTGAACGGGATGTTCGGCCCGGCATTGTACATATCGTTGCCTTGAATGCGCTCGTACATTATGCCGAATCCGCCGCGAACGACCGTCTTGCCGCTACCGGTCAGGTCATAGGCAAAGCCGAGCCGCGGACCGAAGGTCGCCCAATGGTTGTTCACCAGACCCTTGGGTACGCCGTTCTTCTCAGGCGTTCCGACTCCGTTGAGGTACAAGGGGACGCCCGCCAGGATCTGGTTCGGGCTGGTGCCGAGTCCAGGGCTTGCGGCGGCTGCAGCCGGGGTCCGCTGGACCGCTGCAGATATTCCCTTGCGTATCGAAGGTAGCGGCCTGGGACGGATCGTAAAGCTTGGGATAGAAATTCCCCATGCGATTGTTGGATTCGTACGTGTGAGGCGCCCCATCCCAGCGTAGGCCGAGGTTCAGGGTCAGCCGGTGAGTTGCGCGCCAGTTGTCTTGAATGTACGCGGCGTAGGAAACGTTAGGCCAGTCGCCGTGGTCCTGGACGGCAAGCTCGTTATAACTGGCGGCGGTGCCAAGCAGGAAGTCAGCGAAGCTGTTTCCGGTGAAACTCTGGGCATCCGCGCCCTCGAACGTGAATGCTCCCTGGGTCGTTCCGAAAAGGTCCTGGGTTTTCTTGTAGCGCGCCCAGCTTCCGCCGATCTTGAACTGGTGCGCACCTTTGGTCCAGGAGACGTCGTCGCGGATCTGGTAACCGTCAGCGCGGTTGACCCACGGCCAGCTGGAGATCTGGAAGTTCGCATTGCTTTGATGATTGAGGGTGATGTTGGGAATGCGATCCAGGTTATTCGGCCCCGTGAACAAACGCGAGTTGGTCGAATCGTATCCGCTCGGAAGTGCCAGGCTCGTCATCCCGGTGGCGGCAAAGGGAGTGATGTTGATGCGGTTGCCGTTGTAGTTGAAGGCGATTTCGTTGAGAAGCGTCGGGCTAATGCTGTGGGTGGCGTGAATGACGTAGCTGTAAGCTGGATTGTTGAACGTGTCTCCAACCGTAGGCAGGTTGTCACCGCTCCACTGAGCCGTGTTGTAGCCTTGTGAGATTTGCTCGGCAATAAAGTGACCGAACACGGAGAATTTGCTGTTGAAAGTGTGATCGATGCGGACGATCTCCTCCTTCAGGGTCGTCGGAGTGTTGGAGCCGCCCACGAAGCTTCCAACACCGTTGCCGATGCCTGAGTTTGGCGCCGGCAAAAAGCCCGTACCGAGCAACGCAGTCGCGTTTGGCTGGATCATGCAGCTCGGTATGACGTTACCTGGGAATATGCGCGCCTGGTTCTGCGCGACGCCGGCTGGAGCGACTCCGCCAGGACAGTTGGCAAACAAAACGGAAGGAGCCACTCTGGTCTCGGTGGGAACCAGGATTGGATCGGTAACCGAGCTGAAGTCGCCGCCGTAAGTTGCGGGATCGGGAACAGTCTGGTTGGTTGACCCGCCGTCGATGTATCGACGCCACTCCATGTTGTAAAAGAAGAAGGTCTTGTTTTTGTCCGGGTTGTAGAGGTGGCCGAAGGTGACGGGGCCGCCGATATTGAAGCCGAAGATGTTCATGCGCAATTCTTGTTTCTTGTTCGGAGCCGGAAAGAAGTAGTTGCGAGCATCAAAGGCGTCGTTGCGGTTGTTTTCCCATGCCGAGCCATGCAGCCTGTTGGTCCCGGACTTAAGCACCATGGTGATCGTGCCTGCAGAAGAGAGGCCAAAGTCGGCGCCGTAGTTCGAAGTCAACTGGCGGAACTCAGCCATCGACTCGCTGGAAGGGGCCGTAGTGACGCAGCCTCCGCAACCGCGGTCGTAGTTCTCACCGCCATCGACCATGAAGACATTGTGGGCGGTGCGCTGGCCATTGAAGCTGACGCTCGTATCACCACCTACGGGGACGGCCTTGTAATTGGTGATATCGTTCGATGCTCCGGGAGCCAATGCCGCAAGTTCGAACAGGCTCGTGCCGTTAATGGCGAGGTCCGATATCTGCTTGCCGGTGATCAGGTTGCTGATTTCCCCGGTATCTGTCTGTACGGCAACCGCATTGGCTTCTACAGTTACCAGTTCGGTCGCCTGGCCGACCTGCATCTGGAAGTCCAGGCGGTCGCGGTCGCCCACATTCAACACCACGCCCGTCCGCTCGGCAGGCCTGAACCCTGACACGGCGACGCCTACGGTGTAGCGGCCGATGTGAAGATTAGGCACCACATACTGGCCGTCTGCACTCGTGGTGACCTTCGTGGTAAGACCTGTCTCTATGTTTGTGAGAGTTACCGAAGCATTCGGTAGAGCGGCGCCGGTTGGATCGGTCACCGTTCCGACGACAGTTGCTTCCTGGGCAAAGACCTGCAGGGACATAGCTAAGACCAGCCCGGAAAGAACCAATAGCCACCGCATACGACGGTGGCACGACGAGGTACACTCGGCGAACGAGGACGAGAATTTCACAGGGCGCTCCTTTGAATGTTTCCTCCCTGCGGGAGGACTAAATCGAAAATATCGCTCAAAATCAGCCAGCCTACTGCTGCTGGGCTTCGTTTCGTGGGACACGAGTCATATGGGCCTCTCCGGCCAAATGACTTCCCACAAGTAGCTAAGAGCCTGAGCAAAGCCTACATAGCTTCGCTACGCAACCCCTTCGCAGTGGCAAGCTAAACTCCCGAGCTTTGGTGGTCTTCCGGTAACGTTAACGATGCAGACAGGCTTGTACCGTTATTCGTTAGTACCTTGTCAAGAAAATTTTGCGTCCCGCGCATCAGCTTCTTGAATACTGCACCCGCTGGAAATACCCGATCAGCCCTGTTTTCGCGAGGGTAGGAGCATTCGGAGAACCTGCGTCTTGCGGATCCGAACACCCAGAAATCAGCCCGCCGGAGGCTCTGGCCCGGCCATCCGAACCCTGAGAGGCGCTGCGATCTGACGGCCTGCTCCTGTGGGAGCGGCGGCCGCGATTCCGTTCTGCCAGCGTCGGTTATCTGACCTGCAGGCAGGTATTAGTCATGGTTCCCCTGCGAAAATAGGGGCGACTGATGATCTACTGCGGACTCCATTCGGGGACTCATGGGCCCCCACCACAAATCCCCGAATCTGGGGACGGACAGAACTCCGTGGAATTTCTTTCGTCCGCTGGCTTCGTCTGTCTTGCCTGGCGGCGGTCCGAAAAAATGATTCCGCTGGATTATTCGTGTACGTTCACGGTGCGCTATACTCCAATCCGCGTCACTCGACCTGTTGTGCCCTACTGTCAGGCATGCCCAACTTCAGGCTTAATGTGTGGTGGCATCGCCGCCTTTGGAAGCTGGGCGAGCTTTTGATGTGGCCGATTCCTGCAAAACGTAACCATATCGTCCGTCTGTGCTTGGCCTCCTCCACATTGTTTCTTCTTCCGGTCTTTGTCTTTGTCTTCGCGGTCCGCGGAAACAGCCAGCAAGCGGAGCCGCAGAAGCCGCCCTCTACAGGTATGGGAGTCTCGACCGGCGCGGCGCGGCCCGCGGTGAAGGACTCGAAATCCCGCCCCATTACGGCAGGCGGGTTTGTGGACGGTGCACCCGTCGTATTCACAGACGTCACCGAGCAAGCCGGGCTGGACAGATTTCATCATCGCTCCGGCACGCGGGAAAAAAGTTCGATCATCGAGACTCCGGGCTCGGGCGTCGCGCTGCTCGACTACGACAACGACGGCTGGCTCGACATCTATCTGCTCAATGGTTCCACGATCGCGGCTTTCAAAGGCAAGGAGCCCGCGCCGCGCGCCATGCTCTTCCACAACAACCACGATGGAACATTTACTGATGTCACTGAGAAAGCCGGTGTCAGCAACCAGGGTTGGGGATTCGGCGTGACCGTGGGCGATTACGACAATGACGGGTGGCCCGACCTCTACGTGGCGAACTATGGCAGCAACCGCCTCTATCACAACAATCACGACGGCACTTTTACCGACGTCGCGGAGAAGGCGGGCGTCACGCTGGGCGGCTGGTCCACGGGCCCGACGTGGGGCGATTACGATCACGACGGCCTGCTCGATCTGTTTGTTCCGGGATATGTGAAGTTCGATGCCGACCATCCGCCGATCGCGGGACAAGGAACCATACCGCCGAATTTCTGCCAGTTTCGCGGAATCAATGTGATGTGCGGGCCGCGCGGCCTGCCCGGCGAGCGCGACCACCTGTTCCACAATAACGGCGATGGCACCTTTACCGACGTCAGCGTCAAGGCCGGTGTCTCCGATCCCGACGGCTACTACGGTCTGGCTTCCGCCTTCGTGGATGTGGATGACGACGGCTGGGTGGACCTGCTGGTGGCCAACGATTCCACCCCCAACTTTTTTTATCGCAACCGGCACGACGGCACATTTGAAGATGTGAGTTATGGATCGGGATTCGCGCTGAGTGAAGATGGACGCGAGCAGGCGTCCATGGGAATCGGCATTGGAGATTACAACCGCGACGGGAAAGTCGATCTTTTCACCACAACTTTTTCCGACGACTACAAGACCCTCTATAGAAATGACGGGGGCGGAAATTTTTCCGATGTTACCTATCAGGCCGGGCTGGGCGATGCGACGGCCCCGTTTCTGGCCTGGGGGACCGGTTTCCTCGACTTCGACAATGACGGTCTGCTCGACATTTTCATCGTCAACGGACACGTCTATCCGGAAGTGGACCTGCAGGATTGGGGCACAACCTGGGCGGAGCGGCCGCAGCTCTTCCGCAATCTCAATGGCTCCAAATTCCAGGAAGTCCCGGCCGCCACGGGAAGCGGCCTGGCCGATGTCATCACGGGCCGGGGCGTGGCGTTTGGCGATCTTTTAAACGACGGGCACATCGACGTGGTCATCAATGACATCGATTCCACGCCGACATTACTCCGCAACGTGGTCAAGAATGGCAATCACTGGCTGACCCTGAAGCTGGTTGGCGGTCCCAAGAGTCCCAGAGATGCAGTTGGAGCGAAAGTCTTTCTGACTGCGGCTGGAATCCGGCAGCGCGCCGACGTTTTCAGCGGAGGAAGTTATGGCTCGAGTTCCGACCAGCGCGTCCACTTCGGGCTGGGCACAGCCACAAAAATAGACAAGATCGAAATCCGATGGCCCAGCGGAACCAACCAGCAGATCGGCGCGCAGCCCGTCGATCGCATAATTACGGTAGAAGAAGGAAAGCCGGTGAGCGAGAAGTAGCGCCGGCATCTTGCCGGCTGTCCCGAGGGCGTCCCGCCCTCGGACGCGTGAACAAGACGTTATCACCGAGCCGCCGAGACGGCGGGGCTACTCTGTACTGCTGGTGGGCAGGCATGGTGGTTTGGGCAACCGCGCCCTCCTGATGTATAAGACAAAAATCTATGAAACGAACGCACCTTTGGCTTGCACTGGTCGTTGTCATTGGCAGCATCGCTAGCGCCCAGACCTCGGCCAAACCAGCCGAGGCAGCTTCCAGCCTGGCAACACGCACAGCAGGATTGCAAAAACACGACGGCTTCTTCCCTTACTACTGGGACGAGAAAGAGGGCGCCATTCTGTTCGAACTGTCGTCGGCGGCGCTGCAAGGAGAGTTCCTTTACTTCACTGGACTAGGCAGCGGCATTGGTTCCATCGAGACCTTCGCTGATCGAAGCTCATTCGGGACCGAGGCCGTGTGCCGCTTCCGAAGAGTTGGCATGCGCGTCCTGGTCATCCAGGAAAACACCGGCTTCCGCGCGCCCGAGGGCGCGCCGGAGTTGCAGCATTCCGTGGAAAACAGTTTCCCGACCTCCGTGCTGGCGTCACTCCCCATCGAAGCGGAGCGCGATGGCACGGTGCTGGTGGATGCGGATGCTTTGCTACTCCGGGATGCGTTCGATCTGCTCTCCCAACTGCGCCGTCCGACCCGCGCCATCGGAGGCGTGATGGTGCGCGAGCAATCCTCCAAGGCGGCCGACTGGCGATTGGACAAAGACCGCAGCGTCATTGATCTCGAGCACACCGGAAGCTTTCCCCTCAACACCGAAGTGGAAACGCTGCTGACTTTCGCCACCGATTCCGAGAGCGATCTCAACCAGCCTGATGCGCACTCGCTGAGTGTGCGCGAACACCATTCGTTCCTGGCCCTGCCCGCTCCGGGATACGAAGCGCTGGAGCAGGACCCGCGAGTGGGATTTATCAGCGTCAGCTTCCAGGATTTTTCCCAGCCTTACAATCAACCGCTTACGCGTTATCTCGTGCAACGATGGCGCCTGCAGAAAAAAGATCCGAATGCCGCGCTCAGTGAACCGGTAAAGCCGATCGTGTTCTATCTCGACCGCGCCATTCCGGAGCCGGTACGTTCCGCGGCGCGGATGGGCGCGCTGTGGTGGAACCAGGCGTTTGAGCAGGCGGGATTCAGGAACGCGCTGCGCATTGAGGACCTGCCGGAAGGTGCGGACCCGATGGACATTCGCTATCCCACCATCCAGTGGACGAACCGCTCGGGACGAGGATGGTCCGTGGGGCAAAGCCACGTCGATCCCCGGACCGGCGAGATCATTCACGCCGTGGTGCAACTCGATTCGCACCGCATGCGCACCATGAACAATTATTGGGAATCGGTGATGCCCTCTGGCCGCGACAACTCCGAACCAGCGCTGGATACTTTCGCCGCGCTGGACAATCTTGACCCGCGCACCAGCGAGGATCAGGTCATGCTACAGCGGCTGGCCCTGCTTACCTGCCACGAAATGGGCCATGTGCTTGGCCTCGAACATAACTTCGTGGCCAGCACCTACGGCCGCGGTTCGGTGATGGATTACTTCGCGCCCCGGGTGAAAATTCGCGCCGACGGCACCGCTGATCTTTCCGATGCTTACATGCAGGGAACCGGCAGCTACGACCGCTTCGCCATCGAATGGGGGTACAGCCAGGGCAAGCCGGACAGTAAAGCGCCGGAGGAGCAAGCGCGGCATGATGCGATCGTAAAAGCCGCCATCGCCAAGGGAATTGTCTGGGGGAATACGGAAGACCCGCGCTGGAATTCTTATGACGACGGGCCCGATCCGGTCACATGGTTGAAGGATGTTCTGCCGGTCAGAAATTCGCTGCTGGCGCATTACAGCCCGCGCATGCTGCGGCCGGGCGAGCCCAATTCGACGTTCACCTCGCGCCTGCCCCTGGTCTATCTGTTTCATCGCTACGCACTGGGTGCCGCCATCAGCGTGATCGGAGGCGCCGAAGTGCCGCTCTCCCTCGCGGGCGATGGGCAGCAGCCCATCAGCATCTGGCCGGCTGAGAGTCAGAAGCAGGCCCTGCAACTGGCGCTGAGCGCTTTGAATCCATCTCGACTGAATGTTCCGGCAGAAGTCTGGAAGGCGCTGGCGCCGGTGGAGAATCGCGATTCCGATCCCGAGCGCTTTGCCTCGTCCGCAGGATATCTTTTCAGCCCGCAGGATGGAGCACGCGCTGTGTCTGAAATCGTTATCGGGGGATTGCTAAATCCTCAGCGCATGCAGCGCCTGGCGGTGATCTCGCGGCAGCAAGCGCAGGCACCGTCACCGGGGAGCGTGGTGTCAGCCCTGGTGGCCAGCGCCTTTTCTGAAACTCCAAAAACGGCCGCGGAGCGGGACCTCGCGGGCGTAGTGCAAACCGAAGTTGCGGAACGATTAATGATCCTGGCAGCCAATTCCCAAGCCACTCCTGAAGTGCGGGCCGCAGCCCTGGCGGGAGTGCGCGAAGTGCAGAGCGCGGTGAAGAAGAACGCGGCGCGCGGTCCCGTGCTGGAGCAGATCGATCACGAGATTCTGCTGTTCCTGCAGAATCCAGAGCAGAACACACCCAAGCTGAAGTCGTCCGGGGCGCCGGCGGGGCCGCCGGTATAGCGAATTCGTTGAATTGACTTCATCCCGACCGGAGCGAAGCGAGCGCAGTGGAGAGTCTGCCCTGAGCGAACTCCGAGTGCTCAGGAGAAGGAGCCGAATGGGGACCTGCTGCTTCAACCAACTCAACCTGCGCCGCTAACATTTCGATATTCCATATATTTCTGGGACAGCACACTGGAAGCTAGCGGGGCTTCGCCCCGCCGCACGGGCGAGGCGCCCGCGCCTACATGATTTTTTGTGCTAACGGGTGACGAGACTCGTAGGCGGTGATCTCCGGCTCGTGTTGCAGGGTGAGGCCGATGTCATCCAGGCCTTCGAGCAGGCAGTGGCGGGTGAATTCGTCAATCTGGAAGGAAGCGGAGAATCCGCTGTCATCGTGGACTCTGCATTGCTCCAGATCGAGCGTGAGCTGGTAGTCCGGTAGCTCGCTGGCGCGGCGGACGATTGTCTCTACTTCCCTTTCGGTCAGCACGACGGTGAGCACGCCATTCTTTACGCAGTTGTTGGCGAAGATGTCGGCGAACGACGGGGCGATCACGGCGCGGAATCCGAAATCTTCCAGGGCCCAGACGGCATGCTCGCGAGACGATCCGCAGCCGAAGTTCTTCCCTGCAACCAGCACGCTGGCTCCTTTGTAGCGCGGCTGGTTCAATGAGAACGTGGGATCTGGTAAACCATCCTTGCCGCGGCGCCAGTCATAAAACAGGAACTCGCCGAAGCCGGTGCGCTCGATTCGCTTCAGGAATTGCTTGGGGATGATTTGGTCGGTATCGACGTTGACGCGATCGAGAGGAGCGACTTTGCCTTTATGAGTGCGGAAGGGTTGCATTCTGTCTCCAGACTCGGAGGGCGGGACGCCCTCCGGACAGCCGGCGAGACGCCGGCGCTACTTTACTGCGGCGCTTCTACTGAAACTTCCAGTTTCTTATGTCGGTGAAATGACCCTCGATGGCGGCCGCGGCTGCCATCATCGGGCTTACCAGGTGCGTGCGTCCGCCGCGTCCCTGGCGGCCTTCAAAATTGCGGTTGCTGGTGGACGCGCAGCGCTCGCCGGGTTGCAGGATGTCCGGGTTCATGCCCAGGCACATGGAGCAGCCTGACTCGCGCCACTCGAAACCGGCATCCTGGAAAATCCGGTCGAGGCCTTCCTGCTCAGCGGCATGTTTGACCGCCTGCGACCCCGGCACGACCATGGCCCGAACCTTCGCATTGACGTGATGGCCGCGCGCCACGCGAGCGGCGGCGCGCAAATCTTCCAGCCGTGAATTGGTGCAGGAGCCGATAAAAACGCGATCAACCGGAATTTCTTCGACTCGGGTGCCGGGCTTCAATCCCATGTATTCCAGCATGCGCTCGGCGGCGTGGCGATCGGCTTCGGTCTTCAGGTCGTTCAGTTCTGGAACTCTGCCGCTGACCGAGACGACCATGCCGGGATTCGTTCCCCAGGTCACGAAGGGCGCCAGCTTCGAGGCATCGATTTCGATGACTTTGTCGTAACGCGCGCCGGGATCGGAAGGCAGAGTACGCCAGTGCGCCAGCGTCTTCTCCCAGCTTCCATTTTGTGGAGCGAAACGGCGATTCCGGAGATAAGCGAAGGTGGTCTCGTCGGGCGCGATCATGCCGGCGCGGGCTCCCGCCTCGATGCTCATGTTGCACAGCGTCATCCGTCCTTCGACAGAAAGCGCGCGAACCGCCTCCCCGGCGTACTCGATGACGTGGCCGGTGGCGCCGTCGGTCCCAATCTGCCCGATGATGCCCAGCGCCAGGTCTTTCGCGGTCACGCCTTCGGGCAGCGAACCCTTCACGTTGATAAGCATCGTCTTCGGCTTGCGCTGCGGCAGGCATTGCGTGGCCAGGACGTGCTCGACTTCGGAGGTGCCGATGCCGAAGGCCAGCGCGCCAAACGCTCCGTGCGTGCTGGTATGGCTGTCGCCGCAGACGATGGTCATGCCCGGTTGGGTGAGTCCGAGTTCGGGGCCGATGACGTGCACGATGCCCTGGTTGGGTGAATCCATGTCGAACAGCGGCACTCCAAATTCCTTGCAATTCTTCTGCAAGGCCTGAATCTGAAGCGCGGCAATCGGATCGGTGATGGGAGTGCCGCGGGGCTCGGTCGGAATATTGTGGTCAACCGTGGCGACCGTCCGATTGGGCTGGCGCACCCGGCGCCCGGCTGCGCGCAAACCGTCGAAAGCCTGCGGCGAGGTGACCTCGTGGACCAGGTGCAGGTCGATATAGAGAAGAGGCAGGCGGTCGGGAGGCGAGGAGACTACGTGCTCGTCCCAGACTTTCTCGAATAAGGTGCGCTTTTCAGCCATAAATCCCGGACTTGCCGGAATGGATATTTTATCAACAAAGAGCCCGCGTGGGGACAGCCGCCCCCGGCTGTCCGGTCGAGCACAGCTCGACAAGGATTTGCCGGGAACCACAATAGCGGAGCTTTGCTCCGCCGGACAGCCGGGGGCGGTTGTCCCCACGTGGGCATTGACAACTGAAGCACACGATGACGGCGGCCACGGCGGAGAGATTATGATGGTCGTTCATGCTCAACGGTAAGCGCATTGCCGTGGTGTTGCCGGCATATAACGCGGAGAAGACGCTGGCCGCGACCGTGGCGGAGTT
Source organism: Terriglobia bacterium (assembly GCA_963797385.1). GTDB lineage: Bacteria > Acidobacteriota > Terriglobia > Terriglobales > Acidobacteriaceae > JAIQFF01. The sequence continues at coordinate 130,708 of CAWCPY010000013.1, forward strand.
GCCCGAACTGGTGGACATCCGCATTCTGGTGGACGATCACAGCTCTGACCGCACGGTTGAGATCGCCGAGCGCCTGGGACTGCAATTCTTTGTGCATGACCAGAATTACGGCTACGGGCGCAACCAGCAGACCTGCTACCGCGAGGCCCTGGCCGCAGGCGCCGACGTCGTCATCATGGTGCATCCTGACTATCAATACACACCCCTGCTGGTGACAGCCATGGCTAGCATGGTCGCCTATGACGTATATGACGTAGTGCTCGGTTCGCGGATCATCGGCGGGCAGGCGCTGCATGGCGGCATGCCCTTTTACAAATATGTGGCCAACCGCTTTCTCACCGCCTTCGAGAATTTATTTCTGAGAATCAAGTTGTCGGAATACCACACCGGCTATCGCGCCTTCAGCCGCAAGGTGCTTCTGGAAATTCCCCTGCTCGAAAACTCGGACGATTTTGTCTTTGACAACCAGGTGCTGGCCCAGTGCGTCAGCTTTGGCTTCCGCATTGGCGAAGTATCGTGCCCGACAAAGTATTTTGAGGAGGCGTCTTCCATCAACTTCCGCCGCAGCGTGACTTATGGTTTCGGGGTCCTCAGGACGACGTTGCAGTTTGCTCTGCAAAGAGCGGGCTTGGCACATTTCCGTATTTTCAGCTCGAAAGGCCGGAAACTGGAGCCGGGCTACGCCGCCTACTACGTCCGGGGGGCGGCGGAACCGCCCGGCTAGAGCCTGTAAGTGTCACGGCTGGATTTGTGAACAACCAGAAGACAGCTTCCGAAGCCACGTGGAGACGATTTGGAAATATCTTCGGAGAGATTGGGGGCTTATGACCGCGAGATCTAACTGGCATCGATCAATTAAGTTGATCGGGATTCTTGCCGTCTTTCTTTGCCGGTCGATCGCAGGCGGACCACTTGCGGCGGTCGACGAGTCGCCAAGCGTGAGGGGTGCGAGCGATGTGCGATTTCATATTGAGGTGCAAGACCGACAGGGGACCCGAATTGCAGGCTCCGAAATGAATGCCGGGTCGTCCAAAGGGGCTTCGGCAATGTTGGTTTGGGACCGCGAGTATCAGCCAGGCGATCGCATCATTCTCCGCGGACCACAGCGCATGGCAGCGCGACTGGACGAGAACATGCCCGAGTGTGTGCTCTATCTCCCCAACCACTCTCCGGGAAGCGCTTCCTATGAGATTCCCTACGGAGTTGAAGAAAAGGACACGGGCAGCGCCTACGCGCCGGAAAGTTTTGCCGGCAAATCTCATCGCGTGGCAGTTCGTACCCTGAATAGACACGACCTTAGCGACTATCGGAATCTCGCCCTCAATCCCTGTGATGTGCGGCAAATGGAGCCGGCGGAGGTCCATATCTTCCCCCACGCCACCACAAACAGCGTTTCCAGGGGCCTGTTCGATTTCGAGGCGCGAAATGCGATTGACGGAGTCACGAAGAACGGCCATCACGGCGTATGGCCTTACCAGTCGTGGGGTCCGCAGCTGCGCACCGACCTATGGTGGAAACTGGACTTCGGGCGGCCAGTCGAATTGGACAAGATCCGCCTGATGGTTCGCGCCGATTTCCCGCACGACAGCTACTGGAAGAGCGCGGATGTTGAGTTTTCCGATGGAAGCCACGTCTCCCTCCAGCTCGGATCGTCGGCCGGGTTTCAGGACTTTCCCTTCAAGAAGCGGCGAACTTCATGGCTGCGGATCACCAATCTTGTGCCGGTGGACCCCGGCAGGTGGTGCAGCTTTGTCGAGGTCGAAGCCTGGGGGCGCGACCGGCCATAGCCTTTTCAGAGGAGCACCCCTACAAACTGAGAGGTGTGTCATTCCCCGGCCCGACGGCCCTTTCCACCCCGTGGTTTACCCAACCAGGTTTCGTTGCCGGCATCCCGGCGATCCTGTTCATCATGCCGTTCTTGTTGGGAGTCGTCTTACTGCGACGCGCGACGATAAGCTGCCGCGACCAAAGCATCTTCCTCCCGGATCAGGGCTTCCCCTTCGGGAGTCGACCTGCCAGAGTCAATTGCGCCTCCGGACCGTTGCGGCTAGCATCTAACCAGCTACGCTATGGGGACTGCCACCACTACCGCACCCGAACGACGTCCGCCCCGCATGGTTTACGGCGAAGTCCTCAGCTTTGCCTACGAAACTTTCCGCAGCAACAAGGTTCGTTTCGCGCTGACCGCACTGGGTATGGTGATCGGCACCGCCTCGCTCATCCTGGTGGTGACCATCGGCATGACCGGCAAGCAGTACGTGCTGAACCAGATTCAGGCGATCGGCACCAACCAGATCGAGGCCGAATATCAGAGCGGCGGCCAGCGCGTCGCCAATGTCACGCCTGACCCGCTCACCATCGACGACCTGAAGGCCGCTCGGGAGCAAGTGCCCGGCATTGTCGCGGCCTCTCCCGTGGTCTCTCTGGGCGAGCGCATTCCCGTGGGCGGAGGCAAGGAACGCGATATTTCCGTGCTGGGAGTCTTTCCCGACTACAAGATTGTGCGCAACCTGGTGGTCGTCGCCGGCCGCTTTTTCGATGATAAGGACGAGCTGGAACATACCAAGGTAGGAGTCATCACCCAAAAAATGGCCGAGGAGCTTTACGGATCGCAACAAGAGGCCATCGGCAAAATCATCAAGCTGACCGGACTGCCTTTCACCATCGTGGGCACCTTCCGGGAGCGGGTGGACACCTTCGGCCAGACTGAGGTCGTTGACTACACCCTGTTGATTCCGTACACGGTGAGCCGCTACTTTACTGACACTCCGACGGTCAAGCAGATTTATTTCTCGACCGCCGATCCCTCGATGGTGCAACCGGCCACCGACCAGATCCGGCGAGTCATCCAGAGCCGGCACCGCGCCGAGTCGGTTTACAACGTGATGAATCTTACCCAACTGGTGGTGCTGGCGGAGAAGACCGCCAACGCTCTGACCCTGGTGCTGTTGCTGGTGGCGGCGGTGGTCCTGCTGGTCAGCGGCATTGGCATCATGAACATCATGCTGGCGACGGTCAGCTCCCGCATCCGCGAGATTGGCATCCGCAAGGCGCTAGGCGCAACTAACCGGGAAATACGTTTCCAGTTCCTGGCCGAAGCCATGACCATCTCGCTGGTGGGAGGCCTGATCGGCGTCGTAATCGGTTTGGCGATCCCGTATTCGGTACGTTTCCTCACCCAATATCGTATCCCGATTTCAGGATTGTCGGCCATTGTGGCCATCCTGGTTTCGTCGTTCGTAGGGGTAATTTTTGGGACGGTCCCGGCAACCCGGGCGGCGAAGCTGGATCCGGTGGAAAGTTTGCGCTACGAATGAAGAAAGGCGCTACTAGCTCCTGGCTGCTGGCTTCTAGCTTTTCCGATGCCGGCGTGGCCAGAAGCTAGCGGCCAGACGCTGCCCCACAAACAAAAATGCCGGGCTGGTTGGCCCGGCTCATTCTTGTTTACTCACCTCGCGGGGAAACGGCTTGGTTCTGAGGTCCCCGTAGATTTCTTACATACTCTTGGTCACCGCTTACATGTCACCGCTTACATCACCAGCGCCAGACCCTCCAGCTCTCTCTGCAGCACGGGCATGGAGCAGCCTGACATCTCAACCCGGCCCACGGCGTCCATGGCTGCTTGAGGCGATACCCCGTAGCCACGTCCCATGAGGAAGACTTGCAAAAGTTCGGCGGCCTCCCGCGAATCGATCAGGCCTCCCTGCATCAGATCGTTTCGCAGAGCCGTTAATTCGGTACTGGAGAATCGTTCTTTCATGGTCGTTATCACCTCCGACCTTGACCTGCTTATTTCATTAGACTCACTGCCCGCTGTGAACGTTGCATGCAATTTTCGTGCCGCATTCCAGCCCCTCTCTCTATGTAGGTAAGACATCGCGTTTCGGTTTCTTAAACCCCTTATGCTGCGGTAAGTTGCAGCGCAGCCAGGTCTTTGGATGCGTCCGGCCCCTTGCATTTACTGGCACGAACGGGCCATATCGGGAATTTTCATTATTGACACGTTGTGTCGTTCTGGGACAAGCAGAAATGACACATTGCGGCTTTCAGGCAGGAGGTCAGGAAGGATCGATCACAGCTTCGTCCACCAGCATGATGGGAATCCCGTCCCGCACTGGATAGACGCGGCGGCACTCGCCGCACTTCAGGCTTTGGCCTTCGTCTTTCAGTGCCAGCGACTTCTTGCAGACCGGGCAGACCAGAATGTCCAGCAGGTCCTGGGGAATCATGGGGTCCATTTTACCCTGTTTGGGAAGCTACTGGCTCCTGGCTTCTAGCTTCTAGCCAGAAGCCAGGAGCTAGGAGCTAGAAGCCTCTTTGCGTCCTCTGCGGTTCAAGCTCTTTTTTCCCCGATGGTTTACGATAATGTTCTGTTACCCAGGAGAGGTGAAGGATTGATGGCCAGTATTCTGGACGGCAACAAGATCGCGGCTGAAATCCGGGCAGAAGTTGCTTCCGAGGTCAGGGACATGACCGCTGCGGGCATTCGTCCCGGCCTGGCGGTGATCCTTGTCGGTCACAATCCGGCATCTGAGATTTATGTTCGCGGGAAGGTGAAGAGCTGCGAAGAAGTGGGAATCCATAGCGAGAAACTCACTCCGCCGGACACGATTTCCACCGCGGAGCTGCTGGAACTGGTCCTCGAACTGAACCGCCGCGACGAGATTGATGGCATTCTGGTGCAGTTGCCCTTGCCGCCGCAGGTGGATTCGAAGCAGATCCTGATGGCTGTCGATCCGGCCAAGGACGTGGACGGCTTCCACCCGGTCAATGTGGGATTCCTCTCCACTCAGCGCCCGGGGCTGGTGCCATGTACGCCGGCGGGCATCATGGAGATCCTCAAGCGCAGCAATATTCCGGTCGCGGGCCAGGAAGCGGTCGTGGTCGGGCGCAGCGATATCGTGGGCAAACCCACCGCCATGCTGCTGATCAATGCCAATGCTACCGTGACCGTCTGCCACTCGAAGACGCGGGACCTTCCCGGAGTATGTCGCCGCGCCGACATCCTGGTGGCCGCCATTGGGCGCGCCGGCATGATTACCCGCGACTTCGTGAAGCCCGGGGCCACGGTCATTGACGTGGGCATGAACAAGGTGACGGAGCGCGCGGACTTTGACCGGCTATTTGCGGGCAATGCCAGGCGTGAGGAGAGCTTCCGTACGAAGGGCTCAACCCTGGTGGGAGACGCTCATCCCAACGCGGCCGAGGTGGCGGGAGCGATTACGCCTGTACCCGGCGGCGTGGGCCCGCTGACCATCGCGATGCTGATGGCCAACACCGTGAAGGCGGCCAAGATGCGGAGGGGCTCGCGCCTGTCCACCCGTGCTGCGGAGCACGCCCGCAGTGCTTAAGGTCGGGTTGACCGGAGGCATCGCCGCGGGCAAGTCGGTTGTGGCCGAGATGTTTGCCGCTCAGGGCGTACACGTGATCCAGGCCGACCAGATCTCCCACCAGCTCATGCAGCCAGGCCAGACGGTTTACCAGGAAGTTGTGGATCACTTCGGAGCCGGAATCCTAGACCCGGACGGAAGCGTGAACCGCGCCCGGCTGGGGGAACTCGCCTTCGGCGGCCCCCACCAGCCTTCCCGTGTCCAGGAGCTGAATCAGATCGTCCATCCCGCCGTGATTCGCTGGCAAGAGGAATGGATGGCGGAAGTGGGCCGGCGCGATCCTCACGCCATTGTCCTGGTGGAGGCGGCGCTCATTCTCGAGGCCGGAATGGCCAAAGGTTTCGATCGACTTGTCGTTGTGACCTGCCTCCCGGAGCAACGGGTCGAACGCTGGGCCCAACGGCTGGAGGTGGACCAGGAAACGGCGCGCCGCGAGGTGACTCGCCGCATGGCGGCGCAGCTTGCGGACGAAGAAAAGATCAAAGCTGCCGATTACGTGATCGACAACTCCGGGTCGCTCGACGAAACCAGCCGCCAGGTGAGAGAGATTTACGCCGAGTTGAAGAGAGAAACGTAGGGCCGGCAACCACGTGGGGACAGCCGCCCTCGGCTGTCCAGTCGAGCGGAGCTCGACGAAGTCTTTGCCGGATCGCGGAGCTTCGCTCCGCTGGACAGCCGAGGGCGGCTGTCCCCACGTGGTCTGCGGATTTAGAATCCCCTAGGGAAGGTCCCGAACTATGAAGCTGCTGCGTCCTGTTCTGCTGGCCGTGATTTTTGCCGGCGCGTTCTTCTACTTCACCACCTACCGCTCCGGCCCGATGCATACCACGAACTGGTTTGGCCGTCCCAGCAACCGGGTGGAGATTACCGAGGCCGCTTCGAACGGCGCCTTCGACGCTGAAGAACAGAACAACATCAGCGTTTACCGCAAGAACATCGATTCCGTGGTGAACATCACTTCCCGTGCGGTGACCTTCGATTTCTTTTATGGCCTGGTGCCGCAGGAGGGGCAGGGCTCCGGCTTCATTATCGATAAAGAAGGTCATGTGCTAACCAACTACCACGTAATCGCCGACGCCCGCCAGGTGGAAGTGACGCTGCACAACCGCAAGAAGTACCGCGCCACCGTAGTGGGGACCGACCGTTCCCACGATCTGGCGGTGATTCAGATCAAGGGGGCAGGCCTGACTCCAATGGTGCTCGGCGACTCGCGCAATCTGCAGGTGGGACAAAAAGTTTATGCCATCGGCAATCCCTTCGGTCTGGCCGGAACCATGACCAATGGCATCATCAGTTCGATTCGCCCGGTGCAGGAGCCCGACGGCATGCAGATCGATGACGCCATCCAGACCGACGCTGCCATCAATCCCGGCAATTCCGGCGGACCCCTCCTCAACTGGCACGGCGAAGTAATCGGCATCAACACGCTGATCGCTTCGAATGTGGGCCAGAGTGCCGGCATTGGCTTTGCCATTCCAGTAAACACGGCCAAAGCCGTGCTCAACGATCTGATGACCCTGGGGCGAGTCCGGCGGCCGGCACTGGGCGTGCGCACGATTCCCATTACCCCTGAACTGGCGGACCAGATGGGGCTGGCGGCAGACAGCGGATTGCTGATCGTGCAGATCGTGCCGGGTGGGGCCGCCGCCCGGGCTGGGCTGCGCGGCGGCAGCGAACGCGCCTACATCGGTAACGTTCCCATCACCCTGGGCGGCGACCTGATCGTGGCCATCGATGGCCAGCAGGTCCAGGACCAGCAGGACCTCAGCCAGCTCATGAACAGTCATCGCGCCGGCGACACGGTGCGGATCACCATCTATCGCGGCAAGAAGAAGATCGATGTCAGCGTGACCCTGGGCGAGGCGCGGGAAGAGGTGTGAGGATGGCGGGAGAAGGGCACGCCTGGCTGGGGTGCGGGGAAAGCTCGACGGGCACGGGTTTGGGAAGGGCACGGCTGGCTGGGGTGCTGGGAAGCCGACGCGCACGCGCTTCGCAGGAATGATCGACCCTTCCCCAAACCAATTGCGCGAGCAGACTCGTGGCCTTAACAAAACATCTGGACGCACTGCGCTCAGCTTTACGCCGCCGCCGAAAAAGCCTCAATCTCATTTAGGTCTTCGTCGTGAAGGGTCAGATCCCCGGCGCGCATCACGCCTTGGGCCTGGCTGGCATTGCGGGCACCTACGATGGCTCCGGTCACGGCCGGGTTGTGGAGCGTCCAGGCAATGGCAACCTCGCCCGGCGATCGACCGTGGCGCCTCCCGATCTCCCGCAAGCGTTCCACCAGGGCGAGATTCCGCGACAGCTTAGGTTCGTTGAAATTTGGACTGGCGCGGCGCCAGTCATCCTTGGGCAATTTAGCGGCACGCTCGCGGGTCATCGCACCCGTCAACATTCCCGAAGCCATGGGGGAATAAACGATGACGCCAATCCCTTCCTGCTGGCAGTAGGGAAGCGTTTCCCCCTCGACTCCGCGGTCAATCAGCGAATAAGGAGGTTGCAGGGACGTGACCGGTGCGATGGCCTGGGCCCGTCGCAGCTGTTTGACGTCGAAGTTCGAGACCCCTATCCAGCGAACTTTGCCTTGCCGCTTCAAGTCGGCCAGCGTGGCCCAGCCTTCCTCGAGTTGGGGAGAATCGGGATTGGGCGGCCAGTGAATCTGGTAGAGATCGATTACATCGATGGCCAGGCGGCGCAGGCTGTCCTCGATTTCTCGGCGGATGGAATCGGCGCCCAGGCCTCCGCGCACGTTGCCCTTTTCATCCCAGAGGCGGCCGCATTTGGTAAAGACGTAGGGGCGCGGGCCCGGCCATGCCTTCAACGCCCTGGCCACGACTTCCTCAGAGTGGCCCAAGCCGTAGACTGCGGCCGTGTCGATCCAGTTCACGCCCAGTTCGAGCGAGCGATGAATGGCCGCGGTGGAGTCGTTATCATCCTGGGCTCCCCACGCGAACTGCCAGCCCGAGCCGCCGATGGCCCATGCTCCGTAGCCCACCGGGCTGATGCGCAGGTCAGAGTTGCCAAGTTGCCGGGTTTGCATTTCAATCTCCTGGAGGTTTGAGCTGGTCGAAACACCTCTTATAACGGATCTCGCGCCTGCATACAAAACAACTGTGCTTTTTGATTCAGGGTTCCGCGGGTTAGATTCATAAGGAAATCATGAGTGTTGAATCCATCCGCAGCTTCTGCCTCTCTTTTCCCCACGCTACGGAAAAGCTGCAGTGGGGAGAAGTTCTCTGCTTCAAGGTGGGCGGAAAGATCTTCGCGCTGCTGTCTCTGAGTTCGGTGCCGCCGCGCCTGATGTTCAAGTGCGAACCAGAAATGTTTTCCGAACTGGTGGAGCAGGAAGATATTGTCCCCGCGCCTTACCTCGGCCGCTACCACTGGGTGGCGTTCGAACGCATGGATGTCCTGCCCTGGATTGACACCAGGGAACTGATTACAAAATCGTATGAGATGGTGGCGGCGAAGGCCAGAATCACCAGCGCGAACACGAGAACCAATACTCGCAGAACCAATACTCGCAGAACCAGCACTCGCAGAGCCGGGGCAACCCGTCGCAGATCCAAATCTCGCCGCGCCGGAAAGTGAGGATTGCGATTCTTGCCGGCACCATTCTGTGGAACCGAACCTGATGTTGCAGTACTCGCCAGTGCACCCCTGTACTTCCGATAGTTGACCCTCATTCGCGGCTGCCGTAACAATCTCGATAACAAACCTACCTTTGGCCGGAACAGGGAGCGGACCGGGCAGCGGTCGCCAGACTTAAACCAATTCTTACGGGGAGAGCATTCGTGAAGTTAGCAGTCGCGTTGTGCCTGTTTACAAGTGTTATGGCGTTTGGCGCAGAACAAGTAACGAACCTTGAGAACATTCCCAGCTCTGGCGGCGCTACGGGGTGCGGTATTCCTCATTGGTGCTGGGAGCACGACAAGGGTACGAATGGATCATCGACGGGAAGCAGCAAGATATCCGGATCGATGCGGCAATTCGATGTGGTATGGAAGTACTACGGCGGAGAGCGCTTCCACATTTATCTCGGCCCCAATCACAAAGATGGCAAATCCACCTCCTTTACGCTTGATACGTGGATTTACTTCAACAAACTGGCGGACGTCAACAATATCGAACTCGACCTGAACCAGGTCACTCTCAGCGGGAACACAGTGATCTACGGAATGCAATGCAATTTTCCAAAAGGGATGTGGCAGTACGCGACCAACGTTTCCGGCCACCCGCACTGGAATAATTCGAACGTCGCTTGCTCGCGGAAAGTGTGGAAGCCCGGCGTCTGGCATCATGTCATCCTGAAATACCACCGCGATTCCGCGGGAAACGTCACTTACGATTCAGTAACTTTCGACACCAGGGTGTCCAAATTCGTCGGCGCTTCCGGGCCCAGCGTTTTTGGCCTGGGTTGGGAGATCGGGCGCCAGGTGGTTAATTTCCAGATTGGTGGAAACAACACATTTTCGGGCGCGACCGCATATCTGGACCATCTTACGGTTACCGGGCAATGATTCTGACGCGCTTCGGGAGGTTTTCAGATTCTAGATTTCAGATTTCTGAACTGCCTCCCCGTTTTCAATCAGTTATCATCTCTTCCCCCGAGAGATCGTGATCCTCGTTTGACTGCGCTCGTACGCCACATCGATGATTTGACTCCCGCTCTCCGGCTGGGCTAGCCTCTAGCAGTCCCGCTCATGCGATCTCATTGCAAGTTATTCATTCTGCTGCTCTTTATTCTCGCCATGGCGTTGGCCGTGCCGCCAGGCTTTGCAGCCCGCCTAGTGCCCGTGGTGGCGCCCCGGGCCATGGTGGCCAGCGTGCACCAGCTGGCCTCGCGGGCTGGAGTGCAGATGATGAAGGCAGGCGGCAATGCTGTGGACGCGGCTGCGGCGACAGGTTTTGCGCTGGCGGTGGTGCATCCGCAGGCGGGGAATCTGGGTGGGGGCGGCTTCATGCTCATCCGCTTCGCCAATGGCAAGACCCACTTTATCGACTACCGCGAGAAGGCGCCGGCGGCGGCCACGGCAAATATGTATCTCGACGCCCAGGGAAATGTGATTGAGGATGCCAGCACCATCGGCTACAAGGCGATCGGAGTGCCTGGGTCGGTGGCTGGAATGGTGTATGCGGAAAAGAGGTACGGCAAACTATCGCTCGCACGGGTGATGGCTCCGGCGATCAAGCTGGCAGAAGAAGGATTTGTCCTGGCCTCCGAAGACGCCAGGGATTTGCAGGATGACAAGCCGCTGGGCCAGTTCGCGGAATCGCATCGCATCTTTCAGCGTGATGGAAAGTATTACAAAGCCGGCGAGGTATTCAAGCAGCCGGACCTGGCACGCACCCTAAAGCGTATCGCCGCTAATCCGGATGACTTCTATCATGGCGATATGGCGCGTGAACTGGCTGCATCGGTGCAGAAGGGCGGGGGCCTGATCACGGTTGACGACCTCGCACACTACGCAGTGAAAGAGCGGGAGGCGGTGCGCGGATCGTACCGCGGATACGAGATCATCAGCGCACCTCCGCCCTCGTCGGGTGGGACCACGCTGATCGAAATCCTTAACATTCTCGAAGGGTACGACCTGGCGAAATTCGGAGGCCGGTCGGCGCAGACGATTCATCTGACCCTGGAAGCCTTCCGGCGCGCGTTTTTTGATCGGGCGGAGTTCCTGGGCGATCCCGACTTTTCCAACATTCCCGTGGCCCAGCTGATCGACAAACGATACGGCGCGGCCTGGCGGGAATCGATCGATCCGAACCACGCCGGCGTCAGCAAGGACTTGGCCCGGCCTGCAATCTTCAGCCAGCTCGAACAATACGCGGCTGGACATCTTCCCTCCGGCGCCGTGGCCGAACCGGACCAAACCACTCACTACTCGGTGGTCGACCCAGAGGGGAACGCGGTTGCGGTAACGACTACGCTCAATGACAGCTTTGGCTCACGCGTCACCGCCGAGGGCATGGGTTTTCTGCTGAACGACGAGATGGACGACTTCGCGGCCAAGCAGGGTGTGCCCAACATGTTCGGCCTGATCCAGGGGCCGGCCAATGCCATTGGACCGGGAAAGCGCCCGCTTTCCGCGATGGCGCCCACCATCGTGCTTAAAGACGGTAAGCTGTTTCTGGTGCTGGGCTCGCCCGGAGGCCCGCGGATCATCACCACGGTGGCCAATATCCTGATGGGTGTGGTCGATTACGGAATGAATATTCAGGAGGCGGTGAACGCTCCCCGCTTCCATCACCAGTGGTTGCCCGACATCACGCGGGTCGAACAGGGATTCCCTCCTGATACCATCAAGCGCCTGGAGGGGATGGGCCATCGGATCGAGGCTCAGGGTTTGTGGAGCGATGGGGAGTGCATCATGATCGACCCGAAACGGGGAGAACGCCTGGGCGCGAGTGACCCGCGCAACAATGGCAGAGCGATAGGATTTTAGATCAGTTCGTGTGGGGCGGGCGCCCTCGCCCGCCGCCTTTGAATTTGATTTGGAGCTTGATTACGGAACAGTTCTCAGGGGCCTTAAGCTTTTAACATACCAAGGTCCAAGTCAAAGACGGCGGGCGAGGGCGCCCGCCCCACATTTGGCACCGGAGCAAGCCGGACTGATTATGCTGAAGGCGATGTCCACACTCGTGTACGTGAAAGAGCGGCTACATCCCGGGTTGCTGGACGGATTGGCGCGCGGCGGGGCACAGGCGATCGAGATTTTTGCCGCACGCCAGCACCTGGATTACGCCAATCGCAAGCAGCATGTGCGCGAAATTGCGGACTGGTTTCAAACCAGCGGTGTTTCGCTGCATTCGGTCCATTCGCCCATGCACGCCGACTACGAGTCGGGCCGCACCGGGGCGCCTCCGGTGAACGTGGCCGCCACCGACCGGGCCCAGCGCATCCAGGCCATGGATGAGATCAAGCGCGCGATCGAGGTAGCCGAGCAGATTCCCTTCCGCTTTTTGATACAGCACATGGGGACCAGCGGCGAATCATTTGACGACCGCAAGTTCGAGGCGGCCATGACTTCCATCGAGCACCTGCGCGCTTTTGCCAAGCCGCTGGGGGTACGCATTTTGCTGGAAAATATTCCCAATGAGCTAAGCACTCCGGACAAACTGGTCGAGTTTATCCAGATCACCCACTTCGATGACGTGGGTGTATGCTTCGATCTCGGCCACGCCCATATCATGAGCAAGGTGGCGGAGGCGTTCGAAATCCTGAAGAGCCATATTCATTTCACCCACGTCCACGACAATGCCGGAGACCGCGACTCCCACCTGTGGCCGGGAGCAGGGACCATCGACTGGAAGGAAGCGATGGAATTGCTGCGCTCGGCGCCGCATACGCCGCCGTTGCTGCTGGAGATCGAGGCCGACGAGAAGGTGAACCCGGTGGAGAAGATGAAAGAGGCATTCGGGAAATTGGAGCTGGCTTAGAATCGTAAACCGCCGAGGACGCCGAGATCGCAGAGAATAAGCAGGGAATAGAAGGAATTTGGAAATGGTTTGGTTTTCTCGGCGCTCTCTGCGTGCTCGGCGGTAAATGGTTTCTGGAATCTTATGTCATCCCCTGTAAGCACGATTTCCGATATCGGCCAGCACGAAGGCCAGGCCGTCACCATTCGGGGCTGGCTCTACAATCTGCGGGAGAGCGGCAAGCTGCTCTTCCCCCAATTCCGTGACGGCTCCGGCCTGATTCAGGGCGTGGTGCCGAAAAATGCCGTCGCGCCTGAAGTATTCGACGCGATCAAGAGCCTCACTCAGGAGTCGAGCGTGATCGTCGAGGGAATAGTCCGCGCCGACAAACGCGCACCCGGCGGATATGAACTCGATGTCTCCGGCATTCAGGTCGTGCAGCGGGTTTCCGAGAACGATCCTTATCCTATTTCGCCCAAGGAGCATGGCGTCGAATTCCTCATGGAACATCGGCACCTATGGGTGCGGTCGCAACGGCAGGCAGCGATTTTGCGAGTGCGTGCTGAAATCATCAAGGCGGCACGGGATTTCTTTGACGAACGCGGCTTTGTCCTGACCGATCCTCCCATTCTTACTCCGGCCGCCTGCGAAGGTACCAGTACTCTGTTCCCCGTCGATTACTTTGACGAGCAGGCGTTTCTCACGCAATCGGGACAACTCTACATCGAGGCAACCGCCATGGCCCTGGGCAAGGTGTACTCGTTCGGGCCAACTTTTCGGGCGGAAAAATCCAAGACCCGCCGTCATCTCACGGAATTCTGGATGGTTGAGCCCGAGGTGGCATACGCCGAACTCACCGACATCATGGAACTGGCGGAAGGCCTGATCAGCTATCTGGTGAAGCGTTGCCTGGAGAAGCGGCGCGGCGACCTGCAAGTCATCGGGCGCGATGTGACGAAGCTGGAAAAGATTGAAGCCCCGTTCCCGCGCATCACCTACGACGAGGCCGCAAAGATGTTGAAGGAGGCCCACGCCAAAGGTGTTCTGGAAAACAATTTCGAATGGGGCGGCGACCTGGGATCGCCGGACGAAACCTACATTTCATCGCAGTTTGACAAGCCGGTGATGGTGCATCGCTATCCCGCCAGGATCAAGGCCTTTTACATGGAGCCCGATCCACAGCGTCCCGACCTGGCTTTGTGCGTGGATGTGCTGGCGCCGGAAGGCTACGGAGAAATTATCGGCGGCTCGCAGCGCATGGCCTCCTACGATCTGCTGGTGCAGCGAATTCGCGAACACGGCCTTCCCGAAGAGGCCTTCAAGTGGTACCTTGACCTGCGCAAATTCGGCAGCGTGCCCCACGGCGGTTTCGGCATGGGCATTGAACGCGCGGTAGCCTGGATCTGCGGGCTGGAGCATGTGCGGGAGACGATTCCATTTCCGCGCATGCTGAACCGGTTGTACCCATAAAACTCTTCACCGCCGAGCACGCCGAGAGCGCCGAGAAATGCAAGAGCGAGACAAGGACAAACTCGATCTCATCACTCGGCGCATCATCGGAGCGGCGATCGAGGTGCACAAAGGGTTGGGGCCTGGGTTGCTCGAGTCGGCTTATGAGACTTGTCTGGCGTTTGAATTGCGTCAGCTTGGATTCAAAGTTGAACAGCAACTCCCGCTGCCGGTTGTTTATAAGGACGTGAAGCTGGATTGTGGTTATCGCCTGGACTTGGTTGTCGAAGACTCGGTAATTTTGGAAATCAAGGCGGTTCACGAACTCGCACCGATTCACGACGCGCAATTGCTTTCATATCTGAGACTTTCCGGCAAGAAGGTAGGCCTGATTATCAATTTCCACGTACGCGTTCTTAAAGACGGACTGAAGAGGGTTGTGAATGAATTCCCGGACTCGGCGTTCTCGGCGACCTCGGCGGTGAAACAGGACTCTCCTGACTAAAAGCCTATGCCCCCAACTAACGCATCGTCCTCCAGCATCGCACCCAAGAAGATTCGGGTGATCGGGGTCCCGCTCGACCTGGGACAGTCGCGCCGGGGCGTGGACATGGGCCCGTCCGCGGTCCGCGTGGCCGGGCTCGAAGCGCGCCTCGAGGCGCTGGGGCATGTCGTCGAGGACGCAGGCAATGTTTCCGTGGCTATCGCGGAACAGAAGAAGATCGGAGACCCGTCGGCCAAGTACCTGAAGGAAATTACCGCTACATGCACCAAGCATGCCGAACTGGTCCTGAAAACTCTGGAAGCCGGCATGGTTCCTCTGGTGCTGGGCGGAGACCACTCCGTGGCGGCGGGCACGGTAGCGGGAGTCGCCGAATTCTATCGGCGCCAGAACCAGAAGGTTGGATTGATCTGGATCGATGCCCACACCGACATCAACACGCCCGATAGCTCACCCAGCGGGAACGTCCACGGCATGCCGCTGGCCGCCACCATGGGATTGGGGCCTGCCGACCTGGCGAACATTTTCGACTTCTCTCCCAAGGTAAAACCGGAAAACTGCGTGCTGGTGGGGGTGCGTGACATTGATGCCGTCGAAAAAGAGAATGTGCGTCGCTCCGGCATCCACGTCTTTACCATGCGCGACATCGACGAACGCGGCATGCGCACGGTCATGGAAGAAGCCCTGCGCCTGGCCGGACGCGGCACCGCCGGCTATCACGTCTCTCTCGACATGGACTGGATCGATCCCGAAGACGCTCCCGGCGTGGGCACCCCGGTCCGCGGCGGGGCCACCTATCGCGAAGCCCACTTGGCCATGGAAATCATCGCCGACCACGGCCGCATGCTGAGCTTTGAGATCGTCGAGGTCAATCCGGTGATCGACGAGCACAACCGCACGGCTGAACTGGCGGTGGAGCTGGCCCAGTCGGCGTTTGGCAAGAAGATCTTATAGAGGTGCGCGGGGGATTCTCCGTTTCCCGGAATACGAAACGTGAACGAGCCTAGTCCCAAATCAATGCCTTCGTCACAATGCACGAGTCGCCCTGACTGTGGTTGTGAGTTTTGCGTTCGCCGGCGGTCGAGACCTTCAACGGGCGAAGTACAGGATAAACTCGCTGAGGATTTCATTCGCAACTATCAGCAGCCTCGCCGACCGCCCTCTTAGCCGCCTTCCAGACAGGCAAGCGTGGAAGCTTTTACCCTAAGGTCGCTCACCTAATGCCCCGGAAGAGCAGCTGCGCGGAAGGACTACAATAGAGGCGTGCGATACTACACCACCAAATCGATGAACGGCGGCACCACGTTTAAATGCGCGCTCTGTGAACACAGCGTGACCACTCTGGATTACAACAGCCTCGAGGGCAACCGCCGCACGCAGGCGGCGACGGCCATGAACCGGCACGCGGCAGGGTTGCATTTCCCGTCGCGGACCGTGGTCCCCTCCAAGCTGGGTGGCCGCGGGGCCCTCTGAATCACGGCTGAGTTCGTCGCGGCTGCGCTAACTTCCCAGGGACCGGGCCCAACTGGCGAAGGCGTGCCAGGGTGCTGTCATCCCAATGGGCACTCGTATTTGCTGCACGATGATGAGAAAAATGCTCGCCCAGAGTGTAGCGCGATGGACCTTCCGCATTGACCACAAATCATAGGCCACCAGCATGAGCAGGAAGATGTAGGAGAACAAGCCGGCGGCGATGGGCTTCCCCAGGAAAATGGCGAAGGGCCAGCGCGCTATGGCGGCGATCAGCAGCGCAATCGTAGCGATGAGGATAAGGCGCTTGTGCGCCGGGGAATTGGCGCGATTGCGGAAAGCGAAGTAGATCAGCGTCCCGAAAATCAGCATGTCCGTAATGGGCACGACATAGAAAGTCGGAGCATCCAGACCGGGCGGCGCGAAGCCTCGCGCCAGCGCATTGGTACCCGCCAGCACGCCCAGAACAACCATAGAACATGCCAGAAGAAAGCCGAGCACGCCCAAGCGGCGATGTATATCCACGCGTCCGGCCGAGACCAGGGCGGTCTGCGTGACCAGCAGGAGGATCCAGCAGGAAAACACCGCTCCGTGGACATGAATGATGAACGCGGGCAGTGGGGCATGGATCATCCCCGCCAGGTAGTAGGTGCGTGCAAATCCCAGAAAGACAGTGGCCAGTATCAGTAATGCCATCGCCGAAAAGAAAAGGTTGTCGTAACGGCGCCCGGGAACGCGGGTCGCAAACTGCGCGCGATTGGCGGGAGTTGCAGCGGCTGTTGCCATCATGTCTCCATGACGAACGGGTTTGGCTGAGATTTTCTGGGGGCCTTGGGGGGAGGCGTGGGCATTGTATGACACTTTGCCTGACAATGTTGGTGAGAAGGGCGACGCCTGCCCCAGCTACTTCCTGGCGGGAAGCACGTCCGCGCTTTCTCCGGGAATCGAAAAATCCCAACCCGCGGAAAGAGCTTCCCAGTTGAGCCAATCGAGCCGTGCTGCTCAGAAAGAAAAGGAAGAGGTCCGGAACGGGCGGCAGTCCGCCCGTTCACGAAAGTCAAAACCGCGCGCGGGAACCCCTTCGACTTCGCTCAGGGAGGGTCCGCGCCACAGGTTATTGAGTGACCGTTTTCACTGCATCGCCGGTTTTGAAGCCGGAGCCTGAAACTGTGGTAGCAACCGACGAAATGTCGTCCACATCTGTGACCTTCACTACGCCGACCGACGTGGCCATGCGCCGGATCACTTTGCCGGTGGATGGGTCCTTGATTTCCTTGGTCACGCGCTCGACGTTCAGCTGGTCGCCGACTTTCACCCCGGCCTTCGATCCAACATTGAGGATGATCTGGCCTCCATCGACCGCTGCCACCAGCCCTTCCACCACCACGGTGCGCGCCACCAGTTTGTCTTTGTCGGCGATCACCTCGGTGCTGGTCTTCTCTACCGCGGCCTTCACGGCTTCTCCGATGATGGTGCTCTGGAAGTCGCTACTGCCGAAGTCCGCGTTGCCGCCGCCGAAGCCGTGCCAGTTGCCGCCGCCGCCCAGCAGCGAAGTGCTTTCCCGCGCCGATTCACCGTGGCCTTCGGCCACGGCAAGGATCTCGCCTGTATCCACGTCCACCATGCGCGCGGTGAGGGACACGATGGCTTTGGATTTCTTGTGTCCGAAACCGCCCAGGCCAAACCCGCCCAGCGCGCCACCGGCACCGCCCAGGTTCATGTTCTTGGTCTCGTTGCCGAACTGAGTGATGCTGCCGACGATAATCGCATCAACCCCAAGCAGTTTCCCGATTTTGGCGGCGGAGTTGGGATTGGCGCGGTCGCTGTTGGAAAAATTCTGCTCCGCCATGATCTTGTCCAGCGCTTTGCGCTCGATCACCGAATAGCTCCCGTCTTTGACCAGATAGGTGACCAGCAGGTCGGAGATGCCCTTGCCGATATCGATGTCCTGCCCAAACACGGCCGCGACATTGCTGTGCACGGTCGCGTAATCGAAATCAAATATGGCTACCCGTTTTTTGCGTGGGGCGGCCGGTGCTGCTTGCGCGTATGCCGCCGCAACCGAGAACAGCAAAAACAGCGCGGCCAGTGACATTACTTTTCGCATGACGTGATCTTCCCTTCCCCAAAAGAAATCAGGACAACACAAAGGTTCCCGGCCCAGACCGGCCGAGGCTAGCTCGGGGTACAGCCCTGGTCAACCCAGACGGTATGACATTGTGCAAGAATGAAGGGGCCATATCAAGCCCATATCCATGAAAAAGAGCCATGAAAAAACTCCGTGTCGGCATCCTGTTTGGCGGGCGCAGCGGGGAGCATGAAGTATCGCTGCTCTCGGCCGCGTCGGTCCTGAACGCCATTGATAAGAATAAGTACGAGGTCGTGCCCATCGGTATCACCAAGGAAGGCCGGTGGCTGACCGCCGGCGATGCGGAACTGCTGCTGCGGGGTCAGGGTGATGCCCACTCAAACCTCAGGGCGGGCGACCCTGAAGCAACTCCTGGAGCCGCAGTCCTGGCCTCCGGCCATGCGGTGGTGGTTCCACCCGAACCCCAGCGCCCGGGCGGCTCTCTGGCCGCCTTTCAGACCGAGGCTCTCACCCGGCGAGCCAGCGACCGGGCCATCAATGTGGACATCATCTTCCCCGTGCTGCACGGCACCTTCGGCGAGGACGGCACCATCCAGGGATTGTTCGAACTGGCGGACATCGCCTACGTAGGCGCGGGCGTACTCGGCTCCGCCGCCGGCATGGACAAGGACGTGATGAAGTCGCTCTTCCGGGCCGCCGGACTACCCATCGTGAAACATGTCACCGTGCTGCGCAGCGACTGGGAAGCCGCGCCGAAAAAAGTGCAGAAGCTGGTTGAAAGCAAGCTGAAGTACCCGGTATTCGTGAAGCCGGCTAACCTGGGATCGTCGGTGGGAATCTCGAAGGCGCGCGACCGCAAGGAACTAGCCCCGGCGATGGAAGAGGCGGCCAAATTCGATCGCAAGATTGTGATCGAGGAAGGGGTTGGCGGCAAGAAGCACAAGGCGCGCGAAATCGAAGTGTCGGTGCTGGGCAACGACCAGCCCGCGGCTTCAGTGCCCGGCGAGATCGTTCCCGGCAAGGAATTCTACGACTACACCGCCAAGTATGTTGACGAAGGATCGCAGTTAATCATTCCAGCCAAGCTAAGCAAAGCCGAAACCAAAAAAATCAAGCAATTGGCCGTCAGCGCATTCCAGGCCGTGGACTGTTCCGGTCTGGCCCGGGTTGATTTCCTGATGGACCCCAAGAATCGGAAGATCTATCTCAACGAGATCAATACCATGCCCGGGTTCACCGCGATCAGCATGTATCCCAAGCTATGGGCGGCCTCCGGGCTGGGTTATCCCGAACTGATCGAGCGCCTGATCCAGCTGGGACAGGAACGCCACGAAGAAAAGAAGAAAAACCAGTACAGCAAGTAAAGTTGTCATCCTGAGCGGAGTCGCTGCTTCGCTTCGCGAAGCAGCTACGCAGTCGAAGGACCCCTCTACCTGAACCTGCGGCCGGGTCGCCAAGTTTTTTGGCCTCCCGAAAATCCGGGGAGGCGATCGTCATTCCGGTCGGTAAAACCTGTCATCCTGAGCGGAGTAGCTGCTTCGCTTCGCGAAGCAGCTATGCAGTCGAAGGACCCCTATACCTGAAGCTGCAGCCGGGGTCGCCAAGTTTTTCGCGTCCCAAAAATCCGCGGAAGCGATCGTCATCCCAGTCAGGTAGGGTCCTTCGACTCCGCCGATTGATTCGCAAGCGAATCACCCGGCTGCGCTCAGGATGACAGGGCTCTGATGACAGTGCCCCTAGTGGCCCAGGAAGCGTTCCAGCACTTCCAGGTCTTTTCCCGCCAGGTCTGCATATTTCTTCGCCCTGACGGCGTCGTGGTGTTGCATGGCTTCTTCGGCCTTGAACAGGTTGGCTTTGAGGCTCGCCTGGCGCTCGACCATGTCGCCGCGCAGCCCGTAGCCCGAGGCGCTCTGCTCCTGCTGCAAACGATCCAGACCACTGTTAACGGCGGCGGCCCGATTGGAAAGCTGGTCAACCGTCTGCTCCAGTTCGTCCAATTGAGCTGAAGAATTGGCAGTCTCTGGCGCGGCCATTCCACTATCTCCCTGCGGAGGCGCGCCGGCATCGCCGGACATACCGCCGCTCTGCGCCATCAGCTTCTTGGCATGGGAGTGACTTGGCTTGGCTGGGGCGAGATTGCTCTGCACCGGCTTCTCCATCTCTGGAGCCGCCGGCGTTGCGGGCGGGGCTGATTGCATCGCATTCGAGTTGTCCACGGAAGCTGTGGTGGTCGTGGGTTCGGCGGGCGGCTGCGACGAATCCGAACTCATCGCGCCGGCGGCTGCGGCATCTGAAGGCGCCGGCTGACTGGGCTGAGCTTCGCTCGGCGTGGCGCTGGGCGCAGTGCTATCCGCACTCATGGGCGCCGAGTTCGCATCCGGAGCTTTCGCATGGGTCTTGCTGATCCGCGGCACGTAGATTCCAGCCACTACCAGGCCGGCCAGCACAATAAGAGCTCCCAGAGTCATATACAGACCCCGATGACCACTTCCCTGTGCCGGCGGCGGCATGGGCATCGGCGTGGGTGTCGGCGCCGGCGTGGTGCTCTTCAAGGCTGCAACCGGAGCGGCCGGAGTTGCGGACGGCGCAGCCGGCATATTGGGCAACGCAGCCATTGAGTCCACCGTGGTAGCTTCGAGCATGGCGGGGGTGGGTGCTGAGACCGGCACTGAGCTCAAAGCATTGCGGAAAGCATCCGCGGTCTGAAAGCGTTGCGCCGGGTCCTTGGCGATGGCCATCAGAATAATTTCGTTCAGCGCCGCGGGCAGTCCGGGATGCAGTTCGACGGGCGGCTTGGGCGCCTCTTTGACGTGGGCGGCCATGATCGAATAGTCGCTGGTGGCAGTGAAGGGACGCTGTCCGGTCACGAACTCATACAGCGACACGCCCACCGAATACAGGTCGGAACGCGCGTCCGTGGCTTCTCCCTTTACCTGTTCGGGAGACATATAGCTCAACGAGCCCATGGTGGTTCCGGTCATGGTCAGGCTACGCTCTTCGCCGGCCCGGGCGATGCCGAAATCCATCAGCTTGATCACTCCCTGCGGCGTCAGCATCATGTTCGCGGGCTTAATGTCGCGATGAATGATGTGTTGCTGGTGGGCATAACTCACCGCACTCAGCACCTGGCTGATGTAATTGACGGCGTCGCCGACCGCAATCGGGCCCTTTTCCAGTTTGTCCGCCAGGTTGGTGCCTTCGACGTACTCCATCACCATGTACAGCTGGTTGTCGGCGGTGAATGCAGTTCGGAGCGCTGCGATATTGGGATGGTTCAGGCTGGCCATCAGCTTGATCTCGCGCTGGAAACGCGCTGCCAGCTCCTGCCGTCCCGCCAGGTCAGGAAGAAGGACCTTCATGGCTTCAATGCGGTCGGTTATGACGTTCCGCACCCGCCAGACCCGCCCCATTCCGCCGCTGCCCAACTCATCAAGAATCTGGTAATCGCCGATACGCTTGTTGGCTTCTTCGGTCATCTGAAAATCTCCTGTTCCGGTGGACGGAACTTGGCAAGGCTGCCTTTTTCTGGGGGGAAGGTGGATACAGGGCTCTCATCCGGAAAGCCACAGACTTTCAAGGCCGTAATTATGCGCTGCCGCCATCCCGGCGGTCAAGACGCCGGCGCGGCCAGCGCTTCCCAGCGGGTGCGGGCCACGGAGAGCTTGTAGCGGGCCGCATTCAGGCTCTTGGCGGCCCTGTCCTGGACTTCTTTGGCAGTCTGAGAACCCGGCGTTGCGCCTCTCAGAATTTTCAGGTTGGTTTCGGCTTCGCTTACGTACAGGGCAGCGGCTCCCATATTTTCCGCCGCAATCGGATCAATCGAATGAGCGCGTTGCGTCGCCAGGCTGAACTCTGTAGGAAGGATGGAAATCTGGTCCGGCAGTTGAGGATGTGATTCCGAAGAACTGGTGCGCTTCAGCCAATCCTCAATCACATGGATGGCGACCTTGAGTTGCAGGGCCACGGCCGCCACGTCGGTGCGGACCTGCTGATCGATCTGCTTGCGCAGAAACGAGAGCGTTTCGGCCGCGATTTCCGCCTGCCGGGTGAATACATTTACCTGGTCCCGGCTGGCATCCGCCTGGCGCTTGGCGTGGACGGCGTAATAGACGTTGATCCCAGCCAGCACCACCACCAGCAGCACGTTGGCCACGGCGGCATACGCCATGACCTGGTTAACACCGAGTCCGAAGACTTGCTCTGACATGCAGGAGAACCGTCCGGGAAAGTATAACAACGTGTCGCCAGAAAGCCCGACGGTGCCCCATTCATTTCGCGTTTTTCGCGAAATGAGTGGGGTACGAAGTTTGCATTCATGCTGTACTGAGCTCTGAGGTCATTCCCGTCGCTTCTCCCCTCTTCCGATTACGACGCTTGAGGCACGCCCAGTACCAGGGGCCACTGTTCATTCACTCGCACCAGGCCCGCCTCACCATAGGCAAAGGCGCGATAGCTGCTCCATGCCCATTGATCAGGCTCCGCAACCAAGCCGCGCTTTACTGGATTGCGATGCATGTAGCGCAATTTCTCCACGCGCTTTTGCTCCGTCCGCACGTTGTAGTCGTAAAAGCGGCGGTGCCAGACCTGACTCTTCTCAAGCGCATTGGCCCAGAGCGGGCCCGGAGTTACTTGCGCGCGGAGCTCGGTCAGTACCTGGTGAGAAAAGTGCTGTTTCACCACTTTCATCACTGCCGAGGGATCGCCTCTCTCCGGCTCTGACATGAGGAGATGGAAGTGCTCCGGCATGACCACGTAGCCGATCACGATGAAACGGTAATCCTGGCGCGCGCTCTCCAGAATCTCCAGAAACAGATCGCGGCGATCAGGCTCGGCCAGGAGCGGCCGCCGCTGATAACAACTGCAGGTGATGAAGTGGAAGTCTCCGGCCCCGTAATAGCGCTTGAGGCGGCTGGGCATGGGACAAGGGTAGCTGGGTGATGGGTGTGGTCAAGGTTGTCAGTCACAATTCCCGGATTTCAGAGTTCCGGATCGGGATACAGCTTGGTGTCCCCTTGAGCCTGACGGTGCCCCATTCATTTCGCGTTCTTTCCGAAATGAGTGGGGGGATATCATCCACATACGCCGCAGCCCGGGGAAATTCAAGGCATCGTACCCCACTCATTTCGCAAACTGCGCGAAATGAATGGGGCACCGTCGCTTTTCCGAATCCCTTGACGTGCCCCGGCTTCTCCCGGTACCATCATTCAAGTTTGCTCTACGGAGCAGACCTTGGATTTCATGCAGAGTGGCTGAGGGACGAGCCCTACGAAGCCACGACAACCGGATCAGAATTCATTTTCTGGTCGCCCGGTGTCAACTCTCGCCCTACACAGGGGGAACATGAGATTCGGGGTGCCGAATTCTTAGCATCTCGTTCCTCTTTTCCTCTATCCAGGGAAAGAGGATTTCGCGTTTCTGGGCACTTTCCGGACGGCTCGTCCCGTCGGCTACTCCGAAGCGAGTGGCTTAAATGACATACGAATTACGCTGTCGCGAATGCGGCAAGAGCTGGGGAAACCAGCCCCGTTCCATCTGCGACGATTGCTTCTCTCCCCTCGAAGTTTTCTACGATTACGAAGCCGTGCGGCCCACCTTTACCCGCGAGCGGATTGCCCAGGGCCCGGCCAGCATGTGGCGTTACCGCGATCTGCTTCCCCTTCCCGTGGATTATCAGCCTACGGTTCCAGCCGGATTCACCCCGCTGCTCGAGGCGCCACGTCTGGCTCAGAAGCTGGGCGCGAAGCACCTCTACTTGAAAAACGACGCGGTCTGTCAGCCCTCCCTGAGTTTCAAGGACCGCGTCGTCGCAGTGGCTTTATCGCAGGCGCGTAGTTTCGGATTCGATACGGTCTCCTGTTCGTCCACGGGAAACCTGGCCAACGCGGTGGCGGCCCAGGCGGCGCGCAATGGATTCAAGGCCGTGATCTTCATTCCCGCCGATCTCGAGCCCGCCAAGATTCTCGGCACGCAAGTTTTTGGCGCGAGGCTGGTGCGCATTGCGGGAAGCTACGACCAGGTCAACCGGCTGTGCTCCCAGATTGCCGACGAAAGAAACTGGGGCTTCGTCAACGTGAACCTGCGTCCTTATTACGCGGAAGGATCAAAAACTGTTGGCTTCGAAATCGCCGAGCAGTTGGGCTGGCGCCTGCCGGACAACGTTGTGTGTCCGATGGCCGGCGGATCGTTGATCATCAAGATCAAGAAAGCGTTTGACGAACTGGTCCAGTTGGGGCTGGTTGAAGCGAAGCCCGTGAAATATTTCGGAGCGCAAGCTACGGGTTGCTCTCCCATTTCGACCGCCGTGAAGGCTGGCAACAAAGACATCGATCCGCAGAAGCCGACGACCATCGCGCGTTCGCTGGCCATCGGCAACCCCGCGGACGGGCACTACGCGATCAAGGTCATCACCCAGAGCGGCGGCTGGTCGGAGGATGTTTCCGACCCTGAACTGGTGGAGTGCATTCAGTTGCTGGCGCAGACGGAAGGCGTTTTCACCGAGACCGCGGGCGGCGTCACCGTCGGCACTGCGCGCAAGCTGTATCGCCAGGAACGCCTTTCGCCTGATGAAACCACCGTCCTCTGCATCACCGGCAATGGCCTGAAAACTACCGATGCGCTTGACGGCAAGTACGAACTCGAAGAGGCAATTGCACCCAAGTTCGCCGAGTTCGAAAAGTACATGGAGCGAACGCTGAATGCTTCCGGGAAGGAAGCGCCGGTGCCGGTGGAGGTTGGATGAACATCACGGTCCAGATTCCAACGGCCCTGCGCCGGCTGACCGCGGGCAACGCGCGCGTAACCTGCTCCGCCGCCAATCTGGGAGAACTGTTTACCGCGCTCGACCAGCAGTTTCCCGACCTCAAACCCCATCTGCGGGATGAGTCGGGAGAAATTCGTCGCTTCCTGAATGTGTATGTAAACGAAGAAGACATCCGCTTCCTGGGCGGAAATGCCTACGCGTTTCAGGATGGAGATGAAGTGCTGCTGGTGCCATCCATCGCCGGTGGCGCAAGCTGATCTAGTAAATGTCATCCTGAGCGCAGCATTACGTTTCGCTTCACGAAACGTAACGCGGAGTCGAAGGACCCTACCGATCGCAACCCTGCTTGCGCCTGCAGATTCTTCTCGCCCGTGGCAATACCGCGAATAGACGGCAGCCGCTTTAGCTATAGGGGTCCTTCGACTCCAAAGCTGCTTCGCGAAGCGAAGCAGCTTCTCCGCTCAGGATGACAGATTGATTCAGGATGACAAAATCAATCCGCCCAGGGCTGCGGCTTCCGGTCCCAGCGATGAGCCTTCAACTTGTGCAGCAGCGCCTCATCCAGCGGGCCGGCATCGCTGGCCGCAATGTTCTGCCGTACATGCTCCGGCTTCCTCATCCCCACAATGATGGTGCTCACCGCCGGGTACGAAAGAATGTAGCGCAGCGCCATCTCCGGCAGCGTCATTCCTGAAGGCACCACGCCTTTCAGCTTTTCGACTCGCTCGATGGTCGGCGGAAGGTTCTTCGGACCAAAATACATCGCGCGCCAGTCGCCTTCGGGAAACTTCGTTTTCAGCGTCATCTTTCCGCCCAAGCTGCCCTCATCGAGGGGCACGCGCGCGATCACGCCGATGTTCAGCTCCTGGCAAACCGGAAAGAGTTTATCCTCCGGCGACTGGTCAAAAATGTTGTGAATCACCTGCACTACGTCCACCAGGCCGGTGCGTAAAGCCTTGAGACCGTTCTCCGGCTCCCAGCGATTCAGGCTGAGGCCGAAATGTCGGATGATTCCGTCGCGCCGGAGTTTTTCCACCGTGTTGCGAAATTCTGGAACGTCCGTCCAGCTATCGTCCCAAACGTGAAACTGCAGCACATCGATGGCGCCCACCCGAAGTTTTTTCCGAATCAGGTCAGCATGTTTAAAAACATGCGCCGCGGGAAAAACGTCCTGATACTTGTATGAGGGCCGGGCCGGCCATTTTCCGTTCATGGGCGGGATTTTTGAAGCCGCGTACAAACGCTTGCCCGAGTTCCGGGTAAGAATTTCGCCCAGCAGGCCGTCGCTCTTGCCGTCGCCGTAGGCCCAGGCAGTATCGAAAAAGTTGCAGCCCAGATCGGTGGCCAGTTGCAACGCCGCGAGCGATTCCTTGTCATCCGAGCCCGTCCACCCGCTCATGCCCCAAAGGCCGTGCGCCATTTCACTGACCTCAAAACCGGTACGGCCGAGTTTCCGATATTTCATGGTTCTCCTAAGGATGATCTAAAGCTCTTCGATTGTATTTGTTGCAGGCTGAAAAATGTATTGTGCGGCGTCTGCGGTCCGTGTATTATATAACTAACTGGTTAATTAATGCGAGGTCAGGCATGAAAGCCGCTCCTTCCAAGCCGCGCCGGGGATCACGGGGGCGTCCCGAACAAAGCCGCGCTGCCATCCTGGAAGCGGCGGTGCAGGAATTCTCTCGCGAAGGCGTAGCCGGGGCCCGCACCGACGCTATCGCTCGCGCCGCCGGAGTGAACAAGGCTCTCCTGTATTACTACTTCAAAGACAAAGACACACTCTACGGCGCGGTGCTCGATCAGGCGTTCGGAGGATTGACCAGCACTCTTCTGAAAATTCTGGAACTCGACCTGCCCCCTCGCGAGAAGATCCTGGCCTACGCTGCTGGACATTTCGACTACATCGCCAGCCACGCGCGTTATCCCCGGATCGTGCAGGGAGAGATGATGCGCGCCGGCCGGGGAGGATCAGCCCAGTTTCAGCGCATCGTGAAGCAATACTTCCGTCCCCTCGCCGGCAAACTTGCTGAGGCAATCACCGAGGGACAGGCAAAAGGCGAGTTTCGCCCAGGCAACCCTGAACAATATCTGCTTTCGATCATCGCCGTGGTTGTCTTTTATTTCATTAACGCCCCGGTCATGCGAATGGTGAGCGGCGCCGATCCCTTGTCTCCGGAGCTTATTGCCGCACGGCGGGCCGCGGTGCTGGATTTCATTTCGGCGGCGCTGTTCCGCCCGGGAGCGGTCTCCGAAGGAGAACGAGATTGAACGCGCGCAACAAATTTCTGATCATTCTCGCGGTGGTTCTGGTCGCGGCCACGGTGTACTACCTGGTCTCGACGCCGCGCTCCACCGACCTGATACTGATCGGCACCGTGGATTCCAACCAGATCATCATCAGCCCGCAGATCTCGGGCAGGATTGCCAAGCTGCTGGTGGACGAAGGCACGCAAGTCAAGCAGGGAGACCTGATCGCGATACTTGACCCCTCGGAACTGGAAGCCGAAGCCCGCGCCGCCGCAGCCATCATCGACAGTTTACGTTCCCAGGTTTCAGCCAGCCAGGCCACTAGCGCGGCGACCCACGGTTCCACGTCGAGCAACGTCGTAAATGCCCAGGCCCGGCTGCAGGCTGCCCGCGCCCAGCTGTTGCAAGCCGAAGCCACGCTGCAGCGCACTGAGAGTGACAGCCGCCGCATGATCGAACTGGCCAATCAGGGAGTCGCGTCCGACCAGGACCGGGTACAAGCGGAAAGCAACCTAAAGGCACAGTCGGCAACGGTGCAGTCCTTGAAAGATCAGGTGAGCGCGGCTGATGCCGACTTGAACGCCGCCGTCGCCAACACTCATCAAGCCCACGCCGCTGCCAGCACTGTGCAATCCACTCGCGGGCAACTGGCCAACGCCGAAGCCCAACTCAAGGAAGCCGAGGTCCGCCTGAGCTACACCAAGATTTACGCGCCTTTGAGCGGCACGATTTCGGTGCGCGCCGCCCGCGAAGGCGAAGTCCTCACTGCCGGACAGCCGATTGTCACCCTGGTGGACCTAGGAGACACCTGGGTGCGCGCCGCAATTCCGGAAACCGAGTCGGACAACATCGGCCTGGGTGACACGCTGCGCATTCGTTTGCCGGGCGGCACGGTCACTTCCGGCAAAGTGTTCTTCAAAGCTCCGGAGGCGGATTTCGCCACCCAGCGAGACGTGAGCCGGCGCAAGCGCGATATCCGAACCATCGTGCTCAAAGTCCGCCTGGACAATCCCAAGGGAGCCTACGTTCCCGGCATGACGGCGGAAGTCCTGGTTTCGCCAGAACAACTCAAGGCTTCCGCTTCCAGCAGCACTCCAGCGGAGAAACGACCGTGATTTCAGGTTGCAGATTGCTGATTTCAGATTGACGGCGAACCATGGTTGCTGACTTCAAACCGAACGGAGGCTCCGGCGCACGCCAGCCCGCGACCGGCGGCCGCGCCAGGCCCATCAACCCGGGCAATGCCATTGAAGTGGACCACATTGTCAAAAAGTATGGCGACTTTACCGCAGTCGATGATGTCTCCTTCAACGTGAAGGAGGAGGAAATCTTCGGACTGCTGGGCCCAAATGGCGCGGGGAAGTCCACGCTGATCCGCATGATGACCACGCTCATCCCCATCACTGCGGGCTCGGCTCGCATTGCCGGGCACGACGTGAGCAAGGAACCCGACAGCGTTCGCCGCACCATCGGCGTAATCCCGCAGGCCCTGACCAGCGACCTCGATCTGACCATCGAGGAGAATATGAATATTTACGCCAAGCTGTACGACGTCCCAGCCAAAAAGCGCAAGGCCACAATCGATGAATTGCTGGAAATCGTGGACCTGACCAAGTGGCGCTCGGCGCAAACCAAGACGCTCTCCGGCGGCATGCGGCGGCGGCTCGAGATAGCGCGCGGCCTGGTGCACAGCCCGCGAATATTTTTTCTCGATGAACCCACCACCGGACTCGATCCCGTTTCGCGCGTGGCGGTGTGGGAGATGCTTACCAACATCAAATCGCACCGCCAGCTCACCATCCTGATCACCACGCATTACATGGACGAAGCTGACCGGCTTTGCGACCGCATTGCCATCGTGGACCATGGCAGGCTGGTAGCGCTCGATACGCCGCCTGCACTCAAGGCCAGCGTGCCGGGGTCGAATGTGATCGAAGCGCAATTCGAAGGCGCGCCCGCCGACTGGGAACAGCGGCTGCACGCCCTGAGCGGCGTCACTTCGGTGCAGCATGAGGGCGCGGGAATGTATCGCATCCTCACCGGCGACGGGTCGCGGACCACCACTGACCTGGTGGAAACCGCGGTACATGCCGGAGTGCAGGTGAAATCGCTGTTGGTGCAGAACACCAGCCTGGACGACGTATTCGTCCACTACACGGGACGGCAGTTGCGCGACGAACTGGTGAAAGCCCACAGCTTCGTGATGCCGCCCAGACCAGGAATGCAGTCATGAACCGGATGCTGGCGATTGTCGAACGCGAAATGCGGAAATTCTTCCGCTCCCCCGCGCTGATGATGGTGTCGATGATCTTCCCCCTGGTGCAGCTCATCGTGCTGGGAAATGCCTTCGGCGGCAAAATCCGCGACGCCCGCCTGGGACTTGTGGACCAGGACGGCGGTACCCAGGCGCTCAAGATCCGCGAGGCCTTTGATTCGGTCCGCGCCAACATGCGTACCTTCCTGCCGGTCTACTACACCGATCAGAAGAAGGCGATGGAAGATGTGCGCAATGGAAAAATTGAGGGCGCCGTCATCATTCCTCCCCAATATTCCCGCCGGGTTTACGAACATGACAGGCCGCAAATCGCTCTGGTGGTGGATAACAGCGACAATTTCATGAGCGCGGCGCTTGAGGACTCGCTGAGCCAGATTACCAACGCCCTGAACAATCCCGTGGTAGAACCACGTCTGTTGCAGAAAACCGTGCTGCAGATTGTGGAACTCTACCCCTACATCGAATACATGAAGTTTCTTTTGCCGGGCTCGATCACGCTGGCCATATTCATGTCGGTCATGATCGGCGGCGGCATGCTCTATATCGACGACAAGGCCCGCGGCGTCCATGAAGGCTACCTGGTCACTCCCATTACCAAGACCGAACTGGTTTTGGGACTCAACGCATCCAGTGTAGTGAAAGCGGTAATGGTGGGAGTGGTCATCACGGTAGTAGGCTCTCTGCTGGCCGGAGTAGGCACGCTGTTCAGTTTCTCCACCGCGCTCGGCCTGATTCTGCTGATTGTTCTGACCGCGGCGGCCCTGAATACGATGATGTTTCTGCTGGTCGTTCGCGTCGAGGATCCCCTGGTGCCGCGGGCAATTTTTGGCATCCTGAACACGCTGCTGTTTTTCCCCAGCGGCGCGGTCTATCCCATCCAGGCATTTCCCTGGTGGCTGCGCGGCATTGCCAAAGTGGACCCCTTCACCTTCGCGGTCCACGGTTTCAAGATCCTGTTGCTGAAAGAGGCGGGCTTGTCCGCCATCGTGCCGGACATTATCTACCTCTCGCTGTTCGCGGTGATCGCCCTGAGCATCGCCACGCCATTGTTCAAGCGCACGTTATAGAAGTTGTCATCCTGAGCGGAGGCCGAAGGACCCCTATCACTGGCAGTCGGATTGTTGCGCGGGAATTTGCCTGCAGGCGTGGCTGTCGAAAACAAAAGATTCGTCCCGCCCGTTCCGCTGATAGAGGTCCTTCGACTCCGCGACTGCTTCGCCGTGCGAAGCAGTTTCTCCGCTCAGGATGACAAATGGGAACTTTTACCGCGTCCCGCAATCTATTATGCTTAAGGAACTATGACCCTGCTCGATGCCAAAGTGTACGATCCGGCTCCGGCGCGCCGGCGCAGGATCAGGATCCTGGTCGCCGTGATCGTCATCATTGTCCTGGCGGCCGTGGTGTGGATGAATCGTTACTGGTCAGAGAAGCGAGTGGTGGACAAGTTTTTCAACGCGCTGATGAGCAAAGATTACGAAACCGCCTACGGAATCTATTTCGCCGATCCGCAATGGAAGCAGCATCCCGACAAATATAGTAGATATCCCCTGAACCAGTTCATTCAGGATTGGGGCGCCGGCGGACAATGGGGAATCATCAAAAACTATAAAGTGAACGGCGCCAGCACCTGCTCGAGCGGCGCCAGCGGTGTGGTGGTGGACGTCGTCGTCAACGATCGCGCCGAACACGCTCAACTGTGGGTCGAGAAGTCCGACAAGACCTTGAGCCCGCCGCCCTGCGAACTCCTGTTTCGTTGACCCCTTAAGCCGGCTGCGCGCTGAGTTGTTCCAGAGTTTTCTGCAGCGAGCCTTCATCACCCACGTTGAGGCTGGTCTTGGAGCGGTCAATCTGACGCATCAGGCCACACAGCACTTTTCCCGGACCGACTTCCACGAATACCTGGATTCCTTTTGCGATCAGCAGACGGACTGACTGCTCCCACTTCACGGCGCCGGTGACCTGGCGGACCAGCGCATCGCGGGCGCGACTGCCAGCTTCGATTACCTCTGCGTCCACATTACAGACGATCGGGACCGCGGGCGTTTGAAACTCCAGAGACTGCAAGTCCTGGGCCAGCCTGTCCTGGGCCGGCTTCATCAGCGAACAATGGAAAGGCGCGCTGACCGACAACATAATCGCGCGCTTGGCGCCGCGTTCGCTGGCGAGTTTGGTGGCGCGCTCAACCGCCGCAGCATGACCGGAGATCACAATCTGTTCCGCGCAATTGATGTTGGCAGGTTCGCATACTTCACCCTGCGCAGCATCCGCGCACACGGCGGTGACTTTCTCCAGGTCCATCCCCAGGATCGCGGCCATGGCACCCACGCCCACCGGGACTGCCTCCTGCATGTATTTCCCGCGGTTGCGCACGGTGCGCACGGCATCGCTAAAACTTATCGTGCCGGCGGCAACGTTGGCAGAGTATTCGCCCAGGCTGTGTCCGGCGACAAAGCTTGGGTTCACGCCCTTTTCGTAAAGAACCCGCCAGGCAGCCACGGACGCGGTCAGGATTGCGGGCTGCGTGATCTCCGTCAACCGCAGTTTCTCTTCCGGGCCTTCGAAGCATAGTTGCGACAGCTTATAGCCGAGAGCTTCATCTGCCTCGTCGAAAGTCTTCCGGGCGACAGGATATTTTTCCGCCAGTTCCTTGCCCATTCCGACAGCCTGAGATCCCTGCCCCGGAAAGAGAAAGCCGATAGATTGCGATGTAGTCATAGTGTTTTTGCTTTGCGTAGGGGCAGGTGTCCCACCTGCCCGGCCGAGCAAAGCTCGGCTAGCTTGCATGGTTGTTTAATGCGCCACACCCCAGGCGAGCTTCGCTCGCCCGGACGAGGGCGTCCGGGCCTACGTGGTTCGTGGTGGCCTACGTGCTCACCGGCACCGCGGGCCTTAACCCGGCCACTTCTTTCGCAATCTTGTCGTTAATCTTGCGCTCGGCAAACTCCGCGGCCACGCGCAGTGCATTTTTGATCGCATTCGTATTCGACGACCCGTGCGTGATGAAGCATACGCCTCGCACCCCGAGCAGCGGCGCGCCACCGTATTCAGTGTGGTCCAGACGCTTCTTGAAATCAGCGAAGGCGCTGCGCGACAACAGATATCCCACCTGGCGGGTGATGGTGGCCTTCAGAGTTTCTTTGAGTGTGGCGCGCACCAGGTTGGCCACGCCCTCCGAAGTCTTAAGTGCAACGTTGCCCACGAAGCCGTCGGCGACGATCACGTCAACCTTGCCGCTGTAAATGTCCCGACCCTCCACGTTGCCGATGAAATTGAGCGGCAGCCGCTTCAAGAGCTGGAAGGACTCCCGCGTCAACTCGTTGCCCTTGGTTTCTTCCTCGCCGATGGAGAGCAGCCCGACGCGGGGACGCCGGGTGCCGAACATGCTGCGAAAGTAGATCTCACCCATGACCGCGAACTGTTCCAGGTTTTCAGGCTTGCAATCGACATTGGCGCCGACGTCGAGCAGGATGGCGACCGTGCTCACAGCCGTGGGAAAGACCGCGGCCAGCGCCGGCCGGCCCACTCCCGGAATCCCGCCCAGCACCATTTTTGCCGTGGCCATCGCCGCCCCGGTGTTGCCTGCCGTCACGAAGCCGACCGCCCGGCCTTCGCGCACCAGGCGAACGCCGACATGAATGGAGGAATCGCGCTTGGAGCGCACCGCCTGCACGGCTTTGTCATCCATGGTGATGACTTCGCTGGCATGCACGACTTCAATGGGAAGTCCCGCGGCCGCGGGATGGTCCACGAGTTCGGCCCGCAGTTCCTCTTCGTTGCCGACAAGAAGGACATGAACGCCGTGGTGCCGGGCCGCCTGAATCGCACCTTCGATCTCAGGTTTCGGCGCCCGGTCCGAGCCCATCGCGTCCAAGGCTATGACGCTTGGCATGGAGAGTTCAGGCTAGCTGGCTTCTTTGACGTCCAGAACTTCGCGGCCTTTGTAGTAGCCGCACTTGGGGCAGGCGCGGTGCGGCATCTTGCGCTCGTGGCAGTTGGGGCACTCGGAGAGCGAGTGGCTCTTCAGTGCGTCATGAGCACGCCGGGTACTGGTGCGCTTCTGGGAGTGTCGCCGTTTCGGATTTGCCATTCGATTCCTCGGTTACTTTCTTCAATCCCGATATTACGTTCTACCAATCAGTGGTCCAGCTTGCCGCGAATATCTTTCAGCGCCGACCAGCGCGGATCTTCCAGAGGTTCGGCGCAGGCGCATTGTTCCGCGTTCAGGTTCTTGCCGCACTGCGGACAAAGCCCCTTGCAGTCATCGCGACAGATCGCCCTTAGGGGAAGCGCCAGCAGCAGCTGCTCCTGCAAAACATCTTCCAGCTGCAATCCCTCACCCTGATAATAGCTGACCTCAGCCTCGGCGGTGGTAACGGAAAGCTCTTCCCGCCCCGCGTCAGCTCCCTGCGGGCGATACAACAGGTCAAACTTGTGGGCCACATCCTGCACTACCGGTTCGAGGCAGCGGGCGCAGGCCATTTCAACCTTCGTTTTCAAGTCGCCGGCGAGCCGTATGTCCTTTACTATCTTGTGCTTGCCGTGCTGCTCCTCGACCAGTTGAGCGCGCCCGGCGGTATGGAGCGCTTCGACCTGCCGCAGGTCCTCACCCAACTCAAGCACACCCGGTCTGATCTCCTCTTCGAAATCAATGGGATGCAACTCAAGTTCGTGGATTTCGATGAACATCAGGCATTCCCCGCGCTGCTGAATCGTACCGCGAAGACCCGCGGAAGCACGCTCTGAAGAGCAAGTTCTCCAGGAAGTTAACATAAAGAATAAAGGCCGTAAGAAAGAGTGTCAAGGAAGGGGCCGCGGCAAAGTGTGTGGGGCGGGCGCCCTCGCCCGCCGCCGTTGATTTTGATCTTGCGGTTGATTTTGATCTTGCGGTTGACTTTGATCCAGGTCCTCAAACTTTCCCGGCACCCGCCGCACGAGCGGGCGCTCGCGCCTACATTCAAAGCATCCGCGTATCATGATTTGCCCGAACTTTGAACGTTCCATGATAGAAAGCCCCGCACCCACGAACTGGCAGCACCGCCTGGAGAGTCAATTCAAAGCCGAGTGGAATTTGGCCGCGGGTCTCGTGCTGGCGCTGGCGTTTGTGCTGCGCCTCTGGAAGGCCTCTGGCACCTTCCTCAATCTCGACGAGGCCATGCATTTTCTGGCCGCCAACAAGGTCACTCTAGCGGATGCCTACCGGACAAGTCTTACTCTGGCTCATCCCCCACTGCTGATTTTGTTCCTGCATGAGTGGGGCAAGCTGGGCCGATCGGAGCTGTTCCTTCGACTGCCTTCCGTAATCGCAGGCACCATCTTCTGCTGGCTGCTTTTCCGCTGGCTAACCCGGCTTCTGGGCCCCACGGTGGGCTGGACCGGCTTCATTCTGGTGAGCCTCCTCCCAGTGTTCATCGAGTTGTCCGCCGAGGTCCGCCAGTACCCGCTGCTGTTGTGCTTCATGATGGCCGCGGCCTGCATCCTTGAGCTTTCACTGTCGGAGAATTCCCCCCGAAAGATGGTGGCCTTCTTCATCTTTCTCTACCTCGCCATGCTGACGCATTTTTCAGCGGTCCTGTTCGCGGGCGCGGTGGGGGCATATTCACTGTGGCGACTGGTAAGCGACCGCCCCTCGCGCCGGATTGCCGCCATCTGGATCGCCGGGCAGGGAGTGGCCCTTGGGCTCTTTGCCTTCCTTTACTACGTCCAGATTTCCCGCTTGAAAACCGGCGCCTCCGCGCAGCACATGCAGGTGCTGCTGGCCAACTCCTACTTTCATTGGGGCAAAGATCACCTGCTGGCGTTCGTCTTCGCCCGCAGCTTCGGAGTTCTGCAATACACCTTTGGACAACTCGTAGTCGGAGACATCGCGGGCGTTCTCTTCGTCGCAGGGATTGTTTTTGTGTTGACCGGAAAAGACGGGGCAGGCCGCAAGCGACCGTCCCAGGCACAGCTCGGTCTGCTTCTGCTCTCGCCCTTCGTGATCAACGCCGCCGTCGCGATTGTCGATCTGTATCCTTACGGTGGAACCCGGCACTCGGCATTCCTGATACCGTTTGCAGTCGCCGGGGTCAGCCTTGCGATCGCCAGGTTGATCTGCCAGCGACTGGTCCCAACTATGAGTGTTGCCGTTTTGATCGTTGTAGTCTGCCAGGTGTTCGGCGCGCCACATCGCCCCTACATGCGCCGCCAAGACCAGCGCCTAAGCAACATGACTCAGGCCATGGATGCGATCCGGCAGAGCGTTTCCCCCGATGACCTGATCTTCGTTGATTTCCAGAGCAGCTTCTTGCTCAGGTTTTACCTCTGTCCCGAGATCAGCTTCACTGGCTTGCCGCCCGCCGCCTTCAGGACATTTTCCTGCGGCGGCCATCGCGTAATTTCCTTGAGCTCGGAAACCAATGTCTTGACGGCGGAAGGCTTTCCGCGCCGCTGGGATGAAATGGTGAGCGCTTACGGTTTGAAGCCCGGCCAGACGGTCTGGATTTTTCAGGCAGGATGGGACATTGGACTGGCGCACGAGCTAAAGGAAAGAGTTCCGGAGTTTCGCGATCTGAAAGCCAACTCCTTCGGGCGCAATATTTCGTTGTCCAAGCTGTCCGTTGGGCAGAAGACTACGACTGAGCCATAATGCTTGCATTCATCCGCAAGTTTTGTGGCCTGGCCTTTTTTTTTGGAGGTGCGGTAGTGCGACCCCTCTCTCGACGGAATTTCATGCAAGGTATGAGCAGTCTTCTGGCGCGACCACTCTTGCGAAGCGAAGAGCCGAAAACCATTTTGTATAACGGGAATTTCTGGACGCTGGATCAGGTCCAGCCGCAAGCTCAGGCTGTGGCCATAAGCGGCGGGCGATTTGCAGCCGTTGGCTCGAACGCTGAAGTATTGCCCTTGGCGGGCGCGCGCACGCGAAAGATTGATCTGGCCTTCAAAAGCGTGCTGCCAGGATTCAACGACGCTCACGCCCACCCGGTGGCGTCAGGCGTCGAGCATCTGTACAAAGTGGCCTGCGACAAGGACTCCATCGAGAAAATACAGGCGGCATTGCATGAGCGCGCGCAGCAGACACCGCTAGGACAGTGGGTCCTTGGTTTTTTGTACGACGACGGGAAAACTCCTCGCCCTCTCAATCGCCATGATCTCGATCGGGCTGTGCCCGGCCGTCCAGTGCTGGTGCAGCATCGAGGCGGCCACACCGCCTTCGTGAACTCCCTGGCTTTACAGTTGGCGCAGGTGAACGACCAAACGCCCGACCCGGCGGGCGGCCGCTTCGAGCACGATGCCGAAGACCATCTCACCGGTTTTGTCGGCGACGCCGCGGCGAAAGTTTTTCTCAAACTGATTCCGGACAAGAGCACGCGCGAAGACTACCGCCAGGGTGCGGCATTGATCTCCAAACTCTTTACCAGCAAGGGAGTCACGTCGGCCTGCGATGCCGATGCCTCGCCCGAAGACGTACAAGGCTATCAGGACGCGCGCGACGCGGGCGAACTGGCGATGCGCGTGTACTGTCACGTCTCCGCCGCTTCGCTCGATCGCTTCATGGCTGCGGGGATTCACACCGGTTTCGGCGACGAATGGGTGCGCATCGGTGGCGTAAAACAATACGCCGACGGCTCGATCTCGGAACGAACCGCCTGGCTCTCGCAACCCTACATCGGGATCCCCAATAACTATGTCGGATTGCAACTTACCAGCCGTGAGCAGCTCTACGAGACTGGGCGCAAGGCGCATGCGGCAGGTTGGCAACTGGCGACTCACGCCAATGGCGATCTGGCGATAGACCGCATTCTCGGGGTTTACGAGCAGATCCAGAAGGAACTGCCCAAAAAAGACCCCCGCTTCCGCATCGAGCATTGCACCCTGCTCACCGACGCGCTGATCCAGCGCATGCGCGTTCTTCAGGTAATCCCCGCGCCGTTTTCCTGTTACGTCTATTTTCATGGTGACGTTATGCACTTCTACGGTCAGGAGCGCACTCAGTACATGTTCCCCATGCGCAGTTTCCTCGACGCCGGACTGCGTCCCACGGATTCGTCCGATTACACCGCCAGCCCGTCCGATCCCATGATGTGGCTGCAATCGCAGCTCACGCGCACGGACATGAAGGGCAATGTCTGGGGCGCGAATCAAAGGATCACATTGGAGGAAGCAATACGCTGCGGCACGCTCAATGGCGCGTACGCGGCCTTTGAGGAAAATCTGAAGGGCTCGATCCACCCGGGGCAACTGGCGGACCTGGTAGTGCTTGCCCAGGATCCATTTAAAACCGATCCGTCGGAACTGCTGAAGATTCAGGTGGAGAGAACGATGGTGGGTGGCCGCTGGAAATATGAGTCTTGATTGGGACACGCGATCGCGGGACCCGGAGCTTCTACCAGATGGTTTTCAGCAGCGGAGACTTGCGAATATTTTCGTCGCGCGTCACCAGGGGCAGGCCCTCGGCCCGCGCCGTGGCGCCAATCAATCGGTCCACCGGATCGCGAGGATAGTCGTTCGGAAATTGGGAGGCCAGCTCCGCAATTTCCGGCGTAATGGATTTGACTGTAACGCCTGAACGATCCAGCAGATTTCGCACGGTGTTCGCGACAGTGCCGTGCGATTGCAGCACCCCGCGGGAAAAAAGAAGGGCCAATTCCCAAACCGTAATATCAGCGATGGCCATCCCGTCGCTATTGCGGGCTCGCCGAATCGCAGAAGCAGCCGACTTGGACAGCTTTTCCGGTTGCCCCACCAGCCAAACCAGGACGTGAGTATCCAGGAGAATCATTTCAGGGCATCCCAGTCTTCTAATGGCACGACTGGAGACTCGATGTCTCCCACGATCTTGATCTCGTTTCTTAAGCAGCCGAAAATGTCCTCCACCTGGCTTTCGGCAGGCACTAGCTTGGCCACGGGCCGGCCCTTTTTGGTGATCAGGACAGGCTCGCGAGTGGCGCGCACTTCATCCATGAGTCGCAGGCATCGTGCCTTGAATTGCCCGGCAGCAATTGTTTTCATGACCTCTCCAGGTGACCATGGTCATTATATCATGACCATGTATAAACCGGCCAGGGGTGCGGCCCCGCCCGGCTGCTACACTATTTCTCCATGCTCCCCGGACATGCCTCTGCCGCCGGCACCGCCCGTTATCGCGACCGCTTCCCCAACCTGCGCGATGCCGGCCACTTCCGCCAGGCCGAGCGAGTGCCGGGAGTGAACCAGCTCTGGCTGTCGTCCGTCGGATTGGGAACCTATCTCGGCGATCCCAGCGATACCGCGGACCAAGCCTACATCGCAGCCATTGAGTCCGGGCTGAGGTCCGGAATCAACCTGCTCGACACTGCCATCAACTACCGCCATCAACGTTCGGAACGAAATATCGGGGCCGCGATCAAGGCCTTGCTCGACTCCGGCGAACTCCATCGCGACGAGGTCCTGGTCTGCACCAAGGCCGGTTATCTTTCCTTCGATGGCGATCCGCCCCCGGACCCGCGCCAGTACTTTCATCGCGAGTACGTCGAAACCGGCGTGCTCGACCCCAAGGAATTAGCGGGCGGTATGCACTGCATGTCACCCGCATATCTCGACAATCAGATCGAGCGTTCGCGCCGCAACCTGGGCCTGGAAACCATCGACCTGTTCTACATCCACAATCCGGAGTCGCAACTGGCGGACGTGTCGCGCGAAGTCTTCCGCCAGCGCCTGAAAGAGGCGTTTGCGGCCCTCGAAAAACTGGTGAAGGCGGGCAAACTTGAGTACTACGGAGTTGCCACGTGGAGCGCTTTCCGCGTAGCGGACAGCTCGCGCGACTACATGGATCTTTTTGATCTGGCGAAGATCGCCAATGAGGTTGCGGGCGAGCACCATCGCTTCCGTTTCATACAGCTTCCCTTCAATCTGGCGATGCCCGAAGCCTATGGCCTGGCCAACCAGCACATCGGGAAAGAAAAGATGTCGCTGCTCTCGGCAGCTTCCCGCCTGGGGATCGCGGTGATGGGTAGCGCCACGCTGTATCAGACCAGGCTCACGCGAGATTTGCCTGACTTCGTGGGCAGTGTTCTGGGGATGAAGACCGACGCCGACAACGCTATTCAGTTCTCGCGCTCCGCCCCCGGCCTAACCACTTCGTTAATTGGGATGGGCCGCAAGGAACACGTGGTGGAGAATCTCAGGCCCGCCCTCACAAACCCAACTCCACTCCAGGAGTGGAAGAAACTGTTCACCAGGACAAGAGAGTAAGTCGTTCGCCGAGGTCTGAGGCCCAACGTCTGCTACTTCAGGTCCTGCAGTTTCTGAGTGGCGAATTGCGCTACTTCGGTGGCGGGATTTTCCTTCTGAATCTGCTCGTAGATGCGTTTGGCTTCGCCCGGCTGCTGGGTGGACACGTAGGTTTCCGCCAGTTCCATCTGCGCCGTCGTCTTCCCCACGCTGCGTGTCGGTTTCGCCATCAACTGGTTGTAGAGGTCAATCGCATCCTTGGTGCGATTGGTATCGCGGTAAACCGACGCCAGGGCCAGCTTGGCGAGTGCCGCGAGGTCCTCGTTGTGGACCGAGGACACACTCTTCAAATCTCGCTCGGCAGCGGCGTTGTCCCCTAACTGGGAAGCAGTGAGGCCGAGGAAATAGCGGGCGAATTCAGCCGTACGGGTGTGCGGATACTGGTCCACAATCGCCTGGAACTGCTTGTGGGCCTCGGTGGTGCGTTCCCTGGCGGAAGTGAAACTGGGGATATCAGGATCGGCCGGAGTTCCCGCCGGGCGCAACTGGGTATCGAGTGTGCGCACTGCCTGGTTCAACTGGATGCTGGCCTTCTGGTCCTGCTGGTTCAGGTAGTACCAGCCGCCAAAACCCGCCCCCAGCACCACGGCCAGTATGAGGCCTCCAACGATCAGCTTTGACTTGTGCTCCTCAGACCAATGAGCGGTGGCCTCGGCCGCATCCATGGTGGCCCGGCTGAATCGATCTTCCTTAAGTCGATGACGAGTTGCTGCGCGCACGTACGTCCCTTCTGATGAAATTAGCGCTGTGGATTGACCGTCATTGAGTCTAACACGATGGCGAAAAACTCAGCTGCTGACGTGTGGGGCGGGCGCCCTCGCCCGCCGCCTTTGCCTTTGACTTTGATCCTGACTCTGATCTTGATTTTGACTCTGATCTTGATTTTGATCGTGGGCGGGATCTCTTTCTCACCGACTGGGTTCGACCGCCGGAAGCACCTTCGAAGGCGGCGGACAGTGCCTGCCCTGAGCGAAGTCGAAGGGAGTGTCCGCCCCACACTGGCTCAGGACTAGCGCGAACTCTCCTCCAGCATCCCCTGTTCCAACTTCTCCTGACACTCGATGCAGTGCCGCGTCCAGGGCACAGCCTCCAGCCGTTTGACATTGATTTCCTTGCCGCAGGCAATGCACTCCCCAAATTCGCCTTCGCGCAGGCGTTCCAGCGCACCATCCACCATCTGCAGCAGCTGGCGGTCGTTGTTGCTCTGATGAAAGAGAAACTCTTTGGTGTAGGAACTCGCGGCTCGGTCGGCAATGTCCTGGGCCGATCCCTCGTCCACGGTGCGACCATCCTGCTCCGTGCGCGTGACCATGCGGCGTAGTTCCACTTGTCGCGTTTCCAGCCTTTTCTTGAAGTAATCCAGCTTCTTTTTATCCATGGATAATAACTTCGCGGCCCGCAGGCCGCGTCCTTAATGCGTTCGGTTATGAACCAGACGCAAATGATATGCGCTTAAATTGAGATGCGTCAACTGCCCCTGGGGTCTAATCCCGGGCAGAAGCATTTTTGGGCGGGGAGGCTCCGCGCTTGATGGCTCGTTCCAGGGTATGGTCCAAT
Source organism: Terriglobia bacterium (assembly GCA_963797385.1). Classification (GTDB taxonomy): domain Bacteria; phylum Acidobacteriota; class Terriglobia; order Terriglobales; family Acidobacteriaceae; genus JAIQFF01. Next base: position 172,117 of record CAWCPY010000013.1, read on the forward strand.
GCGGTCCGGGCCCGCTCGTATTCCGGCTGAGAAATGTTGCCCTGTTTGTGGTCCACTTCCAACTGGAACAACTCTTCCTTCAGCGCTTCGAGCAGCAGTCCGGAACGGCCCTCAGCCGGCTGCCGGGTCGGAAAACTATCAGGCACCTCTACCTCAGATGCACCCAAAGCGGAGACGGTCGCAAACGACCGTTCCGGGGAACGAGACCGGTTTGTTATGTATATCGCACCCGCAGCGAGCGCCACGGCAAAGGTCCCGAGGATGTACCAGCGATACTTTTCCAGCGGATCGGGAGCATCAATGGGTGGGCCCAGTCCGCCTCCGGGACGGGAGTCGCGTCCCGCAGCGCCGCTATCGCCGGCAGACGCGCTGCCGCCACTGTCGTCGCCTTCGCTCAAGATGCCCGTGCCCGAAATCTTGAATGCCAGATGCTGTCCCTGTTCAGTGTTTGACGCCACCTGCACGGTCGCGCCCGGCTCCTTTGGATTTGCCCGGGACTCGAAACCGCTGCCGGGGGCCGCCGAAAACTGCATGGTCTTGGGCAGCATCACGACAAAGTGCTGGGCCGGATACAGGGCTTTCGGATCGATGCTCAATTCGCCGCTGTACGGGAGTTCGAAGCCAACCTGAAACAGGGTCTGGCCCGGACGCAGTGGGAAGGTGAAGGCGTAGCGGTTCTTTTCTTTCTGGGGGACCGGATCCGTCTTGAGCGGCTGCCCTCCCGCGGTCTCGGCCGAGGAATCTACGACGCGCGCCCCGTCAGGCAGGTAGAACTCAAAATTCTGATCGTTCATCTGGGTGCGCGGCGGAGTGGACGTGTTGTTCACTGCGAACAGCCGCGTACCCTGCAGGTCGTTCCCCTGGGCTTGAAAGCGCATGACGTCGGCGGTCACGCTGATGTCGTTAAGCTTTTTGGCGACATCGAAGACTTGCACTTCGACCGAGTTCGTCCCCGGAGGCGCCATGGTGTGGTAGGTCACGCCCTGGTGGACCGCGCGAATCAGGTGTGGCCCCGCGTCTGGAAGCTTAAAGCTGAAGTGGCCGCTGGCATCGGCTTTGGTACGGGCGGCCTCTTCCATCCCCTGGCCCAGCTTGATGAGAATGACGTCATCGCCGGCCGCGGGCTTTCCCGTAGTTCCGTTTTTGAGCGTGCCGCTCAGGGTTTGCGCCGAAGCGACGGAGGAAAGCATGATGGCAAGCGCAGCAGCGACAACCTTGGGGGAGAGCCTCAAATTCTGGTTTCCTTTCGGCTGGGAAGCGGGCGAGTAGCCGCCTGTTCCAGCCGCGCCATTTCCGCCAGGATGCCGGCTGCCTCATCCTCGAGCGATGCCTTGAGCGACTGGAAGTCCTGATCGGGAAGCTTGCCTGCCTGGTGCTCGAAATTCAGATCGCGCAGGTTCTCATAGACCATTTCCTTGCGCTCCTGCAGGTACGTCAGCCGGGTCTTGTCCGGCCCCATATGCAATCTTCCGGGAAGATAAAAAACGTAGAAGAGAACGCAAAGCGTCACCATGGCACAGGTGAGAGCTGCGACCGTCATAGTTGAGTGTCCTTCCTGGCCTGGGTACGAAAGCGTTCAAGCTCGGCGCCGCGGACCGGCAAAACACCGCCGGGAGCGGCCAGTGCGGGTCTTTTTTTCCACGCCAGCACAATGAATATTGTGGTCATCAGCCCCAGGGCAAGGGCCAGAAACGGCATGATCCATGCTACCCGGTTGAAGCCGGTACCGGTGGGTGCGGCCAGCACGGTGGGACCGTATTTCTGCACGAAATCCTGCAAGGTCAAATCGTCGTTTTCGCCGCGATCGAGTGCGGCCATGAGTTCGCCGCGCATGCGGTCGGAATAAGTGCAGCCTACGTGGTTGCATTCCAGCAGGATCTGGCTGCACCCACAGACGCACATCAGTTTGTGGCCCAGGCTGTTGAAACGTGCTCCTTCATCACTGGCACCGAGGAAGGCGAACACCATCAGGACGAGGACTCCCGCCTGAAGAGTGCGCCACACGGAATTGGGTAAGGACTTCATAATTTCAGATTTCAGGTTCTGTGTTCCATCGCAGTTTGCTCCTGGCTCTGTCGGCACTCATCGCGAGACTCCATCCCAATCTGAAATCTACGATCTTCAATCTGAAATCGCTCCAAGGTCAGTCTCCAGCCCCTTGCGGAGCGGTCTGGATCCGGGCCGGAGCGGGGACCCGGACCGGCGCAGCGTTCGGAATCAGGCCCAGTATGGTTCCACCGATCATGATCAGCACGCCCACCCAGATCCACATCACTAATGGATTCAGGTGGGCTTTGATAATGGGACGGCCGGTCTGGTCATTCAGCCCTTCGTAAGTCAGGTAAAGGTCTTCCTTGTAGGTGGAGCGAATTCTGGGCAGGGTCTGCGGCTGCTGGCTGGCTTTGTAAAAGCGCCGCTCCGGATACATGGTCTCGATTTTGCGATCGCCCTTGAAGACGTTGATGATGGCCCACTCGTTGCTGTAATTCGGATTGTCATCCTGGGTGTAAGACTCGCAGACCAGCGTGTAGGGGCCGATGGTCATCTTGTCGCCAAAGCCCATCTCCTTCTCTTTGTCCTGATTGAAGGGCGTGCCCAGGATTCCGATGATCACCACGGCCACGCCGAAGTGCACGATGTAGCCGCCATAGCGGCGGGTGTTGCGATGGAACAGGTGCACCATCGAGGCCAGCAGGCTTTGCCCGGTATGGCGCGCGATCACCCTGCCGCCGCGAATAAATTCCGAAGCGACGGTCAGCATCACCAGGGCAGAGAGCATGGCGGCCATCAGCGCGTAGAGGTAAGCGATATCGGTCCAGGGACGGACCCCGAAGATGATCATCACCACGCCGACCGCAAGCGCCCCCAGCGCCGGCCACATGAAGTTGCGCTTCAGACTCTCGAATGACGTCTTGCGCCAGGCCAGCAGCGGTCCCACCGCCGTCAGTAAAAGCAGCAGCAGAGCCACCGGAATGGCAACCTTGTTATAAAAGGGCGGCCCTACGGTCACCTTATTGCCCTGCACATATTCCGAGATCAGGGGGAACCAGGTTCCCCAAAGCACGGTGAAGCAAGCCAGAAGCAGCAGGAGATTATTGAAGAGGAAACTCGACTCGCGCGAAATCAGCGATTCGAGCTTGTGCTCGCTGCGCAGGTGCGACTTGTTCTTGAAAAAGAAGAACGTGAAAGTAACGAAGGTGATCAGCAGAAACCACTTGAACCATCCCCCGATCGAGGACTGCGCGAAAGCATGCACCGAACTGATGATTCCGCTGCGGGTCAGGAACGTTCCCAGAATCGCCAGCCAGAAGGTGGCAAAGATCAGCCACATGTTCCACATCTTCAGCATGCCGCGTTTTTCCTGCATCATCACTGAATGCAGAAACGCGGTGCCGGTCAACCACGGCATGAGCGAAGCATTCTCCACCGGGTCCCATCCCCAGTAACCGCCCCAACCCAGAACCGAGTATGCCCAGTGCGCTCCCAGAAACACGCCGCAGGTCAGGAAGGCCCAGGTCACCATGGTCCAGCGGCGGGTGATGCGGATCCATTTTTCGCCGGGATAGCGCATGATCAGCGCGCCCAGCGCAAAAGCGAAGGGCACCGTGAAGCCCACGTATCCCAGGTACAGCATGGGCGGATGGATCACCATCTCGGGATATTGCAGCAGCGGATTCAGTCCGGCGCCATCAGCAGGCAATGCTCCCTGCAGCACCTCAAAAGGACGGGCAGCGAAGTTCAGCAACAGGAGGAAGAAAATCTGCACCGCGGCAATGATCGCGGAAGCATAGGCAAAGAGGCGGGCATCGGTTTTGTGCCGCAGCCGCAGCACCAGCCCGTAAGCTGCCAGTAACAGCGACCAGAACAGCAGCGAGCCTTCCTGTCCCGACCAGAGGGTGGCGAACTTGTAGGGCGCGGGCAGATCGCGGTTGCTGTGGTGATAGATGTAGGCAATGGAGAAATTATCCTGGAAGGCGGAGATGACCAGGATGAAAGCCGCGAGAAGCACGACCGCGAAGGTGGCGATGCCGGCACGCCGCGCGGTTTCGCCCAGCCGCTCCGAGGCCGGGCCCGGGCGAGCCAACGCCAAAACCCCCACGAGGAACGAGTATGTACTCAGAGCCAGCGCGAGTAAGAGCGCAAAACTGCCAATTGTTGACATGGGCAAAGCCTGAAGGGGTATTTTTTCAGAAACGGCGGACTGAAGCAACTGCAGATCGCGCAAAAAGATACGCTAGAAGGGCAGAGTAACGAGCTTTCACGTTACTCTGCCAATTCTTCGTCGTTGCCGGACCACATCCCCAGCCGTACATCTGGCGAGAGCTCCTGCCCAGTCCCAGAAATCAGGCGCTGTGCTGGCTGTCGTGACGGCCCAGAATTTCCTGTTCGGCTACCAGCCAATCTTCGTCCTCGTGACCGGGCATGTATCCCCGCTCTTCGTACAGTTGGTATGCGCGAATACGGATTTCCTCCTCCAGGTTCGCGGCGAATAAATCTTTCTTTTTTACTTCGACAAGTTTCGGGGCAGGCATGGTTGCAACCTGCTTGCGACCGGTGCTGCCATTCCCAGCGGACTTTGCGCGTGCCATAAGCGGTACTCCTTAAATGTAGTCCAAGGTTCAGCTTGTGAAGCTCCAACATGAACCGGATTGATGAATGAGCCTCATGCGCGTTGGATTTCACGCAGTGCCCGAAATGAATTGTGCGAATTTGCACTTCAATCATAAACCGAATATCTGTGAATGAGGGAGAGGAGAATCAAGAAAATATCCGTTTGGTCGAAACAATTTTGGTAATCGTTTACATCGGGACCTTAGTAAAAATCGTGCGAACTGGTTGCGGCCCGGGTAATCGCCAGCGGCATTACCCGCTGCGCCTTCACCGAGATAACGTTATCCTGATTTTGCAGGGTGCCTTCCACCATTAAAAACTGCTCAGAAGTAACCAGCAGGCGGTTCTTCTGAAACAGATCGGGCATGATGATGGCATTGGCTACTCCGGTCTCGTCTTCCAGACTGAGAAAAACGAAACCCTTGGCGGTTCCGGGACGCTGGCGGGCGATGACGCATCCGCCAATGCGGAGATATTTGCCGTTGGGAATGCCGGCCAGGTCGCTGGCTTTGCGAACTCCCATCGCATCCATGCGTTCGCGGTGGTAAGCCATGGGATGCGGACCCACAGTCATCCCGGTGCCACGAAAATCGGCCACCAGCCGCTCTTCCGGATTCATCGGGCGCAGCGGAGATTTGGCATCGGGCTCGGGAAGCTCGTCGAGCAGCGGTCCCGAGTGACGGACGGAACGCTCAATTTGCCAGAGGGCGTCTCTTCGGTGGAGAGTTTCACCACGGAGGCTCGGGGCCACGGAGAAATCATTCTTGTCGTTCTCCGTGCTTCCGTGTCTCCGTGGTGAAGTGCCGATGGAATTCAGCGCTCCGATTTCCGCCAGTGTATTCAATTCGTCCTTGCGCAATTCAGGAACGCGATGGATGAGATCGTGAATAGAAGTAAACGGCGCCAGGCTGCGCTGGTGAGCCATGGCACGGGCAGCATCTTCCCGCAACCCGCGAACATAACGAAGCCCAAGACGTAGCGCCGGCGTCCCGCCGGCTGTCCGGTGGGCGTCCCGCCCACCGTCGAGGAATGTTGTTGAGGCCGGGTTCTTTCTCCCCTGCGGGGCTCCGCTCTCTTCCTTGACGGACCCACGGCTCACGCCGTGGGCTGCATTCTGTCGCCGCTCCGCGGCTTGAGTAGCGGCATCTCCGGAGACATCTTCCGGGCAAAGTTTTTGGCCAACGGCCAACGACCAACGACCAACGACGGGGTTGACGACTGACAACCGACGACCAACGACTGTGCACTCCCACTCCGACTCCATCACATCAATAGGAAATATTTTCAGCCCGTGGCGCTGCGCATCTTTCACGATCGTGGCCGGACGGTAAAAGCCCATGGGCTGGTTATTGAGCAGAGCGGCGGTAAAAGCCGCCAGGTAGTGACACTTCAGATAGGCGCTGGCATAGGCGATCAACGCGAAACTGGCAGCGTGGGACTCGGGAAATCCATAGAGCGCGAAAGAAGTGATCGAGAGCACAATCTGTTCCTGGGCTTGGCGTGATATGCCGTTGCGCTCCATGCCGGCACGAAGTTTGGTTTCGATTTCTTTCATGCGTTTTTCCGAGCGCTTAAAGCCCATGGCGCGACGCAACTCTTCCGCTTCGCCGCCGCTGAATCCGGCTACCACCATGGCCATGCGCAATAACTGCTCCTGAAAAAGCGGGACCCCGAGAGTGCGCTCTAGCACCGGCTCAAGCGAGGGATGCGGATAAGTAACCGCTTCACGTCCCTGGCGGCGCTGCAGGAAGGGATTCACCATCTGCCCCACGATCGGCCCGGGGCGAATGATGGCAACCTGCACCACGATGTCGTAGAAACGCTGGGGACGCAGGCGCGGCAGGCACGACATCTGGGCCCGGCTTTCCACCTGGAACATGCCGATGGTGTCGGCCTTTTGCAGCGTGGCGTAAACCGTGGGATCGTCCGCCGGCAGGTGGGCCAGGTCCACTTCTTCGCCATAGTGGTCGCGGATGAGCGTGATGGAATCTTCCAGCGCCGCCATCATGCCCAGGCCCAGCAAATCTACTTTGATGATGCCGAGGTCGGCGCAGTCTTCCTTGTCCCACTGCACCACCACGCGGCCCGGCATGGATGCGGGTTCGAGCGGGACCACGGAATCAAGCTGTCCCTGGCAGATGACCATGCCGCCGGAATGCTGTCCCAGATGGCGCGGCAAATCCTGCACCGCTTCGCACAGCTCGAAATATTTGCGCAGGCGCGGATGGTTCAGATCCAGGCCGGCGTCGTGAAAGCGATGGTCAAGCGCGTCATGAGCATCGCGATACTCCCAGGTGGAGACGGCGGTCGAAACTTTGTCCAGAGTTTCGGGATCGAAGCCCAGCGCCTTGCCCATTTCCCGACCTGCCATGCGACTGCGGTAGGTGATGACGTTGGCGGTCATGGCGGCACCGCGCTCGCCGTAGCGTTTGTACAGATATTGAATGACGCGTTCGCGCTGGTCGCCGCTGGGCAAGTCGAGATCGATATCGGGCCACTCGCCGCGTTCCTCGGACAGAAAGCGTTCGAAAAGCAATTCCATGCTGATGGGATCGACCGCCGTGATGCCCAGCGAATAGCAGACGGCGCTGTTGGCGGCGGAGCCGCGTCCCTGCACCAGAATATTTTCCTCGCGGCAGAAGCGGACCAGGTCCCACACAATCAGAAAATAGCCGGGCAGCTTGAGTTTTTCGATCAGCGCCAGCTCACGCTCGATCTGGCGCCGGGCGCGGCTTTGCAGGCTGGCGTCCGATCGTCCATAACGCTGCTGAAAGCCCTCCCGGGTGCGCTCCCGCAGGAACGACATCATGGTCTCGCCTTCGGGCACGGGATATCTGGGAAATTCGTATCCCAAAGCTTCGAGCGTGAATTCAAGCCGGGAGGACAGTTCCACCGTATTTGCCAAAGCCTCGGGCAAGTCAGCGAAAAGCTGGTGCATCTGCTGCGGCGATTTCACATGACGCTCGGAGTTGCGCGCCAGCAGACGTCCGGCACTCGCCAGCGTGCGGTGGTTGCGAATCGCGGTAAACACGTCGCAGAGCTCGCGCTCCCGCGGCGTCGCATAACAGACTCCATTACTGGCCAGCAGGGGGAGTCGAAGCGAGCGAGCGATTTCAACGGCAGCACGATTGCGTGCTTCCTGCTGGCGATGAAAATGGCGTTGCAGCTCCACATAGACATTGCCGTGACCAAATATGTGGATCAAGTGTTCCACCGAGCGCCGGGCTTCTTGCATACCGCCTTGAGCCAGCGCGGTGGCGAACGGGCCGTCATCGCCCCCGGTCAGGCAGATCAACCCGGCTGCGTGTTCCTGCAACTCATCCTCGCGGACCGCGCCCTCGCCTTTCTGGGCCCGTAGCTTCATCTTGGTAATCAGGCGGCAGAGGTTCTGATAGCCGGTGCGGGAAGAAACGAGGAGGGGGAGACGGCAAGAATTGATTGTCGAATTGCCGAATTGTCGAATTGTCGAATTAAAAACCTTCCGAGAGTTCGAGGTTTTAAATTCGTCAATTCGAAAATCCGGTGATCCGGCAATTTCACACGTCACTTCCGCTCCCAGATGCGCCTTGATCCCTGCCTTCTTGGCCGCCATATAAAAACGGGGCTCGCCATAAACGCCATCGCGGTCGAGCAGCGCCATGGCCGGCATTTGCAGATGCGCGCAAGTGGCGATCAGGTCTTCGGGCAGGGAAGCGCCTTCGAGAAAACTGAAGGCCGAACGGGAATGGAGTTCGATGAACATCGCCCCTGGCTGGAGGGAGGATAGTTTCGCTATTTATTCGCCATACAGTTTGCTGGCGACAAGGCGGGATGTCAAGGGAGGCCAACTAAGAACTGACAACCAGAAACTGACTACCGGTTTTTATCTTCCAGCAGAACGCTTAACTGGCAATAGATCCACGGGATTGCGGGAGGACACGAACCCGAAGGTATCACGGCGCGGCGGGCGGGACGCCCGCCGCCACAGCCGCCGGGACGGCGGCGCTACAAGGATCAACTACGCCGGGACTTTGGTGCGTTTACTGGTCTGCTTGATGGTGACCGGATCGAGGAACGTCATCATGGCGCGCAGTTCCTCGCCCACTTTTTCGATCTGCTGATGCTGTTCTTTTTCGCGGGTGGCTTCGAACCATTCGCGGCCGGTCTGGTTCTCTTTAATCCATTTACTGGCGAAGGTCCCGTCTTTTATTTCGCGCAGCAGCTGCCGCATGGTCTCGCGGGTTTGCTCGGTGACGATGCGCGGCCCGGCAGTGTAGTCACCGTATTCGGCGGTGTCGCTGACCGAGTAGCGCATGTAATTGAGACCGCCGCGATAGATCAGGTCCACGATGAGCTTCAGTTCGTGCAGGCATTCGAAGTAGGCAATCTCGGGCTGGTAGCCGGCTGCCACCAGGGTCTCGAATCCCGCTTTGAGCAGCGCGCTTACTCCGCCGCACAGCACGGTTTGTTCACCGAAGAGGTCGGTTTCAGTTTCCTCGGCGAAAGTGGTTTCGATGACGCCGGCGCGGGTCGCCCCGATGGCCTTGCCGTAGGAAAGCGCCAGCTGCTTGGCTTTTCCTGTGGCGTCCTGGTGGACGGCCAGTAGCGCCGGCGTGCCGCCGCCTTCCACGAAGACTTCGCGCACCCGATGTCCGGGCGCCTTGGGGGCGATCATTGAAACATCTACGTCGGCCGGAGGCGTGATGGTTCCGAAGCGGATGTTGAAGCCGTGGGCGAACATCAGCGTTTTTCCGGCGGTCAGGTTGGGCGCAATTTCCTTTTTGTAGACCTCGCTCGCAACCGTATCCGGCACCAGCACCATGATGACATCGGCCCAGGCTGATACTTCGGCAGGAGTGCCCACAGTGAGGCCGCTGGCCTTGGCCTTGGCGCGTGATTCGCTGCTGGCGGGCAATCCGACTCGTACGTCAACGCCGCTGTCCTTCAAGCTGAGAGCGTGGGCGTGACCCTGGGATCCGTAGCCGATGATGGCAACTTTCTTCGCCCGGATCAATCCTATGTCGGCATCTCTCTCGTGATACATCTTAGCCATGGTTGTTCCTTTCGATGGAAAAAGAGCAGTTTGATTTCTACAGAACTTGCCTGGAGCGAACTCGGTTATACAGAGCTTGGTTAGACAGAATACGACACGCCCTCATCGGCGGCGACTTCAGGCGTCTTCGTCTGGGCCGGGTTGGCCGCGGCCGAAGTGGTGCCGCGCCGCATGGCGACGATACCAGTGCGTACCATTTCCACCACGCCGTAAGGGCGCAGCACTTCCAGCAGGCCATCAATCTTGTCTTCGGCGCCGGTGATTTCGATTGTGAGCGATTCGGGCGCGACATCCACCACGCGCGCGCGAAACACACTGGCCAACTCGAGCACGTGCGAGCGCGCTTCGTGGGTCGCGGCCACCTTGATCATGGCCAGGTCGCGGGCAATCGCGGGCTCGTGAGTGATGTTCTCGACCAGAAGCACGTTCACCAGGTTATAAAGATTGGCTTCGATGCGCTTGGCCTGGTCCGGATTGGTATCGACCGTGATGGTCATACGCGAGACTTCGGGCTTTTCCGTGCGCCCGACCGTCAGCGAGTCAATATTGAAGGCGCGGCGGCGGAACAGCGAAGCCACACGGGTCAGCACGCCCGGCTTGTTTTCGACGTACACCACAAAGATGTTCAGCATTTTTACCTTTATTCGTCTTTACCTTTATTCATCGGCGGCGGTTTCGACGATGGGACTGGGTCGCCGGATCATATCGTTCAAAGACGCCCCGGCTGCGACCATGGGATAGACGGTGTCTTCCTGCTCTACCTTGAAGTCGATCAGCACGGCGCCGTCGTGATCGCGTGCCGCCCGCACTGCCGGCAGCACCTGCGAGCGCTCGCTCACCGCCATACTGCGGATACCGTATGCCTCCGCCAGTTTCACAAAATTGGGATTCAGCAGGGGCGTGGCTTCGTAGTTGCGATCGTAGAAAAATTCCTGCCACTGGCGCACCATTCCGAGAAATCCGTTATTGATGATCGCAATGTTGATTTTCAACTTTTCCTGCTGGATGGTTGCCAGTTCCGACATGGTCATCTGGAAGCCGCCGTCGCCCACTATGACCCACACCTCAGAGTCAGGCCGTGCTACTTTGGCCCCGATGGCCGCGGGCAAGGCGAAGCCCATGGTTCCCAGACCTCCCGATGTGATCAACGACCTCGGCTTTTCGTGTTTGAAGTATTGCGCCTCCCACATCTGATGCTGGCCCACGTCGGTCACCACGACGGTATCGCTGTTGCGAGTCTCGCGCCACAGGTCGTTGATCACGTGCGCGGCGTAGAGATGCCCGTTATCGGGAAGTTTCTGCACGTCCCGCACCGCGGAGTCGCCCTTCAGTTTGTCAATGGAATCCAGCCATTCGGTATGATCGACCGACTCCACTCGAGGCAGCAACTCCTTAAGGACTTCGCGCAGATCCCCGACCAGGGCTACATCCACCTTGACGTTCTTGTTGATCTCAGCGGGATCGATTTCGATGTGGATCTTCTTGGCATCCTGCGCATATGTCTTCAGATTGCCGGTGACCCGGTCGTCGAAGCGCATGCCAAGGGCGAGCAGCAGGTCGGCTTCCTGGATGGCGTGATTGACCCAGGCTTCGCCGTGCATTCCCATCATGCCCAGGTTCAAAGGGTGAGACGCCGGAAACGCTCCCAGGCCAAGCAGAGTCAGAGCTACTGGAATACCGGCCTTCTCCGCCAGGGTCAGGACTTCCGCCATTGCACCCGAAACGATGATTCCGTGCCCCGCCAGGATCAGCGGCCGCTTGGCTTTGTGGATCAACTCCAGCGCCTGCGCGTACTCCGCTTCCTCGGGAGAAAGATCGGGGCGATAGCCCGGCGTCTGCGGTTTGGCGGCTTCCCAGTCGAATTCGCAGGAAGATTGCTGCGCGTCCTTAGTTATGTCAACCAGCACCGGACCAGGACGGCCGGAGCGGGCCACATAAAAAGCTTCGCGCAAGACCTGGGCCAATTCGCTGGCGTGCGTGACCAGATAATTGTGCTTGGTGATCGGAAGCGTGATGCCGGTAATGTCGGTTTCCTGAAAAGCGTCGGAGCCGATCAGCTTGCTGCCCACTTGTCCGGTAATGCAAACGATGGGAGAAGAATCCAGCATGGCGGTGGCAATACCGGTGACCATGTTGGTCGCGCCCGGTCCTGAGGTTGCGACCGCAACCCCCACTTCCCCGCTGGCGCGCGCATATCCATCCGCCATGTGGGTTGCGCCCTGCTCGTGGCGCACCAGAATGTGATGGATATCGCTATGTTTCAGCGCATCATACGCCGGCAGAATTGCGCCTCCCGGATAGCCGAAGACGTGCTTTACGCCTTCCCGCTCCAGGCATTCCCACAGAATTTGTGCTCCCGTTTTTGTCATGAGCCCTGTCCTCAATCTTGTATCCTTGTCAGCCACCACGGACGACGTGGGGACAGCCGCCCTCGGCTGTCCGGCCGAGCGAAGCTCGGCTGATTTTGTGGCGCCGCAAACGTCCCTGTCTAGCTGCGCTCGACTGGACAGCCGAGGGCGGCTGTCCCCACGCGATTGTTGCGCTGCTGGCAGCTCCGATCACTTCCTGCCGCCGTAATCATACGCCCCAGAGATAATCTTCCTGCTCACCCTCGTGGGTGGCGTGGGCGGCGTGCGCTTTTTCCTTGGCGCCTGCCACATCGAGATGAACGGGCTGATCTTCCTTGCTCAGCGCAGCCATCCAGGTCGATGCTGTCTTGCCTGCGCTGTCCGGAAGGGTCGCGGTCCGGCTGGGCACATCGCGCACCAACTCCAGCAGGTGTCCATCCTCGATGGTCTTGATCTTGTCGGCCAGGGCCACGAAACGACGGTACACATCGTCAAGTTGTGCCCGCTCGAAGGTGAAGCCCAGCTTCTCGTAACGCACCCGCAGGGCATTACGGCCCGAGTGCTTGCCCAGCACCAGCGAATTGCGCGGAGCGCCCACCGACTGAGGAGCTATGATCTCATAGGTGGACGGGTCTTTGATCATTCCATCCTGGTGAATCCCGGCTTCGTGAGCGAACGCGTTGCGCCCCACAATGGCCTTGTGCGGCTGCACGTACACCCCGGTAATTTCCGACAGGAGCTGGCTGGACGGAAACAACTGTTCGGCAACCGCCGCAGTTTCATATGGATAATGCTCCGGACGGACCCGCATCACCATGATCAGCTCTTCCAGCGAGGTATTTCCGGCCCGCTCGCCGATGCCGTTCACGGTACATTCCACCTGGCGCGCGCCTGCGCCTATCGCTGCCAGTGAGTTTGCCACGGACAGGCCCAGGTCATCATGGCAGTGAACCGAAATGGTCACACCCGCAATGCCGCGCACCCGGCGCCGCAGGGTGTGCATCAGTTCGGCGAATTCATGGGGCACACTGAAGCCGACCGTGTCCGGAATGTTCAGCGTGGTCGCTCCGGCCTCGATCACCGCCTCCAGCACCTCGCACAGGAAGCCGATGTCGGTGCGGCTGGCATCTTCGGCGGAGAACTGGACATCCTTGCAGAAGGACCTGGCCAGCTTGATGCCGTCGCGGGCCTGCTCCAGGCATTGCCGCCGCGAAATCTTGAGCTTGTGCTGCAGGTGGATATCGGAAGTTGCAAGAAAGGTGTGAATACGGGGGCGGGAGGCGCCGTCGAGGGCGCGCCAGGCCCGTTCGATGTCGCCTGGACAACTGCGCGCCAGCGCGGCGATTATGGGGCGGCGAATCTCGCGCCCCAGCGCCCGCACCGCCTCAAAGTCCCCTTCCGATGCAATGGGAAATCCCCCCTCGATGATGTCCACGCCCAGGCGATCGAGCTGGTGCGCCATGCGCACCTTCTCGGCCACGTTCATACTGCAACCCGGCGACTGCTCTCCGTCGCGCAAGGTGGTGTCAAATATCGTAACCCGCTCTGTTTGAGCCAAGTCTTCCTCCCCCGGCACTGCCGGCCGTGCGTACACAACATGCAGAAACTAAAAAAGCCATCATCCGATGCGGTGGATGATGGCCTCCTGCTGATCTTGAGTTTGCTAAATCATCCGCCGCTCATTGTTTCGTGAGGTGCAAGCACCAGGCCAGGAATGGCCACGCTAAGGGCGAGTACCAGCACTCGCACCTCCTGTGCCACGCCGCTCACCACGATTACGGGACGATCCATAGGAATTCAGCCTGATCCGTATTCAAATAGGGTATCGGCGTCTCCTTTCCCTGTCAATCCAAATTGCCGCTTGAAGCTATCGCTTTTTTCGATGGATCGACTTTCGATGGATCGACGCCGCGGACGTGTTCCTCGAATATCTGCCTGAGCCGGTCGCTCAGGGGTTCGGGCCTGCTGCTGGAGCCTTTGACGATGAAGACTTCGTGGCATGCTGAGCATTCGCCAGACGCGGCCAGGCCCACCTGGAGTGTTGCAACCAGTTCCGGTTCGTCGCGCATCCCGTCATGCTGCCACAAATTTGCACGAGGGGTATTATCGCCGAAGGCACCCATGCAGCGGGATGATGCCCCATCTCGGACAGTCAGACGACGGACCTCAGACCTCGGACTTGCTCCGGAAAAGCTTCGGGTAGCGCCGGCGTCTCGCCGGCTGTCGCGAGGGCATCTTGCCCTCGCAATTGCGAGTGCGTTTGTCCAGTAGCAACGCCCGATGGTGGGCCCACAGCCAAATTCATTACAGCGAGCCCTGCTGAAGTCCGATGCCCGACGTCCGACGTCCGGCGCCCGCTTTCAAAGGTAATGAGACCGTGGCAGGTCCTTCCGTAATCTCCTCTTCATAGCGCACAAAGAAGATACTCGTCTTGTGAACGCCCTCCCCCAATCTAATCCTGATCGATTTTCGGATCGTCGGGCGCCGCGCTTGAGTCTGTCCGACGTCACTCATGCCGTCCTTCGATTTGAAGACGGCCATCGTACCCAGGCACAATTGGAAATCATCTCGCTGACCGGGGGCATGCTTTCCCTGCCCAAACCGGCGGTTCGCGAATCGCGCGTAAAGCTGATGTTTGTGACTCCGACCGGACCTGTTCTGGGCACTGCGGAAATGCTCAAGCCGGTTTCATGGAACCAGCAACCCTTCCGCTTTGTGGGACTCGAGGGGGACGACCAGCGTCGGCTGCAGGAATCGATCCAGTCCTCGTTTGGTCAAGTCAGCAAGGACCAGGAGTGGATCGACAAATACAGGGCCGCCCTCGAACACCAGCAGCCGCCTCGCCGGCGCCTTTTCAGTTCGCCCCTGGCGACTCTTACCCTGGCCCTGCTCTCACTGGGAAGTGCGATCTACCTCTTCGGTATCTTCAACGTCCTTAACATCCACCTGCGCTAGCATCCTGTCCCCGAAATTCGTTGAATTAAGCTTGCATTTTCGATATTCCACGCATTTTCTGGGACGACGCGGGCGTGCGTGTCGGGTCAGTTTCGTGATTAAGACACGGCAGGTGCATAACCACGAAGGACACGAAGTATCACGAAGGCTTTGTTTTCCGGGATTTCCTTCGTGTACCTTCGTGCCCTTCGTGGTTCATGCTGTCCAAACTGACCCACGACCCGAGCGCGCCAACTTTTCAGTGCGCGGCGAACGATTGCACCGCGGCGTTCTCGTCTTCGAAAATCTCAAACAGATTCAGCACGCCGATCAGCTTCAGGGTTTGCACCACGAATTTGGACGGCGTCACCAGCTTCACTCCGCCGCCCCGCTGCTTCGCCGAGGCCATGGCCTTGACCAGGATCCCGATCCCGCTGGAATCAATCATCGGTACTTCGGCGAAGTTGACCACCAGGCGCGTGTCCCCGGCGGACATGGCGTCGTCCATCGTCTGACGAAAGCTGTCCACTCCCGGGCCCAGCCGTAAGGCACCGCGAATCTGCACGATCTGAACCTCGGAAAGCCTGCGGACGTTGATTTCCATCTTGCTCCTCTGGTTGTCTTTGCGCCCTTTGCGGCCCCTCTTTGCGCCCTTTGCGGTAAAGGGGTTTGACCTTCCCCACATCATTCACAAGCTTAAACCGCAAAGGACGCCAAGAAAATCCGCAAAGGCCGCAAAAGTGCGCCCCTCGCCGCCCGCCCGGAAACATTGACAGGGGCAGGGCGATTTGTTAGATTGCCCGCTCAACTTACGGGAGCCGCCGCGAATTTGCAAGTGCGCGGGACCCGCACCCTCCCCCTTTTAGCTTGTTGTCTTGCGACCGGCAACGGGCGGCTGCCAGAACAAGAATGCCGAAGTCGACTGCTGTCGATGTGCAGGCCCGGTTCCTGAGTGCCCTGCTCCAGGAACGTGAAGTCCAGCCACGCGCCTTCCTGCTGGCCCAGCAAATCACGGAAATCCTGCCCGGCGCCGCCGCCGTGGTCTATCTGCTGGAAGAGCGCGAAGCCGTAACGCGCTGGTCTCCCAAGGCAGTCGCCGGCGATATTCACCTGGATGATGACGCGATCCCCATCGATTCCGGCACCCTGGGTCTTCTGGCCAAGCAGAGCCAGCCGTTGCTCCTCTCCGGAGCGAACCTGGTCCGTGAAGACTACGCTCACCTGCACGCCCGACGCAGCCTCCTCTCCCTGGCCTATGTTCCGATGATCGTCAACCAGACCCTGATCGGGGCCCTGGAAGCAGCCACTTTCGATGAAGTAATCAACCCCGCTGATCTCTCCGGATTAATCGAATTGGTGGAATATGCCGCTCCCGCATTTTCGAGCGCAACTCAGCACGAGGCCGAGCGTAACTCGCATCTCGCATCCATCTCCCGTCTGACCCAGCTTTACGACGTGGAAAAGGTCTTCAACTCCACGCTGGAGATGGACGAACTCAATCCCATCATCACCGCCAAGGTGCGCGAACTCCTCGAGGCCCAGGCAGTCAACCTCTGGCTGGTGAAAGACGAACAGGAACTTCTGCTGATGGACCGGGCGGGCGAAGATCCCACATACGAAGTGGGGGCTTCGGAAAAGAGCGGCGAGGGCTATGTGGCCGCAGTCTCCGACTCCGGCGAACCCTTGATCATTGACGACCCCGGCGACGAGCGCCTGCAGCGCCGAAATGCGGGCCATGAAGGCAGCATCTTTTCGGCTATGGTGGCTCCGCTCGTGGCCAAGGGCTTCGAAGTCGGCGTCATCGAAGTCATTAACAAACTGGATGGCACTCCCTTCGACGAAGACGACCTTTTTCTGCTCAGTTCCATCGCAGAAACGGCGGCGTCCGCTCTGAACAATGCCGGCATGCTCCAGGCCGAACGCAAGGTTGAGATCCTCGAAACCCTGGTCAAGGTGAGTGCGGAAATCACTTCCACGCTTGACCTCGACCGGGTGCTGGACGCGGTCGTCACCGGCCCCGGCGCGGTGATCCCGTACGAGAGAGCGGCCATCGCGCTGGAGGAGCGCGGCCAGTTGAAGGTCCGCGCCATCACCGGCATGCCCCGGATCAATCCGCAAGACCCGAACGTAGTCCGCCTGCAGGAATTGCTGGAGTGGGCCTCGCTGTCTAGCGATGCGGTGTCATTCTCGCAGCATGGCGAACAGTTCGATGATCCCCGTCCGGAGACCCAGGCCAAGCTGGGCAAATACTTCGCCGAGACCGGCATGCGCGGCTTTTATGCCGTGCCCCTGACCGACGACGACGGCCGGGTTGGAACGTTGTCATTCGAGAGCGGCGACCCGGACTTCCTCGGCCCCGCCCACCTGGAGATGGTCAAGATTCTGGCGTCCCAGGCCACGGTGGCGCTGCGCAACGCCTCGCTCTACCGCGAAGTTCCTTTCATCGACCTCCTGAAGCCGGTGCTCGACCGCAAGCGCAAATTCCTCGCACTCGAGAAGCGGCGCCGCGCGCTGCTGGTTGCCGGTGCCGCCGCGGCGCTGCTGTTTCTGCTGATCTTTCCCCTGCCGCTGCGTGTGGTCGGCGACGCGTCGGTGAGTCCGGCGCAAAGCGTTCTTATCCAGCCCGAGGTCGAAGGCGTGGTGCAGCGCGTTAACGTTCGTGAAGGCGATTCGGTGACTGCGGGAACGGTGTTGGCCACGCTCACGGACTGGCAGTACCGCGCTCAACTGGCCGCCGCCCAGGCCAAGTACGAAACCGCCGTCTCGCAGATGAACCGGGCGTTGAACGGAAACGACGGCGGCGAGGCCGGCATTCAGCGCATTCAGGCCGACTACTGGGCCTCGGAGCTGACCCGCGCCCGCGAACGCCTGGATCGCACCCAGTTGCGTTCCCCCATTAACGGCGTGGTCGCAACCTCGCACGTGGAAGACCTGGTGGGACGCAAGTTGATGCCCGGCGACACCTTCGCCGAAGTTGTCGATACCTCGCGCGCCATTGTCGATGTGGCCATCGACGAGGACGACGTCCTGCTGCTTCATCCCGGCGAGAAAGCTTCGGTCAAGTTGGACGGCTTTCCCACCCGCACCTTCCACGGTGTGGTGACGATTGTCAGTCCGAGAAGCCTGGTGCAGGGAACAGATCGCGTCTTCTTCGCCCGGGTGGCGGTGCCCAATCCCGACGGCGCCATCCGCGACGGCATGCAGGGCCGCGGCAAGGTCGTCACAGGCTGGAGTCCGGCAGGAAAAGTCATCTTCCGCCGCCCCGCCATCTGGATCTGGTCCAAGCTATGGTCCTGGTTCGGCTGGTAAAAGCAAAAGTACCGCCGGCGTCCCGCTGGCTGTCTGGCGGGCATCTTGCCCGCCGCGCAGTGAGCAGAACGGATTAGGTACGGGGCCAGAAGTCGGAGGTCTTATGAAACGGGTTATTCCGCTCGCGATACTGATCACAATTGCGCTCGCGCTGAACGCCTGCAGCGATTCAAGCGAAACCTCACGAGTGGCCGCCGCAGCTCCAGTAGCGCGGCCGGCGCCCGTCGTCGCGCCTCCATCAGAAGACAGCGGCTTCGTCGCTTCGGGCCCCATCGTGGTCGAAAACCAGGTGGACGTAGCTGCCCTGCGTGAAGGCGTCATCGTCTCCATCCTCGCGGAGCCCAACACTCGCGTGCGCAAGGACCAGTTGCTCGCCCGTCTCGACGACCGCCAGATTTCCGCTGACCTCGACGCCGCCTCCGCCAAGACCCGCTCCATCCAGGCCAACCTGAAGAACTGGGAGGCGGAAACCAAGGTACTCGAATCCGATCTTTCCCGAGCGCAAAAGTTGTGGGAAGCCGGCGTATTCACCAAAGAGACGCTCGAACACGCGCAATATAAGGTGGAAGCCGACAAGTTTGAAATCAGCCGCGAAACCGAACTTCTGAGCAACGCAAGATCCACCGAGAAGTCGCTCGAATTGGAGAAGGAAAAAACCAGGATCACCGCTCCCTTTGACGGTATCGTTGCCCGTCGTTATGTCCGCGCCGGGCAGAAGGTAGCAATCGGGGACCGCCTCTTCTGGGTCACAGCGGTTTCGCCTCTCGAAGTCAAGTTCACTCTTCCAGAGCGCTTCGTGGGCAAGCTTAAGAATGGACAAATCGTGAGCGTTGAGTTGGCTGACGGCTCCTCGGCGGTCCATCACACGGCGGCAGTCAGACAGATCAGCCCCGTGGTTGATCCCTCGAGCGGAACCATCGAGATTGCGGCCCGGCTACAAGGCCCCACGCCAGACCTCAGGCCGGGAATGCTCGCCACCATCCGCCTGACCAATCCAAAATGAATATCCTCGAAGCCCTCGAGGTAGCGTTGCCCGATCTCCCGGCGCAAGCCGCCCAGCGCCGCTTTCCCAAGCTGGACCCTCGCGTCATCTCCCGGGAGCACATCGAACAGGGCGAGCGCGTGGTGCTGGCCAAGATGCCCGGGAGCGACGTTTACCTTCGCTTTACTCCTGACCAGTGGCGACTGCTTCAGCTATTTGATGGCGAACACTCTTACGCGCAGATTGCCGACCTGATCCACCAGCAAGCTAACGTCGCTTTTACCGAAGAAGATGTGCGGGAGTTTGCCGCCAGTCTGGAAGGCCAGGGCGACCTCTTCTACAAGACCCCCCTGGAGAAGAACATTACCCTCAGGCAAAAAATGAGCAGCGAGCGGCATAAGCGCGGCCGCTTTCATGTCGCCGATGTCACCGACATACCGCTGCATACCTGGCCCCATGCCGACGACTACCTGACTACGATCAAGCCCTACTTGGAATGGATCTACACCTCCTGGTTCACCCTGCTGACCCTTGCCATGTTCGGAGTCATGATTTGGATGTGGACAGACAAATTCGGCGAGATCTGGAGCGACAGTTTTGCTTTCTACAATTTCACCGCGAAGAGCAGTTGGGACCTGGTGGAATTCTGGTTCTTGTTTGGGGCCATGGCTTTTTTCCACGAAACAGCTCACGGTTTGACCTGCAAACACTTTGGCGCCCGGGTCGAGAGCATGCAATTTCTCCTGATGTATTTTGCTCCCACCTTCATGTGCGATTGCACCCAGGTCTGGATTGTGGGCGACAAGAAGGCGCGGATTTCGACCATCATTGCCGGAATCTGGGGCGATCTGATGATCTGCGTGGTGGCCACTTTCATCTGGTGGGGCACCGCCACCGGGATGTGGATCCACGACTTTGCCTACAAAGTCATGATGGTGACCGGAATCGGTGTGACCATCCTGAATCTGAACCCACTCATTAAGCTGGACGGCTACTATCTTTTGTCGGAACTGATCAACGAAACCGGCTTGAAAGAGGAGTCGACCGTTTACGTCTCAAGCTGGGTTCGCAAACATATTTTTCGGCTGCCGGCCGAAGTCGCATATGTTCCCCGGCACCGCCGGGTCTTGTACATCGTTTACTCGGTGCTCTCCGGCATTTATAGCTATCTGCTCATCGCGGTTGTGGTGGTTTTCGTTTACCACATCCTCCTAAATTACACCCCCGAGTGGGCGTGGCTGCCCGCCCTTCTTCTCGGCCTTAGGCTTTTCAAGTCGCGGATCGTCATGCTGGAGCGATTCATGAGAACTGTTTACCTCGACAAGAAAGAACGAGTGCTGGCCTGGTTCACTCCTGTCCGCGTCGCGGTTTTAGGGGTGGCGGCGCTGGCGGTGCTTTTTGCTCCCCTGTGGCCGGAGTTTGTCGATGGCCGCTTCGCACTAGAACCGCTGCGAAGAACACTGGTCCACACCGAGGTCCCCGGAACCGTGACCGAGGTCTTTAGCGATGAAGGACAGCCGGTGGCCGCGGGCGCGCCATTGTTGCGCCTGCGCAATCTGGAACTGGAATCGGCTGCGGCACTGGCCGGCGCCGATCTGCGGAATGCTTCAGCCCGGGCCGTGCGGGCCAGCATGAGCTACGAGAATTTCGGCCCCGCGGAGCGGGAACTGCAGCAGTCCACGGTGCGTCAACGAAGCCTGGCCGAGGAGGTCAAACTCCTCGAAGTTACCAGCCCCATGGGCGGCATTGTCACTACCCCGCGGTTACACGATCTGCTGGGCACCTACTTGAAACCCGGTACCGAAGTCGCCGAGGTGGCCGATTTGTCCACCATGAGGGCTCGCATCTACATTCCGGAATTTAGCATGCGCGATGTTCGCCTGGGGGCCCCGGTGAGACTCCATGCCGAGTCACAATTCCAGCCCTGGTCCGGAACCCTGGCGTCGCTGGCGCCAGCCTCTTCCCTGATCGAGACGGGACTGATCGAGAAGGCCCAACTGGAAGGCATTCGGGCCCCCAGGTTCTATGTCGGTAGCGTGGAATTGCAAAACCAAGGCGATTTGAGAGAGGGAATGAGGGGAAATGCCAAAATCCAGGTCGGCCGTCGCAGTGCGGCCGAATTTGCCTGGCGCTTTGCCCGAGACCTCGTGGGCCGCCGTCTGTGGTGAGGATCCCGCACGAGTCCAGTCCCGTCTATCGGACAAATGAAGCGGGGGCCGCAACCTTCTGCAGCCCCCTTTGTGGCGCGCGAACGAGACAACGGCCAGAAAAATCACACAACTTAGGCTTTCGCGCGAACCGTTGCCTTGACTTTCGGGCGCACGGACGCCTTGACTTTCGGGCGTACAGCTGCCTTTATCGTGGCGCGGACGGCGGGTTTGACCTTCGCACGTACGGCGGTTCGGACAGCAGGCTGCACTGAAGGCATGAAACTGGGAGTGTTGGCTGGCGTGGCCAGAATGGCGCTCTTTACCGCTGACCGCTGGCTGATCAAGGATTTCTTCTGTACCGACATGACGTCCTCCGTCAAAGTTGAATTTTGATGTCTTAACCGCGGGCCCGACTTGCTTTACTCTGTCCGGTGCGTTTTTGTTATTAGCAACAGCTGTGCCAAACCAACGCGGCACCCTCGGTTTGCCGGATTGCCAATCAACCCAATGAGATGCGCTCCAGACATCCTCTGGGAATGCCGGCGCCAGGGCGGGATGCACTCGCAAAGGTCAAAAATTAACCCAACCAAGGTCAATAATTAACCCTGGAGCCGATACTTCCGGCACAGGTACTTCATTTTCTGGGCGTTGATCTGGAGCAAGGCAGCCGCAGCCACCTTCTTGCCTCCGGTCCGGCGCAAGGCCGCCTGCAGGTAGGCCAGCTCGATGCGGGCAATCTCCTCATCAAACGAGAGTCCCTGTTCCGGAATGAGCAGCGCCTCCTGCCTGGCCGTGCTGCTGTACAGGATCTGCTGGGGCAGGTGCTTGGCCGCAATCACCGCGCCCGAGCCCATGATCACTAGCCTCTGCACCAGGTTCTCCAGCTCCCGGACGTTGCCAGGCCAGTGATATTCCTCGAGGATTTCGAGCGCGTCAGAATCCAGTCGCTTTAGAGGGAGACTGTTGCCGGCGCAATACATACGCAGAAAGTGGTCCAGCAGGATGGCCACATCTCCCGGCCGCTCGCGCAACGGGGGCAGGGCAATGGGAACCACGTTAAGTCGGTAGTAAAGATCTTCCCGAAAGCGGCCCGCCCGCACCGCCTGCTCCAGGTCCTCATTGGTGGCGGCGATCAGCCTGAAGTCGATTTTCTTGCTCGTCCGGCTGCCGATGCGCTGCACCACATGTTGTTCCAGCACCCGCAGCAGCTTGCTTTGCAGAGTCAGCCCCAGGGTCCCAATCTCATCCAGAAACAGGGTTCCGCCATTTGCCGATTCGATATGGCCGGCCCGGGACTCGTGAGCATCCGTAAACGCGCCCTTTTCATGGCCAAACAGCTCCGCCTCGATCAGGCTCTCGGGCAGGGCGGCGCAATTTACGCTGACCAAAGGCTTGTCCCGCCGCGGGCCGCTGGCCACGATGGCCTGCGCCACCAGCTCTTTGCCGGTACCGCTTTCTCCCCGGACCAGCACGTTGACAGCTTTCTCCGCCACCCGGCTGATGGCGTCATACACCAGACGCATGGGCTCGCTGCCTCCAATCAGCTGGCAAAACGAGTTTCGCTCGCGGGCCTCTTCGCGCAGCCTGCGGTTCTCGATTTCCGCGGCGCGCTCCTCGAGCGCCGTTCGGAGCACGGACTGTACTTCCTCAAAATCGACGGGCGCGACGAAGCAATGACTGATTCCGGCCTGCTCGAACTGCCGTCGCGAAGTCTTGTTGTGCGACCGGGTAAACCCGAGCAGGACCAGGTCCTGGTCATGCTGGCGCAGCTGGCGCAGCTGGCGCAGCATTTGATCGTCGGAGGCGTGCGCGGTTTCAAGGTCGAGGATGACGGCTTCCACCGTGGCCTCGGCAAGCAACGGCAGCACCTGTTCGCCCGAGCCCAGCAAGGTCGTGTGGAAGGCGGACGCCAGTACTTCCTGGGCCGCCAGCTGCACCGACTCATCCGTGGTCACAACCGCGATGCGTGGGGCAGCGCCGGTAGGTATAGTGTCCATCGCGACCGGCATTATAGGTCAATTTTTCACCCCTGGTAGGGTAATTTTGGACCAAGATTACGTGGGGACAGCCGCCCCCGTCTGTCCAGCGGAGCGCAGCTCCGCCAGGGTTTGCTTTTAGGCCGGCGAACAATAACCAGGAAATCCGACACAGGTTCCAATGCGGAAAGGGCCAACCAGGCGAGCTCCGCTCGCCCGGACAGCCGAGGGCGGCTGTCCCCACGCGATCTCAGTGAGGAGCGTAGGGGTTCGCGAACAAGCGGTGCCAGAGCCAGGGGTACTCGCTCGAATCGGCTACCACAACCGGTGCCAGAGCCAGGGATAGTCGCTGTTATGTTGGGCCCAACATAACCAGGATTATGTTGTCTTGGGGTTTATGTGACGTTCAGCATGTGTCGGCGGATAAACAGCGGATTGCGCCGGGGCCGAACGTCACATAAGTTGGTTAGAGTTGACCCAGGAAGTTCAGCAAGTCAGGATTGTCCCGCCACCGCTTTCGTGGTTGCCGCAGTTTGGTTTCACACATGCCCAGCGCTTTCGCCTTCATCTCCAGATCGCTTTCCGCGTAGATATTCGTCGTGTCGATTGAGACGTGCCCGAGCCATGCGCGGATCGTGTTGATATCCACTCCGGCCCGCAACAGGTGAGTGGCTGTCGTGTGCCGAATCGTGTGCGGCCCGACTCGTTTATGTCGCAACCCCATGCGATTCCCTCTGGCCATTTTGGCGTAACGAGTGACGATGTCGTGCACGCCGAATCGTGTCATCGCTCGGGAGGAACGACCCAGAAACACTCGCTCCTCGTCGGCGCGTCCCGTGGCCAGTTCCTTCAGGATCGCCGTAGTGGATGCCCACAGCGGGCAAAAGCGGACCTTGTTTCCTTTCCCTCGCAGTTGCACGAACGACTGGGATTTCTCATGTGGTCCACGCAATCGCAGATCGCCGACTGCTAGCTGGGCCGCTTCGTCGGCTCGGGCTCCGGTGTTGTACAGAAACAACAACAGCGCGTGATCTCTTGATCCGAGTCGACTGGCGCGGTCAGGAGCAGCAAGCAGGGCATCGATCTCGTCTTTTTCCAGATATCCGATGGGCCGGTGCCCCGATTTCTTGAAAGGGATGCTGCGGATCTGCGCACACCAGGAGAGATGTTCCGGGCTGCGCTCTCCGATAAACGCCGCTAGTGTGCGTAAAGCGGCGAGCCGCTGATTGCGTGTCGCGACCGAGCACTTGCGTTTTTCCTCGATGTGACACATGAACCTTCTCACCAGATCAGCGCCGAGATCCTCCACCAGCAGCTCATCGGGTTTGCGGTGTAGCGTCGTGCCAGCGAAGATGACGAACAACCGTAGCGCGTCACGATAACTGTGCTGTGTATTGCGGGCGAAGTTGCGATCCGTGGGGAGGTATTCCAGCAGAAAGCGCTTGATCCACGGTGCCAGGGCGCGCTTATCTTGCATCGGCACCTCCGCACGCATAATGCTCGAATCGACGGTTTGCCTGTTCGAGCAGCTCTGGCGTCATGGTGAGGTAGCGTTGGGTTGCGCTCAGGCTGACATGGCCGAGATAGGTAGACAACGCGGGAAGCAGGCGCTGGACGTCCGCATTCTGCCGATACCACTCGGTCAGCCGATGAACCGCGAATGTGTGGCGCAGATCATGCAGCCTCGGTTGGAAGTACGAGTCGTCGCGGCGTTCAATGCCTGCGATCCGTCGCAGACGCGAGAAGCTTGTATCGGCAACCTGGACCGCAAGGGGACCACCGCTCTTCGCTTGAAACAATAATCGATAGGGTTGATTTCGTCGTCCCGGCTGATGCAGGTATTCCCGAACCAGCCTCGCGAGATCCGGTCCGAGGGGCACGAGGCGTGACTTGTAAAACTTCGTATCGCGTATCGTAACCAGATCGAGCGTGAGATCCATGTCCATGACCCGGAGCCGAAGTGCTTCGCCGAGCCGCATGCCAGTTCCATACAGAAACAGCAACAGCGTGCGAAAGGTTGCTTCCGACATGACGCAGGCCGATTTCCGTTGGCAGCGCGGGACAGCATCCAGAAGAGAGCGTAAGTCGGACCGCGAGTAGATATACGGAACGAAGCTCGGCGTGATTTTGGGAGCCGAAGGTGGCAGGGGAGAGGATTTCAGCCGACCACGCGCTGTCCAGTAATCGAAAAAGGACCGCAGCGAGCCGCGCTTGCCACTCCATCCGCTGGGCATACTGCCCGCACCGTCGAGGAAGGCGATGATCTGCTGTGTCGTGATGTGGTGAAGATCGATATCGCCACAGTGGCGAAGAAACGAGCGCAATCTGCGCATGGGACTGTCGAACCGCATGCCTGCGTCTCGTTTACGCTGGATGTAGAGGTCCACCGCATGGGAAAGCTTCATGCCAGCCCCCCAGACCGACGGCTGCTACTGCGCGCAGCGCGCGGAGATCAACCTTCGCATAGATTCCGACTGATTCAAGACCGCGGTGTCCGAGCAAGTCCCCGATCTCCTTGAACGATGCGCCCTGCTGTAACCAGCGTGTCGCACAAGCGTGCCGTAAGGCCCGTGGACCTTGGGTCCGGCACTGTATGCCAGCTGCCTTCAGTCGTCGGCTCGTCAGCGTCCACAGAGCCTCTGATCCTATGGGACGATAGGGAGGCTGGAGCGTTACGAATAGGTGCCGGCAGGCACAGCACGGCCGGCCCCTTTTGAGGTATTGCAGGATGGCGTTACCAACCTCACGCTGCAGCGGATAGCGTTGTGGGCCTCCGCGTTTGGAATGATTCACCTCGAACACTTCTTCACGCCAATCGAAATCCCTCAGCATGAGTCGTGAGACTTCGCCAGTGCGCAGTCCATAAATCGCAAGCAAGGAAAGGATGGCCCGTGCGCGCAGCACCGCTGGATTTGAACCCTTGACGGATCGCAGGAGCCTGCGCACTTGTTCCCAACTGGGGCCTTCCGGCACACCCTCGTATTTGTAGATTTTTGGGCTCTGAATGCCCTTCGCGAAACCGGTGGCGCACCATCCGCGTGTCTCGGCATAGCGAAAGAAGGCTCGCAGCGCTTGTGCAGCGACCGAGACCGACCTGCGACTCCACCCGCCAGCGCCTTTCATCGCAAGGAACTCGTCCACATCTTCGATCCTCGCCCTCGTCAACAAGCGATGCCGTTCTCCGAACCACTCCAGGAACTTCGATGTCTTCGCACAATGAGAGCGCACCGAATAGGGCGAAAGACCCTGCTCCTCTGTCATATACCGGGCGAAGTAGTTGAGTTGATCGGCGAATCGCATAGGCGGTGCGCTCGGCCGCTTGAGCCGTCCATGGAATCGCAGCCATTTCTTCGCCGCATATACAAAGAATGAAGCGGAGTTGCCGTATGACTGTGCCTTCGGATTCGTGCGTTGCTCGCGCGCCCAGCAGAGCGCCGCTCGCTGGATTTCCTCCAGCGACACATCACGCAACTCGGTGAGCTTCAGAAGACGCATCACCGGCAGCAATTCCCCAGAAAGATTCCTCAGCGCTTTGGGGCTGGTTCCTTGTTGCTGCAGACAGCTGAGGAATGACTCTCGTTCTTTCAGTAGTGGCGCTTGTCGGTGACGATTCAGGAAAAAAGGATGTCCGAGAAACTCTTCCAGCATTGGTGCGGGCCTCCATGCCCGCTCCCGATGCTAGACGACGGATCCGACAACAACGCTTATATTGCATGCAGCGAGCGGGACTGCCTGCGATCGCCGAGACCTTGCTGAGCGATGGCGTGAATGAAAGAATGCTCCGTTGCGCAGACTGTAGTGCTAAGGAGAGGAATCGTGGGAGCGTCCCAAAGCGGGGCAATCTACCAGTTCAAAGTGGCATTAATCGGCATCACCCCGCCGATCTGGCGCCGTGTTCAGGTCAGTGGGGACTATACCCTGGCCCAACTCCATCGCGTCTTGCAAGTGGTCGTGGGCTGGGAGAACTACCATCTCTACATGTTTCGAATGGGCAGTAAGAAGTACGGACCGCCCGATCCCGACGGTGTTGACGATTTGGGATTGGTCGACGCAAAGCGGGTACGCCTTGCCGCGGTACTGCCGAGCGTAGGTACCACCTTCACATATGTGTACGACTGGGGCGACGATTGGGAGCATGAACTGCTGCTGGAAGCAACCCTTATGTCCGAACCAGCCGTGACGTATCCGCGCTGCCTCGCCGGCGAGCGGCGCTGCCCACCAGAAGATGTGGGAGGAGTCCGGGGTTACGCCGACTACCTGGAAGCAATGTTTGATCCAAACCATGCGGAACATGAAGAGAGGATGATGTGGCGCGGACCATTCGATGCTGAAGAGTTTTCGGTAGAGAAGGTTAACCAGGAACTCGCCAAAAAGTTTCGCTCCAGGACCAAAGCGGCAACGCGCTCGATCACCTCAACGCCGAAGCTGTGGGCGAATGCTAATCGTCTGACAGAGACGTTCATCACGCCGATCAGACCGAAAAGGCAGCGCATCCCCATCAAGGCAGATGCGACTGTTCCTCTGGAGTTGAACCAGCGCGAACGTGACCTGATCATTTCCCACACCTTCGCCGATGAAGCGATAACCAACCGGCTGCGAGTTGTCTCGCAACCGACGCAGCGTCCTGTGTTTCAGTTCACTCTCGACGAACTCGATGAGCTTGCGGGCGATGTGGCGGCCGAAGCCAACCATGCTAAGAACAAGGTACTGCGAGAACAGTTGGATCAACTGTGCGACCGCATCGAAGCCGTCTTGAGCAGGTACACCGACGCCGACGCCGACGCCTGAGCCGGCGACCTTGCCCGAATGGAGAAGTAGAAGTATTCGAGTCCCGCCCAAGACGATGGATCGATAGTTCAACAAGCCTTCGAATCGAGCACTACGTGCCCAAGCTGCGCAAGAACCGCATCCGCGAAGAACGCATCCACAATGAAGTTATCGTCGATGCGTATGGGCCAGGAGAACAGGCTCTCGGCTGGTACTACTACCTGGAGAACAAAATTCAGTTTCCTTTCTCGGCTCGGTGCATGACCGCCAAAGTAGTCTCTCCGCTCCGCAAGGGGGAAACGGTCGAGGTCCGCAGCCTGGCACCGGAAGACTCCTGTGCCCACGACATGCTGGTGCTGATTCGCTGGCATGGCCGCAATGTCGCGGTGCCACTCTCCCAACTAACTGCCACCGACGCGGACGAATCCAGTGTCGAAGCGATCGGTGACTGGCACTACTGGCTGGCGCAAGGCTACTGCTTCTGACTCAGTGCGGCTCCTTGAGAGTTACGCATGAGGCCAACGCTCGAAGAATCCTATGACGAACAGTAAGCCGAAATCGCAACCCACCTGGACCGATGTCAAAGCCAAGTAGCCGCCTTTGACCAGACCGCGCTCTTGGACTTGCTGCACCATCTATACGCCGCACACAAAGACAACCAAGCGTTTCTACATGCCCGCTTTGGCTTGGGCGAAGACGCGTTGGAGCCGTATAAGAAAACCCTCGCTCGCTGGCTCTGGCCGGACCCGTTTCGCAACCAGGACACGTCCCTCTCCAAAGCGAAGCAGGCCATCTCCCAGTACAAAAAGGCTGTGGGCGACCCCGCGGGACTCACCGAACTGCTGGTTTTCTACTGCGAGCAAGCAGTTGGATACTGCCAGGATATCGGTTACCAAGAGGAAGGATTTTTCGACGCCCTGGTACGCATGTTCGAGCAAGCCCTCCAGTCGGCCAAAACGTTACCTGCGGACGGCCGCGATAGCCTGATCATCCGACTCAACCGTGTGCGGGAAATCAGTCATGCCTTTGGCTACGGCGTTGGTGACGACATGGACTACCTTTGGACTAAATACGCCAAGCAGTCCCGTTGAGGGTCGTGGTCGGTGCTGAGGGAGGACACCGGCCTCCATTGTTTGTTGCAGACGTGCTGAAACCTTACAGCGTCGCACTCCCCGAATACCACTGGCTCAAAATTATGTGACCTTCTCCTTATAGAAAACACCGCCATTACGCCCCCAATCGGCGGCTGCGTCACATAAATTTCACCGTCACATAATCGCTGGGATCAGCCACCAGCCCTCTGCGAACCGGATTGTCGATCACATACTGAATTTTCTGGTCAAGATTCTCCGATGATCTAATCACATGGTCGAACGATTCAGCCTGCCAGACGTGCCCTGTTCTTCCCAGTGCCCGGTTGATCTTGTGGGCGGAAGCGCCTTTGATTGGGTTCATAATTTTAGCCAGGGAATAGACCTCCGCCACCTCCACATTCACCAGAGGCGTGAAGATCATGTGGACGTGGTCGGGCATGACTACGACTGCCCGCAAATCGACGCTCTTGCCGTCATCGTGCAGGCAACAATCCAACACGACGTTCCGGAGTTCCTCAGGGAGGATCCATTTTTGGTAGGTGCAGAACGTCAGGAAGTGGGGTTTGCAGTCCCGCTGCAGATGCGGAAGCTGGCGACGATAGAAAGCCTTCGGCACAAGAGACCACGTGGGGACAGCCGCCCCCGGCTGTCCGGCGGAGCGCAGCTCCGCAATTTTTGATTCTAAAGATGAGCGTGCCGAGTGCTGACGAGGAAATCCGATCCACGTTTCAAAGTGGGAACGGTGGCCAGACCAAGGCGAGCTCTGCTCGCCCGGACAGCCGAGGGCGGCTGTCCCCACGCGATCTCAAAAAAATGGGGAGGCGGGACCTGAAGCCCGCCTCCCTGGGGAGAGCCTCATGAACCAGCTACGAACCGCTATCAGCCTGGCCAGGCTCCGTCGGATGCAGCACGCGGAACGTGTTGCCGCCGTTTGACCAGACCAGGACCAGCGCGTCCTGCCCTTTGGGCACGCTGCCCAGCGCTTTCTGTACGTCCGCGGCGTCGTGCACCGGCTTGCGATTCACTTCGAGGATTACATCGCCTCGCTGTAATCCGGCATTGTCGGCTGGGCTGCCCGGCTGCACCTGCTGGATCACCGCTCCATGCAGAGTATCCGGAGCCTGCAGCTGCTGGCGGACATCGGGAGTGATGTCACCCAACCCGATTCCCCAGCGGGGTTTCCCGTTGCTCGCATCCGACGTTTCATTTTCGGACTTATCGCGCTTGCCCATGGCTTCGAGGGTGACCGGTGCAGTGATGTTCTTGCCGTCACGCATCACTTGCAGATGAATGGTCGTGCCGGGGTTCTTTTCTCCCACCACTACCTGCAATCCACCGGCATCGGCCACTTCCTTGCCGTCGATCTGGGTGATGACATCGCCCACCTTCAGGCCCGCTTTGGCGCCCGGCGAATCGGGCTCGACCTGGGTGACCACCGCGCCTATGGCTTTGTCCATGTGGAAGAACTTCGAGTTGTCAGGCGTAACGTCGGAAATTCCGATTCCGATGTAGCCGTGCGTCACCTTGCCAAACTGGATCAGCTTCTCCACCGTGGGGCGCACGATCTGCGTGGGGATGGCGAATCCCATGCCCGAGAATGAACCCGAGGGCGAGATCAGGAAGGTATTGATCCCGACCACTTCCCCGCGCACGTTGACCAGAGGACCACCGGAGTTGCCCGGATTGATGGCCGCGTCGGTCTGAATGAACTGGCCCGGCTTGCGCGCGTCGTCGGACGACGGATTCGGACGGTTCAACGCGCTAACGATGCCCCGCGTTACCGTAAAGCGAAATCCGAACGGGTTGCCGAAAGCCAGAACAGTCTGACCGGGGTGGAGTTGCGTGGAATCGCCCCAGGGCGCGTTGGGCAGGTCGTGACCGTCGATCTTGATGACCGCGAGGTCGGTCAGGGGATCGGTGCCCACCACCTTGGCCGGCAGAATCCGGCGATCGCTCATGGTGACGCGAACGTCGGTGGCGCCATCGACTACGTGATTATTGGTCACGATATAGCCGTCGGGCGAGATGATCACGCCGGTGCCCAGCCCGTGCTCGACGCGCGGCTGCTGCTGCATATGCGGCATCTGCTGGCCGAAAAACTGGCCGAAGGGACCGAAGAATTGCTGCATGTCCTGCGCGTCGCCGCCGGCCATGTTGGCCTTGGCGCGCGAAGTCACGGTGACGTTCACGATGGCTGGGGTCACCCGCGCCGCCAGGGTTTCCATGGCATGGTCGAGCGAGAGCAGCGCGCCCACGCTGTTGTCATCAAGTGCGGTTGCGGTGGGGCCCGGCATCGCCGCGCGGGCCGGCATCGCCTTCACGAAATCGTAGGTTACGAATGAGCCCACCATCGCGATCGTCATTACGGGCACGATCAGACGGAGGCCCAGCTTGTTTTTCAAGTTTGCTATCCACCTCTTCATCTTTTCTCTCCTGTTGGTTGACAACTAATTATTTAGTTGATAGTTGCAAAAAAAAGCTCAAATCACCTTGGCTATAATCTGCTCTGCGGTCAATTTCTGCCCTTGTCCGATCACCGTCACCTGCCAGACGCACAGGTCCCAGACCACCGGGCCGCCGGCGTTTTGCCGGGCCTGCACAAACTCAGTTCGCATCACCAGAAACACAGTCGGAGGCGCGACGCTGTCGCTGGCCATGCTGCTACCGACCAGCATCGGCGGCTTGACCCGATGTTGCGCTGCCTTCGCCGGGATGACATCCGGCGGGTTTGCTCGCCTGAAGGAGTTCCTGGCGCCCGAGGCTGCAACCGTCGCCGAACCTTTCTTCCGGGCCTCGACTTTTGCTGAGGGGACATGTTCCGGCCCGAACTGGAGTCTGGCGGGAATGACGCTGGCGCCCATCTGGGACATCTGAGTCTGGGACGTCTGACTCGCCTCAGAATCGCGGCGCTCACTCGGACTCGTGAGCGAAGAGGAAGCTGCGCCGCTCTCGAACGAAACCAGCCGGGTGGGGGCGTGGGACAACGCCACCAGGCAGACCAGCGACACGCCGCCTACCAGCACCGGCGCCGGCCTCCACACTCGCGTGGCTCGGGGGCGGTCCACGTCCAATATCTGCGATACTCGCAGCGAGACGTTCCGCAGCCGGTCCACCGCGGCCTGCGCCAGGGCCAGCCCCCGCCGCAGAAAACTCTTCTCGGCCAGCGCCACTAGACACTCCGCGTAGGCCCGCGGAGTCGTGGTGCTGGCCAGGACCATGTCATCGCAGGCCATCTCGCGCTCGAGGGCCAGCTTCTTCTCGATCCACCACACTGCCGGATGGAAGAACAACAGTGCGCCCAAAATCTTCTGCAGCAGGTTTGTCCAGTCATCCCTACGCCGCAGGTGCGCCAGTTCATGCAGCAGGATGGGATGCAACTCCGCCGCCGAAAGCTCCCGCATCGTCCAGGAGGGGATGACCACGAGCGGATTGGTGAAGCCGATTGCAGTCGGCACTCGCAGGCGATCCGACACGCAGAGCTTCGCCGACTTCGGAGAGTCAAACTCTTCCAAAGTCCTCCTCAGGACGGGATCGAGGGCCGCGACATCGACCGGCACACAGCTCTTGCGGAGCCGGTGCAGATGCCAGAAACCAAGGCCCACCCGGAGCAGGCCTGCAACCGCCATCAACAACCATGCGGCAAAAATGTAGAGCGCCCATGAACCCGGCATGGTGAACTCGGAGCGTTGTGCCAGACCGGCGCCACTGGAGGCCCAATTGCCAAAAAGAGGAAGCGTCGCGATCCCCAACAGGGTGGCGAACCACGCCGCAAACCGCGTGTTCGAATTCTGCGGGCCCACCGCGCGCAACACCAGCCACGTCAGCACCGCGATGACCACGCCTTCCGCAGTGCAGTTCAGTATTCTCTCGGCGGAAAGCTGGGCCACGGATTGCAGGTTGAGCGCGGCAGTCATCATTTCTCTTCTCTCGCCTGCAATAATTGCCGGAGCCGCGCCAGTTCCGTGGCTTCGAGACCCTTGTTTTCCGAACCCAGGTCTTCGAGAACGTTCAGCACGAGTAATTCGTGAGAATTCTTGAAAAATCGGCTGACCAGGTGCCGGATTTCGGAGCGCGTGGCTTCCTCCCGCTCCATGATCGGCTTATAGATGTGGGCCCGGCCGTCTTTGATGTGCTCGACGTAGCCCTTGTTTTCAAGCACACGAATGGTGGTCAGAACGGAGTTATAGGCCAGCGCTGGCCTCTCGGGAAGCGCATCGAGCACCTGCTGGACGGTGGCCGAGCCCTTCTGCCACAACACGTCCATCAATCTCAATTCGGCTTCGGTAAGAGTTTCAGATTTTCTGGGCGGCACGGACCCATTTCCTCATCAGCTTATTAGACGCAATGCACGATACAAAGGTCAACTAATAATTTAGTTGCCAGGCGCGATTGTTTGGTTGTCTCGGAGGATCGGCGGCAAGGATTGCTGTGGAAGAGCGGCCCTTCCAGGGCCGCGTTCTCGATACCAACTTGACGTCTGCCTTCAGACCCGGTGGCGCCACTGGGGCTGAAGCCCAATCACTCAAATCGGCGACCCGGCGCTAAAGCGCCGCTCTTCCACTTTTTGCGGCAAAAGACCTTTGGCCGCGAATTTTGCCGCCTTGTCAGGCCTCTTCCGGGTTTGGACAAGCATCTAGCCAGTTAGGTGCCCACCTTGCAAACTGAGTCGGTGGGGGCTTATAACTCCAGTAATTCCCGTTATCCTGAAGGGTTGGGGGGGCGTATGAGTTTCCGCAACATGTTGGAGGTCCCGACGGGCGTGGTCATAGCGATCTCCCTGCTGGCTCTGAGCGCCGCAGCGCAGGACAAAGATAAAAAAGAATTTACCTATACCGTCGGCCCCAAGGCGGTAGTTTCCATCACCAACAACTACGGTCCTATCACGGTCCGGCCTTCGCCCAACCGCCAGGTCGTGGTCGAGACCGTGACCCACTCCGAAGGCGTCAGCCTGGTGAATGAGCAGCACGGAGACCGAATAGAGCTGCGGTCAATGTCCACCCGCCAGGGCTCCAACCTGGTGGACTACACCGTACTGGTTCCGATCGATGCCTTTGTCAGCCTGCGTTCCTCCGACGGCACCATCCGGGCGCAGGGATTGCGCGGCGATGTCATTCTGGAAGCCGCTGCCGGCTCGGTCGAGGTCACCGATATCCGCGATGCTCACCTGCACGTGAGAACTCTCAGCGGGCCTATCAGCCTGACTGACATTCGTGGCAGCCATCTCGATATCCACTCGGTAAGCGGCAACGTCAATCTGCGCAATGTGACCGGACCGTCGGTCGAGGTGAACTCAGGAAGCGGACTCATCTCCTATGAAGGCGATCCCGGCCCGGTGGGAGAGTATTTACTGACCAGTCATTCAGGGGACCTGGATGTCTCGATACCTGCCAGCGCTCTGGTCGATATCAAGGCGCGCTCTATAAAGGGGGAGGCCGATCCGGACTTTCCCATTGCCAACGGTTTTGCCGGGGCCCACGCCGGGAATCTTTTGCTGAAACCAGGCACGATCACCGGGTCTCGGTTTGAACTGCGTTCCTTCCGCGGCAAAATCCACCTCAAACGCCCTTAGGTGCGAGTCGGACCCTGGGCGGGTCGGCAAAGAAAGTCGAAGGAGTGTCCGACCCACACGGGTTACTACGGCCTTAAGACCATCGTGGAGGCCCACAACTGCAAGTGCGGCAACACTGGTTGCGTTCACTTCTATTTCCAGTGTAGATTTTAAAGGAGTGTTCTTCCGGTAATCGTTATGCGGTCATTCTCGAAACGGGTAGCGTTTCTGTGCCTGCTGCTGACGTTATTTTCAGCAGTGGCATTCGTCGCGCACCACCACTCGAGCGCCAGCGATGCCGCAAAATGTACGATCTGCGTAACCGCCCATTCGGCTTCCCCGCAGGTCACTGCAGTCCTGACCAACCGCGCCTTCGTTCGGGCATCGATTTTCCGCTCTGAGCCGATCTCATCCAAGCAGCGCCTCGTGGCCTTCGCGCTCAGCGTCCGCCCACCTCCTACAGTCTAGAAATTCAAAGAGCTGACCAGAACCAAGTGCGCCTTGAGCGCACCTCTTTCCATTTTTCTTAGACTCTTTCGGAGGAATCATGCTGGCTTCATTCAGGAAGTCGCGGCTTGCCGCTTTCATGGCAGTTCTCTCACTCGCCTGGGGATTTCATGCTTACGCTCAGTCTGGCGGAAGTTCGACATCGGTCACCGGCTCGGTCGTGGACCCGACCGGCGCTGTGGTGCCGAACGCCGTGGTGGAGATTCGCAATCCGGTCAGCGGCTTTGAGCGTTCGGTCACCACCGACAGTGGCGGGAAATTCAGCATCCCTAACGTTCCCTTCAATCCTTATCATCTATCCGTCACCGAACCGGGCTTCGCGCCGTCTGCCCAGGACGTTGATGTTCGATCGACCGTACCGGTAGCCGTCACCATTACTCTCCAGGTGAAAGGTTCGAGTGAAACCGTGACCGTGGAAGGCGCCGGCCAGGACCTGCTGGAAAACACTTCCACCTTCCACACTGACGTCGATCGCGGCTTGTTCGACAAGATGCCCCTGGAGAGCGCATCGTCATCGGTGAGTTCGCTGGTGACTCTGTCGTCACCGGGAATCGCCGCCGATTCCAACGGCCTCTTCCATGGCCTGGGGGACCACGCGGAAAATTCCTTCTCGGTCGATGGCCAGCCCATCACCGACCAGCAGAGCAAGGTCTTCTCCAACCAGATTCCGCTCGATTCCATTGAGTCGATGGAAGTGATCTCCGGCGCTCCGCCCGCCGAATTCGGCGAGAAAACCAGCGTGGTGATCAACGTGACCACGCGCTCGGGACAGGGCATGAACACCCCCAAGGGCAGCATCACGACCTCCTACGGCAGCTTTGGCACCGCCAATGTCGGCATCAACCTGGGCTACGGCGGCCAGAATTGGGGAAACTTCATTTCCGCCAGCGGATTGAACAGCGGCCGCTTTCTCGATCCCCCGGAATTCAACGTATTTCATGACAAGGGGAATGAAGAGAACGTGTTCGACCGGGTGGACTTTCAGCTCTCCAAAGTGGATTCGGTCCACGTTAACCTTGGATTCACCCGCTCCTGGTTCCAGACTCCGAACGCCTTCGACAACCTGAATAGCGGCGGGACCGATCCGGTGGCGGGTAATCCGGTGGCTGCGACGGACCAGCGCTCGCAAATCAAGACCTTTAACATTGCGCCCTCCTGGACCCGGCTGATCAATCCCAACACAGTGTTCACCTTTGGCGGCTTCGTGCGCCGCGACCAGTACAACTACTATCCCAGCGCCAATCCATTTTCCGATCTCGGCCCCATTCAGCAGGAGACCGTCAACCAGGACCGCACCCTGACCAACGCCGGTCTGCGTTCAGATATCTCCTGGGTGAAAGGGATTCATAACCTGAAAGCCGGCGCCACCTATCAACAGACTTTCCTCGACGAGAACACAAACTTCGGAGTCGTCGATCCCGGGCTCAATGCTCCCTGCTTCGACGCCAGCGGCAACGCCGTTCCCTGGGTGGGCAGCCCCGGACTGAACGATCCCGCCAATTGCGGATCAGCTGTCTCCACGAATCCGCTGCTTTATCCAGCTCCGTTCACCTCCAATGCGGATTTCTTCGGCTCGCTGGGCTGCTTTGACCTGACGCGGCCTACGCCAGCCGCAAGCGACGGTTGCGCCGGATCCAGCAGCGGCTTGTTCGGCTTCCGCGGACATGGAGACGTCAAGCAGCTCGCCCTCTATCTGCAGGACACCATCACCAAGGGCCCCTGGTCGCTGAACCTCGGCCTGCGCGGTGACTTCTACAACGGGCTGACGACGCACAAGGAAGCCCAGCCTCGCCTGGGCGTGGCCTACAACGTGAAGAAGACCAACACTGTTCTTCGCGTGTCCTATGCCCGGGTGCTCGAAACTCCGTTCAACGAAAACCTGGTGCTGGCCAGCACGGGATGCAATTCTCTTGTCCTGGCCTCGCTGCTGGGTTGCGTCACTCCGGGCGTAGCCACTCCATTCGCTCCGGGCTGGCGCAACGAGTTTCACGCCGGATTGCAGCAGGCATTCGGGAAGTATGTGGTTTTCTCCAGCGAATATATCTGGAAGTACACACACAACGCTTACGACTTCAGCGTGCTGGGCAGCACTCCCATCACTTTTCCGATCGAGTGGCACAACTCCAAAATCCCCGGCTTCGCCGGACGCGTGAGCGTGCCTGACTTTCATGGAGTTTCGGCCCTGATGGTCTTCTCCAGCGTGGCCGCGCGCTTTTTCACTCCTCAGATCGGCGGGGCTGGCGCGGTCCCGTCGGGAACGGCGGGCACGGCGTTCATCCCGTTCCGCATCGACCACGACGAACGCTTCAACCAGACTACGCACGTGCAGTATCAGCCCTGGAAGGCCGGACCGTGGGTCGGTTTCAACTGGCGTTATGACAGCGGTCTGGTGGCCGGCGAAGTGCCGGTGGCGGACGCCACGGGCACGGTTGATCTGACGGGATTGACCGGCGACCAGCAGCTTCAGGCCGGTCTCTTCTGCGGCAGCACGCGTCCTACTCTGACCACACCGCTGGGAATTTGCACATCCGGCTACGGATCCACGCAGATTAGCCTGCCCGCGCCGGGAAAAGAGAACGACGACACCAATCCGCCGCGGGTTGCGCCGCGCCACCTGTTCGACCTCGCCGTGGGCGACGACAATCTCTTCCACGGAGAACGTTACAAGTGGAGTGTCACCTTGACTGCCGTCAACCTGACCAACAAAGTGGCGCTCTACAACTTCCTGTCAACCTTCAGCGGAACCCACTACGTGACACCGCGAGCGTTGACGGCTCAAATCGGCTTCCACTTCTAATCACACGTAGGCCCGGACGCCCTCGTCCGGGCGGGCGAGCGCAAGCTCGCCAGGAAATATTTGGGAGGACGCTCTTGCAGAAACGCACGAATCGGGAAGGGCCCGACTTCAGTCGGGCCGTCAAGTGATCTGGATTGGCGCTTCAGCGCCTGAGGTGAGCTCTTTCCGCCCTCGACAAACTTTTTCCGCAGCCAATTCGCCCGTGCGCTGCATAAAGAGCTCGGCTTTACCCGTTGAGACTTGTCACTACGCCATCCCAACGGCTGTTTTATCTCATTGGAATTGCTGGCCCATCCAGTCGCTATCAAGCGTGACTTCGCGAGTTCGAAACCGTGGAACCGGGCGGTTGCCCGCTTGTTGGTGTAAAGAGATGTTAAGGCCAATCACTCAACACCCTACCTGCTTCACTCGCCTTTCGGGACGGAGCCAGACCCGTTAAACTGAGTGCCGCCGGGAGAGATGCCATAGATCAAGAGTTGGACCTTGTGACCTTCTCTTGCAAAACTGAATAGCTCTGTCGCTTCGCCCTTGTCGAACGTTGAATAATAGGCGGCACGGATCTGGACAGGCGCCCCCATGACGACATTGATTTTTGAAGACCTGGCCGCTTTGAATAGGCCATATTGTTCACGAGTTTCCTGCATGTGTCGGAGCCACTCCTGTTTATTCAGCGCATTTCTGAACGCAGGGTGCGCATCGTCGTAAATTTCCTCGAAGTGCTGTGCGTTCATACGCTCATGAAACTGCGCAATTAGCTTTACAGTCAGTGTCTTGTCATCATCCACGTAACCAGGGTGAAAGCTAAAGCGAGAAAGGACAAGAACAGCTGCGGCTAAGACAAGAACCCACTTCCAATTGCGGCCGACCCAACTCCGTGTAGGCGGAGCAGGACTCTTGGTTTCCACGTTTGCGTCGCTTTGCATGAGTTCCTCTATCATAACTGGCATTAACAGTTAGCACTCATGACCCCGATGGGGCCAGACCACCAAGCCGCTGCGATTGGCTGTTTCGGATCGCTACGGGATGGAAGCCAAAGCCGGGCGGGTGAGGGCACCCGCCCCTACGCATGCCCGCGTGGGGACAGCCGCCCCCGGCTGTCCGGTCGAGCGCAGCTCGACGGTCTTTCTGAAGACAGCAAAATTGCGGAGCTTCGCTCCGCCGGACAGCCGGGGGCGGCTGTCCCCACGTGTTCGGCGTTAACATGTCTGCATGAAGCGAGTCCGGCTCGGCGTGCTGATCGCGTTAATCCTGATTGTGGCGCTGTATGTATTTCGCGGCGCCGGCCGCTGGCTCAATCGTGAAGATTCTCTTTCCCGCGCGGACGTGATCTTCGTCCTGGGCGGAGGCATGCCACAACGCGCGGTGGAAGCTGCGAAGGTCTTCGCCCAGGGCTACGCGCCTGAAGTCTGGTGCAGCCGTCCCGACAGCCCGGCGGACGACCTGGCCAAGCTTGGCATCCACTACGTCGGTGAAGAGGACTACAACCGCCAGATCCTGATGCACGGGGGCGTCCCGGAAAGCGCGATCCACGTTCTTCCCGGGCCGGTGGTGAATACTGAGGAAGAGCTGCAGGAATTAGGACGCGAAATGCGTCGCACCGGCAAAACCACGGTCATCCTGGTCACTTCGCCGCAACACACGCGGCGAGTCTGGACGCTGTGGCAGAAACTGGTAGGAAAGGAGCCCAGGGCCATGGTGCACGGCGCCCACGAAGATCCCTTCGATCCTGATCACTGGTGGCGAAACACGCGCGATGTGCTGTCCGTGGTGCGCGAAACCCTGGGACTGGTGAATGCCTGGGCGGGCCTGCCGGTGCCACCACACGCGAAACAATGACGCGGCAAGCTGAAACCTTCATCCGAGCGCAGAGGCCGAACCTTCTCTCCACCATGCATCGACGATGGAAAGAGGACCGGGTCCGCGATGGACTCTGGCTGGCTGCCCGCTCTTTTGCCATTCGTATTGGAGAATTTCTGTGGGAGTCCATGCCCGCACAGCGCCGCCGGCGCTATGGCGATGCGGAATACGACTGGGACCACCGCGTCAACACCACGAGCGCGACTGTAGGCTGGCGCGAGCGCCTGCTGGGACAATTTCATTCCGGCTACCAGCCCACCGAGCCCGCGCTTTTCACCGAGATGATGGCAAGCCTGAACATTAATTTTCAGGAATTTACCTTCATCGATCTGGGATCGGGCAAAGGACGCGTGCTTTTGATGGCCTCCGATTATCCCTTTCGCCGCATCCTGGGAGTCGAACTGTTTCCCGCTTTGCATCGCATAGCGCAGCAAAATTTGAATGCCTACCGCAGCGAATCACAGCAGTGTTTTGCGATGGAATCGGTGTGTGGCGATGCTCGGGAATTTATCTTCCCGGAAGAGCCCACCCTGCTCTATCTGTTCAACTCTCTGCCCGAGGCCGCCCTCATCGAAGTCATGGCCCGCCTGGACGACTCGCTCCGCCACTGTCCCCGCGCCGTGTATCTGCTCTATCACAACCCGTTGCTCGAACCGGTGCTGGCAAACTATCCCGCGTTCAACAAAATCGGCGGCACGCACCAATACTCAATCTTTCGAGCCGGTGTGTAGGGATCTTGAGGGTGCCCCGTCCAAGTTCCGCTTGGGCGGCGTGGTTCCTGATCGTCACCGAAGGGCAATTCAGCAACTTACATATGCGTAAGCGTGCCGGTGATCCTGGTGCGGCGCAACGCCCAGGCAAACACCACGCTCGAAAGCGGCAGCAGCACCACAGCAAAAATCAACAGCGCACGCACCGCCGGCCAGAGTTGCGCGAACGTAGCGCCCGTCAGCAAGGCCTGCCGCATTCCCTCAAGTGAGTAAGTGACCGGAAGCAGCCGGGCCAGCCATTGCAGCGGCACCGGCAGCACCGACACCGGATACATCATTCCACCCAGCAGGCTGGACGCGCCGATGATCAGCCAGCGCGCCGGATTGCCGCGCTTGAACAGCAGCAGGTAGCCGGTCGAAATAATCCCCAGACCGGCAAAGGCCAGAATTGAAACCGCCAGAATGATCGCCGCGCCCAGCCAGTTGGCTTCATGAATAGGGAAGTGGAAAAACAGCACTCCCCACCCCAGGTAGATCACCGTCCGCATCGCCAGCAGGACGAACGGATATGCGGCCGAGGCGGCCAGAATCATGGTCAGCGGCGTCTCCGTCACCAGCATGGCTTCGAGCGTGCCGTTTTGCTGCGCTTCCGTGATACTGCCATCGAAGGCGCTCATGGAAACCGTCAGATAGTCGAAGAAGGCGAAGCCGACCAGCGCGAAGCCGAAGTAGTCGCCGCCCGCGGGAAGCGCGTGGCTGAGTTCGTCGTTCGAAACGAATCGTGAGAGGTAGTAAAAGGTCGCTACTCCAAAGAACGCTTCCAGGATCTCCAGCGCGAAAGCGATGCGGTAGCTGCGGGCGATGGCCACATCCCGCCGGAAGAAGGCGAGCACCTTGCGCACCATGCGCTGCGACTTCATGAGGCCACCTCGGCCAGAAAACCGGGCGGAGTCAAACGCTCCAGCGCCTCTTCGAGAGTCGCCGAGCCGGTTGCAGCACGCAGGCCGCACGGCGAATCGCACGCCAGCATCTGGCCCTTGTCGAGCAGCACCACGCGGTCCGCCAGTTGCTCGACTTCCGCCAGGGTATGCGAAGCGAACAGGATGGTCGTGCCGTGGCGCTCCACCAGTTGCGTCTTCAGAAACCTGCGGAACTCCGCGGCCGCGATCGGATCGAGGCTGCGCGTCGGCTCATCCAGCAGAAGCACGCTGGGACGGTGAATCATGGCCCGCGCCAGTCCCAGGCGATGCACCTGGCCGGTGGAAAGTGTGCGCACCTGGCTATCGATATACGTGCCCATGCCCATCAGTTCGGTCAATTCTTCGAGGCGGCGTTCCGCCTCTGCATCGAAGAGATTGTTCATGGCGGCGAAGAAATGAAGATTTTCGCGCGCCGTGAGCCTCTCGTAGAAGCCGCCGTCGGTGGCGGTGTGAAACCCAAGCTGGGCGCGGACTTGCGGGCCCTGCCGTTCCACGTCGTATCCGGAAACGCTGGCGCTTCCCCGCGTAGGAATCAGCAGAGTGGCCAGGATGCGCAACAGGGTTGACTTGCCTGAACCATTGGCGCCGATGAGGGCAGCGACTTCCCCGGCTCCCACTTGAAACGAAACGCCCAACAGGGCAGGATGGGTCAGCGGCGAAAAGGGATTGAGAAACGCCCGCACCCCGGTTTGCGGTACCGGGAAATACTTCACGACACCTTCAACTACCAGAGCGCTGGCTGCCATGTTTTATCGTATACCCTGAGTGTACGATGACCGGGAAGCGGGCACCGCGCCGCCTTCCTAGAAATCATGAGCCAAGTCATGATCCCTACCGAGAGCAGTAGCAGGGTCTCGTCCATGACCCCGGAGGACGAACTCTGTCTCCTGCTCGCCCGGGGTCCACTCACATCCGAGGAGCGGACCCGCGCCCTCGAATTCCTGGCCACCCCGCTGCGGTGGCCTGTGATTATGGAACGCGCCCGCAGCCATCAGATTTATCCCCTGGTCTATCGCAACCTGAGTGACCTCGGCTTCTCCGGCGTCCCCGAGGCGGTCCAGTCCGGCCTGCGCAGCCTTTACCTCGCCAATGCACTCCGCAACCAGCTGCTGGCGGAAGAATTGGCCCGCGTATTGAGCTTGCTGGGAGACGGCGAAATACCGGTGATTCCTCTGAAAGGCGTTCCCCTGGCGCTGTCGCTCTTCGGCGACCCGGCAGCCCGGGTATGCGGTGACATCGACATCCTGGTTCCGCCCGCGGACGCGACCCGGGCCATCGAACTCATTCTGGCTTCGGGCTATCGCGCCGAGATCGACCATCCGTATTTTTCGAAGCTTGCCCGGCGTCATGGCAGACACTTCAGTGTTGTCCGCGAGGCCCGTGGTCTTTCCTTTGTCCTGGAAGTGCATTGGATCGTGGTACAACACTCCTCAAAGAACGCCGAGGCGGTTCGCGACCTCTGGTCCGAGGCGCATCCCCAGACCTGTTTTGCAGTGCCCGCGTCTTCACTAAGCCCTGAGTGGGAATTCCTGTACCTCTGCCTGCACGCCGCGGACCACGATTGGCAGGTCCTGAAATGGCTGGTGGACATTCATCAGATCGTGCTGGCCGGGACCGTGGACTGGCGGAAGGCGATGGACAAAGCGCAACGGCTGGAACTCGGCATGGTCATTCGCCAGACCCTGGCTGTATGCTCACTTCTCCTGGGTACACCGCTGCCCGTGGACGGTTCTCCGGTCTCCCTGCCGGAGCGCTTGCGGATTTTTCCCCAGACTCCTCTTCCTGAAGACACGCCGGAAGCGACGCTGGCTTTCCGCCATCTGCGCCTACTCACGCGGCCTCTCGACAAGTTGGGTTACTTCGCGACCACTGTTTTTGCACCCAAGGTGACGGACCTGGAATTGGTGCGATTCCCCCGGTACCTTGGCTTCCTTTACTATTTCATCCGTCCGCTGCGTCTGGCGGGCAAGTGGGCGCGTCGGGCCCTGGGCAAAAATGGAGGACGGGCGTCTCGCCCGTCGGCGCGGTAAGACGGGCGGGGACGCCCGTCCTCCATTTACTCGCCGTCCTTCACCAGCAGGCCTCGCGTCATCATCTCCTGGGAAAGCTTTAGCAGATCGGCTTCCAGTTTCGCGGTGGAGACATCGAACTGTTCCAGCAGGGCGTGGTGAACTTCGTCCAGCCGGCTGGTCCGCTGCAGCAAGTCGATAAAGCGGGTCCCCACCGGATCCAGGCTGTAGTACATGCCGGTTTGAAGATTCAGCAGGACCGTCTCGTCGCCGACTTTGCTGGTGAGGACCTGTTCTGGAATCCTGAGATGATCGTTCAGAGCCAGGGTCATAACTCACTCCTCACCGGCTGATCGACAATCATGCGCCGGACCGCGGGCAGCATGGCAAAGTCTCGCGCATACTCCAGCTGGAAGCAAGGCAGCTGGTTGGTGATTTGGCCGATGGCCTCGAATTGACTTTCCAGGCGCGCCTTGTCGCGGACATCCAGACTGAAAGCACAGCTCACCAGTTTCATGAAAGCTTCCCGCGGTCGCAGGGGAAGAATGGCCGGCTCCGGCGGAAGCGTTTCGCCTTGATCGTTCAAGAAGTACAAACAGCAGAGAGCAGACGGCCCCTCGGCAAATGGGACCAGGGCGGGATCGCTCACCCTGCGTTTATCGGTGTAGTGAGCGATCTCTGCGCTTTCCGGCCGGACGCTGAATATTCCATCGCTGCTTTCGGGCCAGAGTCTGACCCCGGGATAACTGGGAATCGCGGCCCAATCGTGTGCCCGCTTTCGTAGGACCAGATAGTCATCCGAAATCAGTCGGAAGCCGCTTTGGCCAAAGCATGCCGCCAGCGTGGACTTGCCCTGACCGCTCTTGCCTACGAAGGCGATCACGCCCTGCGGAGTAAGCACCGCGCTGGCATGCAGCACCAGCGACTCCTGCCGGCTCAGGACCATCGGAACCACCTGGTCGAGGAAGAGGTGGCGGATGGTGGACTCCGGCGTACCTGGCAGAGGACGGCAGCGAATATCACTGCCATCGCGCGAAATCAGGAAGTCGGCTTGATCGGGGAAGCGGAGCAGGTAATCTTCGCCCCGGTCGGCCAGCTTTAGCCAGGCCTGCTGGTCCGCATCTTCCCATTGATGGAACCAGTGGATGTCTCCGGTGAAACCTTCAGCGGAAGGAAATACTTCGAAGCCGCAGTCAGGACTTCCATCCTCCACCGGGGTCAGTTCGGGCAGGGGAACAGAGCTTTCCACTACCAGACCACAGACGCGGTATCGGGTCGTCCCGGTAACGTCAAGGGTGGCGCTGCCAGCCCGGGACAACGGATTAGCTGAATTCGCTAATGTCACCACTTC
Organism: Terriglobia bacterium; assembly: GCA_963797385.1. GTDB lineage: Bacteria > Acidobacteriota > Terriglobia > Terriglobales > Acidobacteriaceae > JAIQFF01. The sequence continues at coordinate 217,079 of CAWCPY010000013.1, forward strand.
GCCCACTCTGCTCGAACTAGAATTATAACTTGATGAGCGGAATCATCGGCCTCTACAACCTTGACGGTCGGCCCTCTGACCAGCTGCTACTCGAGCGGATGGCGAAAACCCTCGCGCATCGGGGACCGGACGGAATCCGGTACTGGCTCAATGGCCCCGTCGGTCTCGGCCACCTGCTGCTCCAAACCACCCCCGAATCAGCATACGAGAAGCAGCCACTGACCAACCAGGAGGGCACGCTTTGCCTCACCCTGGATGGCCGCATCGACAATCGTCCAGAACTGGCACAATTGCTCGACTCGAATGGATCGCCGCCCCGCGATGATACCGACGCCGAACTGGTGCTTCGAGCTTACGAGTGCTGGGGGGAAGAGTGCCCCAACCGGCTGCTGGGCGACTTTGCCTTTGCCCTCTGGGACGCCCGCAAAAAGCAGCTATTCTGTGCCCGGGACTACGTCGGGGTTAAACCTTTTTACTATCACCGTTCGCCGTCTCTGTTTGCTTTCGGCTCCGAAATCCGGGCCCTTCTGGCGCTGGACGCGGTCCCCCGCCGCCTGAACGAATCCCGGCTCGCCGATTTCCTGGTGGAAGAACTGGATCGCGAAGAGGAAGAATCCACTTTCTACCAGGACGTCCAGCGGCTGCCGGCCGGCCATTCCCTGACTATAAGTCCAGACCGCTTCCACTTGCGAGACTATTGGGAGCTCAAGGCGCCGCCTCTCCTGAAACTTGGTTCATTACGGGAATACGGCGAAGCCTTTCGCGAAATTTTCGTGGATGCGGTCCGCTGCCGTTTACGCAGCACCCACCCCGTGGGCTCAACTTTAAGCGGAGGCATCGACTCCTCTTCCGTGGTCTGCACTGTCCGCGAGTTGCTGCCAGCGGAGGTGAAGGAACCGCTGCATACCATCTCGCTGCTCGATGCCGACGAGTCAAAATGCGGCGAGACCCCGTACATTCGCGAAGTCCTGCGCGGTGGCGGGCTCACCCCGCATCTCGTTCGCTCCGACCAGGTGTCGCCGATGACCGGGCAGATGGCGGACAGCGACGAACCCTTTGAAATCTTCACCTACTTCACTAACTGGTTTGGCTTTGCCGCGACAAAAAGAGCTGGAGTGCGAGTGCTGCTGGATGGAATATCCGGCGACCACATAATCCCGCCATACACCTATCTCGCCGCTCTGGTCCGTTCCGGGCAATGGAATACCCTGCTCAGGGAATTGTCCTTCGGTTCGAGGGAATTTGGCGAATCCCGTTTGTCGATCCTCAGAACGCATGCCCTGGCTCCGATGATGCCGGGCTTATTTGAAGTATGGCGGCGGCTACGGGGGCGCAAACCCCGGCCTTATCCGGAGGGCTCGGGTATAAACCCTGACTTCGCCCTTCGGATGGGAATCCCGGAACGCTTTGAATCAAAAAGGCGAAACCTCTGGGCGGCATCCCGGGACATCGGCACGCTGCACTCCTGGAGTTTCACCAACGGTGTCCTGCCATTTTTCTTTGAGCATTCGGGCAGACTGGCGGCCACGATGGGAGTCGAAGCTCGCCATCCCTTTTCAGACCGCCGGGTGATCGAGTTCTTTCTGTCTCTTCCCCTGAACATGAAGACATACACTCCTATGCCGAAAAGGGTCATACGAGAGGGCATGCGTGGGATCCTTCCCGAAATGGTCTGCTCGCGCACGCTTCTGGCCGATACCGGCGGGGCATTCATCACGTCGCTGCTCAAGCAAGACCCGCTACTTTTGGTGCCGGAAGAATTCATGCGGGCCTTGGGCCCGGCTATCGGTTATGTTAATCTCGATGCCATAAAAGCGGACAAGGATCGAGTAAACAGCGGTTTCCCGAAGGCTGGAGATTCGGTTTGGCAGGCTCTGAACTTGGCCTCGTGGCTGAGGAACAGGCGTCTTCACCCCGCTTGAAGACGAGTAGGAGGTCTAGGCTTTATGGATTCCAAGGCTTCATTGCCATCGCACGGACAATACAATGAAAAAATGGCATATTCATCCCCCAGCCTTGTCGATCTGGGTTCGATTGAAGAGTTTGCGCTCGGCGGCGTGGGCAGCATACCGGAGATGATGGCGATGACGAATCTGATGAAACACCCGTGAGCCTGTTCGCCGTTCTCCACCGCTGAGCAAGGAACCGGAAACCTCAGATCCTTGACTCGGCTGGCTTTTTCGCATTCTCCATGAGGGATGACAGGTGTCCGAAGAAGATGCACTGCCCTTCCATCACTGGCTGATCTCCGACACCAGCCGTACCGGCACCTACCAGAAAGCCATAAGCCAGGTCGTCCACAAAAATGATGTGGTGCTCGACATTGGAGCCGGCAGCGGCATTCTTTCGTTCTTTGCCTGTCTGGCCGGCGCCCGCAAGGTTTACGCGGTCGAAATGAGCGGGGCCCTGCCACTGGCGCGCGAGCTGTGCGCCGGCAACGGTTTCAACGACATTGTCGAATTCCGCCAGGGCCGCTCCCAGGAGATCCACCTTCCCGAACCGGTGGACGTGATCGTTTCCGATACCGGATGCAGCTTCGGCCTGCAGGGCGGCTTGCTCGGCATATTGCTCGATGCCAGAAAGCGCTTCCTCCGGCCGGGCGGCAGGATTATTCCTCATTCCCTTGAGCTCCTGCTCGCGCCAGTCGAAATAAAGGATGGCCGAAATCTGGACATCTGGGAGAAAGACCGCTACGGCCTCGACCTTTCCTCGCTCCGCAGGTTTGCGGCGAATACCGATTACCACCTCAAAGTCGAACCTGAAGACCTGCTGGCGCCCCCTGCTTCGTTGACCACCATTCACTTTGAAGAGGTCGGCAGCCCCTATGTGACCGGAGAAACGCTCTCGGCGGTGACGCGGGACGGCGTCATGCACGGCTTGGCCGCATGGATCGCTCTCGAGCTGGCTCCCGGCATTTCCTTCACCAACTCCCCGCTGGCGCCGACGGTGGACTGGCTTCACAGCTTTTTCCCCATCGAGACGCCGGTTGAACTGAACCGGGGCGATCGCGTCCGGGCAAAGATTCAAACCAATAACGGCGAAGTGTGGCGCTGGCAAATTGAAGTAGAAGACGGAAACAGCGCTAGCGGGAAGCCGGCTGTTAAAGCGCGTTTCGACCACTCTACCTTGTGGAATTTCCCCCTCGACCCGGCGCAGGTGAAGAAACAATTCCCCAAGTACGTCCCGAAATTGTCGCGCAAGGGTGAAGCGGAGAAGTTTCTGCTGGGCGCCTTCGACGGAAAACGAAGCGCCGCCGAGCTGACAGCCGAACTGCTGGAGCGCTTCGCTGACTGCTTTCCCTCGAAAGCGGCAGCCTCGCAGTTTGTCACCCGAGTGATCGGGCGCTGTACCTAAGTGTTCTGTCCCAGAGTGTTCTGTCCCAAAAATTCATTGAATTAATACTGTCATCCCGACCGGAGCGAGCGCAGTGGAGGGACCAGCTGTTTCTGTCAACTCGAAGAGCGTAGTGGAGAGCCTGCTGTTTCAGCCCACTCGACCTGCGCCGCTTACATTTCGATCGTATTCCTAGAGCCGCACACTAGCCTTTCGACCCATGATTACTCGGGAAACGACGTGTCTCCGACCGTCATTCCCAGACCGTCATGGGAGTGAAGCGCTGCAGGCCCGAGTCGCCGATTACAATCTGGTCCAGGCTTTCAACCCAGGCGTGAGCTTCGAAGTGTCCTGCGTCCTTGCTGACGCCGACGCGGATTCGGGACGGCAGCCCTTCCTGTCGAAGCATGATGTGCAGAACCAGCGCCTGGGTAAGGCAGGTGGCGCGGGGCACATACTGGCTGACCGCGCGCACCGCCCAGCTGAGATCGTCCGTCGAATAGTCGCTCTGCCCACGCAAGCGCGGATGGGCGAGGAACGTGACCACCCGCCGCAGCCGGGCAAAAGGGACAATCCACAAAGCCAGGCGAACGGCGCACACCAGAGCGGAAGCCCGTAACAAGGTGGGAGTTTCTCGCAACCGCGGAAGACGCGCCATGCTCAAACCTGAAGTCAGCGCTATATCGTAACACCAGAAGCGCGTGGGGAGAGCCGCCTGTACTCGTCCAGTAGATGGGTGACACTTTCATTCCGACACTCTATTCGAGTGTCACTAATCATTCTGAACGAGAGCAACCCGCAGGCGATGGGGCGATGCAAATACCATGAACCACGTGGGGACAGCTGCCGCCAGCTGTCCAGCGGAGCAAGGCCCCGCGATGCTTCGTGTCGGTAAGGACTTGTCGAGCTTTGCTCGACCATGACAGCCCTGGGGCGGCCGTCCCACGTGGCTGGTGGGTGGCGGCCCAATTCGACACCGTCATTTTCCAGCGGCGTCATCCTGAGGGGCTTTAGTCCCGAAGGATCCGGCGTGCATTGGCAGCAACGCAGGAACAAAGGGTGTATCGGCTTCACGCCAAATCCTTCACGGTTTGAAGGCGGTTCAGGATGACCCTGTGAGTAGGGAGAAATTTCAAACTGAGCCCCTACGGGCTTGTGGGCGGGCTTTGAGCTTTCTGCCGCCTTGTGCGACAATTCCTCGCCGCATGGGAGGAACATCAATGTACAGGCGCCTTTTGATCACATCGTTCTGTGTGCTCGCACTCTGCTTTTCTACTCTGGCCTCACCCAAGCCTAGGAAGACATCCTCATCCGGAGCTCCGGACAAGGCCTATCTGCAGAAAATTCTGGACGGCTGGAGCGCGGGCAATGCCGCCGACATGGCCCAGTACTACGACCACGGCGACTATAACTTCTTTGACATCGCTCCCCTGAAGTACAGCAATTGGGCCGAGTACGAGAAGGGCGTAACCGAGCTGCTGAAGGGATACAAGAGCATCAAGCTGACGTTGGGCGATGATACCCAGGTGCACACCGACGGCAATCTGACCTGGGCCACCAGCACCGTAAAGGAAGATGCCCTTACCACGGCCGGAAAACACGAGATGGCCACCCTGCGCTGGACCCTGATCTTTGAAAGGCAGGCGGGCAAGTGGATGATCGTCCACGAACACATATCGGAGCCATTGCAGTAGTCGAAGCAGAACGCCGATTGAAGATTGTAGATTTCAGATTGGACGATCGCGTGGACGACAAATCTGAGATCTGCAATCTGAGATCTGCAATTTCTACGCGTAGGCCCTTGCAAAGAAGTACGCGGTCATCCCTGCCCCCATCAGGATCACAAATCCTCGCACCCAGGCCTGGGGCAACTTCTGCGCATAGTGGGCCGCCAGGTATCCGCCCAGCAGTGCGCCCGCGATCACGACACTGCCCTGGCGCCAGTAGATCGCTCCCTTTACGACGAACACCGTCGCCGCCACGCCATTAACGGCCACTCCGAGAAGGCTCTTGAGCGCATTCATGGCATGGATGTCGGTCATGCCGACGGCCGCCATCATGGCCAGATTGACAATTCCCATGCCTCCGCCGAAGTAGCCGCCGTACACGGCAATGATCAATTCGAAGATCGAGGCGCCCACGATGGCGGCGGTGGTGGCTTCATGTCGATCGCCGGCAGAACGGCGAGGCGTCAGTCTGTTGCCGAAAATGAAGAGCAGAGTGGCGCCCAGCATCAGCCAGGGCAGTACGCGCATAAAAGTGTGCGCCGGGGTCCGAAGCAGCAGAAACGCGCCGCCGATTCCGCCGCAGACCCCGGCGGCCAGAAGCGGTATCAGCATTCGTCTGGGCACGTCCAGCCGGTTGCGATATGCGCCTCCGCTGGCGGTTGCGCCCGTCCAGAGGGCGAGCGCATTGGTGGCGTTGGCAGGAATGGGAGGCACGCCGACGAAGAGAAGCGCGGGAAAGGTGAGAAAACTGCCTCCGCCAGCCACCGCGTTCAAGGCCCCGCCGAGGAGGCCCGCAACAAAAAGAAAGATGGCGTGCTGGAGAGTCAAGGGTAAAGGTTTATCACAGGAGCTGATTGACCACGAACTATGAAGGGACCGCTGCCTTTTCAGCTCCCCGTCGAGCGCGTCGCCGGTTCTTTCCAGAGAAGCAAAGATGGCGGAGCCCTGCTCCGCCGGACAGCCGAGGGCGGCTGTCCCCACGTGATTTTGGTAGGTGCGTGAGCCGGTCTGTTCGCTACCGTTTTTGCTTCTCTGCCGTCTGATGGCAGAGACTTCCGCGGAGGAGCGATGGCCCTGACCTGGAAAAATTGCCGAATCGCCCTGATTCTCCTTACCCTGACCGGCATGGCCAGCGCCCGTCAAGGCACTGCTGTAGCGCAACCCAAACCCTGTTCGGAGCCGGAACAGAGGCAACTCGATTTCTGGGTAGGCGAATGGGACTTTACCTGGCCGGGAAATAGCCCGGGTGAGACCGCTCACGGAACCAATAGCATTCGGCGAATCCTGGATGGCTGCGTCGTCGAGGAAAATTTCTCTGGCGGCGACGCCATGCATCTGCGGGGGCAAAGCGTCTCCATTTTCGACGTGCGCGCGGGCAAATGGAAACAAACCTGGGTGGACAACGAGGGTGGCTACCTCGATTTTGTCGGCGAATTCAGAGACGGACAGATGGTCCTGGGGCGCGAGGTCACTCGTCCCGACGGCAGCAAGGGCCTGCAGCGCATGGTCTTCAAGAACATTGGCCGTGATGAGTTCGACTGGAGTTGGGAGAGCTCGAAAGACGGCGGCAAGACGTGGGCCGTCGCCTGGCCCATTCACTACAAGCGCAGGTGAGACGGACGTCGGGCGTCAGACGGCGGGCGTCAGGCGTCAGACCTCGGCCCCTAAAACTCCTAAGTTTCTTCAGAGGATCATTAGCGCATCTGGCGCGTCTGAAGTCCGAGGTCTGACGCCCGCCGTCCGATTTTTATGCGCCGAAGGTGCCGGTCGCAGCAGCGGCGCGCGAGGAAACCCGTTCGCGAATGTCGCGGGCCTTGCTCGCTAAGTTGTTGCGGGTTTGTTCTCCACTCGCGGGAGCCAGCAGCAAGCCCAGGCCCACGCCGATGCCCAGTCCCAGGAGGGCGGCGGTGGCGGTGCCGACAACGTGGCTGTCTTCGCCACGGATGACGTCGCTGGCGCGGCTGACCCGGTCGGCGGCAGTTTCATATGTATCCTGCGCTCTTGACCTCAAGTCTTCCACCGTTCCACCCAGACGATTGCGCCAGGAATCCAGTAGATAGACTCCCGTGCCCAGCAGAATATTCATAAGAACTTTGTCTTTACGTGATCTCATTTCTTTTGCCTCTTCATAGGGATAAAGTCGCTGTTATCAAGATGCCAGAGTTGGGGGAGCGGTTGGCAGGCTTTTTTTGCACAGGGCACAAGGTCCGAGTGGCCAAATACTTTTTTGGGAACCGGACCACGAGGCTGTTGTATAGTTGCGATTACTTACTTTTGCTTTCGTTCTGTTGCTTACGACGCGAACCGCGCCAGAACTGGGGGTTGCGATGAGTCTCAGGACAACGTGGGTGCTGGCGCTGCTTCTTTGCGTCCCGACGGTCCGGGCGCAGACTGCGCCGGCGGCGTCCGACCAGATCGGCTACAAGGCGGCCGCCGACGCGGAGCAGAAGAAAACGCTGCTGCTGCGGGACTTCCATCCCGTCCAGATGCTGCATGTGCCCGTGCACCAGGTCCCCAGGGCGAAGTTCTATGTCATCGACGTGCACAATCACGTCAACGATGCGGCCGGAATCGACGAACACATGGACCCCAAGCGGGTGGTCGAGGTCATGGACAACACCAACGTGAAAACGGTGGTGATTCTTACCGGCATGTGGGGCGACAAGTTGCAGCATGTGATCGATGAGATGGTGAAGCCCTATCCGGGGCGGTTCATCGTGTTCACACAACTTGACTGGAGCAAGGTTGACGACCCGGATTTCGGCCAGGAAATGGTACGGCAACTGGACGATGCCGTGGCCAGAGGCGCTCGCGGGCTCAAGTTTCTGAAGAACCTGGGGCTGGGAGTGCGGCTCAAGTCCGGCAAGCTGCTGGCGATCGACGACCCGCGACTGGATCCGGTCTGGCGCGAGTGCGGGCGCCTGGGCATTCCGGTTTCGATTCACACCGGCGATCCGGAAGCCTTCTTCCTGCCCACTGACGGCAAGAATGAGCGCTACGAGGAATTGACCGAGCATCCCGACTGGAGCTTTTATGGTCCGCAGTATCCCAAGCTGGAGGAGTTGCTGGAAGCGCGCAACCGCGTTTTTGCCCGCCATCCCGAGACCCGTTTCGTTTCCCTGCATATGGGCTGGCCGGAAAATCTGCCCTGGGTATCGCGCATGCTCGAAGAGCATCCCAACGTGATGGTGGAGTTTGGCGCGCGGGAAGCCGAATTAGGCCGGCAGCCGCGGCAGACGCGCGAATTTTTCCTGAAATATCAGGACCGCGTGATGTTCGGCACCGACAACTCAATGGACGAGGCGATGTATCGCAATCACTTCCGCTGGCTGGAAACCGCGGACGAGTCGTTTGATTACTGGGGACATCCGGGGCAGGGCCGGTGGGAAATTTACGGCCTCGACCTGCCGGACCCGGTGCTGGAAAAAATCTATCACCTGAACGCGGAGAAGATGTTCAGCCAGTTCAAGGGTCTGGGTAAGGGAGCGAAATGATAAATACTGAACGCTGGGGAAAAATCTTGCTGCGTCGGGCGCGCATTCGTGGCGTGCTCTTGTCGCTCACCGTGTTCTTGCTGAACACCGGCTGCAGCCGTCCGCCGGCCAAAACCGAAACCGCGGCGCCGGAGCCACCTTCGCAGATCAAAGTAGAGGTCAGACCCGGCGGGCCCATTGTGCTGACCACGAGTGCGGCCGAGTTCCAGATATCGCCGTCAGGATACATACAGGCCGCGCTGCTCAAGGGCGACCAGAGGCTCACACTGGACCAACCCGGCGCAGGCGGCAGTGATGTGCTGGTGCTCAAGGGCAAGCCGGTCCTGTTCACCCTGAATCTGGGCGCGGCGAAGGTGGAGGACAGCGCGGGCAAGCTGGGCCGGGGCAAGCGTCTGGAAATTCCGGCGCAGGCCCCTTCCGGCTCCAACATTCAGCGCACGCTTCAGGTCGAAGTTTACGACGCGTTTCCCAACCTGCTGCTCTCGAGCGCGGCGTACAAGAACGCCGGCACGCAGGATGTTCACATCGACAGCGTGGTCGAGCAGCAGCACAAGTTCGATGCCGGCCTGGCCCAGAAGAATGCGAAGCCTTATGACATGTGGAGTTACCTGGGGGCAAGCTACGACTGGGGAAAGGACGATGTCGTAAAACTGGGCCACAACTTCGCGCAACCCAACCTGATGGGCGCGGCGGTGAAAGGCGGCTATGGCGGCGGGATTCCGGTGGTCGCATTCTGGACGGGCACGGTGGGCGAAGCTGTGGGCCATGTGGAAACCCTGCCGCTGACTTTGTCCCTGCCGGTCAAGGTAGGGGCCGACGGCGGAGTCAACGCGGGCGTTGACATTGCCGCCGATACCACGCTGAAGCCTGGGGAAACATATTCCACGCCGCGTAGCTTTGTATCCGTTTACTCCGGCGATTTCTATGAGCCGCTGCATTTGTGGTCGAGCGTGCTGCAGAAAGAAGGATGGGAGATCCCCAAGCCTTCGGGCGAAGCCTACAACGTAAGCTGGTGCGGCTGGGGTTATGAATTCAACGTCACCCCGGCGGAGATGCTGGGCACGGTTCCAAAGCTAAAAGAGTTTGGCATCAAGTGGGCCACTCTGGATGATCGCTGGTTTGACACTTATGGAGACTGGAATCCGCGTGCAGACACCTTCCCGGGCGACTCCATCAAGAAAATGACGGACGATTTCCATAAGCAGGGCATGCTGGTGCAGCTGTGGTGGCTACCGCTGGGGGTGGAAGACGGGCAGGGCAGGTGGGAGTCGCACAAATATATCGTGTCGAAGATTGCGCAAGAGCATCCCGAGTGGCTGATCCTCGACAAGAACGGAAAGCATGCGCACATGACGCGTGATCTGGCGGCGCTGTGTCCGGCGGTGCCTGAAGTGCAGGCGTACTTCAAGAAGCTGACCGAGAAATTTATCGGCGACTGGGGCTTCGATGGATCGAAGCTGGACAATATTTACAGCGTGCCCATGTGCTACAACCCGGCGCACCATCACAAGTCTCCGCAGGATTCGGTCAACGCCATGGCCGATGTTTACAAGACGATCTTTCAGACCAGCCGCGCCCTCAAGCCGGAGAGCGTGACCCAGAGCTGTCCCTGCGGCACGCCGCCCTCGCTGGCCTGGCTGCCGTTTATCGACCAGGCGGTGACGGCCGATCCGGTGGGCGCAGTGCAGGTACGACGCCGCATCAAGATGTACAAAGCGCTGCTGGGGCCGGAGTCCGCGGTCTATGGAGATCACGTGGAACTCTCCACCATGGACCGCATCGGCAACAACTGGCGCGAGCACGGTGAAGATTTCGCATCGACCATCGGTGCGGGCGGCGTGGTGGGGACGAAGTTCGTGTGGCCCGATCCCGGACCAAAATACAAGGCTGTGGCCCTGACTCCGGAGAAGGAAGCACACTGGAAGAAGTGGATCGGCATTTACAACCAGAAGATGCTTTCAAAGGGAACGTTCCGCAATCTCTACGTTTACGGGTACGACACGCCGGAAGCCTACGCTATCGAAAAAGACGGAAAGATGTACTATGCGTTTTTCGCTCCTTCATCCGCACCGTGGAAGGGAGAAATCGAACTGCGCGGCCTTACACCCGGGAGTTATCACGTACGCGCCTATGCGGAAGACAAAGACCTGGGGACGGTAGAGGCCACGGCGGACGCGGCTCCCCGGCTCAAGACAGAGTTCAAAGACCACCTGCTGCTGGAAGTGAGCCCGTAGATTCGTGTTGTGTGGGAAAACGGTTGATATAGGAGAATCGCGTGGGGACAGCCGCCCTCGGCTGTCCGGTGGAGCGAAGCTCCACTAGTCTCTTCAGCCCCCTACATTTTTGTTTCAAAGAATCGCCGAGCTGCGCTCGACCGGACAGCCGAGGGCGGCTGTCCCCATGCGGTTTTAGGTTCAAAGAGCAAAGAGCTTGTCCCACACAAGTCACGCTAAGTGGTCGCGCAGGAAGCGTTCGCGATATTCCTTGTCGCGGAAGGCTTCGGTACCTCCCGCCCGGGTCACGGAAAGAGCGCCGGCGCGGTTGCCGCTGGCCAGGCAAGTGGGCAGATCTGAGCCGCGGAGATATTCGTGCAGAAAGCCGGCATCGAAGCTGTCGCCGGCGCCGACGGCATCGACTGCGGGGACATTCAGTGAAGGGCTGCTGAAACGCTCTTTTCCCCGCTGCGCCAACGCGCCCTCATGACCGAGTTTTACCACCACCAGCGGGACCATTTCGGCCAGTTGCTGGATGGCTTTTTCCGGATCATCGGTCCCGGTGATCCTGGTAGCTTCGCGCGCATTGGGCAGCAGCACATCGACATATTTCAGTAAGTCCTTCACGCCTCCGTCCCAGAGGTCCTGGGGATCGTCATTAGTATCGAGTGAGATGGTGAGGCCCGCTGCCTTCAGACGGCGAAAAAGTTCGGCCAGGTCGGGCTGCAAAGCTTGCTGCAAATAGAGCGACGAAAGATGAAAATGGCGGGAGTCCGAAAGGTAGTTAAAGTCGAGATCTTTCAAGGACAGTTCGGCGATCGTCCCCGGATAGGTCAGTATGTTGCGCCAGCCGGTGCGCGGCAAAATGATGGTGAGCCCGGTGGTGTTTGTGCCGTGGGCGTGCCTTACTTGTGAAACGTCCACGCCGCCTTCGGCCAGGCGGTCGAGCGCGATCTTTCCCAGTGAATCGTCGCCAATCAGCGACTGGAAACCTACCTTGCTCCCCAACGCCGCCAGATTGTGGGCCACGATGGCGGAGGAACTGCCCAAAGTCAGCATCATGCGGTCGGCCAGCAGCTCGCGCTCGGGCGGAAGCTCGTCAGGCAGGCCGTAAAGGATGAGGTCGAGGTTCAGTTCTCCGGCGATGGTGACGTCAAAACGTGGCATGTGAGCGGACATTATAGACGGTGTTGTTTGGGGCGCGGGCCGTGGGAGGGAAAAGCGGCCACGGATTCATGCGGATCAAGCAGGAATGGTGGACCCGGAGAGACTTGAACTCCCAACCCCTGCGTTCGAAGCGCAGTGCTCTATCCAGTTGAGCTACGGGTCCCGCTTGGCGGACTGGCTTGCCCACAACATTGTAGTGCAGGGCGCCGATCTCGCCTACCAAACCACAAAGCGCGTGGGGACAGCCGCCCCCGGCTGTCCGGCGGAGCGAAGCTCCGCTACTCCTTTCCGCAAAGGCTTGTCGAGCTGCGCTCGACTGGACAGCTGGGGCAGCTGTCCCCACGTGGTTTGTGGCGGGTAAACTGATTAGTGATTGAGGTGGGCCGATGTCCGAAAATGAATTGACCGAGCCCTGGCTGCGGGGTACGTTGCCGGAAATCCCAGCGGTGCAACGGGCGGTGGTGCATGCCCTGCAGCTGGCGAAAGAAGACTTGCAACGCTGGTGTGGCGGCCTGAGCGATGAGGAGATCAATGCGCGTCCGGGCGGGCTCCCGCCGGTGGCGTTTCATTTGCGTCACATTGCCAGGAGCCTGGACCGGCTGCTTACCTACGCCGAGGGGCGAGAATTGGACGATGAGCAACTGAGCGCAAAGAAAGCCGAGATGGACCCCGGGGCGAGACGCGAAGAGCTTTTTGCGGAGCTGAATTCGGCGTTGGCAAATAGCGAGGGGCGGGTCCGGGCAGTTGATCCGAGTGCGCTGGAACAGGGCCGCAGGGTGGGAAGGAAGCACCGGCCCACGACTGTCGGAGGATTGCTGGTGCATGTCGCTGATCACACCCAGCGCCACGTAGGCCAGGCCATCACGACTGCGAAGATCGTTACGACGACCGCCGGGTCGTGAACCCGCGGACGGTGCTGGTCAGGCCTGCGTGTTGTTGGCGCAGGTTGACCGTTTTCGGAGTTCACAAGTCCAGGTCAAAGGCGGCGGGCGAGGGCGCCCGCCCCACACTGCACTATCTTTCTAGCGCAGCGACTGCAGATTGAGAATCAGCGACAGCACGTTGCCCAGGATGCTGTACGAGCCATTCGAATAGGCGCCGTACTGGTAGCGGTTGTAGTAGCCGTCTTCGTAACCGCGCTGAAAGCCCTGACGGAAATAGTAGTTATAGTCGGCCTGGTCAACGTAGTAGCCGTTGTAGCCGAAGTTCGCGTCCTGATAGGCGAAACTGTCTTCGTAATCGTGCCGCCAGCGGTCTTCGCGGTCGGCAGCTCCAGCACGGAAACCTTCGCGGTAGCCGTTGTTCACTGCCTCCCGCAGCAAGTCCGCTCCGTACTGATTGATTTCGTAGTACGAGCCGCCGCGATGATAGCGATAAATCGGGGCGGTATAGAAGTAGGGATCGTGGTCGTAGTCGTGGTGTTCACGCCGCAGACGCTCCTGCTGCTCGCGCTCACGCTGATAATATTCCTGCTGAAAGCGGTATTGCGCCATGCGCCGCTGCTGTTGCAGGGCGGCAGTCCTCTGCTGGGCGATGCGTTCCTGCTGGTCCAGATGCTGCTGATATCGCGCCACCCGCTGCTGTTGCTGCCGAATCAGCTCCTGCTGGCGCTGCTGTGAAAGCCGTTGCTGATTCAGGTGCGCCTGCTGCTGGGCCTGGTGTTCCTGCTGCTGGTTCAACTGTCTCTGCCGTTCCTGCTCCCGGCGCTGCTGCTGATTCTGCACCTGCTGTTGTTGCAGTTGCTGCGCATGCTCGCGCTGTTGGGCCTGTTCGTTCTGACGCTCCTGCTGCTGACGCTGCTGTTGCGCCCGCTCCTGCTGTTGTTGAGCATGTTCCTGCTGGGCACGCTGCTGCTGCATCTGCTGATTCTGGTGCTGCTGCGCCCGCTGCTCCTCTTGCGCCTGCTCGTGTCGCCGTTGTTCCTGCTGCTGCCGAGCGCGCTCCTGTTGAGCATGCTGTTGCCGCTGCATCTGCTCATTCTGGTGCTGCTGCTGTTGGGCATGCTCCTGCTGCTGACGCTGCTGCTGTTGGCGCCCTTGTTCCTGGCGCTGTTGGTCCTGTTCCCGCTGCCGCTCCTGCTGCGGTTTGGGTTGGGGATGCGCTTCGGGCCTGGCCGTCTTCTCATGCCTCGATTCCTTCTCGTCCTGCTGTTCTTGCGAGTAGAGTGGAACACTGACTCCCAAAAACAGGAATAGAACCGTCGTAAGGCCTACGCCGAATCTTTTCATAGTTCCTCCGCTGCGTGATTAGATGCCGCAGGGCCCAGCGTGCCGTACGAGTTTCTCCCTATTTCGTGAGTGGCGTTGCCTTAGAAGGGCGCAAGCAGATTTCAGGTTCCGTTCAGACTTCTCCAGTCGTGGATGCACGTCAAAAGCGTCGGACAAGAGTGTCCGACCCACACTGATCGAGCCCCACTTGCTGCCCGAGGGGAGCGATTAACCTGATGGTATGATGCTGGCCGAGCGCGAGAGCTGGAAGCCCCATGGCGTTGGCAAACGCGCAAACCCGACTCCGATCCACGTAGGCCCGGACGCCCTCGTCCGGGCGGGCGAGCAAGGCTCGCCTGAGTTTTTGGTCGCCACATTGCAAAACCCAGCCGGGCTCTGCCCGGCTGGGCGGGTGACGGCACCCGCCCCTACGCGGGTCGTGGTGGCGGCCCAGTTTTGGGAGCGACTTAACTAATCAGGGAGGACATCGACACATGTCAGTAAGAGCAAGAATTCTGGTCGCAATGTTGGGTTTACTGGCCGTATCTTCACTTCTATCCGCGCAGGAGAAGACGCTGGCGGCTACTCCTCCGATGGGATGGAACAGCTGGAATAAATTCGGATGCCATGTGAGCGAGGACCTGATCCGGCAGATGGCCGATGCCATGGTCAAGTCCGGCATGAAGGACGCCGGCTATCAATACATTGTGATCGACGATTGCTGGCAGGTGGAGCGCGACGCGAGCGGCAACATCGTGCCCGATGCCAAGACCTTTCCCTCAGGGATCAAGGCGCTGGCGGATTATGTTCACTCCCGGGGGCTCAAGTTTGGGATCTATTCCGACGCCGGGGTCAAGACTTGCGCCAAGCGTCCCGGAAGCCTTGGCCATGAATATCAGGACGCGCTGCAGTATGCCGCCTGGGGCGTCGATTACCTGAAATACGACTGGTGTAACACTTCGACCCAGGACGCGCAGGCCGCCTATGCGCTCATCCGCAGTGCGCTGAATGCCACGGGCCGGCCTATTGTGTTGAGCATCTGCGAGTGGGGCACGGCCAAGCCCTGGCTTTGGGGCGAAAACGTTGGCGGAAACCTTTGGCGCACCACCGGCGACATACGTGACCAGTGGGAGAGCAAGGACGAGCACCACCTCGGCATGCTCGACATCCTCGATCTGCAGAATGGAATCGAGAGTTACGCCGGCCCCGGCCACTGGAACGATCCCGACATGCTCGAGGTGGGCAACGGCGGCATGACCACGGAGGAGTACCGCGCCCACTTCAGCCTGTGGTCCATCCTTGCGGCGCCTCTTATCGCAGGCAACGATCTGCGCGACATGAAGCCGGAGATCCACGACATTCTCACCAACAAAGAAGTGATCGCGGTAAATCAGGACCCTCTCGGAAGCGAGGGCCGCCGGGTGCGCAAGGACGGCGACCTGGAAGTCTGGGCCAAGCAGATGCAGGACGGAAGCCGCACCGTGGTCCTGCTCAATCGCGACACGAGCGAAAGGCAGATCGGTTTCTCCTGGGAAAACATTGGATATCCCGACCACTTGAGTGCCGGCGTGCGTGATCTGTGGAAGGCCGGGGACCTGGGACAGTTCAAGGGGAAATTCTCCGCCGCGGTTGGGCCGCATGCAGTGGTGATGGTCAGAGTGGCGCCCTGAAGCGCCGTGGCAAGGGCCATTCCGATCAACCAAGAAAACTCCGGTGACGGACTGAAGTGAAACCTGTCATCAGTTGCTGGTTCTCAGTTCTCAGGGATTGCGGCGGGTACAGTGCCTTCCCAAATCGATTACAGGTTCTTGCCGATGTATCGCCCGGCCTCGGTCAGCTAGCCTTGACTGGCTGTCTAATCATGCATCGTGGAGGAATCATCATGGACAAGGACAGAGTGGAAGGTAAAGTCAAGGACATCGCTGGCCGAGCTGAACGCCAGGTCGGCGAATGGACCGGCGACGAGGAAGCCCAGGTAAAGGGCGCCGCCAAGCAGGTGGAAGGCAAAGTCCAGAATGCCTGGGGGCAAGCGAAAGATGCAGTGAAGAAGTCCAGCACAAGTGAGGCCGACAAGGACCAGGCCGACCGCGAAGAAGCGGAACGGCAGAGGAAACGCGCGGCCAACGAGTAGCTTGAAACCGGTGTGGGGGACCTGCGGGTCCCCGCGCTTTTCTCAGTAAATCACCTTCAGCGAGAACTGGATCTGCCGCGACGGCCCCGCAGTCTTGCTGATGACGCCAAAGCCGCTCCCGCGCAGGATGTTGGATGGCAGCCCGAAATTCACCAGGTTGAAAACATTGAAGAACTCGGCGCGAAATTCTACCGTGCCCAGTTCGCTGTTTCCGCGGTGGCCGAAGGGTGTGTCCTTGATCAGCGCTATGTCGTATTGCTGAAAACCCGGTCCGCGGAAAGTGCTGCGGCCCAGCCTGCCGAAGCGGCCGTGGTTGGGGCCGGTGCCGCCGGGAACGTTGATGGGAATCGAAAAGAATGACGCGTTGTCCGTGCCCCGGCCGAAATAATCTTCGCGCACCGCGCCGCTGGTGGAGAAGTGCGGCTGCTCCACCAGGTCGGGGCGGTCGGCTCCGCCCGCTCCCACTCCAGTTTGTTGCACTCCGGAATAGACCGTAAAGGGTGCGCCGCTGGTCAGGGTGGTGATATTCAGGAACTGCCAGCCCCGAGTGAGAGTTCGTCCCAACGGCCGCAGAAA
Organism: Terriglobia bacterium; assembly: GCA_963797385.1. Taxonomy (GTDB): domain Bacteria; phylum Acidobacteriota; class Terriglobia; order Terriglobales; family Acidobacteriaceae; genus JAIQFF01. The sequence continues at coordinate 233,927 of CAWCPY010000013.1, forward strand.
ACCTACATGGTCGAACGGCAGCACCTGAATCACACTCAGAGTAAAGGAGTGGGTGGCATCGAATGTGGACGGGCCTTTTTCCGCGTCCGGGTTCCAGGGATCCTGGGGCATGGTCTGCAGCACCACGCCCGCTCCCGCGATCGAGCCTCCCAGCACCGCGCTGGTGTCATCTATTGATTTGGAATAGGTGTAGCTGGCTTGCAGGCCGAGGCCCAGGCGCGCGGAATTCTTGCTGACACCGGACTGCAGCGCATGATAAGTGGAATGCGAGCGGCTGGTCATCACGCTCTCTGGACCAAACCCTCCGATCGCGTTTCCCGAAGAATCGAACTGGGTGAAGGGCGCGAACGCCGGATCGGCCCCGCCATAGCTGTTGGGTGAATAGACGGCGGCCAGGTGCACTCCGGCGGTGGCCACATACGCGGCGGTGAACTTGAAGTCCCTGAAATCGTGGTCGACGCCGCCGGTGTAACTCTCGATGTAACCATTGCGGAAGTTTTTCGCCAGCCCCACCATGGAGAGCAACTGCACCTGATTTCCTGGGGTGAGAGCTGTTAAGTCATCCTGATAGCGTTGCAGGTCCACCTGCGTGTTCGGCGGTACGTGACTGGCATCTCCATTGGGGAACAGAGGCTTGCCCGCCGTGGTGTAGGGAGGCGGAAGCGTCACCGGCACCACTGAATTCTGAAAGGGCAAAGGCACATTGGGCAGCGCGCTGGCGTAGAGCGTGGTCGCCAGGGGAATGGCGCCGGTAAGAAAATTATCCTGCCAAAGGTTGGGGACAAGGGACGTGATCGCTCCGCCGGCGTGCAGCATGGTGTGACTGCTGACGCCGTAATCCACCGAGAGGCGCGGACCGAAGCCCTTCCAGTCTTGGTCATAGGGGGGCTGCGGGTTGAAGTAGAAGGGCTGCTTCGCGTTGTGGTCCCAGTAGGGAACGTCCTTGCCGCTGGCGTCCACGAATCTGGGCAGCGATGTACGATGCTCGGCTTCGTGGATGCGGCTGTTCACTTCATAGCGCAATCCGTAATTGATGGTCAGATTCGGCCGGGCCTTCCATGTGTCCTGGAAGTAGAAGTTATAGGCCTCGCGGCGGACGGCGGCTTCGTCGAAGCGGTCGCCGATGGGCGTGACGTCCGCAGCCGCGACGACCCCGTACGAATATGGTGTGGCGGTAAGCAGGCCGGTCAGCGAATCGGGCAGCGGATCGCCGGACTGGATGTCGTGGGTGCCGCTGGCCGAGGTGATCAGCACGGGAGAATAAGCCGTGCCTCCGCCGAACGTGTATTGGCCGTTGGGATTGGTCCCGAAAATCGTGGCGTCGCGGTTGTGCCGGATTTCCACTCCCCATTTGAAGAGGTGATTGGAGCGCACGTAGCTCATGTCCTGCTTGAGTTGGTAGAGGTTGCTGTAGGATCCGAAAATTGAGCCGCCCGGCTGGTTAAAGGCCTGAAACAATCCGTCGCCGAAAGTCATCGCGGGCTGCGTGTGATTGATGGCAGGGAAGAAGGGCGTGCTCCGAATGTAGCTGAAAGAAGTGTCGGAAAGAAAGTGCGGAGAAATCGTCCGCGAGTATTTCACTCCGGCATTGCGCTGGTGATCGAAAAACTGCACGGCAAAACTGGGATCAATCGCGGTCTGATCGGGATTGGTCAGCGGCCCGGTTACCTGGTTGAGGCTGAACCGGGTCAGCAACGAGGCCTTGTCCGAAATGCGGTGATCGACCCGCACCGAAAACTGGTCAGTGCGGGTGTAAATCTTGGACGAAGCTGCATAGGTGCGGTCGCCGTAGGCTCCCTTGGGATCGTTGGGCAGGGGATAGTGATCGAGCACCGGAACGATGGCCGGGTTCACCGGGACGGTCAGCGTGTCGCCGGGAAAAGTTTCGATGTCGATGCCCTGGCGCTCGGCGGCGGTCGGAACGGGAAACACTTGCGTCGTCCCCAGCACCTGGCGGAAGCCCTGATATTGGCCGAAATAAAAAGTGCGGTTGCGGCCGTCGTAGATTTTCGGCAGCACCACGGGGCCGCCGTTGGTGAATCCGAATTCATTCCGTACAAAGGGAGGAAGGCGGCGCTCGTCTGCCACGCTCTTGTGGTCGAAATAGTTGCGGGCGTCGAAGCTGGCATTGCGAGCAAATTCAAAGAAGCTGCCGTGCACCTGGTTGGCGCCGGATTTCGTGATCACGTTGGTGTAACTGGCGGCGCCGTGACCGATCTCGGCCGTCATGACTCCGGTATTCGACTGCACTTCCTGGATGGCGTCCACGTTGAAGTTGGAAAAAGTGGCGCCGCCCATTTCCGGGTCGGTGGTGTCGAACCCGTCGAGGGCAAATACGGTAGCGGTTCCGCGCTGGCCGTTGACCGCGAATTGCTGGGTGAAGTTGGCCGCGCCGTTGGCGTCGGTCATGGTGCCGGCGGCCAGCAGCAGCAACTTGCTGAAGTCGCGGGCGTTGAGGGGAAGACTCGAAACCTCTCCGCTCGAAAGGCGCTCGCCGCCGCTGGCTTGCGCTGCGGATTCCTCGCCGCCGGGCAGGACGCGGACTTCCGCCGTCTGGGAAAGTTGCAGAGCGCTGGTAAGGGTAGCGCCGTCCGGCATGACGAGGGCCTTCGCCATGCGCCAGGTTTTGCCCGCGCTTTCTACCGAAAGGTCGTAGTCTCCCGCAACCATGTTAGCGAGGGCGAAGTCGCCGCTGGTGGACGTCGCGGCCTGATAGTGGCGATCTCCCGTGGCCGAGGTAAGTTTGACGGTCGCTGCGCTGACTGGTTTTCCGGCATCATCGCGTAAAACGCCACGCCACGATGACAGGGCAAGAGCGCCGGCCGCTGAAACCAAGGTAGCCATGAGGCACAGGGTATGAAGAGGTTGCCCAAGACGGAAGCGCATTGCAGGGCATTATATCCGCTGATACACGTGGAGGCAGCCGCCCCCAGAGGGCGGTATTGTCGCTTGATTGCATAACGACGTTGGCTCGTCGCGAGTAGAGTGGTATGCGACGAACACGACCAAGGCTCGTGAGAGGAGCCAACGTCATGCTGATCATAGGCTTGTGATTTTCATCCTGGGTTTCAGCAGGTCGCGATCTTTGACAAGCGAACGGCAGAGAGAGAAGAGAGGCGATTGCAGCACCGGGCGGAGGCGGAGCAGTTCTACGGATCGCCGGCGGGCCAGGAGGTGCGGGTGGGGATGGAGGCGTGTGGGCACTATCCCTGGTTCGAGCGGCTGTTGGAGCAGAAGGGGATCGAGCTGTGGATGGGAGATGCGGGGAAGGTACGGGCCTCGGTGGTGCGGCGGCAGAAGACGGACCGGCGGGGCGCGGAGCACTTGCTGCAGTTGCTTAGGGAGAATAGGTTTCCGCAGATCTGGGTGCCGAGTCTACCAGTTTCGCCCTGCTCACTGGAAATGAAAAAGCTCAACCGCGAGCTGCGGCAATGGGGAAAAATCTACAACACCGTGCGTCCTCATCAGGCTCTGGGCTACCTAACCCCGCTACAGTTCCTGCGACAAAACCCATCCCCACGAAAGGAATGAAAAGTGTCACTCATCTACTGGACGAGTACACGAGTTTGACGCTTTTCCACGGAACACGCTAAAATAGCTGGGTTTGCCTGTACTCACGGTTCCGTTCTGGAGCCGCCCCGCAATCGTTGCCGAAAGCGCCGACGCGGAAAGCAAGCACAGGAAATTCAGCAGGTTCCCGGCAATCGCGCCAGGCCGCGACGGGCACAAGATTGGACGGAGGCATAAGTATGTACGCGGTCATCCGCGCCGGTGGTAAACAGTACCGGGTGGCGCCCGGCGATGTGATTCGGCTGGAGAACCAGGGCAACGGCACCGACGGGAAAATCGAGTTCAACGACGTGCTGGCCGTCTCCGGCGAGCCCGGCCAGATTGGGCGCCCGCAATCCAGCGCGCTCGTGACCGGTGAAGTGGTGGAACAGGGCCGAGGCGCAAAAATTCTGGTCTTCCACTACAAACGCAAGAAGCAGTACAAGAAACTGCGCGGACATCGCCAGGGATACACCGCAGTCCGCATCACAGAGATCGCCTACGACGGCCAGAAATTCTCCGCGCCCAACCTCCCGAAAAAAGAAGCGAAACCGAAGAGGCTGAAGCCGGTCGAAGTAGAAGACGCGCCTAAAGCCGAGGCTAAAGCCAAAAGTCCAGCAAAGAAAGCAGCAGCTAAAAAAGCAGCGCCCAGGAAATCGGCGCCAAAAAAGAAAAAGTAGCACCGGCGTCTCGCCGGCTGTCCGGCGGGCATCTTGCCCGCCGAGCACAAGACCGACGACGCCCCGAACAAGAAATTACAAACTGGAAACCAAGCTATGGCACATAAAAAAGGTCTAGGCAGTTCACGAAACGGACGCGACTCCAACGCGCAGCGGTTAGGCTTCAAGGCTTTTGGCGGACAAATCGTCCCCGGCGGCACCATCATCGTGCGCCAGCGGGGCACGCGGGTCAAACCTGGCCTCAACGTCGGACGCGGCAAGGACGACACGCTCTTCGCCAAGATCAGCGGCCGCATCAAGTTCCTCGACAAGGGTTCGATGGGCAAGTTCGTCATGATCGAACCGCTGGAAGCGAAGTAGCGTTCGGAAAGCAATCAGGAGGGTCGCCCGGGAATTTCTGCGGCCCCAAGCCTCGGCGTGGGCGCCGGGGCATTTTTATTTAAGCTGTCCGCTTTCAGCCATCAGCTTTCAGCGGGCAAATTCTCTGCCGAGCTTTGCTCGGCTAGGACAGCCGGGGGCGGCTGTCCCCACGTGGTTCGTGGCTGAGCCGACGACCGAAGACTGACGACTGTGTTCATCGACGAGGCCAAAATCCGGGTCAAGGCGGGCGACGGCGGCAACGGCTGCATGGCCTTCCGCCGGGAGAAGTACGTCCCGCGCGGCGGCCCTTCGGGCGGCGACGGCGGCAAGGGCGGCGACGTCATCATGGAGTCCAGCGAGCGCCACAACACCCTGGTGCATTTCCGCTTCAATCCGGAATACAAGGCACAACGTGGACGCCACGGTGAAGGCTCCAACCGCACCGGCCGCGAGGGCGTGGACGTCCTGCTAAAAGTTCCCGTGGGCACGATCGTGTACGACGACGAAACCGGAGAAAAAGTCCACGACTTCTCCCACCCCGACGATCGTATCGTCATCGCCTGTGGTGGCCGCGGAGGCCGGGGAAACGCCCGCTTCGCCACTTCGACTCATCAGGCCCCGCGCGAACACGAACCGGGTCGCCCCGGCGAAGAGCGCGTCTTCCGTCTGGAACTGAAGCTGCTCGCCGATGTCGGCCTGGTCGGCTATCCCAACGTCGGCAAGTCCACGCTGATCTCACGCATCTCGGCGGCCCGGCCGAAGATCGCCGACTATCCCTTCACCACGCTCCAGCCGAACCTCGGCGTAGCGGTAGTCGGCCAGCCCCCCGATGAGAAGAGTTTTGTAGTCGCCGATATCCCGGGATTGATCGAAGGCGCGCACACCGGCGCCGGACTGGGTACGCAGTTTCTGCGTCACATTGAACGCAACCGCCTGCTGGTCCACCTGGTGGATGTTTCCGACTCTAGCGGCAGGCCCGATCCCGTTAAAGATGTCGAAGTTATTGCTGAAGAACTGGCCAGCTTCGGGGCTCATCTGGAAGAAAAGCCAGTGATCATGGCGGCCTCCAAGATCGACGTGGCCAACAAGGAGAAACTGGCCAAGCTCAAACGCTATTGCAAAAAGAAAAATCTGGAGTTATTTCCCATCTCCGCCGTGACCGGCAAAGGGGTTGATGATCTCAAGTACGCCATTGCGCAAAAAGTGGAGGAGCTTCGCTTACAACCCGCCGAAGCAGCCAGCCCCGTTGTTTCTGAGAACTGACCACTCACAACTGAGATCTGTTTCTATAAATTCCATCTTGCACTCTCACAACTCAGCCACCCTTGTATAAATCCTCCACCGCGTTGTGGACCTTGTCCGAAAGCTCTTCCATGTTTCGCAAAGTATAGCCCACAGTCGAAATGGGCGGGCCCACCCGCATTTCCAGCGGCCGGCACCTGATGTGATAGGTGTTCATCGGCAGCAGGTCGAAGGTCCCGACCAGCGCTACCGGCACGACATCGACCTGCGCCTTGATGGCAAGAAACAACGCGCCCGGCAAGAAGGGTTTGATCTCGCCATCCGGCGTGCGGCCGCCTTCGGGGAAGATGACCAGGGGCATGCCGCTCTTCAGGGTCTTCAGCGCGGCGCGGATGCTGCCGATCGACCGCGACGGGTTCTGCTGGTCCACGCAGATTTGTCCCGAGCGGTTGAGGTGCCACCCCACAATCGGATAGGACAGCAGCTCTTTCTTGAACGCAATGCGGAACTCGAAGGGCAGATACACATACAACACAGGGATGTCGAGCGCGGACGCATGGTTTACCGCGTAAACATACGGCTTTGACGTGTCGATCGCGTCCATTCCAGTGACTGTCGTAGGCGATGAAATCGTCTTCATGATCAGCCAGGACCAGAAGCGGGCGAAGCCATGCAGAATCCTGCCCTGGTTTCCGAACAGCGAGACTGGAATGGAAATGATTCCCAGTACGACGGTGTACGCCCAGATGAGGGGATCGAAGATGAGATACGAACGCAGGCGGCTGGGCCACCCGTAGCGTCGGGAGGGCGCTACCGTCGCGGGTGGACGAGAACTGGGGGGAGGGCCTACCCGAGCCGTCTCCGCTGGACTGTCCATCTCGATAGGTGTTTTCGCCGATGGCACTGCTTGTTAGATGCGCGCTCCGAGCAGTCGCATCGCCTCTCCTACAATGTATATCGATCCGGTAATAACCACCACAGCATCTGGCTGGACCTGGGCTCGCGCCAGTTTCAGGGCGGCGGCCACGTCGGCAGCTTCTTCGATCTGGGTCGAGGTCCGGGACGCAGCTGCTCGAATCTCGTCCGGCGCTGCGGACCGGGGATTGTCGGCGTGGGTCGCAATCACCCGCTCCGCCAGCGGAAACAGGATTTCCGCCATCTCTCCGATGGCTTTGTCACGCATGGCGCCAAAAATAAACGTCAGCCGACGCTCCGCATAGCCCGCCGAAAGAGTCGAGCGCAGCGCCCATGCTCCAGCCGGGTTATGCGCCACATCGAATATATATTCGGGTGCGCCGCCGCCGGCGGGCATCACCTGGAAGCGTCCCGGCCAATGGGTTTCGCGAATGCCCCGCTCAATCGAGGCCGCCGTCACCCCAAACCCTTGCCCGCCCAGTTCCTCCGCGGCCGCAATTGCCAAAGCGATATTTCGCAACTGGTGGCGCCCGATCAACGGCGTTTCGACCAGGATCTGCTCTCCCATCACCTGCAGCGGATAACGCGAAACCGGACTCTTCTCGCTACCGGCCGCCAGGTACTGGGCACTGGCGGGACTCACCGGTGGCACATACGGCACCGCATTCACGGCCCGCGCGCCCGCTTCCAGAATCGTGTTTCCGATTACGTCGTTGGCCTGGGGCTGTTGTGGAAGCGTGACCACCACGCCGCCCGGACGGATGATTCCCGCCTTCTCGCTCGCGATCTCGGCCACGGAGTTTCCCAGAAATTTCTGATGATCGAGCGAGATATCGGTGATGACGCTGACTCGCGGCTCGACCACGTTGGTCGCATCCAACCGCCCGCCCATACCGACCTCGAGCACCGCGATTTCCACCTTCCGGCGCGCGAAGTGCTCGAATGCAATCGCCGTCAGCATCTCGAAAAAGCTGGGATGCCACGGCAGCTCACCCTCGCCGACGGAGCGCTCGGCGGTACGGTCCACCAGGTCGTGGACCAGGGCAAAATCGTCGTCGCTGATCTGCCGTCCATCGATCTGTATGCGCTCGTTGATCCGTATCAGGTGGGGAGAGGTATAGAGCCCGGTGCGCAACCCTGAAGCCTGCAGGATCGAAGCCAGCGTCGCCGCCGTCGACCCCTTGCCGTTCGTCCCCGCAATCAGCACGCTGGGGAAATGCCGCTCAGGATTGTCCAGGGCCGCGAGCAACACACGCATGTGCGCCAGATCGAACTTGTGCGAGGGCGTCTGGGCCAGTTCGTGGCCCAATGCGTTCATGCGCGCGATGGCGGTTTCGTAGGACAAGCTCTCAGCCTTCAGCTATCAGCTATCAGCTCTCAGATTAGTAGTTTGCAACTTTGGATTCAGGTTTGCCAACGCACCGCAGTCAACGTGGCTGAAGAGGCCTCGAACGGACGAGAAACCGGGTTGGCTGAAAGCGGAAGGCTGAGAGCTGACAGCTGGTTTAAGCCGACGTCTGACGACCGACGACTGACGACTGATCCATAAAGTCCAGCGCCCGTCCGATGTAGGCCTTCAGCTGCCGCCGGTGCACCACCGCGTCCAGCATGCCGTGCTCGAGCAGGAATTCGCTTCGCTGGAAACCCTGGGGCAGCTTCTGGCGGATGGTCTGCTCAATCACTCGCGGGCCCGCGAAGCCGATCAAGGCGCCGGGTTCGGCGATATTCAGGTCGCCGAGCATCGCGAAGGATGCAGTCACGCCTCCCGTGGTAGGGTCGGTCAGTATCGAAATAAACGGCACCTTGGCCTCATCCAGCCGGGCCAGCGCGGCCGAAATCTTGGCCAGTTGCATCAGGCTGATCACACCTTCCATCATGCGCGCTCCGCCCGAAGCGGAAACGATAACGATGGGCACTCTGCTTTCGGTGGCCTGCTCGATAGCCCGTGTGATGACCTCACCCACCACCGCCCCCATGCTTCCCCCGATGAAGGCATACTCCATCGAACTCACGATCACTGTGCGCCCATTCAGTTTGCCGCGGGCGTTGACTATGGCGTCTTTCAGCCCGGTGTCAGCCTGCGCCTGCTTGAGGCGCGCCGAGTAGGCCTTGAGGTCCACAAATTTCAAGGGGTCGGTGGAAGTCAGGTTGGAATCGGAAACTTCGTACTCATTGTCATCCAGAAGCTGGGCCAGGCGGGTGCGCGCATCAATGCGAAAATGCCGGTCGCACTTGGGACAAACATTGAGGTTCTCTTCCAGGTCTTTCTTCCAGATAATCTGCCGGCAGGTCTCACACTTCACCCACAGCCCCTCGGTGCGAACCTTGCGCTCGCCCGAAGTATCCAACTCACCGGCCTGTCGCTTGAACCATGCCATAAGTCGCCGTTGGCCTTTGGTCGTTGGTCGTTGGCCAAAAGCCCTTGGCCAAATTCAAGAATTGTCGAATTTTAGGATTGCCGAATTTTCGAATTGAAAATCAACCCCATGAGGGCCCTTCAATTCGTCAATTCGAAAAATCCAAAAATCCGGCAATCCTCCATGCGCTCGCCCAAGTGTCAAGGGAATTTGCCAACGACCAAGGGCCAACGACCAACGACGATTCCCTAGTACTCGATCCCTCTTTGCGCCATCACGCCCTTCTCGTAGGCATGCTTGACCTGGCGCATTTCGGTCACCGTGTCCGCGACCTCGACAATTGTCGGATGGGCATTTCGCCCAGTCAAGATAATGTGCACCATCTCAGGTTTGCTCTTCAGAGTCTCCACCACCCTGGCCGGGTCGAGCATGCCATAGCTGATGGCGTAGTTGATTTCATCCAGGATCACCAGGTCCCAGGCGCCGGAATTGATTGCCTGGGCAGCCTCCGCCCAGGCTTCCTCCACCATGCGCACGTCTTCGGGATCGGGGTTTTCGGTACCAACCTTCACGAAGCCGCGGCCCATCTGCTTCATGATGAACTTGTCGCCAAAGGCCTGCACTGCATCGAGTTCGCCGTAGTGCCACGAGCCCTTCAAAAACTGCAGCATCAGGACGCGCATGCCCTGCCCCACCGCCCGCAAAGCGGTGCCCATGGCAGCAGTGGTTTTGCCCTTACCCGGGCCGGTATTCACGATGATGAGACCACGGCGGATGTCCGGCATACCGGCGAATCCTTAATTGTACCTGTTCCCGTCGCTGTAGGCGCGACCGCACTCGTGCACCGTGTCCTGATCTGTGGCCGGGTTAAGAACCACGTGGGGACAGCCGGGGGCGAGTCGCCCGCAGCCAGAACGTTAGCGTGGAAATAAGTACCGTCGAATCAATGGACTTTGGTTTGTCGTATCGGGACCCGCCCGTGCAACTTTTCCCCGCCAGATGCGTCCTATCTGACAGAGAATAGAAGCCAGCAATCCAGCTTGATGATTTGTTCGTACCTCTCAGGAGCTTTCCCTCATGCTGATCAAGAAAGCGGATGACATTCCATCTTCCGAGATCACGCCGAAGAGCCTGTACCTGAACCGGCGGAAGTTTCTGGCAGGCACGGCCCTGGCGGGCGCGGCTGCGGTGGCGGCGGGAGTGGGATTGCACGAACTAGCGTCACCCTCGTCGCTAGCGCATGCCAACGCCAAGATTGACGGCATCCAGAAGAGTCCATTCTCGACCACCGAAGCGATCACGCCCTACAAGGACGTGACCAACTACAACAACTATTACGAATTTTCGACCGACAAGTACGAGCCTGCCGGGCTGGCCAAGAATCTCAAGACACGTCCCTGGGCGGTCACGATCGACGGCGAGGTCAAGAAGAAGCAGGTGCTCGACGTGGATACGATCATCAAGATGGCCGCGCCAGAAGAGCGCATCTATCGCCATCGCTGCGTGGAGGGCTGGTCGATCGTCGTGCCCTGGGTGGGGTTCTCGCTGAGCGAATTGATCAAGCGCGCCGACCCCTTGCCCAAGGCGAAGTTTGTCGAGTTCACCACGCTTTTCGATCTGCGACAGATGCCGGGCCAGCGCAGCAATGTGCTGCAATGGCCTTACGTCGAGGGCCTGAGGATGGACGAGGCCATGCACCCGCTGGCCCTGCTGTGTTTTGGCATGTACGGCGAAGTGCTGCCCAACCAGGATGGCGCGCCCCTGCGCATGGTGATTCCCTGGAAGTACGGCTTCAAGAGCATCAAGGGCATTGTGCGCATCCGTTTTGTGAGCAGCCAGCCCGACAATACCTGGCATATTTCCGCGCCCAGCGAATACGGGTTCTACTCCAACGTAAACCCCAACGTGGACCATCCGCGCTGGAGTCAGGCCACGGAGCGCCGCCTGGGAGAATTTCGCAAGCGGCCGACCTTGATGTTCAACGGCTACGATCAGGTGGCGTCGCTCTACTCGGGCATGGATTTGAAGAAGAACTTTTAGATGTGATGTGGGCGCGAGCGTCCCCGCTCGTGCAAAGGACCGCACGAGCGGGGACGCTCGCGCCCACATTGAATGAAGGACCTATGGTCCGATGGTTCAAACCCTTCGTATTTCTCGCCTGTCTCGGTCCGCTGGCGCGGCTGGGGTGGAAGGCCTACATGGGCCGGCTCGGGGCCAACCCCATCGAAGTCATTACCCATTCCACCGGCGACTGGATCCTCATCTTCCTGCTGGTGACCCTTTCCATCACGCCCCTGCGCAAGCTGACCGGCCAGCCCTGGCTGATTCGATACCGCCGCATGTTTGGGCTGTTCGCGTTCTTCTATGCGGTTCTGCATTTCATAACCTACATCTGGCTGGATAAATTTTTTGATCTGCACGAGATGTGGGCCGACGTGAGCAAGCGCCGCTTCATCACCGTCGGTTTCACTGGATTCGTTCTGCTGATTCCTCTGGCGCTCACCTCGACCCGGGGCTGGATACGCCGGCTCGGCGGCAAGCGCTGGCAGGCCCTGCACCGGCTGATCTACGTCAGCGCCATCGCCGGCGTCATTCACTACTGGTGGCTGGTGAAGGCCGACGTCAGCAAGCCGGAGCAGTATGCCTTCGTTCTGTCTCTGCTGCTGGGCTATCGCGTAGTGGCCGGGCTGGTGAGCCGGAACAGGGAAAGAAAGGCAACCTCGGCTCTGGCCGAGCGCGCAGGGGTTACCGAGGGATAGCCGTTACTCAATGGTGACAACTTTTGCGCCGCAGTTGTGTTAGAGATTGGAAGCATCGGACTTTATCGCCGTCCTCAAGGAGTGGTGCGGGCTACTCTGCACATTTGTTATGAAAACCTTATATCTGTGCCTGGGACTATTTTCTCTTCTTTTTTGTGCCGCATGTGGAAACAACAGCAATGGAGTGCCGGGCTTCATTCCCAAGGGGAATTTTTCCAAGGCCAGCCTGAATGGGCAGTACGTCTATCAGATCGAGGGCTTTGATTTCACCGCAAACCTCAACGGTGTGGCCTATCGTGAGGCTGGTGTGTTTACCGCCGACGGCAACGGAAATATCACCAGTGCGACCGACGATTTTTCCGAAGGCAACACCTTCCTCACCACCAGCAGCACCGGCATCTACGACATCAGCAATGACGGCACCGGCAGTTTGAGGTTCAACAATGCCCTGGGGACGATCCATCTGGCCGTGACCCTGGTCAGCGCTTCCAAAGTCTATCTGGTGGAGGGCGACCAGGCCCTCAACGGAGGCGGGTTGGCCGAAAAGCAGGACTTGACCGCCATCGCTTCCGCGCCCAGCGGGACCTTTGTTTTCCGCGAGCATGATCTGAATGCGACGCAATCCGTGGCCAGCGTGGGCGCTTTCACGGTTGCGGGCGGTGTCGTCAGCAATGGGAACGAGGATGTCAACCGCGGCGGAACCTTCAGCTCGCTGACCTTTACCGGCTCCTTCAACGGCCCTGACTCCAGCACCGGGCGCGGCACCGGGACCTTCACCGACAGTTCCCCTGCCACCTCCAGCGTCGTTTACTACATCGTGGACGCCAACAACGTGCGCTTCATGGCCGAGACCGTCGGAGTCAATGGGCTGGGACGCGCCGAACTGCAGAGTGGCACCCCTGCGCTTTCCGGCAGCTATGCCTTCGGCAGCAAAGGCGACACCAGTTTTCTGAGCGGGGTAAATATGGCCGGCCGCTTCACCGCCAGCGCAGGCAATATCACGATGGGCGCGCGCGACTCGGTGCAGGACGGCAACGTCGCCAGCAATGTCAGTTTCACCGGAACCTATACCCAGGCGGTCAACGGACGCGCCCTGGTGAGCCTCACAACCGCCGCCAACCAGAACCTGGTGGTGTGGATGGTCAGTCCTACGCGCGGTCTTTTCCTGGTCAATGATCCCAACACGGTCCAGGAAGGGAGCCTCGACCTGCAGCAGGTCGCCACATTTTCGAACACCACGATGAAGGGACAGTTCGGCTTTATCATGGACGGATTCGACGCGGGAGGCGCGAAGGACCGGGTGGGCACGTTGCAGTGGGATGGCTCCGGGGGCCTGGTCCTGAATGAATTTACCAACGCGGCCGGCGTCATCAACGTGCCGGTGATTCTGTCGGGACACTACGCGGTTTCGGGCAACGGGCGAACCGGGGCCTCGATCGGCAGTCTCTCCAACAACCTGATCTTTTATCTGGTCTCGGCAAACGACGCCTACATCGTGCAGGCCGATTCAGGCGTGGCCCTGAACGGCACCATCAGCAAGCAGCACTAGGTCAGAATTTCAGATTCCTGATTTTAGATTGCAGATTGGGGCCAGCGACAAAGTCTGAGTTAGAGCTCTTAATTCTGAAATCTAAAATCGGCAATCTGAAAATTTCTTTCTCAGCCTCTTTCGAAGGCGTGCTTCTGCTCGAGTTCGGCCAGGGCGGCGCGCATGTCCGCTTCAAATTTCTCCGCTTGTGCCATCAAGGACGCATTGGCCGAAGCCCATTCGCCCTGCAGGGTCATCAATTCCTGGTCTCGCAGTTTCTGCGCCACTTCGAGGATTTGCCCGGGCGAAGTTTCCAGGAACAGCGCCTCGGTCGGGTCGCCAATCCACACTGGCCCTCCGGCAACTTTCGTCTGCCAGTAAACTTTCCGCGCCACCAGCAGGGCCATATTCTCGTCCGTGGCCTTGCCGAATACCCATTTGCTGCGTTTGAAATCGTAGTAGCGGCTGGAAAATTGCACCGGGACCCGCTTGCCGGACTTCAAAAATTCTATCTGCCTGCGGTCCACTTCCTTGCGCAAAGCGTTGATCACCGGGGCCTCAATGTCTTTCGGTTCCAGTGACGGCATCACTTCGTAAACCGTGGCGGACAGATTCACCGACACCGGCGCATGCAGCCCTTCCGAATTCTCGAGAGCGATGTCAGCGTGCAGCACGTAGAAATCCGCGCCCGAAGTGGACTTGCGAAACGGCCACTCCAGGCGAAATGAAAGAGGTAATCCGCTGAGGCACACGTAGATCTTCTTCGCCGGCGTTTTGTCAGGCTGTTCGGGACTGTTCATAATGAGAATAATCTGGAATTAGTATTTTAACCGCGTCATCCCACTTTTGCGGCTCAACCGGAAGATATTAAGGCGGAGATCAACAGAAGGGTCTTCTCCGGGCCGCATCCGTTCCACGATTACAAGGCTGGTTCTTGCCGGTCGCGATACCGGGGCGGGAAGTGGAATCCGCTGCAGCGCTGCCCTTCACAGAGCTACGGAGGACGTGGAGGTTCAACTTCCACTTTTCGCTCGATGGAAGGCAGTAACAGGCTCCGTGCCAGACATTGATTCGCGTTCCTTCCCACCTGTTTACTGATGAGATTCTTACCGAAGCGCATGCCTGATGGAGTCTCAAAATGAAAAAGGCGGCTTGGATGGGCCGCCTTAGTCATTTCCTTCAATATTTCCGGCAAGCGCGGGCGAGTCGCCCGCGCCCACACAATGCACTGAGAGGCTATCTGCCGGAGGCTGCGCCCACCGCCTGGGGATACATCGCAGCTATCTTCTCGATCAGGGCATTCATGCTTCTGCCCGTCTCCAGCGTAGCGTCAACCGCCGGATGACCTTCTCCGTCGGTGTGCATGACCAGGACGCGCGCACCTGATTTGGCCTTTTTGACCATGTAGGCCAAGTGGTGGCGGTCATTCTTGGTCAAAGTGGGGCCCAGGATGACCAGATCGAAGGCTTCCCGCTTGAGCGCGTCGAGCACCTGTTGCCGGCCCTCCGCCTGGCTGACCTGGTGGCCCGCCTTTTCAATGGTAACAGACTGTGCCGAAAGGACTTCCTGATCGCCTTCCGCGTACAGAATCTTCAGTTTTGAGGTGGACTTTGTGGTATTTGCCATAAAGTGAGTGAGGCCGGCCTTTCTGGTTCCGGCTGACCTGCACGTTAGCAATACCCCGCCGCCCTGAGAACGTCACTGAAGACCAATGAGAGCTACACCGAAGACCATCGCCCGACCGGGGCGTGGACCCAAGGGTGGTCAAGCTGCGCACTGGTTATCTCCGGTATTCATGGCAGATTGGAATCTGTCGAGCAGGGTGCTCGACCGGACAGCCGGGAGCCGGCTGTCCCCACGCGTTACGCGTAGTTATTTCGTATCAATCTTGAGATTGATATTTACCGTCGGGCGAGTGTCGAACTGGCTCACCGTCTTGGTGTCGCTTTTGGAGCCCTTGTACTGGGCGTAGACTTCGTAGTCCACGTTGGGTGACAGCGCCGGGAAGCGGTACGTCCCATCCTTGCCCACGATGAATGTCTTTACCGCTCGGGTGCGCGTATTGGCGAGGTACACCACGGAGTCAGGAAGGGCAGCGTCCGCGTTATCGACGACTCTTCCTGTCAACAGGCGTCCGGCATCGTCGCTCTTGTCCTTGGCGTAAACTGGCAAGGCGTCCAGGGCCACCGCCAGCGCAATCATCATCAGAACCGCAACGCCGTGTCTTTTCATGAGGTCCCCTTCCCCGCGAAACAGCGGCAACACGCTCTACTTCTTTAGATGCAATCCGAGGTCCTGACGCTCATCATTGTCCACGTGCACTTTGACCTCGGAGTCCTGGTGTAACTCCTTACCTGATGGTGACTTATAGCCCTTCAGGTCGGCCCACACCAGGTAATCGGCCGGTCCCGGGGGCACCCGCAAGGCAAACTCACCGTTGTGATCGGAATAGAGCTCCCAGCGGGGCTTCTTCTGGTCCGCCCGGCGGACCTTTACTTTCACCCCATACAGCGGGCGGTCATCCGGTCCCCAGACCGTCCCGAAGATCAGGGCGTAAGGTTGGTCGGGCTTCTGGGCTGCGGCCTGGGCGGGAGGTACCAAGAGGGCGAAGCAGATCGCGCCGAACAGGAAGGCGATCGAAAACCTGAGGCACATCCGGGCTGGAGAAACCGAAATGCAGCCAGAGCTAGGAATCGTCTCCGTCCCCCATTTCCTCTAGTTCTTCCTCATCGATGACCGCCTCTTCCACCGGCTTCAACTCGATAGGACTTACGGTGACGATTTCGAAGTCGCTGCCGCACTCCGGGCAGGAAACGATTTCGCCTTCGTCAACCTCCTCTTCGTCAATATCGAGGTTGGTCTCGCATTCGGGACAATAAATCATGCTGGCCTCCGGGCTGGACGGGTGTCCTGGGTAAGAGTGCTCCTGTTAATATTTAGTTTCTCCCGGGCCAGAGGTCAAGGGCTGGCGACCGGAAAAAGATACGGCACAAGCTTACTCCGGGGACATCGTGTTTACTTCCAGAATTTCCCTGATTCTCGCGTTGCTGGTGGTGTTGCCCGCGTCCGTACCCTACCGCACCTTTGCGCAGGCGGACAGGCTTGAACCCAAACTGCCTGCTGATCCCGAAATCGCCGCTGCCCTGACCCGGATCTCGGCGCAGCGGATCCAGGCCAACATCGAAAAGCTGGTGAGCTTCCAGACCCGCCTCACGCTCTCCGCCCAAGACCCCGATTCTATCAAGGCCGGCCACGGCATCGGCGCGGCGCGGGAATGGATCAAGGCCGAATTCGAAAGCTACTCGCGCGCCTGCGGCGGATGCCTCGAAGTCAGGACTGATAGCTTTACCGAAAGCCCCGCGGACCGTATTCCCAAGCCCACCGTTATCACCAATGTTTATGCGGTCCTGAAGGGCACCGATGCGGAGAGTGCCCGGCGCATCGTGCTGGTCACCGGCCACTACGATTCGCGCAACAGTGACACCCTGGATGTAAGCGGCATCGCTCCCGGCGCCAACGATGACGCCAGCGGCACCGCCGTCAGCCTGGAATGCGCCCGCGTCCTCAGCCAGATGAAGTTTCCCGCGACTATTGTTTTTCTGACCGTAGCCGGCGAAGAGCAGGGTTTGAACGGCAGCCGTCATTTCGCAAGAATGGCGCGGGACCAGAATTGGGACATCGAAGCCGTTCTGAACAACGATATCGTCGGCGGCGATCGCAGTCCACGGCAAGACCCCGGCATCGTGCGCGTATTCTCGGAAGGCGTACCGGCTGCCGCTACGGACACAGAATTGCGCCAGGTGCGCAATCTGGGCGGTGAGAGCGATTCCGCCTCCCGCCAGCTCGCCCGTTACATTGCCGACGTCAGCCGCGCTTATCGGACCGCGGCCAGGCCGTTGCTGGTCTTCCGGCTGGACCGCTATCTGCGCGGCGGAGACCACTATTCTTTCAACCAGCAGGGTTACGCGGCGGTTCGCTTCACCGAGTACCGCGAAGACTACAACCACCAGCACCAGAACGTGCGCACCGAAAATGGTATCGAATACGGCGACCTGCCCAAGTTCGTTAACTTTGATTATGTCGCGAACGTGGCGCGGGTGAATGCGGCGACTCTGGCATCGCTGGCGTCGGCGCCCGCTCCGCCCGCCAGGGTACGCCTGCTAACCAAAGACCTGGAAAATGACTCGACCCTGACCTGGGACGCCTCGCCCGGCAGTACCTCCTACGAAGTCCTGTGGCGCGACACCACCAGCCCGGAATGGGAACATGCCCAGCCGGTTGGAAATGTAACCCGTACCACGCTGCCGCTGTCGAAGGATAATGTGATCTTCGCGGTGCGCGCTGTCGATGGCGCAGGCCATCGTAGTTTGCCGGTGGTGCCGCAGCCTGAAAGATGAGAAAGTACTAGCAGTACCCGCTGCTTGACCGAAAGCGGCTGAACCGAGAAACGACCGGAGCCATTGTGCCGCGAAGCCGAGAAATGACGCTCAGCCTGCCGCCCTTTACCCGGGCGGTCACCTGGCTGCTCGCGATTAACACCGCGGTCTTCCTGCTGCTTGAACTCTTTGGCATGACCCTGATCGACGTGGCCCGCTGGGTCCGCGATTACCTGGCGCTCGAGCCTCTGGCCGTTGTCCACGGCGCCGTCTGGCAGCTGGTCACTTACAGCTTCCTGCACTTCGAATTCTGGCACTGGTTTGGCAACATGCTGGGCATCTGGATGTTTGGCTCCGCCTTCGAGGGCGCCTGGGGCACGCGCCGTTTTCTTGAGCTCTACACTTTTGGCGTGGTCGGCGCCGGGCTGACCACCACGGCGCTCTCCTTCAGCCATGTCCTCGGCAATCCCACGATCCCGACTGTGGGCGCGTCGGGCGGAGTATTCGCGATCCTGATTGCCTTCGGGATTGTCTTCGGCGAGAACGAAATCCTGCTGATTCCTTTCCCTTTCTCGCTCAAGGCAAAATACTTCGTGGCCATCCTGATCGTCGTGACCCTGGCCTTCGCCATCCAGGGCGGCGGCAATGTAGCTTATGTCGCCCATCTGGGCGGCCTGTTCTTCGGATACATCTACGTGAAGTTTGTGCCCCGCGGACGTGTCCCCAGGATGGGGATCTCAGAACGCTATTTCGGCTTGCGCAACCAGTACTACCGCTGGAAGCGGCGCCGCGCCGCCCGGAAGTTTGAGGTTTACATGCGCAAGCACAACCGCACCGTGGAGTTCGACGAACAAGGCAATTACATCCCGCCCGAGGAAGAAAAGAAAAACGGCGGCTCAAAGTCCGGCTGGGTGAACTAAGCCAAAGAAATCAGAAAACTCCGCCACCACTTCCGCCACTACGTCGTCCCGCACCGCCTTGCCCTTAAATCCCAGATCATGGCCCGCTCCGTCTACGATCAATAATCTCGTCTTTGCCGGAACCATCTTCACGGCGGCCTCCATTTCCTCCACCGATCCAAAAGGATCGCGCGTCCCGTGCACGAACAGAGCCCCAACGTGAAGCCCCGGCAAATGCTGCACTCGCAGCTGCGCCGGCTTGCGCGGCGGATGCAGGGGATAAGACAGCAGCAGCAGTCCTGCCACCAGGTCAGGCTCCCCGGCGCACAACATCGTCGCCTGCCGCCCGCCGTAGGAGTGGCCTCCCAGAAACATCCGTCCGCAGCCCAGTTTTTGCAAAGCCGCGACCGCATTCCTGAGCCCATCACGATCGCGCTCCGCGTCTCCCGGCCGCGGCGGACCGTAGGAACGCGCCTGTCGAAAAGGAAGATCGCAGCGCAACACGGTAAAGCCAACGCCCGCGAATGCTTCAGACAGGGCGACCAGCAGGGAAGAGCTGGCATTCGCCCCCGCGCCATGCGCCAGCACCAACCCGTTGCCAGTGCGATTTTCCGGGCGATGCAGGAATCCGCGAACCGGCGGACTCGCAGAACCATCGCTAAAAGTTTGGAACGTCATGCAGGACAAGCCAACTGGGAACTGCGAACTAAACACTTGCAACTGGGTCTTCGAATTCAACCCGATCAAAGCGCAGGCGAAGCCCGTGGGCACCAGAAGGGGATCCGACGCTACTTCCGCCTCTTCGCACTCACCTTGCGCCGTCGCCTGGGACGCGAAATTCTGCGCTCTCCCTCGGCCGTCACCAGGTGCAGGCGCATGAAGTTGGTTGACCCGGACGCCATCTGCGTCCCGGCCACCACCCCGAGAACGTCGCCCGTCTTCACCCGGCCCCGGCGCAGCAATTCCTGCTCCGCCGCCGACAGCATCTCTTCCGCGGTAAGTGCCTGCGCCCGCACCACGGGCTGCACCCCCCAAAACAGGTTCAGACGATTGCACACGTCCAGGGTGCGGCAAAAAGCGTAGATCTCCGCCTGCGGCCGGTACTTCGATATCAGCAGCGCGGTACTTCCGCTTTCAGTGAAGACCGCGATCGCGCCCATGTGCAGGTCTTCGGCGGCGTGCGCGATGGATTCGCAGATGGCCTCCGCAATCGACAGCCGGCGCTGCTGGCGCCGTCGCGGCTGGGTAAACTCCGCCATATTGCTTTCCGCCTCCACCACGATCCGCGCCATCATGGCAACCGTTTCGCGGGGATAGCGTCCAGTCGCAGTCTCAGCCGAAAGCATGACCGCATCCGTGCCGTCGAACACTGCGTTGGCCACGTCACTGGCTTCGGCCCGCGTGGGTCGCGGATTTTCAATCATGGACTCCAGCATCTGGGTTGCGATGATCACCGGCTTGCGCCAGTCCGCCGCCCGCCGGATCACATATTTCTGAATCACCGGAACCTTCTCCGCCGGCATCTCCACTCCCAGATCGCCGCGCGCCACCATGACTCCATCCGCAGCTTCGAAAATTTCCTCCAGCCGCTTCAGGGCCTGCGGCTTTTCCAGCTTGGCGATCACCGGCACATCGCGGCCCCGTTCGCTGATGATCTGCTTCACGGTGCGTACGTCCCCGGCGGAGCGCACAAACGATAGTGCCACCATGTCCACGCCATGCTTCAGCCCAAACTCCAGATCGGCGCGGTCTTTGCCGGTCAGCGCGGGAATCGACAGCGCCGCTCCCGGCAGGTTGATGCCCTGATGCTCGGCCAGCAGCCCGCCATTCACGACCTCGCATTCCACATCGCTGCCCCGCACCTGCTTCACCCGCAACTCAATCAAACCGTCGGAAAGCAGAATGCGCGAGCCCGGCCGCACTTCCTGGGCCAGCCCCTGAAATGTAGTCGCAATCAGGGAGGGCGTGCCGGGAACGTCTCGAGGCGTAATCGTGACCAGCGACCCGGTCTCGACCATCACGGGTTCGTGGTTCTTGAGCCGTCCGGTGCGTATCTTGGGGCCTTGCAAATCCTGGAGAATGCAGATGGTGCGGTTTTCCTTTTTGGCGGCGCGCCGCAGGCGGGCGATATTGCGCGCGTGCTCGGGATGGGTGCCGTGGGAAAAATTCAGCCGGGCGACGTCCATGCCCAACTGCATCATTTCACGCAGCCGGGCTTCGGTATTGCACGACGGTCCGATGGTGCAAATAATCTTGGCGCGGCGCGTGGCCGCGATAGCGGCCTCCACCGACAAATCACCTGAGACGAGGTCCGGCTTCGCTGGTTTCAAAGTTCAACTATTGTAAATGGAAGAGTGAGCCTCCGCTGGTGCAAGCGGCGGCCGCAGAGCGCGTGGGGACAGCCGCCCTCGGCTGTCCGGCGGAGCAAGGCTCCGCGTGCTTTTGGTCTGCCAAACCTTGTCGAGCCCTGGTGCTCGACTGGACAGCCGAGGGCGGCTGTCCCCACGTGCTCTGCGGAAATGTTTACGGCTTTCGCAAATGCGCATTCGACTCGATCAGTTCAATTCCCAGCCGCGCCCGTGGAAACAGCATGGCGTTGAATTCCGCGCCCACCAGCACCACCAGCGAGATCATGTACATCCACACCAGCAATGCGATGCCCACGCCCAGTGAACCGTAGAGAATGCTGTAGTCCGCATAGCGCTGCAGGTACCAGCCAAACAGAGTGGTGGCTAAAAACCACAGCGCTGAAGCCAGCGTGGCTCCCGGCAACACACTGTGCCAGGGCTGGGTGCGCGGGACCGCGTTGTGATAGATCAGCGCCATCACCGCGATGCTCGTAAGTCCGGCGATCAGCCAGCGGATGGCTGTCCACATGAGCAAAATGAAGGGACCAAACTCGTGCCCCAGCTGAAACAGGATCTGGGTTTCGATGCGATTCCCGAAGGCAACCAGGATGGTCGAGAACCCCAGCGGGATGCCGGCCAGAATGACCAGGGAGAACGCGATCATCCGCTCTTTCACCAGCCCCCAGCTCTTGGGCAGTTCATAGCAGCGGCGAAAGCCTTCCATCCAGGAGATCATGACGCCGGACCCGGTCCACAGGGTGATCAGCGAAGCCGTGACCAGGACGCCCACCGAACGCTGGGTTGTGCCTCGCAGATACGCCAGCGCCGTGGCGCCGCCCGCGGGAAGAATCTTGCCCAGCGCGTCGGAAATTTCACGCAGGTAGGCCTCGGTGTTGCGCGAAGTGGCCAGCACCGACCCGATCAGCAGCAGGGTGGGGAAAAAAGTGAGGATGGAAGAATAGGCCGCGGCTTTGGCCGTGGCGAACGCGTCATGCTGAAACGCGCGCCAAAAGGCGAGGCGAAGCAGGCGCAGGAAACGCAACATGAATGGCCCCAGAGTATTGCGCCGGGGCAGCGCATGCAACTGCGAAGTGCTGCTACGTTCCTGATCTTGCAATCGCTGTGGGTTAGCGTGCATGGGATTGACTCAAGGACGCAGAACTCAAGAACCCAGACCGGAAAAGCAGAGGGGCGGACCAACCCGCCCCTGGCTTTCCTGATCTTACTCGGCCGTCAGTTCTTCGGTTTCGCCCTCCGTACGCATCAGCTCGAGCGCCCGCTCGGCTTCCTCGTAGGCCTGCGAAACCTCCTCTTGCACCTTGGCTGCGGCCTCTTCCATCTCTGGCGACAGCCGCACGTTGCGGTAATACTCCATACCGGTGCCGGCCGGGATCAACCGTCCCACGATGACGTTTTCCTTCAGTCCTCGCAGGTGGTCCACCGCGCCCTGAATCGATGCTTCGGTCAGGACCCGGGTAGTCTCCTGGAACGACGCCGCCGAGATAAACGACTCGGTGGACAGTGACGCCTTGGTGATCCCCAGCAGCAGCGGCCGGCCCGTGGCTGGCTTGCCGCCCTGGGCGATGACGCGTTCATTCTCCTCGCGGAAGCGGAATTTGTCCACTTGCTGCTCCAGCAGGAACTGGGTGTCGCCTACGTCCTCGACCTTTACCCAGCGCATCATCTGACGGACGATCACCTCGATGTGCTTGTCCGAGATGTTCACACCCTGCAGCCGGTACACTTCCTGGATTTCATTGACCAGGTACGACTGCAGCTGCTTCTCGCCCAGTACGGCGAGAATGTCGTGCGGGTTCAGCGGACCGTCCATCAGCGGTTCGCCCGCCTTGACCCGTTCGCCTTCCTGCACGTTGATGTGAACGCCGCGCGGTACCGAGTACTCCTTTTCGGTGCCGTTATCGGCCACCACGTACATCTTGCGCTGGCCCTTCGAGACTTCACCGAACTTGACCGTGCCATCGATTTCGCTGATGACGGCAGTCTCGCGCGGCTTGCGGGCTTCGAACAGTTCGACCACACGCGGCAGACCGCCGGTGATGTCTTTCGTCTTGGTAGTCTCGCGTGGGATCTTGGCCAGCACGTCGCCCGGGTGGGCGGTGTCGCCGTCCTGCACCATCAAGTGGGCGCGTGAGGGCATCAGGTAGCGCTTGCTGGCCTTGCCCTTGATCACGATGGCCGGCTGGCGCTTCTCGTCGGGCGAATCCGCCACCACGTGCCGCGACAAGCCGGTCACTTCGTCCACTTCTTCGTGCAGCGTGACCCCTTCCTGCAGGTCCTTGAACTGCACCGTGCCGCCGATTTCGGTCAGGATGGAAAAGGTGTAAGGGTCCCACTCGACCATGACCTGTCCGAGCGCAACCTGATCGCCTTCGTTGACCTTCAACTTGGCGCCGTACACCACCGCATATCGCTCGCGCTCGCGGCCCTTGTCGTCCACCACCGCAATCGAGCCCTGGCGGTTCATGACTACCAGGTCACCCGACTTGGCTTTGACCGTCTGCAGTCCGATGAAACGAACTGCGCCGTTGGTCTTGGCATCGAGACGCGATTGCTCGGAGACTCGCGATGCCGTACCTCCGATGTGGAAGGTACGCATGGTGAGCTGGGTGCCGGGTTCGCCGATGGACTGCGCCGCGATCACTCCCGTGGCCTCGCCCAGTTCGACCAGCCGGCCCGAAGCCAGGTTGCGTCCGTAGCACATCACGCAAACCCCGCGCTTCGATTCGCAAGTCAGCACCGAGCGGATTTTTACCCGTTCGATTCCCGCCGCCTGAATGGCGCTGGCCAGCTCTTCGGTGATCTCGTTATTGATATCGACGATCACGCCGCCGTCGTAGTCCTTGATTTTTTCGAGCGACACGCGGCCCACGATCCGGTCGCGCAGCGGTTCGATAATCTCGCCGGCTTCGACGATACCTTCGACGTAAATGCCATCGACGGTGCCGCAATCGTATTCGCTGATGATTACGTCCTGGGCCACGTCCACCAGACGCCGCGTCAGATAGCCCGAATCGGCCGTCTTCAGCGCGGTATCGGCCAGACCCTTGCGGGCGCCGTGGGTCGAGATGAAGTACTCGAGCACGGTGAGCCCTTCACGGAAGTTGGCCGTGATCGGAGTCTCGATGATTTCGCCCGACGGCTTGGCCATCAGTCCGCGCATTCCGGAAAGCTGGCGAATCTGCTGTTTCGATCCGCGAGCGCCGGAGTCGGCCATGACGTAAATCGGATTCAGCGCGCCTTCCTTGTCGCGCTGCTGCATCTGTCCGAACATCTCGTCTGCGACCTTTTCGGTGATCGCCGACCAGATTTCGATGACTTTGTTGTAGCGTTCGCCGTTGGTGATGGCGCCGTCCAGATACTGCTGCTGGACTGCGACTCCAAGCTTCTCGGCGTCTTTCACCAATGTCTTCTTGTTATCCGGGATGACCATGTCGTCGATGCCGATCGACAGGCCCGCCTTGGTGGCATAGCGGAAGCCGAGGTCTTTCACCTCGTCCAGCATCTTGACTGTGACTTCCAGACCAAAGCGCAGGTAGCAGTAAGTGACCAGCTGTCCGATACCCTTCTTCTTCAGCAAGCCGTTGATGAACGGCATGCCCTCAGGAAGGTGATCGTTCAGGATGGCGCGTCCGACGGTCGTATTCAGAAAGCCGCGCTCCGAGTTGACCGGCTCGGTATGGATAATCTCCTGATCGTCGTACGCCGTCATCAGGTCAATGACTTCGCCGGTGTAGCGCAGGCGAATCGGACTCAGCGTCTCCACCTCGCCGGCATCGAGCGCCAGCAGCACTTCTTCCACGTTGGCAAAAGCGCGGCCTTCGCCCTTGGCGCCCGGCTTGCCCTTGGTCAGGTAGTAGAGGCCCAACACCATGTCCTGCGTCGGCACCGTGATCGGCTGACCGGATGCAGGAGACAGAATGTTGTGCGATGACAGCATCAGCACGCTGGCTTCGACCTGAGCTTCCGGCGACAACGGAATGTGCACCGCCATCTGGTCGCCGTCGAAGTCGGCGTTGAACGCCGTGCAGACCAGCGGGTGGATCTTGATCGCTTTGCCTTCCACCAGCACCGGTTCGAAAGCCTGAATGCCCAGACGGTGAAGGGTGGGAGCGCGGTTGAGCATCACTGGATGGTCTTTGATGACCTCTTCCAGGATGTCCCAGACGATCGGTTCCTGCTGTTCCACCATTTCCTTGGCTTGCTTGATGGTGGTGCAGTGCCCAGTCTGCTCCAGCCGGTGATAAATGAACGGCTTGAACAGCTCCAGCGCCATTTTCTTCGGAAGGCCGCACTGGTGCAGCTTGAGTTCGGGGCCGACCACGATCACGGAACGTCCCGAGTAGTCAACGCGCTTGCCCAGCAGGTTCTGGCGGAAGCGTCCCTGCTTGCCTTTGAGCGTGTCGGACAAAGATTTCAGCGGACGGTTGTTGGCGCCACGCAGCACGCGGCCACGGCGTCCGTTGTCGAAGAGCGCGTCCACCGCTTCCTGCAGCATGCGCTTTTCGTTGCGCACGATGACTTCAGGAGCGTGCAGGTCCATCAGCTTCTTCAACCGGTTGTTGCGGTTGATGACGCGGCGATACAGATCGTTTAGGTCGGAGGTGGCAAAGCGCCCGCCGTCGAGTGGAACCAGGGGACGCAGCTCCGGCGGAATGACCGGAATCACATCCAGGATCATCCAGTTCGGTTTGTTGCCGCTCTTGCGGAAGGCTTCGACAACTTTCAGGCGCTTGGCATACTTGAGCCGCTTCTGCAGCGAGCTCTCATGCTTCATCTTCTCGCGCAGTTCGCCGGAAAGGGTTTCAACTTCGACGCGCTTCAGCAGTTCCTTGATGGCCTCGGCGCCCATCATGGCCTTGAAGCCCGCGGGACGGTACTGCTGATCCAGTTCGCGGTACTTGGCTTCGTCCTTGATCACTTCGTGATCTTTGACCGGCGCATCTCCAGGCTCAACCACCACGTAAGCCTCGAAATACAGCACCGATTCCAGATCGCGCAGCGAGATATCGAGCAGGTGCCCGATGCGGCTGGGCAGTCCCTTGAAGAACCACACATGCGAGCAGGGAGAAGCCAGCTCGATGTGGCCCAGGCGCTCGCGCCGTACCTTCGAGAGCGTCACTTCCACGCCGCACTTGTCGCAGATCACTCCGCGATGCTTCATCCGCTTGTATTTGCCGCACAAGCACTCCCAGTCCGTAACCGGACCGAAAATGCGCGCGCAAAACAGGCCATCACGCTCCGGCTTGAAGGTCCGGTAGTTGATGGTTTCGGGCTTGGTCACTTCGCCATGCGACCAGCTCCGGATTTTCTCCGGAGAGGCCAGGCTGATGCGGATGGCGTCAAAGTCAGCGATGGGGTTTGCCATGTCAAAGGGGCTAGAACGGTACAAGGTGGTCCTCCGCTTTCCCGCGGTCGTACGCCGCCGCTACGCGGCTCTTGAAATCGGTCGTTGGTCGTCGGCCATTGGTCGTTGGCCAAAACCAGCGAAAACCTCTAAGACTCGGCGGCCCAAGAGCCCAGCCGCCGGTCTTTATTTCTTAAAAATTATCTCGGTCGTCGGTCGTTGGTCGTTGGCCCTTGGTCGTTGGCCAAAACCAGCGAAAACCTCTAAGACTCGGCGGCGACCGCCGGTCTTTATTTCTTAAAAACGATCAGAGTGCAACTCGGTCAATTCTCAAACCTGATTCGCACAGCGCGCCGTTGTTGGCCAACGACCAAGGGCCAACGACCAACGACGGTTCTCTTAGTCCGCTGCCGCGCTCAGAACCGGCTTCTTCTCTCCGGCCTTGATCAGCTCCACATCGAGACAGAGCGACTGCAACTCGCGGATCAGCACGTTGAACGATTCCGGCACACCCGGCTCCATGGCCGCTTCGCCCTTGACGATGGCCTCGTAAATCTTGGTGCGGCCGTACACGTCGTCGGACTTCGCGGTGAGCAACTCCTGCAGGATGAACGCCGCGCCGTAGGCTTCGAGAGCCCACACTTCCATTTCTCCGAAGCGCTGACCGCCGAACTGCGCTTTTCCGCCCAGCGGCTGCTGGGTGATCAGCGAGTACGGTCCGATCGACCGGGCGTGGATCTTGTCGTCCACCAGGTGCGAAAGTTTCAGCATGTAGATGTAGCCGACCGTGACAGGCTGTTCGAACTTGTCGCCGGTCATGCCGTCGTACAAGTAGGTCTTGCCCGACTCCGGCAAGCCCGACTGCCTGAGCAGCGCCTTGATCTCGCCTTCGCGCGATCCGTCGAACACCGGCGACCCCATGTACACGCCCTTGCTTAACGTCGGAGCCACCGCCATCAACTCCTCATCACTGAGGTCGGCAATGGTGTCGGCCAGGGTGGTGTCCTTGAACAGCGCCTTGAGTTCGCGACGGATCGCTTCCTCTTTGGTGTTCTCGGCCAGCATCGCCGTGATCTTCTTGCCCAGCTCGTGTCCAGCCCATCCCAGGTGGGTTTCGAGAATCTGTCCCACGTTCATACGGGAAGGAACGCCCAGCGGGTTGAGCACGATTTCCATCGGCGTGCCGTCTTCGAGGTAAGGCATGTCCTCGTCAGGCAGGATGCGCGCGATCACGCCTTTGTTGCCGTGACGGCCGGCCATCTTGTCGCCCACGCTCAGCTTGCGCTTCATGGCGATGTACACCTTCACCAGCTTGATCACGCCCGGTGGCAGTTCGTCGCCCTTGGTCAGCTTGTCTTTTTTCTCGTTGACGATCTTCTTCAGCACGTCGATCTGACGCGAGGTCATCTCCTCGATCTCGTCGATCTGCTCATTCACCCGCGGGTCTTTGTCCGCGTATTTAATACGTTTCAGGTTGCGGGTCGAAATGCGCTCGATCGCGTCCCGATCAAGAACGGTGTCCTTGGTCAGCAGGCGCTTGTTGGTGCGCTCGTCGTGCAGATCGGCCTGTACTTCCTTGCCGCCCAGAATGTTCTCCAGGCGCTTCAGGCGCTCGTCGGTCAGAATCCGGATCTCGTCCGAAAGGTTCTTTTCCAGTTTTGCGATCTGCGTGCCTTCGATGAACTTGGCGCGTTCGTCTTTCTCCTGGCCCTTGCGGGAGAAGATTTTGACGTCCACGATCACGCCTTCAATTCCCGGCGGACAGTAGAGCGAAGCATCGCGCACGTCGCCGGCCTTTTCGCCGAAGATGGCGCGCAGCAGTTTTTCTTCCGGCGTGAGCTGGGTCTCGCCCTTGGGCGTGACTTTGCCCACCAGAATGTCGCCCTGCTTGATGGAAGCCCCGATGCGAATGACGCCAGCTTCATCCAGATTGCGCAACATGGATTCCGAGACGTTGGGAATGTCGCGCGTAACTTCTTCCGGACCCAGCTTGGTGTCGCGAGCTTCGATCTCGTACTCCTCGATATGCACCGAGGTGTAGTAATCCTCTTTCACCAGCTTCTCGGAGACCAGGATCGCGTCTTCAAAGTTGTAGCCGCGCCACGGCATGAAGGCCACGAGGACGTTCCGTCCCAGCGCCAGCTCGCCATGATCGGTGCAGGGGCCGTCGGCGATGACTTGACCCTTCGTCACCCGCTGGCCCTTCAGCACAATGGGCTTCTGGTTGATGCAAGTGTTCTGGTTCGACCGCTTGAACTTGGTGAGCTGGTAAATATCGCTGCCCACCTCGCGCGAGAGCTGCCCCGGATGATGCTCGCCCTCGACCCGAACGATGATGCGCTCGGAGTCGACAGAGTCGATGATGCCGTTGCGTTTGGCCAGAATCACCGCTCCGGAATCGCGGGCGGTAACGCCTTCCATTCCGGTGCCGACAATCGGCGCTTCGGCGCGCAGCAGAGGCACCGACTGGCGCTGCATGTTGGCGCCCATCAGGGCGCGGTTGGCGTCGTCGTGTTCGAGGAAGGGCACCAGCGATGCCGCCACCGATACCAGCTGCTTCGGACTGACGTCGATGTAATCGACCTCGTCGCGGCTGACCAGCACAAAGTTGCCGGCCTTACGGGCATTCACCAGGTCGCCCACGATCCGGCCTTTATCATCGAGTTCGACGTTGGCCTGCGCGATGGTGTGCCGGTCTTCTTCCCACGCCGAAAGATAGAACGAAAAGGGCTCAAGCTCGGCCGCCCGCTTCTTCCGGTCTTTCAACTCGGCGTTCAGCTTTTCAGCTTCGTGCTTCTCCAGGTGATCGCCGACTTTGCGATCGCTGTCGCCGGTGTTGACGATGCTGACGTAATCGAGCACGCGCCCGCTCTTGACCCGACGGTAAGGCGACTCGATGAAGCCATAGTCATTGATCCGCGCATAACAGCTCAGCGACGAGATCAGACCGATGTTCGGGCCTTCCGGAGTTTCAATCGGGCAGATACGTCCGTAGTGCGTAGGGTGCACGTCGCGGACTTCGAATCCCGCGCGCTCCCGTGACAACCCGCCCGGCCCAAGGGCGGAGAGACGCCGCTTGTGCGTGATCTCCGACAGCGGGTTGGTCTGGTCCATGAACTGCGACAGCTGCGACGATCCGAAAAATTCGCGGATGGCAGCCATCACCGGCTTGGCGTTCACCAGGTCGTGCGGCATGGCGGTTGACATTTCCTGGTACACCGACATTTTTTCCTTGATCGCCCGCTCCATGCGCACCAGTCCGATGCGGAACTGGTTTTCGAGCAGCTCGCCCACGGCGCGCACCCGGCGGTTGCCCAGGTGATCGATGTCATCCACGGTACCGATGTTCTTGCGCAGCTTCAGCAGGTAGCGGATCGTGCCGTAGAAATCTTCCGGCTCAAGGGTGCGGTTGTCGAGCTTCGAGGCGTCCTGGTTCTCGAACAGCTTGATGTTGAATTTCAGCCGGCCGACCCGCGAGAAATCGTACTTGCGGGGATCGAAGAACATGCCGTGGAACAGCGCCGTGGCCGTGTCCAAGGTCGGCGGATCACCCGGTCGCAGCTTGCGGTAGATCTCGATCAGCGCCTCTTGCGGCGTCTTCACCGCATCGCGCTTCAGGGTCTGGCAGATCACCGTGCCCACGTCGTCGCGCTCGGGGAAGAACAGGTGGATCTCGACCACCCCGGATTCGAGGATCTTCGCAACCTTGTCCGGGGTCAGCTCGGAGTTGGCTTCGAGCAGGACTTCGCCGGTGGTGGTATCGACGACATCGCTCGCCACCCAGGCGCCTTCGAGGTCCGAAACGTCAATCTCGATCTCGCTGATCTTTGCTTTCTGGATTTCCTTCAGCGTGACTGCATTGATCTTGCGTCCGGAGTGCGCGATCTCCTCGCCGGATTTCGACTTGATGCTGTGGGCCAGCTTCATGCCCAGCAGGTTGGTCGGCTTCTCGCTGGCGGGATCAAGCGTCCAGAAAAGTTTCTGGTCGCGAACCACCAGCCGGTCCACGGTGTAGAAGGTCCGCAGAATGTCTTCGCCGGAACGCAAACCAAGCGCGCGCAAAAAGATTGTGCCCAGGAATTTGCGCTTGCGGTCGATGCGCACATAGAGCACGTTTTTCTGGTCGTACTCGAATTCCACCCACGATCCGCGGTAGGGGATGATCTTGCCCAGGAAGTAGGTGCGGTTGTTGGCGGTCTCGAAGAACACGCCGGGCGACCGGTGCAACTGGCTGACGATCACGCGCTCGGTGCCGTTCACGATGAACGTGCCGTTCTCGGTCATCAGCGGCACGTCGCCGAAAAACACTTCCTGCTCCTTGATGTCGCGGATGGAACGGGTACCGGTCTCTGCATCCTTTTCGAAAATTGTCAGGCGCATGGTGACCTTGAGCGGAGCGGAATAAGTCATGCCGCGCTCTTCGCACTCGCTCACGTCATATTTCAGCTGCAGTCCGACAGGGTCGCCGCACTTGTTGCAGAAGTCCGGAGTGTTCGCGTTGTAGGTGCCGCACTTCGAGCACAGCACGTCGCCGGGATGAAACGGGTCGGTAATGACCGTCGAACCGCAGTTCTTGCACGTGGTGCGCAGGTGATGCAGCCCCTTGAGGTGGCCGCACTTGCACTCCCAGTTGCCAATGGCGAAGTCCACGAACTCCAGTTGGGAGACGTTGCGAAAATCGCTGATGGGGAACACCGACTGAAACACGGCCTGCAGGCCGGCATCGTCGCGCTCGCTGGGCAGCCGGTCCATCTGCAGAAAGCGTTCGTAGGAGCGCTTCTGAACCTCGATCAGGTTCGGAATCTGGATGGTGGCTGGGATCTTTGAAAAATCAAATCGTGTGCGGTAGGCGTTGTTCTTCGACATTCAGATGGCTCCCAAACTTTCAAGCGCAGCCTTGAGCTGCGAAAGGCACATGCATGGTGACAGGACCGGGTCCCGTC
This sequence comes from Terriglobia bacterium, assembly GCA_963797385.1. Classification (GTDB taxonomy): domain Bacteria; phylum Acidobacteriota; class Terriglobia; order Terriglobales; family Acidobacteriaceae; genus JAIQFF01. The sequence continues at coordinate 265,248 of CAWCPY010000013.1, forward strand.
GGCGGAGGTCGTCGATTAAACGACCCGCTTATGTACGGTCACCGCGCCTGGGCGACGCAGACACGTATGCGCCCTCGGGGGCATAGTTCCCCGTGGGCGCCAGTCGCAGCGCTTAGCGTCAGTTGAATTTTTACTTTCCGCGCCAGTTCTCAGGCCTGTTTCCGTTCCGCTGTTCACGAAACAGTTTGCCAACTCGTGTGCGACTCAGCTCCGCTTCCCCGGATCGTTGGAGTGGAGAGTCGCCTAACCGTGAAGTGGGAAGCAGACGATATATAGATGCTACCATCGCCTGCCAGGGTTCACCAATGAAAATATGGCCGGCAAGGCTCATTTCGGGAGGGATTTGCCGCCTTTTCGCGACCTCCTCCGCCACCCGCCCCGTGTCATCCTGAGCGGAGTTGGCTGCTTCGCCAAGCGAAGCAGCCACGCAGTCGAAGGACCCCTACTCCCGGCAATGGCCCCAACCGCTACTTAACTTCGACGGTCGCCCCGGCCTCGGTAAACTTCTTCTTGATGGTCTCGGCCTCGTCCTTGCCGACACCCTCCTTGATGGTCTTGGGAGCGCCATCCACCAGGTCCTTGGCCTCTTTCAGGCCCAGGCTGGTAACTTCGCGGACAGCCTTGATTACATTGATTTTATTGGCCCCAACTGCGGTCAGAACGACGGCAAATTCGGTCTTTTCCTCGGCCGGCGCGGCAGCTGCCGCTCCGCCACCACCTGCCATCATGACCGGGGCTGCCGCTGCCGCCGACACACCCAGCCGCTCTTCGAGCTTCTTGACCAAAGCCGCCGCGTCAAGCAGCGACAGGCCTACGATTGATTCTTCCAACTGCTGCAGATCCGCCATTGTCTAGTCTCCTCGAATTTTCGGTCTATCTATTCCGCTTATCGCCAGCCAGGTTTCCAGTGCGCTCAGGCTCTTTTCGCCGTGCCAGACAACACGACCGCAACGACCCGCGCAACCCCCGCCTTCGATAACCTTCCGGACTCGTGTGTGGCGCGGGCGCCCTCGCCCGCGTTTTTGCATGCCACCAAAAATCGTTACGCCCCAACCGTCGGTCGCGGGCGAGGGCACCCGCGCCACACTTGTCTTACGCTTCCTTGAACTTGCCCTTCTCCACGCCCTGGTTGATTACCACCGCCAGGTCCTTGCCGACGGCATTCATCACCGTCACCAGTCGCTGCGCCGGAGCATTCATCAGGAACAGCAGCTTGGAGTAGATCTCCTCCTTGGACGGCATGGTGGCCAGTGCCTGGATCTCCTTGATCGAGATCACGCGGCCTTCAACCACGCCCGCCTTGAAGGTAAATTCCGGATTGTCCTTGGCGTACTTCGAAATCGCCTTGGCCAGCATCACCGGATCACCCTTGGTATAGGCCAGCGAAGTAACGCCGGAAAGCTCGCTCAGCGCGCCTTCCGCGACCGTTCCCTTGGCGGCCAGTTTGGCCAGGGTGTTTTTCACCACCCGGTACTTGGCTCCGGAGCTGCGCAAAGTCTTGCGCAGTTCGTAATCCTGCGCCACCGTCAACTTGCTGTAGGTCGCGATAATCAGGCTGGAAACATTCTTCAACTCCGCTCCCAGCTTCTCCACCTGCTCGACTTTCTTCGCTCTGCTGACCGCCATGATTCAATCCCTCTTCGATTCCTGTGTGGGACCGGGTCTCTGACCCGGTCAGGCCGACCGGCAAGGTCGGCAGTTAAGCCTTGGCTGCCGCTTCCACCTGCGCCGTGTCAATCGAAATCCCCGGCCCCATGGTCGAACTCAGGTAGCAGCCCTTGATGTATTTGCCTTTGGCCACGGTCGGCTTGGCTTTGATCACGCTGCTGATGACCACGGTCGCGTTCTCGACCAGCTTGTCGGGCGTAAACGAAATCTTGCCCACCGGCACGTGCACCAGGGCCGTCTTGTCGGTACGAAACTCGACTTTGCCGGCCTTGACTTCCTGCACCGCCTTGCCTACATCGAAGGTGACGGTGCCGGTCTTCGGATTCGGCATCAGGCCCTTGGGGCCCAGTATCTTGCCCAGCCGGCCCACCGACTTCATCACATCGGGGGTGGCGATCAGTGCGTCGAAGTCGGTCCAGTTTTCTTTATTGATCTTCTCGACCATCTCTTCGCCGCCGACAAAATCGGCGCCAGCCTGTTCCGCTTCTCTGATCTTGTCGCCGCTGGCGATCACCAGGACCTTCTTGGACTTTCCCAGCCCGTGCGGCAGCACGACCGTCCCGCGCACCATCTGGTCGGCGTGCTTGGGATCGACCCCCAGCCGCATGGTGATTTCCACGGTCTCGTCAAATTTGGAGAATTTGACCTTCTGCAGCAATGGCACGGCGTCTTTAAGCTGGTACGGACGCGCTTCGACCGCCGCGCGCGCCTTGGTGATGTTCTTTCCTGCTTTTCTCATTAGTTCTTCCTGTCTCCCACCGCCCATCGCTGTTCCGATGGACCGTAGTGTTTTCGACGTCACTTCGTTGATGAAGGCCGGGCGAGACGCACGTCCTCCATTTCAAATCCTATCCGACTACTTCAATGCCCATGGAGCGCGCCGTCCCGCGCACGCTTTTCATCGCCGATTCGACCGAGGCTGCATTCAAGTCCGGCATCTTCTGCCGCGCGATGTCTTCCACCTGCTTGGCCGTCACTTTGCCGACCTTGTCCTTATTCGGTGCGCCTGAACCCTTCGCAATACCGGCGGCGCGCTTGAGCAGAATCGAAGCCGGCGGCGTCTTGGTGATGAAGGTGAAGGTCCGGTCGCTGTAAACCGTCACCACTACCGGAATGATCAGCCCTTCCAGCTCCTTGGCCCCGGTGCGGGCGTTGAACTGCTTGCAGAACTCCATGATGTTGATCTGCGCTTGACCGAGGGCCGGGCCCACCGGGGGTGCCGGCGTAGCCTTGCCCGCCGCAATCTGAAGCTTTACCGAACCTGTCGCTTTCTTCGCCATAATCTCGCCGTTCTTTCCAGAAACCAGAAACTAGAAACGAAAAACTGTCGTTAAGCCACTTTCTCCACCTGGGTGAATTCCAACTCCACCGGCGTAGAACGCCCGAAGATGGTGACCATTACTTTTAAGGTCGAGCGATCTTCATTGACATCATCCACCACGCCCTGGAAGGTGGCGAAGGGGCCTTCGGTGACCCGTACCGTCTCGCCTTTTTCAAATTTGACCTTGAGCTTGGGCTTGTCCTTGGCTTCGCCGACACGATAGACGATGTGCTGCACTTCTTCTTCCGAGAGAGGAGTGGGCTGCTGTCCCGTACCCACAAATCCGGTGACCCGCGGCGTGGACTTCACCACGTGCCAGACGTGATCGTCCATGTCCATTTCGACCAGCACGTAGCCGGGATAGAACATGCGCTCGACGGTGTACTTCTTGCCGTTGCGGACCTCGGTGACGGCCTCGGTGGGGATCAGCACCTTGCCGATCTTGTCCTGCAGTCCGAAAGCCTGGACCCGCGACTCCAGCGATTCCTTTACCTTGCGCTCAAATCCCGAATAAGAGTGGATGATGTACCACTTCATATTGGGATTGCGCGGCGGCTCGAGGGTCCCGGCGGCCTCAGGCGAGAGATTTTCTCCGCCTGCTCCGGCTTCGTTTTTTTCTTCGTCCTGCATAGATTCTGCACTCATCGGCTGCAACACTTCGCTTCCTTCCTCAACTCAGTGCTGCTTGAAATAACGGAACACCGAGTCAATCCCGTGACCGATCACCAGGTCGACCGCCCAGAAATACGCAGCGAACAGGAAAACCGTGACAATCACCACTACCGTCGTGGCCTGCACTTCCTTGAACGAAGGCGCAGTCACCTTCTTCATTTCGGTGCGCACGTCGTTGTAGTAAGTCTTGATCCGCTCTGGCCAGGACCTGATGGTCGCTGTCAGCGTGTTTTGTTCCGCAACGCTCGCCATGGACTCTTCCCGCTTTCCTCGCTTGCTAGGCGCCCAAAACTCTGGCAGGGGCGGAGGGATTCGAACCCCCAAGTTCGGTTTTGGAGACCGACAGTTTAACCATTGAGCTTACGCCCCTGTAATTCATTGCCGAATTGATCGATTTACGGATTGTCAATTCGACAATTCGTAAATTCCACAATCCGCAAATTATTTCACTTCCTTATGCGGCGTGTGCTTGCGGCAGACGCGGCAGAACTTCTTCAGCTCCAGGCGTTCCGTCATGGTCTTCCGGTTCTTGGTGGTCGAATAGTTCCGCTCTTTGCAATCGCCGCACTGCAAGGTAATGATCTCTCGGGGCATAAAACAGCTCCTAGCTCAACCGTCTGAGAACTGAGAACCAGTAACTGATCACTGGTTTCTGATCCTTAATAGTTCTCAGTTCTTTGTATTCAGTTCCCAGTATGTCAGTGTCCGCTACTGAATAATCTCGCTGATGGTGCCCGCGCCCACCGTGTGCCCGCCTTCGCGGATGGCAAAGCGCAAGCCCTTCTCCATCGCTACCGGCGTGATCAGCTCAATCACCAGTTGCACATTGTCGCCCGGCATCACCATCTCCGTCGCCGCCGGCAACTCCGCTACTCCAGTCACGTCCGTCGTCCGCAGATAAAACTGCGGCCGGTAGCCTTTGAAGAAGGGCGTGTGCCGCCCGCCTTCTTCCTTCGTCAGAATATAAACTTCGGCTTTGAACTTGGTGTGCGGCGTGATCGATCCACCCTTGGCCAGCACCATGCCGCGCTCCACATCTTCTTTTGCGATGCCGCGCAGCAGCAGTCCCGCATTGTCGCCCGCCATGCCTTCGTCCAGCTGCTTCTTGAACATCTCGACACCCGTCACCACCGTCTTGCGGGTGTCGCGGAAGCCCACGATTTCCACTTCTTCGCCGACTTTGACTTTGCCGCGCTCGATTCTGCCGGTCACCACCGTGCCCCGCCCCGAGATCGAGAAAATATCTTCAATCGGCATCAGAAACGGCTTGTCCAGCTCGCGCGCCGGTTGCGGCACGCTCTTGTCCACCGCCTCCATCAGTTCGTCAACCTGCTTTTCCCACTTGGCTTCCCCGTTCAATGCCCCCAGCGCCGACAGCCGGACCACCGGCACATCGTCGCCCGGAAACTGATAGGTCTTCAGCAACTCGCGCACTTCGAGTTCCACCAGGTCGAGCAGTTCGGGATCATCCACCGCATCGCACTTGTTCAGCGCCACTACGATGTACGGCACACCCACCTGCCGCGCCAAAAGCACGTGCTCGCGGGTCTGCGGCATCGGACCATCGGTGGCGGCGACCACTAAGATCGCGCCATCCATCTGGGCCGCGCCCGTGATCATGTTCTTGATGTAGTCGGCGTGGCCCGGGCAATCGACGTGGGCATAATGCCGGTTCGCCGTCTCATACTCCACGTGCGCGGTCGCGATCGTGATGCCGCGCGCCTTCTCTTCCGGAGCATTATCAATGCTGTCAAACGACCGGAACTGGATCTTGGGGTTGTGCTTGGACAACACCTTGGTGATGGCCGCCGTCAACGTGGTCTTGCCATGATCAATGTGACCAATCGTCCCTACGTTGCAATGCGGCTTATTCCGCTCAAATTTCTCTTTCGCCATATCTCGCTCGCTGTTTTCCTTCCTTCAGTAATAACGATAAAGCTGCTGAAACTTTGTCCGCAGCCCGGGCTCTATCTCTTCCACTCTGGACAGATAGAATTCCCGCATTTGTGCCTGGTCGGAAACGGTCAGCGCCTGGTAGAGCTTTTGCGCGCCCAGTTTCACCAGCGTGTCATCAACTTTTTCGAATACGCCTCTGGCCAATATCGTTTCCAGATCGCGTATCCGGGCGCCACTCTTGCGCACCCGCTTGAGGAAGTGCTCAACCCTTACCAGGCCCAGTGCGCGCTCGATCGCGCTCTTCAATTCCTCAAATTCTTTTTCCTTCTCAATCCTTATGGCAACTTGTTGAAAGCTCACCATCACGCACCTGCGTCAGAAAACAATGGAGCGGGAGACGGGAATCGAACCCGCGACCAACAGCTTGGAAGGCTGTGACTCTACCACTGAGTTACTCCCGCTAAAAACCAGCCATCAGCTATCGGCCGTCAGCCCTCAGCCAAAATCCCGGCCCGGCCGCCGATTTCCATTCGCTCAACCAAACTCTGGAGCCGATGACCAGGATTGAACTGGTGACCTCTCCCTTACCAAGGGAGTGCTCTACCAACTGAGCTACATCGGCTTACACAGCCGTCCTTCAGCCGTCAGCTTTCAGCCGTCAGCCCTCAGCCAAATCACCAGCCCGGCGACGCGCCGCTGTCTAACTGACTACTCCGCTTCGCCCTCGCGGTCCGGATGCATCACATCGTTGCGCCTCAACCAGGTCTTCAGCGCGAACATTGCCAGGACCGCCAGCGTGGCGAAACGCAATTTCGGATCGCTCAAAGTCGCCCACGAAAGCGCCCCCAAAACCACGAAAGCGGCCAGCGCCATGTAGAGACGGTTCATTTCAAGTCTCTGGTGCACAGGGAAGGATTCGAACCTTCGTACCTCCGAGGAGGGGCAGATTTACAGTCTGCTGGCTTTAACCACTCACCCACCTGTGCAGAACTGCAGAACAGTTCGGCCTTACCTGCTTGTCCGGCATTCCTCGCAGACATGCACGCTACGGAAGATCGTTCAGGCGGACTCTTCGATACGAAACCATGGATACGAAACCATCGAAAAGTGACGAACAGAAAAGCGCGCGAATATGCCCTCGCACGCAAACACCACACTTGGAAAATTCCCTTATGGAGTGCCGTTGGAAAAATCTGTCAAGCCGCCGCTCTGAATCTCCTGCCTTCCGGAACCAATGCTGGAGCTGGCGAAGGGATTTGAACCCCTGACCCTCTGATTACAAATCAGATGCTCTACCAACTGAGCTACGCCAGCAGTTCTTGGATCGGGCCTCTCCCTTTTCGGGGACAGAACACCCTCTGATCCCTTCCTGATGTCCGGGACAATTCTAAAAGTTACCATAACGGCATTTTGCGTGCAAGGGGAGGGGTTCAAGTGTACTGGACCACTTTCATTTTGAGAACAGCGGAAGGGGGAAAGAGCCACCAAAATGAAATCAATCGGCAAACGCGCTCTAACAGGATGCTGAAAAATCTCGATTGAACACTCTTCAGCTGTCGTTGTGGCTGATTCTCTGGTCCGTCTGGCCTGGTATTTGTTTTGATTTCGCCAGGAAGCGTGCAGTTCTGGCCGCTGCGCGCCTTTTAGGCACACTTCGGCATCAGGGTCCGCATGCGCACTAAGTTGTACGTGGCAGCCGCCAAAGTGAACAGCCAACCCACTCGCTCCAACCCGCGATGTCGTAGCTGGCGTAGCAGCCCCACCGTCTTCATCCACCCGAAGACTTCCTCGATCCGTTTCCGCTTCCTCTGGCTTACTTGGTAACCGGGGTGTCGAGTCGTGCGCTGGTCCACCCGGCTTCTGCGACCACTCTGATTCTGGGCTATATGCGGCGTGATTCCCATCTGTCGCAGTTCCTCGATGAACTCGCGCTGGTCGTATCCTTTATCTGCTCCCAAGGTCACTCGCCCACAGCCAGGCAGCTCTTCCGCCATCAGCAGCCCGGCATGAGGCTCGGCCGAACCGTAGGCCGTGGTCACCCGCGTGTTCACCACCAGTCCGTTCCGATTCTCCGTCATCAGGTGTCCGTGATAGCTCAACTTTGCTTCCTTTCCTGGTCCCTTGCGGGCCAGCATGGCTTCCGGATCGGTGGTGGAACAGTGTGTCTGATTGCTGCGTTTCTCCCCGCGATAGTTGATGGTGGGGTTATTCTCGTCACAGCGTGCCGCCGGTGGTCTCGGCTGCTGGTCGTTCTTATCCTTGGCCACAGCATCGACCGGCCGGAAGCTTTTGTGCGACGCCCAAGCTTCCAACAATGTCCCATCCACCGTGAAGTGTTCGTCACTGAGTAGCTGCCCGGCCCGTGCTTCTCCCAACACCCCTTGAAAGAACGCTTCCGCGATGTCTCCTTCCAGCATGCGCTCCCGGTTCTTGGAAAACGTGCTGGCATCCCACACCGCGTCATCCATGCTCAGTCCCACAAACCAGCGGAACAGCAGGTTGTAATCCAGCTGCTCCATCAGCAGCCGCTCGCTGCGCACCGAGTACAGCAACTGCACCAACAAGGCACGCAGCAGCTTCTCCGGAGCGATCGACGGCCGACCGGCGCGTGCATAAAGCTTGTTGAACCGCGGTGACAGTTGCTCTAAAACCCGATCCACGATGGGTCGAATCCGCCGCAACGGATGGTCCTGCGGCACTCGCTTGTCGGGTGAGATATAGCTGAACATCCCGTCCTGCTGCTGATCGTCTCCTCGCATTCGCAACTACTACCACGTCACCCTGCGGATTGGGAGTGGTTTTTCAGCAGCCTGCTAGTACTACTGTGTTATAAACTGGATACCTTGAGCTGAAAAACCACCCGGTCTGCCATTCTTTAATGTTAAGTTGCCGGTCATGAGCGCCCATTCTGTTGCGCCAGGCGCCCAGCAAAAACGCTTCGCGGCCTTTCTGAATCGCCTGGCGCAAGCCGCGGGGCACCTGGATCGCGTGGTCCCTCTGAAGTCCTATTGCACCGGCTTGCTGCTTCCCGGGGAACGCAAGAGTGTGGAACCGATGGCGGCCCGCCTCTGTCCCGACAAGGTGCGTCAGACCCATCAGTCCTTACACCATGTCGTGGCTCACGCGCCCTGGAGGGATGAGAACATCTTGGAGGCGGTGCGCCAGTACGCCTTACCCGCCATGCAGAAGCAAGGACCGATCGAAGCCTGGATCGTCGATGACACCGGGTTGGTGAAGAAGGGGACGCATTCGGTAGGAGTGACCCGACAGTATTGTGGGCAGGTGGGCAAGCAAGAGAACTGCCGGGTGGCGGTGAGTTTGTCGGTCAGCACCCGAGAGGTGAGTTTGCCGATTGCCTGGCGTCTCTACTTACCCGAAGTGTGGGTTCACGATAAGAAGCGGAGGAAGGCCACGGGCATACCGCGGGAAATCCGTTTTCAAACCAAGCCGGAAATTGCTTTGCAACAAATTCGCACTGCCCTGGACCGAGAGATCCCCACCGCTCCGGTACTGACGGACGCCGCCTATGGCAACGACACCGGATTTCGCGATGGCATCACCGAATTAGGTTTGCTGTACGTAGTGGGTATCCAGTCGTCGGTGAGCGTATGGAAACCAGGCCAGGCACCGCTAGCCAAACGGAAGTGGAAAGGAATCGGACGCCCCACCAAGCTGCTACGCCGCGATGGCCAGCACAACCCGCTTGCGGTGCGCGAGTTGGCGATGAGCCTGCCTTCCTCCGCCTGGAAGATGGTGCGCTGGCGGCAAGGAACTCGTAAGCCCCTGCGTTCCCGGTTTGCGGCCCTGCGCCTTCGTCCCGCACACCGCGACTACGAGAGCAGCGAGCCCCGTCCGCAAGAGTGGCTGCTGATCGAGTGGCCGAAAGCGGAAGCCGAACCGACCAAGTACTGGTTATCGACTTTGCCCGTCGACACCCCGCTTGCCGATCTGGTGCGCTTGGCCAAGCAGCGCTGGATCATCGAGCGTGATTACGAAGAACTGAAGCAAGAACTCGGCCTGGGCCATTATGAAGGACGAGGCTGGCGCGGCTTTCACCATCACGCGACTCTCTGTATTGCGGCGTATGGGTTCCTGGTGGCCGAACGGAGCCGTTTTTCCCCCTCCGCTCGCGCCGGTCAAGTGGACTTACCCGTCGCCGAAATGCCGCTCAAGTTCCGCCCTCGGGGTTCGCCCAGTGCGCGTGGAGCGGCATAACCCCTGGTCCATTGCTACGCTTCGACAAACCATCGCACGAGTTCTGCTCCGGCAACTCTCGGGTTGTCCTTTTTGTGGAGCTCCTTTTTTATAACACAGTAGTACTAGGGCTCCTAGCTTCGTCTTTGTTCGGCGCTACGTTATGGCTTGCGATTTTTATTGCCATAATCGTCGGATTTGAACAGTTACCTGGGCAGCAAGATGTCGGCGTTATCGATCGAGTTTTGGTAGAGGGCGGCGGGTTTATCTTAGCGGGAATGTTGGGAGTAGCGGCTGCGGCTTACGTGCTCCGTCGATTTAGGCCACGGACAATTTCGAAGTAGCCACACCGTGTTCAAGAGCAGTGCCCAACCACCTCAGTCCCCGCCTCGGTCCCCTTTGCATTCTTTGCGGTTGAAGGTTTGATTTTAGGGGTCGGCCAGAGCAAGATCTTAACCGCAAAGGACGCAAAGAGATTCCGCAAAGGTCGCGAAGAAGACCTTCTTCACCTAAGTTGTGGGAGACTGTATGCATGGCCAAGCGCAGTCTTCGGATCATCAAGCGAGTCAAGAACGTTCCGGTCATCGGAATCTGTGAGGCCTGCAACATGCAGTTCCAGGCCGAGCACCAGCCTGCCGGCCAGCTGGCCCGGGCGCAGGCTGTGATCCAGCAGCAGTTCAATGCGCACAAGTGCGAGGCGCCAGCCGGAGAAACTCCTCACCTCGGCTGAATCTCGAGCGGGCTGGGAAGCTGGATGGCGCTTTGAGATCCGCCCACCACGATTTTTTCACCGTGGGCGGCGTATTGCGCGATCACGGCAGGCTTCGACCAGTCCAGCTCCCACCCGTTCTCGATGGCAATGGCCGTGTAAACCCCGGGAATCACACTGCGGAAGGTAAAGGTGCCGTCGAGGTCACTCTGGTCCCGGCGGAAGAGTTCACGGTTGGCTTCCGGGTTCCTGGGGACCAAGACGATCATGGCTCCGGCCGCGCCCGTGCCCGCCCGCTGCGCCATGCCATTCACGTCGGCGGCGCCTCCCACCACCCTCAGCAGGAGCGCCAGGGCCGCGCCGGCAGGAACGGCGAGCGAATGGCCGGAAACCGGGGAGCCATTCACCACCATGGAGACAACTGAATATGCGCGCGACGCGGCCCCGGCCAGGACTTCGTAGTTTCCGGGCGCGACGTCGGCGAATGTAACTTCGCGGGTCGGGCCCATCGCTCCCCAGAAAACGACGCGATGCTGAGCGTTGCGAAGTGCGAATGCCATTTGCGGCGGGGGCGTAGTCTCTCCTACCAACTCGACCTTCGCAGTAATGCTGCTGATGGCCTGGCCGGCGGAGGCGTCCAGTTCCTGATTGTCCTGGCTGATCTCGATCTCGCTGCTCTGGCTGGGCTCTTCGTCGTGTTGCGGCAGGCGCAACTCGTACTTGCCGGGGGCGGCGGTGATCTCAACCACACCGGGCGCGGTCATCTGCACCTCGGGTTGAAGGGCCTGCGAGCCATCGAAGCCATCGAAATCGCGTTTGAAAAGCATGGGCATCTGGAAGCCCTGTCCGGCTTGCAGAGGCGGAGCGCGCAGGGTCACGTGCAAGGCGGGTACGGGCGCCAAGTGTAGATCAAAGTCAAGACGATCGCCGCCGCGAATGAGGATGGGCGAGGCATCTTCAACTTCGGTAGCTCCGGCGTAGTACGTGGGCAGGTAAACCACGTCCAGCGAACGGTCGACCGAGGTGGGAGCATCGGTCGCGCCACTCTGCTGCACCGATGGTGGGTGGACCGCATACCAGGGCTTGGCTACGGCGGAGACGAAGTAGGTGCCGGCATCGAGCGGCGCGAATTCGAACCAGCCCAGATCGTCGGACTGATCGGTTCGATAGCTCACGGTGCGACTGACGCCTGCACTGTGGTCGTCGCGCCAGAGTGTAACCGTGGCGGCGCGGACCGGTTCACCGGATTCGTCGAAAACGTGGCCGGTGAGCACCGCCGTGCGCACCAGCCGCAGCGTGAGGTTTTCGGTGTCCACGCCCGCGCCGGTCACGATGGCAGTGGAGAACTGCTCGTGGTGGTCGTAGGCGGCGCTGATGTATCCCCGCTTGGCGCCGGTCAGGGAATATTTCCCCGGCGGAAGGTTGCGGAATTCGAAGTGGCCATCGTCGCCGGTGATCATGAAAATCTGGTTTTGAGCGTTTTTCACGTCCCGCAACGAAACCCGAGCGCGGGAGAGCGGATGGCCCTCCGGGGTGCTGACGATGGTACCGGCGATGCGGAAGTGGCCGACCGCAAGCTGCTGCACGGGCTTTTGCGCGGCCAGCGGAACTGGCGAGGCCAGGAGGAAAACCAAAGCCCACGTAGGCCCGGGCGCCTTCGTCCGGGCGGACGAGCGCAGCTCGTCTCTTGTTCTGGTTGTCCCAGCCAAAACCGTGCCGGGCTTCGCCCGGCCGGGCGGGTGAGGGCACCCGCCCCTACGTGGACCCAGGGTGGACCATCGCAACTCGTCGAACATGACGTCACTCCCGCGTTGAAATCAAAGTCACCCGCACGTGCTCGGTCTGCCCCGGACCCAGGCGGACGATCGGGCCTTTGTCGTCATACTGGCTCATGACTTCGGCATTCTGATATTCGAGCTCGCTTTGCTGGCGGTCAAAGGCAAGAATGCGATAGGTGCTTGGAGGAAGTTGCTGGAACTGAAATGTCCCCTGCGGCGAAACCCAGGCTGCGGTAAAGCGGCCGGAAGAATCCGGCAGAGGAATGCAATAGACGTATGGACCCGCAGGCATGGCGACGGGTCCGGACCGTATCGTTAAGGTTGGGCTGCGCCGTTCTGCCGGCACGGGAGGCATGCCTTCGACGGTGCCGTCGATCGCGGCACTGTCGTCGCGCAGCACGATATCAATCGGCAGACTCGCGCCGCCGGAGCCGACTACGAGGGGCTGGCGTAGCAGATCAACGCTGCCCGCGACCGCCGAGGCGACGTATCCGCTGGAGGCATCGACCTTGAGCCAGTAGCGGCCGGGCCGTACGTTCTCCAGCGCGAGATCGTTGTCGTTGGGCTTGCGCGGTGGACGAAGGGAAGCGAATCCACCAGAATCGAAATCGTCGGCGGGTTGCAAATAGACGTTAGCCTTCTGCTCGCGGGAGAACCCTCCCTGCATAAAGGAATTGCCGGTCCGATGGTCGCTCCTCTCGTCCTCTATATTCACCGGAATCGAGCCGTTGGGCAGGACCGCCATGGACGCGTTAGTCGCAGGAGCATCTTTCACCGTGATATTCACGCTACCCGTCGCCGTCTGCTGGCCCTGCTGCAGAGTGGCCTCCACGGTATAAATTCCGTTGGGCAACATGCCTTCGATGCCCTCGCCGTTGTATCCCAGAGAATAGCCCGGGCCTTTGTGTCCCTGGAGTGCGACTGAAACACCCACCCCGTTCTGGGCCTGAAAATTCGTGACCGCGATCCTGACCGGGTAGTACGGCTGGAGCACCGGAGAAAGGTCGGCCTGAAAGGCTTTGCCAGCCTCCAGAGTAATGGCCGACGCCGACGCAAAATCAGTTGCCGACGGATAGTAGATGGGTGGATATCCGTAGAGCTGGCCGCGGGGATCGAAGGTGATGGGATCGCGGTCCATCAGTTCGCTAGTGAATATCTTGTAGGTGCCCGCCATGAGATTGGCGACGCGAAACTCGCCATTAGAGCGCGTGGTGGCACTCGCGCCGGGAGCCCAGAAGGCTCGGCCGTCGCGCACCTGGCGTTTGTAAACCTGCACGGTGATGCGGTCAGACTGATTGGAAGAGGGGAGATTTACCCGGCCGACAATGAGGGATTCGGGAACCAGCGCTATCGTGATGTCATCGCCGACGGTGCTTTGAGGAGGTGAGGCATTCATGCCGGAGTCGAGAAAACCGGGCTTGCGGGCCATTAATTGGGCCGAAACGTTGTAGAAAGTCATCCCCTCCGCAGGCTTGTTCGGGTTGGCTTCCACTTGCGGGAGTTGAAATTCAAAGCGGCCCTGATCATCGGTGAACGCCGCAAGCCGGTTGTCGGCAGAGGACACAAGGGCGTGAGCAATGGGCTCGCGGGTGACGCTATTGATCACCGTGCCGCGCAAGCTGGCGGAGGCTGTATTCGGGCTCTGCGCATCCTGGGAGTGAGCCGGTGGAAGGTAAAGAAAAATAACAACAGTGACAGCAGGCAGCCAGAAAAGCGGAGAACGCCGCGGGCGGCAGCGGAAAACAGCGGAAACACAGCGTGCACCATCGCTCACGACACAGCTCCGAGCGTCTGTATTGTGGCGAAGAGGCAGGAGAAAAGCAACTACACCGCTGAGAATCCGGCTCTTACCCTACTGGTCGCAGCGAATAGGCACCTGGTGGACCACGCCCGCCGAATTGGTGTGCTGGTAGATCGCGTAGTGGCCCAGTCCGGAGTATTCGTCTCCGACCTTGTGCATCTCAGCCCGGTCGGCGGGGCAGGAGATCGACGTCGGGCACGCGAAGACGAGCGTTGCCAGGCTTAGTACGGCGCACATCAGCTTCAGGGTTCTCACAGATGATCTCCTTACTGAAGTTCATACCATGAAGTCTGCCGGAAAGAGACTTACGGCAGGAGCCGGTGGCGGGCCTCCCCAAAGTTATGTACTTCCGAGTAGGATCGATGGCAGAATGCGGGCGTCAGACCTCAGACCTCAGACCTCGGACGTCAGACGTTGAACCGCAGACACCAGGCTTTGCCGACGTCCGAGGTTTGACGCCCGACGATGCAGGGAGGTTGACATGTTTGCTCGTCACGTTGCCGTCAAATTAAGACCCGACACTTTGGCTGAATTCATAAGGGTAATGGATAGTGAAATCCTTCCCTGGCTCCGAAAACAAAAAGGTTTCCTGGATACGATGATCCTGGCGGTCCCCGGCGGCAAGGAAATCGTGTCCATCAGTTTCTGGGACCAGGAAGAAAGCGCGGAGGTTTACAACTCAACCAGCTATCCCCAGGCCCTGGAGATCCTGAAAAAAATATTGGCGGGCACTCCCCAGGTGAGAACCTTCGATGTGGTCAGCTCAACCCTGCAAAAAGTTGGCGCTTCAAATTCTGCCCAGCCCGCGGTCCGAGCGCGCCGACACCAGGGGGACACCACGACTGCCGCGAATCGCTCCCATCGCGTGTAAGTTCGTCCGCGCCGTAACCGGCGGGTGCCCCACACATCGCGCACTTTGCGATGTGTAGGTTTTCGACACAGCTCGAATGCGTCGGGATCACAATCAAATTCCGTCGCTCGGAACGCTGAACGATTGGTCCCCGAGTATCGCCATCCACGAGTATCGCCATCCAAGGGTGCGTTGACGCTCATCACCCACACATTCGCAAA
>CAWCPY010000014.1:0-47301 GCA_963797385.1 Terriglobia bacterium
AATCGATTCGAACCGCTCGACCGCTCGAAACGTCACCACATCTCCAGAGGTCCCGAGGTAAGCCTCGGCGCGGGCGGCAAAGACTTCGACATCCGCCAGGCCCAGATGGCGAATTACCTCGCGCAGGAATGTCGCCTTCTTCTGGTTCGCCTCAATCAGCGTGAGGTGAACATGCGGCGCCCATATCTTGATCGGCAGGCCGGGAAGCCGGCTCCGGAACCAATGTCGATCACATGCGCCGTTGTGCCGGCTCCAGCCTCTGGTCGAGGAAACAATTGCCTTGCAGCAAAGATGGATTCTCCAAAATGGCGGGTGACTATTTCTTCCGGCTCGCGTATCGCGGTGAGATTGACGCGGTCGTTCCAACGCAATAGTAAATCGACGTACATCGATATATGTCGCGCCTGGGCAGGGGACAGAGTCGGCGCGCACCGGCTACCTGTCGTGCTTTCCTGGGGTCGGCCGTCGCTCAGGAAAGGTTCGAGCAACTTCGCGATGCGGGCTTCATCCATGCGATTGGAGATTGTAGATGGCGGAGAGAAATCTTGAAACCAGGGAGGCCTCGGAGAACTGAAGCAAAAACCCAGTTTTTCAGTGAACAGTTCGCCGTCCCCAGTTCAACGAACCACTTTCTCGATGGCGGAGCGGAGTTCCTCATAGGGCATCACGCCGGGATGGTAGAGTGCCACGCGGCCGGCACGATCGAGCAAGACGAGGGTGGGCGTAGTGCTGGCGCCATAGAGATTGAAGTTCTCTTTGCTGACCGGAATCGGAACTCCCTGCAGCCCGGGATAGAAGTGTTGCCAGACCCGTTCGACGTAGGGGAGTTCGTCCCTCGGCTGGGCATCTTCTCCACGAGCCCCGTAACCGTATAGCTGGGTGGGAGCCATCAGCATCAGCCCACGGGGGCCGAACTCGGAGCTCAGTCGGGCAATGACCGGGCCCTCCGCTTTGCAGTCCGAGCACCAGTGGGCCCAGAAAAACAGCAGAACCGGGGAACCATTGAGCTGGGTAAGAGCGACCGGTTTGGGCCCCAGGTAGAGCGCGGCTTTCAGTGGAGGTGCCGGCTTTCCCGTGAGGCTGAGAACGTTGAGATTCTTCTGCAACCGTGCCCGGATCGAAGTGTTCCGGTAGATTACTAAACTGCGGCGGAGCAGGGCGGCTGCCTGACCTGGTTCCCCCCTGGCAGCCAGCACCTGGGCCTGGACCTCGAGGGCGGCGCCCAGAGCGGTCGGAAGGTGAGGCTCGGCATCCAGCGGGCGTTTGGCCAGCAATTGCCGCGACAAACTCTCGGTCTGCCGGGCATAGGTCTGGGCACGATCCAACTGGTTCGATTGAAGACTCGCCCGGGCCATCCAGGAAAGCGCTTCCACGTAATCCGGCGTCACTCCCTGATGTGCACGATAGCTTTGGAGTTCAACCGCGGCAGCTGGAAGGTCGTTCCGCGTCAGGGCTAGGCGAACATCATCGGTTATTCCGGCAAGCGCGGCGGTCGAGAGCGCTAAAAGAATGCCAAGCTGGCGAACCATTGCTCAATGATAAACCCAGGCTGGGATCTGGCCACCCGTCATGTGCTAATGGCTTGCTCCGCCGCAGTCACTGAATCGACAAAGCGGAAGAACTGCTCGACCCGGGTGACTTTGAGTGCGCTACGGACGCGTTCATTCACGCCGACCATGTATAAACTACGGCCGTCCTTCTCATGGGTGACGTAAGCGCCCACCAGCGCCCCAATGCCAGCTGAATCGACATAAGGAACGTTGGTCAGGTCCAGCAGCAGGGTTCGTGAGGTATCGGTGCGGACCCGGGTCTGGAAATCGAACAGTGTGGACATGGTCAAAGGGCCGGTGAGGCGCAGAATGCGCTGCCCTTCCTTGGGCCCAGGGACATCTTCAATGACTAGAGGCTCCTGTGGCATCGCAAGATATTAGTCGGTGGCGATGTGGGAATTGTTAAAGCATTGTTAATTTTGATGCGCGAGCCGCGGCAATGCCCTATGGACGGCCCAGGCGCCTCGTGCACCCGACCGGTTCGGTTAACATGAATGGAGGAGGAATTGATGCCCCTGAAGGTGGGAGACACAGCCCCGGATTTTGAACTGCCTGCGGTCGAAGGCGAACGCCATCTGAAGTTAAAACTCAGCGACTTCCACGGCAGGAAGAACGTCGTCGTGAGTTTCCATCCGCTGGACTGGACGCCGACATGCGCGGCGCAGGTTCCCGCATTCGACGCCGACCGCGACAAATTCGCCAGCCTCGACGCCCAGGTCGTGGACATCAGCGTGGACTCGATTCCCAGCAAGATTGCCTGGCAGAAAAAGGAAATCGGACTGATGCACACGCCCATGTGCGCGGATTTCTATCCTCACGGCCAGGTTTCGGAGCGGTTTGGAATCCTGCGCAAGGAGCAGCCCTTTCCCGGCATCAGTGAGCGCGCCGTCTTTATCGTGGACAAGAAAGGGAAGATTGCATTCACCAAAGTCTATCCGCTGGACCAGGCGCCGAATAACGAGGAACTGCTGGCAGCGCTGAAAAAGATCGGCGGGGCGGGCTGAAGAAGAACGACAAGTTCAAACCGCGTTTGCGCCAGGAAATTCCTCGATGCGTCTTTGTGGGATCAGCGGCTTAGGTTTCTGCTCCGGCCCCGGTTTATTACTGTCGCTAACGTCAGAAGGCTGAAAGCCGAAATCACGCCCAGTGATGCCACACAGTAAATGCACCAGACACCCAGAAGGTGCGCTTCGATGTGGGCCAGATAGAGGGAAAACGCGAGCCCCGCCAACGCAAGCGGCAACAAAACCGAATACCAGCGTTTGAACGCCAGCGCGCCCAGCAGCAGATAGCCGACAATCCCGATAGTCGCCACGGGCACGCCCCAAAGCACGGCGTAGGGACTATGGTTCACGATCCCGCAATCCCATTTCTCATTGATGCTGCAGGGCGAAGTGTCAGTGCGATAGTGCTCGCGCAAGGCCATGGCGGAAACTGCCACACCTGCGACCGCCAGCAGAACCAGAACGACTCTCATCTGCTCGTATTCTCCCATTATTGGATGCGCTGCGCCGAGGTCAGGCGCCTGACGTCCGACGCCCGCCCTTAGAATCGGAACCTGTATTTCACCTGCACCGAGATTTCGCGCGGGTTCACATAGTGGGTTCCGCCGAAGGTATTGCTGTTGTCCAGCAGATAGCGGTGATTGGACAAATTGAGACCGGTCAGACGCACGTCCCATTTTTCGCCAAACGACTTCCCCACCGACAAGTCAAAGGTCTCATGCGAAGGCAAGTGCTCGGGTCCTTCGCCATCGACGAAACCGGAGCCGTAATTCGCGTTGAAGTCAGCCCATGCGCGCCACGGCAACCTGAGATTTACGCCGGTAGAAAGCGTGTGACGCTGGTCGTGATCGAGGAAAAAATATCCTTCGTCCGGCGGTTCGAAATCGGTGAGGCCGCCGGTGACCCCGCCGGCGCCTTCCGTGTACTGATGAGAATAGGCGGCGTGGAACTGGGCCCGTCCTGCGATGCGGGGCGAGTTCAAGGTGCCTTCCCATCCCCGGATGCGGGCGCGCTCAATCGTGAGGGGAAAGAAAATATTGGAATTGCCCAGGATGTCGTGGTCGAAAAAGTTTTTGGCGGCGGTGCGGAAGTTGGAGACATCGAAGGTCCAACCCGCCACCGGGATGGTCACGCCGAATTCGTGCTGCTCATCGCGCTCGCCGTGCAGCGGCAGAAAAGCAAACCCCTGTTGCGCGGCCTGCTCCAGCAGCGGACCGTTCACTGTGAGCAGCGGCGGGGCCTGATAGTAGCGTCCGTAGAATCCGCGGAACACCCAGTTGAGACGCGGCACGCGAATGGCGGCGCCGATCCTCGGATCAACCGCGTTTTCGCTCACGGTTGATCCGAAATGCGTCAGCCGTACTCCGCCGTTGATGGTCAGCCAGCTGGTGAGCTTGTACTGATCTTCCAGAAACAGCGCTTCCACATTCCCCCATACCTTTTCGCGCTGGCTCAGCGGCGGGTTGCTGCCATCGCTGGTGACCACGCCAAAAAACTGGTTGTCGCGCGCCCCGAAGACCTGAAAACCTCCACGAAAATTGTGCTTGCCGTGATTGACGGCGAGAGAAGCCACGCCCCCCATGTAGTTCGAGCCCCGGTTGTCCTCGGGAACCACCACGTCGGGATCGGGCTGGCCCACATAATCGCCAATGTAGTGGGCCTGGTTGAAATGGTAGAAGGGTGAAACCGTCAGAATCGTCCCCGGGCTGAAGGCATGCAGCCAGGAAAAGTTGACCAGATCATCGCGCTCGTTTTCCACGTCACGAATACCAAGGTCCTGCTGGTCGCGATCGTTGGGGACCTGGTAGTGGTCCCCTCGAGCGGACGCAACCAGGCGAAGCTGGTCCTTCGGGTTCTTATTGAATGTCAGGGATGTGAAGGCGCTGAGCCCGGCGCCCAGATCGTGCAGTATCTCGGTGCTTCCCGTTTCCAGTCCCAGGTCCGTGCGATTGCCGGACACGCTGGCGTAATAAGCAAAGCGGTCGGTGTGATCGCCGATGCTGAACTGATCTTCGGTGCGATTGAAACTGCCATAGCTGGTCACCAGCTCAGCCTGTCGATCACGTTCAAAACCGGAGCGGGTTACCACGTTAAAGACGCCGTAGGTGCGGTCGCCGTATTCCGCCGAATAGCCGCCGCGCTGCACTTCGAGATAATCGATGTCCTTGGGATCGAACTGCGGTCCCACGTTCGAAGCAATATTCGTATTGGGTACGGGCACGCCGTCAATCAGCCACGAGACCTGGTGCCCGCCACGGATGTGGAGCTGGTCGTGCACCATGTAGGCGCTGGGTACGTAATTCGTGATCATGCTCAGACTGTTGGTCTGGTCGGCGCCTGGAGTCTCCGCAATCTGCCGGCGGCTGACCAGGGTTGCGGTGGTAGAGGACTCGGGATTGACAGCGATGGATTCGTCCTTGACCTCAACCGTTTCTTTGGTCTGGGCAACGGTCAGCGAAAAGTGGGTGCGGATATCGCGGCCCGCACTGAGGACGAGTTTCTGCTCTTCCGTGGCGAAGCCAGCCAATTCAACGGTTACGGAGTATTCGCCGAGAGGCACGCTGTCAAAACGAAATTCGCCGGAGTCGTTGCTGCTGACGGACTTCGTCCAGGCGGAATTGGCTGCGTGCAGTGTGACCTGCGCCCCTTGCACCGGACGGTGCTGCGGGTCGTGAATCAGGCCGCTGACCGTGCCGAAGATGGTGGCGTATGCGACCACGCTGCTCAGCAGAAGTGCGACAAGTACCGATGCTCCCTTGTAGGTCATAGCTGTTCTCCCGATTTCCAGTTCTAATGCTGGCCTTGAGTTGCGGCTGCGCCGATCCTGACTTCCGCGGCATGCAGCGAGTTGTCGTTTTTGTGGGCATGGATTGCCACCCGGCTTCCCACCTGAACGTCCTTGATGGTGGCTGGCGCATCGCCCTTCACGAACTTGGTTTCGCCATCGAACTCCACTGTCCTGGCCGCCCCGTCGCGGGTTTTTACTGACACAGAATGGTCGGTAACGGCGGTGACCGTCCCCAGAATGTGTTCCATGCCGCCGTGAGCAAAAGCCAGCGTGCCCCAGAGCAGAGTGCAAATCAGAATCCCAGTTACCATCAACGCCAGCTTTTTCACGGTTTGTCTCCTTGAGATATTCATCGGGATTTCGGGGTCTGATCACCAGGCGGCCCCCCATTCAGGAAATCCTGTTCTTCCTTCTCTTCTTTACGGTCAGCATCGCTCTTCGGATTAAAGCGTTCCATGTCGCGGAGTTCGTCCGCTGTCAGGTTGGGCAGATGGCGGATGAAGAGGACCAGTTTCCAGCTGTCCAGGTCGTTATCATTGCCGGGCTCGCCCCATGCTGGCATGCCCGTCCAGCGAACACCGTTGTGAATGATGTAGTAAAGCTCGCCATCACTGAGTTGCTGGGTCGCCGGCAGCCGCATGTCGGGCGCCGGCGGATAGAGATTCTGTCCAATCTCGGTGTTGCCGTCGCCTTTGTTCCCGTGGCAGGAGGCGCAGTGATCGGCAAAGTGCCGGGCCGACTCTTGCAACACCTGGGGTGATGTGGTCACCGGGTTCCGGCGCTGGCTGGCGCCCGCCGGCAACGACCAGGAGCGCAACCGCCGCGCCAGAGCGGCTTCCACCCGGCTGGGAGTCTGCCGCGCGCCACAGCAATGCGAGACCAGGCCGGAGAGCCAGAACCCGGCCCCCAGCAGCAGAACGACAATCAATCCAGCCCAGAGCACACGAGACATGTGTATCTATCCGACAGTGTTCTTGTGCGCCGCCCTTCAAGCGGCAGTCGTGGGGGTGTCTTGCGCTCGCCGGAGGAGCAAACGATGCCCTTCCTGCCAGGCAGCCAACGTTGCCCTCAGCAAATGGCCAAGCGAGGCCAGCGCAGCTTCCGCCAAAAATGCGGAAGCATACGCGCAACCGGCAAGCCGATGTAAATCACCAGGCGCAAGTCAGAGCAGATGGGTCAGCTGAGCGGGGGGCCGCGGACGGGTTGGAGAGAGTTGGAGTAGTGGCTGTGCAGGACGGGATGCGAATCCGGAGTCAGGAAGCTGAGCAGAGGACGGAGCGTGGAATCGATTCCCGACCCCAGTTCAGCCCAGTGAGCAGTGGTCACGGGAGGACAGCAATTGCCGTGTCGTCCGCCCACCGCCTGCATTTCACGGCTGCCCGACCCTTGATCGTGCATGGCCTTCCGCATACAGCAGGCATGCGGCAGAGGCGCAGAGATCGCCATGCCCACGGGGACAAAAATCCCGGCGAAGAGAAACACCAGCAAGAATCTGGCGGTCAGGCGATGCATAGTCAGGCTACAAATCCTGGTCACAAGGATAGGGGACGCAGGGCTCGCGCGCAAGTAACTCCCGGACAGGGCGCGAATCGACCGCAATCACGTGGAGACAGCCGCCCTCGGCTGTCGGGTCGAGCGCAGCTCGACAGGCCTCGACGCAGCAGAAATTGCGGAGCCCTGCTCCGCCGGACAGCCGGGGGCGGCTGTCCCCACGTGCTCCTCTCCGGGGCCATCTACTTCATCAACACCCAGCGCCCGCCGCCGGTAAACATGATGACCAGGTTCATCACCACGAACATCAGATCGTAGTGCCATCCGGAATTCTTTTCTCCCCAGAACCCGGTGCGCCACACGAAAATCTTCTTCTGGATCGCGCCCAGCATGATCAGGATCAGGCCCAGCGCAGCCCACTGGATCAGGACGCCGAAGATAATTCCCAGGCTGCCGGCCACCTCCGCGGCGCCCAGAAAAATCGTAAAGCCTTTGCTCGCGCCGATGCTCTGAGCGCGCTTTTCAGGGTCCTTAAGATGACTCCAGCCACTGGTGATAAAGACCACGCCGACCATGAGCCGGAGCAGTAGAAAGCCAAAGTCCGAGAACTGGGTAAGTTGCGGAAACATCGGTCTGACAAATTGTTGCTGGGCTTAGCCCGTAAAAAGATTGCCTACCACTTAGAATCGTAAACTCGGTGTGCCGTTACCAAGCCAAAAGGACACTACCCCTTAATTTGCTCAGCGCCTAGGGATGCGCGAATTCGAGTCTAGTCGACAGGCATGGGAGACACAGTACCGGTTTCGGGCAAACCACCGATAGCAGGTATGGATGAGCCAGTTGAATCCCGGGAGGCTGAAAATGGCATAGAAGGGCCACGCCCACCAGATTCGCCTGGTCACCTCTAGATACACAGCGGCTGCTGACGCCAGGTCGCCTTCGCGGGTGAGCAGGCGAATGTCGTACAGAAGCTCGTCTACTGGCAGTTGCAGCCTTTTTGTTACCCAAGGCTCTTGTAGCGCTACGCTATCGAATCCATGTTTCGCCAGGGTCGGCTGCCAGAAGCGCAGCCAGCGCGAGCAGAAGCCGCATTGGCCGTCGTAAAGTACCCACCCACGGGCGGGGTCCGCGGACGAACCAGTTTCGGAAATTTTCCTCATAACCTCCTGCCCTTATACACCGTAACCTCGGAGCCCTCGGCGAGGAATGAGGACGCCGGCCGCCCCTTCAGTACGTCTGCGAGTTCCTCGCCGTAAAGCTGTTCCACGTTACCGTCAAAGCGCGCATCCCGCGTGCTCCAAACTCTCCACGGTGGATGGGCGACTTGATATTCGACGCATCCGCCATCCCGCTGGCGCGCGTATCCCCAGTAGTGCTCGGTAATGAATTGCTCCTCGGAGCCCGGGGCCGGAAGCGCAGAGTCATTGCTCACCGTCAGGCTGATTCTGTTCCATCGATTGCCGAATTTCCACGCGTAGCTAACCGCCATCCCCGCATCGTAATGGGATATGTCATGCGACATGGGCAGCGAGACATAGTTTTCGTTATAGAGTACGCGGGCCAGCGTTGCGATTGCCCAGCGGGGAACGATCTCGCGAATGAAAACGACGCCACGCCGGATGAGGAGCCCGTCCCGGCGGCGTACGTACGGACGGAGGTTAACTTCTTCGAAATTGGAATGAAAGGGGACGGCGATCCCGAGGACTCTGGTCTTGCGGAAGCGAAATCCTACCAGGCTTAGGAATGCACGGCCGTTCCACAGGTCCGGTTCGGTCCCCGCGGGAACAAATCGCTTGATCAGGACGGGATCCACGTCATAGTTCAGCATCGCAAGTTCCCGCCATTGCGCGGCGAGAAATTCTTTGCCAGTCTCCGGATTCATCACGCCCTAATATATGGGCCCTCGCGCTAGAAGTCCCGCCATTTGAGTTTCCGCGCTTTGCCTGGACGAACGATCAGAGTGGAACTATATTCGTTGGGCTGTTACGGGCTGGTGGTCACGACGATAGACCCAATGGAAAAGTTAAGCAGACTTGGCCGGATTCTTTTCGCCATCGCCATGGCGGGGTTCGCCATTCAATTCCTCGCCCATGCGTTTTTGGTGGTGCCCGCGCCCGGACCTCCCTGGAGTCCTGGCCGTCCTCTCTGGGCATACATAACGACGGCTGTGCTACTCGCGGCTTCGGTTTGTATTGCCATGGGGAAGAAACGGCATTGGGTTGCATTGCCGCTGGCCCTCCTGCTCTTGCTGCGCGCTCTGATTGTTTTCGGACCCAGACTGGCCGCGAATATTCACGATCCGGGCCCGTGGACCAGCGGCTCCGAACTTCTGGCCCTATGCGGCGCGGCGCTGGTCCTGGCCGGAGTAATGAAGCTGGGACGAATCCTGTTTGCTGTGCCTCTCGTGGTCTTTGGCGTTCAACACTTCCTGTATGCCCGCTTCATCGCAACCCTGGTGCCGGCATGGATTCCGGGCCGTCTATTCTGGGCATATTTTGTGGGGGTGGCATTTGTCGCTGCAGCGTTCTCTATCGCCACTCAGAAAGCGGCTCGGCTTTCCGCAATTCTGTTGGGCCTCATGTTCTTTCTGTGGGTGCTCATTGTGCATCTGCCCAGAGTGGCTGCCGCGCCACACAATGGAAACGAGTGGACGAGCATGTTTGTGGCCTTGGCCATGTCTGGGGGAGCGCTACTGATCGCCGGATCGGTGAAAAGCGGGTGGACGTTCTGGACGGCGCACGTGCCCAGGAGATAGGCGTTCGCAAAGGACTGATCAATCTAAACCCAGACGTTCTACGGCCAGACGCTGGGCGCGAGATTGTCCTTGCGGAGAATCGCCGCAGCAATTTCCTTCACGAACTTGGCGCACACCATGGCGGTCTGGCCGTGCAAGTCCCGGGTTGGGTTGTACTCAACGATGTCGGCGCCGACGACCGGCACGTTCAACCCCTGAATGCAGCCCAGCACTTCTCGTACCGACATTCCTCCCGGCTCGTAGTGCGAGATGCCCGGCGCGAAAGCGGGATCGAGCACGTCCAGGTCTAAGCTGATAAAAAGCGGGCCCTCAAACTTCAGGCTGGAGAAGCGATCAAGGTTCCGCATGGTGATGACTTCCACGCCGAATCTGGTGGCTTGCGAGAGCTGGTGCCGGTTGATGGTGCGAATGCCCACCTGCACGAGGCGGCGGGCCAGTTGTTCCTCCATGATGCGCGCGAAGGGGCAGGCATGCGACAACCGGTTGCCATCGAGCACATCGTAAAGATCCGGATGAGCGTCGAAGTGCAGGATGGTCAGGTCAGGACAGTGCGTGTGAAAAGCCTTGATCGTGGGATAGGTCACCGAGTGATCGCCGCTTAAACAGATCAGCGGATGACCCAGCTTCAAAGTCTGATCGACGGCGGATTCGATGGCGAGGAAGGCAGCCGCTGCGTCGTCGGGTATGGCGACATCTCCGGCGTCGTGAAAGGAACCTGGCCGCCCCAGGTCAATGCCATCCTCGGTCCACAAATTACTGGACCCGGAGTACAGTTCGTCGCGGATGGCTCGCGGGGCTTCCGCCGGACCGCGCAGGTACGAAGAATTCGCGTCGAAGGGAATTCCAAGAAGCGAAATTGCTTTTACCGCGTGTGCGGCTGGATTGGGGTTGCCCATGGATATTCAGTTTAGCCCGTTAGGCGTCATGCTGAGCTTGCGAAGCATCTGGCGTGGAGCGATGTGCTGGTGGCCGGAGTTGCGCCCTCCACGCCGGATCCTTCGGGACTGAAGCCCCTCAGGATGACGCCGCTGGAGAGGGATGGTTTCGAATTGAAAGTACCGGTCAATCCGATTAGGGCCTGACGGATCGTTCGCGCCGGACCACGGCCCGCAGTAGGGTCGCCTTCGGAACCCCACCCGTTGGGAAACCCTTGACCAGATGAGCCCTGGGCGCGCAAGCGCTCGACCTTCGCCCTCCCCTGGATCAAGGACCGTTCGAATTCCGCCATCGCGCCGATGATCTGGACCATTAACCGACCCGCCGGTGTCGTGAGTTCCAGATTGTTTCAGAAGGCAATGGAGCCGAGCTCGCGTAACGGCACTTTCGAGTTCCTACAACTACGTTGTATATATATACAAACGTTTTCCTGATATTGACTTTCATGTTTGTAATAGTAGTCACATGCTCGATCAGAAGGAACTTAGCCAGCTCAGATTCATAGCGTCAAGCTCGCGCCCGTTGGTGCGAGAGAGGGTAACGACTGAACTGTCAGCGGTGGACTTTCTGCGAAGGACGGGTGCGAGATGGGAGTGGCTACGACTCGCCCTTGTGTGCAAAGACGGAACCGAGATAACCGAGAAGACGGATGTGTCTGCGGCTATGCGGGCCATTAAGGACCACGGCGGGGTAGTGGGGATTGTAGGTGCCGCGTTCATCGATCGTGAACTTCGCTTCTTGAAAAAGCCCCTCGGTGTTGGGTCACCGTCGTCGATCTGAAAGAGAAGGGGAAGCTATGACTCTTTTTTCAGGCCTCCACGAGGCTTTTGTGAAGTACGCCGATTATAACCGCGTCGGTTACTTCGATTCGGCGGAGAAGGCGCTGGCGGCGCTGGCGGAGGATACCAAGTACCAGGCGGCGTGGTTTTCCCTCAACACTGCACCGGGCGTGCCGGCCAACTTTCAATTGAATCGCCTTTACCGCCCCTCCAGTCGGTATCGCAAGACCGATTACAAGGGACGGCAATTGCTTTTAGTGGACGCCGACCCCAAGCGGGGCGCCGACACCTCGGCAACCGACGAACAGAAGGCCGCGGCGCTTCGACAAATTCACGATGTCCGGGATTTTCTCCGCAACTTGGGCTTTCCAGACCCTGTTCTTTCTGATTCAGGTAATGGCTACCATCTCCTATATCGGCTCGATGAACCCAACGACGAAGCAACCGAGACTCTGATAAAGAACCTTCTTGCTGGACTGGCGGCAAAATTCAACAACGAAGAATCCACCATAGACGGGGGAACTTCGAGGCGAATCGGGTTTGCAAACTTTATGGCTCCAGGGCGCGCAAGGGTAGCGATCCGAGACTCTGGAGGCAATCCGCGATCCTGGAGATTCCGACGCATGAGATCGAACTGCCGGCGAAAGAAGGTCGGGCGCGGGAGGTGGTCGAGGAAATCTTTCTTGAGGCGGTCCTTCGCTCTACGCTGGAATCCTCGTTGGCGGAATTGCCCGTGCCGCGTCGAACGGCTCTAGGCGAAATGGATGATGATGCTATCCGCAAGCTCGATTGGTTGAGGAAACTCTGCGAGACCGGCAGCGTGGAAATTCTGAATGAGCGCCGGCGCGGAGCGGAGTTTATCTTCGACATCGTTTGCCCCCGCGACAAGTCGCACGGGAGCACATCCAACGATTCCTCCACTATCGTGTCCTATGAGCGGAAACGAGGTTATGCATTTTGTTGCCTGCACGCCAGCTGTAGCAGCCACGACCTTAAGAACGGGCTTCACCATTTCAGTGATTTTCGGCGCGAGCTTGACCCCAACCAATTGATGAGTGACCGCCTGCCGGGCATCCCGGACGATTGCACGCACGCCAAGATCGCCTCCTATTTCATCGGCCTTGATCTGGCGAAAAAACATCTGCGGATCTATAACGCTGGCCGGATGCGGACCACCTTTGTCGGGACCCGGTGGGACCTGGACGATCAATCCAACGTGCTCCTGATGTCCGCCCTGGCAGCCCGTATGCGATCGACTGCGATACGATATGTTCCCGCCTGGATGCAAAGCAGACAGTCAAAGCGAGCATTCAGGTCAAGCACCCGCATGTCCGCGACTATCCAGTGCTGCTTCGGAAACCGGCGTTTGCAGATGTCGATCAGAGATGGCGATGAGTCCGCGCCGGTGACTTCGTACCCTCTCTCGATGAAGAAACGGGCGATCGGTTCGGCAGAACCACATCCAACGTCAAGGATTGAGCCTCCAGGCCGTACAAACCTAAGGAAGCGATCGAGCCACGGTTGCTCGGAGAGATCGCGTCCTCGATCCTGGTCCCAATGCTGCGCATGCCGTTCATAAAGCTCCATGATCTTGGCCGCATCGGAACTCATCGCATTATCTTATCGAAGCCTCATACTGGCGGTTGGCGAAAAATCGCGATTTCACTTATCCTATGAGAGAGGATGTCAAGCAAAAACACTTCTCCACTCTCTCCGTGAGACCTCGATCGGTGCTTGCATCCAGGCCCCTTCTTCTTCGTGGAGAGGATTTGGTTTTAACGCCTGGAGCGGCACAGAGTACGACAGGGATACGGATCACAGTTGCTGGTCTCCCTGGAGTGGTTTCATGCGACGGTCCCGACACCATTCGTTGCGAAGCTGTGCAAGCCAACCGTTGGCTTAAGTGCCAACCATCATCCTATGGGAGGCTCGAGGCCTATGGCTTTTTTGGGTTGTGCGAGGGGGCATAGGATTGACCCGGAGACTCGGTGCTGCATGCCGCAGCACACCACGCGCCTAATGAGTGCATGGATACTCTCCCTCGAACCCCGAGCATCGCAGAACCGATGGGCCACCACCGAGGCGTGAAACCTGGGAGATCCCCTCCGTTCTGTGCGACGCTCAAGCTGCTTGTAGCTTCAGTTGTTCGGCGTCGAAACGTTCCTCCTTCTTCCAGAGTGTCAAAGCAATGGCCGCGATCTTGCGTGCCAAGGTCAGACGCGCCATCTCGGGCTTCATCCCTTTCTCCAGTAAGGCCACGTAGAAGTCGCGTAACGGACCCACTCCACAGCTGGCTCGGGTGGCGGCGCCCTTGAAGATCTCTTTCATCTCATGGTTGTGGTTCCGATTGAGACCGCGAATCTGTTGCGGTTTCTTCGCACGTTGCAGTTGTCCGCGCACGAAGCGATACTGCGCACTGTCGCGGGTCTCAATGCCCAGCCCACTATAGGTCCAGAGTTGCCGTTTGCTGCGGAAGCGATGCGGCGTTTGCATCAGTGCGATCAAGCGGGCGGCCCGAATCGGACCGATGCAGGGAATCTGGCGCAGCAGTTTGGAGGCTTTATGTTTCCGGCTCTCTGTTAATAACTCGGGGCGGAGCGTTCGTCGTAAGGCCTGCAATCCATCCAACTGCTGATAGAGCAACTCGGCCCGCCGGCGCACCCCCACATGCTCGATCCTGTGTAGCCACTCTTCCCGATAACGCGGAGCATACACCTGGGTACCTGCACAAGGGATGCTCCAGCCGCGATATAGAGCTTTGATCCGGTTCATCACTCGATTCAGATCTTGGCTGATGGTCTGATAACTACGCCCCAGCTCGCGTAGCGTCCGCAGCCCGTGTTCCCCGTGATAGACCGGGCGCAACATCCCCGTGCGCAACAAGTCGGCCAACTTGCGCGCATCGATCTTGTCGCTCTTGTTGCCTTCCTTTAATAAGGCATTGCGCCGCGGATCGCAGACCAGCACTTGCGCCGCCTGGGGTTGCAGCAGATCGTAGAGCCAAGCCGCCCAGGTCCCTTCTTCCCAGGTCACATGCAACTCGCCCCGCAGACCGTGGATAAACTGCAGAATGCTGCTGGCTTTGGTTTCCACGATCGACTCCATCACCAGCTTGCCCCTGTCGTTCAACACCGCGATCACGGTCGCTTCCTTGTGCACGTCCATGCCGATATACTTGATATCGCGACTCATTCAGTTGCCTCCTTGGGGGAAAGATCATTCGCGTCCAATGGAGTTCTTTCCCTCAGGGTACAGTGCCAATCTTTCCTCGCTTTTTCTAGCTTCCTTCTGCCGCCCCACACTCCTCGACTACATGTCTATGGGGCCCCTCTCTCATATTGCATTGACCCGGCCAACCAGGCCGGTTTCGTCCCAAACAGGCAAAGAAACGGCGCAAGCTTGTGCTAACGCCTGTTTAGAACAGTCAACCCGGCACTTCCTGCAGGGCGAAGGAGAGAAGGCGCCGAAAAGGTTCGACGTCCTCCACCACTAGAAGTGGAACATCTGTCCCTATGGCGAACCAGCATGTTGCGACAGGTCACCCACTAGTAGAGGTTCCCGCTGTCCCGACTAATTTTGCTAATTTCCTTTGTTGAGGAACCCTGCTGCAATGGGGGGCAGATTCTCGGTGACCCAAAACCCAAAAACTGACACAGAGGAGATTAGAGGTAAGCTGGGGCAGAAGTCCGGGAGAGGAGACGAGGACGATGCCCAAGAAAGCTCATACGGAAGAGCAGATCGTAGCGGTACTGCGGCAGGTGCAAGCGGGAGCGCGAGTAGACGAGGTTTGCCGCAAGGTGGGGATCAGCCAGGCGACGTACTATCTGTGGAAACGGAAGTATACCGGGGTGGGAGTAAGCGAGTTGCGTGAGCTGCGGCAGTTGCGGGAAGAGGTCGGACGGCTGAAGCGGCTGGTGGCGGACCTGAGCCTGGATCGGCAGATGCTGCAGGAGATTGTCTCAAAAAAGCTGTAAGGCCTCGTGCGCGTCGGAAGTTGGCGCGCTGGGCGCAGGAGGCCTACCGGATCAGCGAGCGGCATGCGGCGAGGCTGGTGCAGCTGGCGATCGGGACGCTGCGCTACCAGAGCCGGAAAGTGTTTGATGAAGTGTTGCGCCATCGTCTGCGGGAGATGGCGGGAACGCACGTGCGCTACGGCTATGGCCGGTTGACGGTGTTGCTGCGGCGCGAAGGCTGGCATGTGAATGCCAAGCGCATCTATCGACTGTACCGGGAGGAAGGCTTGATTGTACGAACGAAACAGCGACGGAAGATGGCGCGACGACGGCCCGTGCCAACCGGCGTAGCTGTGCGACCGAACCACTGCTGGAGCATGGATTTTGGTGCGCCATGACGGCGAGGAGGATGCGATGGGTTAGAACAAGTCTTCTGAGCTTGCTGGCTTTTGACCGGCTGCTGCAATGCAGCCCCGCTCAGGAAAGAGCCTGAGAGGAAGGGGACCGTCCAACGTGCACCGTGTTCCGACGTTGCGCTAGAAAAGCTGACGGTCTGAACTGTACCAGGCACCGCCATCATCGGTGCGCTGGGCTACCGCACATCTTATGGTGAGACAACGAAGCGTGCGCAGGAAGCCTCTGTCTTGAAACGCTCAACGCTCCCGCTTGGCCAGATGGGGCTGGGAGTCTATGCGATCTGAACTGGTGGGGCGCGAAGTTCTCCACTGGTGGGTCCGAATAGCGGACTCAGCGACGGCATCCTCTTTTTTATAGGCGGTCGCTCCGTATCGCCAGGGGTAAAGCATGCCACCTATGAGGTGAAGGTCGAGAGCTGGAACATGGGAACCCTGATCAACTGCTCGGCAACGGAGCCGGGCTAGCCACGGAGACGGGAGATGGTTGGTCAAGGGGACGGAGCCCGCGTAGTAGTCCGAAAACGGGAAAGCCGTTCACATGGCGAAGGCGGGCAAGGAACCGACAGAGTTGTGAAGACGGAGGAACCATCCATGGACTTGGATGATCAGGCCGATGAGGTCTGGCTCCTCAGCGTGCAACGCAAACTCTATCAGTGGAGCAGGGCTCATCCTGAAGATAGCTACCGTGACTTATGGAACTGGATCACAGACCTCCGCAACTTACGGTGCGCCTGGCGGAAGATCGCTCTGAACAAAGGGCGTCGTACCGCTGGGGTTGACGGGATGACAGTCGCGGGTATCCACGCGGGAATGGGTAGCGAGCTGTTCTTAGAACAACTCCAAAGCGACCTGAAGAGGGGACGGTATCAGCCGAGTCCTTCACGACGGAAGCTTATCCCAAAACCGCGTCAGCCGGGGAAGTTCCGACCCCTCGGTATCCCGACAGTGCGTGATCGTGTGGTGCAATGCGCGGTCAAGAACGTTCTGGAACCGATCTTCGAGGCAGGCTTCTGGCATGTGTCGTACGGGTTCCGACCCGGACGAAGCTGCCACGGCGCCTTGGAGCATATCCGCATCAGCATGCGTCCGCGAGCAAAGGCGGAAGATGGCCGGCGCCAGCGGACACCCTACCAATGGGTCATCGAAGGAGACATCAAGGGTTGTTTCGACAACATCGATCATCACCGGCTGATGGAGCGAGTTCGCGCTCGCGTCACAGACGGCAAGCTGACGAGATTGATCGCACAGTTCTTGAAAGCTGGAGTCCTATCGGACGGCTTCCTGCTGCCGACGGACAAAGGCACTCCGCAAGGCGGCGTGATCTCGCCACTGCTCGCCAATATCGCCCTCGGCATCATCGAGGAGCGGTATGAGCGGTGGGTACATCATCGTCGGAAGATCCAGGCTCGCCGCAAAAGCGATGCTATGACGGCGGCAGGTTGGGCACGCATGACAGACCGCAAAGCTGGGCGGGTCGTGTTCTTCCCGATCCGATATGCTGACGACTTCGTGGTTCTCGTCTCGGGCACCCGCGAGCAAGCCGAACAAGAAAAGGCCGAGCTGGCGAAGTACCTGCACGAGACCATGTGTCTGGAGCTGTCAATCGAAAAGACACATGTTGTCGATCTGACCGAGGGCTTTCAGTTCCTGGGTCACCGGGTGCGCTATAAATGGCACCCCCGGTTCGGCTATATGCCGAGACTCGAAATCCCGACCAGCAAACGGGCGGATCTTCGGTACACGGTGAAGCAGATGACCGGCCGCACCCGCGGTTGGTCATTAGCTCACCTTCTCCAGAAACTCAATCCGATCCTGCGGGGATGGGGGAACTACTATCGCTTCTGCACTGGCGCAAGCCGTCAGTTCGCGACTCTCGACTTCTATGTCGGAGATCGCATCTGGCGCTGGCTGATGAAGAAGCATGGTCACCTTCATCGTAAGCGGACCCGGCTTGTGCGGTTGCCGAGTCTTCTGCGCCCCACGCGTAAGCTCTGGCGGGAAGGTAACGTCGAACAGTTCCTTCTCTCCATGCTGCATGTGGAGCGCTTCCGCCGCGGATGGATGCGCACTCCTGGCTACATCGGTGTTCCCGGAGAGCCGGATGCATAACGAAAGGTGCACGTCCGGTTCGGAGGGCGGGCATCAGAATCCCACGGCGGTAACGCCGCAGGGCGCTGATGCTCGACCCTACTGAGCGATAAGTTGGCGGACGGGCGATCGTTCCGCATTCTGACGGTGGTCGATCAGTTCACGCGGGAGTGCGTTAAGTTGGAAGCCGATCGCTCGATGACGGGGATGAAGGTAGTCCAGGCACTGGAACGTGCCCAGCAGGAACGAGGCAGCCTGCCGAAAAGCATCACGGTGGACAACGGTAGTGAGTTCTGTAGTCGTGCGCTGGAAGCCTGGGCCATGAGCCACGAAGTGCAGTTGTGCTTCATTCGGCCCGGCCGTCCGGTGGAGAACGGATTCATCGAGAGTTTCAACGGCAGGTTGCGCGACGAGTGTTTGAACGTGGAATGGTTCACGTCGCTGGACGACGCGCGGCAGAAGCTGGCGAAGTTTTGCGAGCACTACAATCAGCAGCGTCCGCATAGCGCGTTGGCGGATCGGACGCCCGCAGCATTCGCGGCGCTACACCGAGGAAAAGCTAGTACATCGATGGGGCGCGCACTCCAGAGTCTCTTGATTGAGCCTCTGGAGTGCGCGAAACCCGCGTCAATCGAGGAGAAAAGGACTTACACTGCCCCAAACCTCTAATCTCGTTTGTGACAGAAAATGGGAGCGGGTCAACAGAAAGTTGTCGTATTCTTACGTGAACGAAAGCTGGGGGCAGGTCAGCTCCAAACACAGCCGGAGTTCCATGTCGTCGCAGAAGCAGCGGATGGATTGGAAGCAGTTCAAAAGGCCCAGACACTGAAACCAGACTTGATCTTGCTGGATGTCGGCCTCCCCAACCTGAACGGACTAGAAGCTGCGAATCGTATGCGCCAAGTCGCTCCCGACACAGCAATCATCTTCTTAACTCAGGACAGTGACAAAGATCTAGTACGGGCAGCCTTGAGCACCGGAGCGCAAGGATACGTCCTGAAAACAGATGCCGGGAGTGAACTCTTTATTGCTCTGGAAGGAGTCCTTGGTGGTGATGATTTTGTCAGTAGTGGAATTGAGGGGAGGACTCTGGCGAAACCGAGGATGCATAAATTGTCCCCCTGACTCAAGTGAGGACCACAAATGTCCCGCGCGGCACGTTACGCTGCAGCCCTATCGCTTTCCACGAGGCGTTGTAATTCGGCTTCGGGGATTGCAAATTCCGTAAAGCCACAATTCAAACAGACCAGAAGCTTTGGAAAGACCCACACAATCGGTCTGTCCAGTCCTTCGAGTCCAGGGAAGTGAAGCGCAATCTCACCATTGAACATGCTCTTGTTGGCTGAATGACATGACCTGCAACGAGAACTGTTTTGGGCAGACATCATACACCTCACGAAGAAGCCACGAACCGAGGATTGAAGTTTGTGCGCGAATGGCACGGAATGTGTACCTAGCCTACTCTGCCGCGCCCGATCCGAGTATTAATTCTCGATGAATCGCGATGATCCGGCGATGTGATATACGGTCGTCGGAAAATCGACGCCATGCGCCGTCGGTTGGTCCCGATCAAACGCACGTTGCGCATGCGCCACGATCACTTCCTTCCCCAACTCGCTCAGCAACCGGCGGACCAAGAATGACCTGTCAGGATTGGCAGGAGGGTGACGCGTGCTCGGGACTAATAATAGCCGCTTGTAAGGGAGGCTAGTATGCCCTCTTTCCTGGCTCACCCCAATAAGCCTTTCCCTTTGATTCGTGTTGCCCTCATTGCAGCCCTGACCCTACTGTTATCTGGCTGGACCTGCGGTGCGATATTCCTCAGCTGTCAAGGGGTGGCGCCCTCCCAAGTTACTTCACTCTCGCCGGACACCATACCGAGCGACGCGGAATCAGTTCTGCTGACAGCCGCCGGAAGCGGTTTTACTCCGCAATCGCAGATCATGTGGAACGGAAATGCGTTGCAGACGACGTTCATGGACTCACACCATCTCCAGAGCACGGTCCCCCAGCAGACCTTCCACTCCTTTGGTGGCTCAGTGGGGAACAATGTGCAGATTTCTGTGATGTCTCAAGCATCGTTCGACGATTTGGGATGTCCAATCGGCGGGAACTCTGCCACGCTGATTCTAGTCATCAACTAGCAGGCTGCTGAAAAACCACTCCCAATCCGCAGGGTGACGTGGTAGTAGTTGCGAATGCGAGGAGACGATCAGCAGCAGGACGGGATGTTCAGCTATATCTCACCCGACAAGCGAGTGCCGCAGGACCATCCGTTGCGGCGGATTCGACCCATCGTGGATCGGGTTTTAGAGCAACTGTCACCGCGGTTCAACAAGCTTTATGCACGCGCCGGTCGGCCGTCGATCGCTCCGGAGAAGCTGCTGCGTGCCTTTGTTGGTGCAGTTGCTGTACTCGGTGCGCAGCGAGCGGCTGCTGATGGAGCAGCTGGATTACAACCTGCTGTTCCGCTGGTTTGTGGGACTGAGCATGGATGACGCGGTGTGGGATGCCAGCACGTTTTCCAAGAACCGGGAGCGCATGCTGGAAGGAGACATCGCGGAAGCGTTCTTTCAAGGGGTGTTGGGAGAAGCACGGGCCGGGCAGCTACTCAGTGACGAACACTTCACGGTGGATGGGACATTGTTGGAAGCTTGGGCGTCGCACAAAAGCTTCCGGCCGGTCGATGCTGTGGCCAAGGATAAGAACGACCAGCAGCCGAGACCACCGGCGGCACGCTGTGACGAGAATAACCCCACCATCAACTATCGCGGGGAGAAACGCAGCAATCAGACACACTGTTCCACCACCGATCCGGAAGCCATGCTGGCCCGCAAGGGACCAGGAAAGGAAGCAAAGTTGAGCTATCACGGACACCTGATGACGGAGAATCGGAACGGACTGGTGGTGAACACGCGGGTGACCACGGCCTACGGTTCGGCCGAGCCTCATGCCGGGCTGCTGATGGCGGAAGAGCTGCCTGGCTGTGGGCGAGTGACCTTGGGAGCAGATAAAGGATACGACCAGCGCGAGTTCATCGAGGAACTGCGACAGATGGGAATCACGCCGCATATAGCCCAGAATCAGAGTGGTCGCAGAAGCCGGGTGGACCAGCGCACGACTCGACACCCCGGTTACCAAGTAAGCCAGAGGAAGCGGAAACGGATCGAGGAAGTCTTCGGGTGGATGAAGACGGTGGGGCTGCTACGCCAGCTACGACATCGCGGGTTGGAGCGAGTGGGTTGGCTGTTCACTTTGGCGGCTGCCACGTACAACTTAGTGCGCATGCGGACCCTGATGCCGAAGTGTGCCTAAAAGGCGCGCAGCGGCCAGAACTGCACGCTTCCTGGCGAAATCAAAACAAATACCAGGCCAGACGGACCAGAGAATCAGCCACAACGACAGCTGAAGAGTGTTCAATCGAGATTTTTCAGCATCCTGCTAGGAGTGTGTGTATGCCTCACGTGACCGTTAACACAGGTATGACAACGCCGGATGGTCAAGAAGAGAAACTCACAGAATACATATGTGATTGGCCTGGCTGTCCGAGTGTTGCAACCGAAGTTCTGGGATGCGTGAGGGAGTTAGGAATGTGTTCCGCAGTCTGTATTTGAGCTTCCCGCCCTTGGCGTAGAGGCTCCAGCCGCCGATATTCGCTCCTTGGGCAATGATGACGCCCTCAGCCCCCTTTGCCGGCACGACGATCTCGGCAGTGATGGAGTGCGACTTGTTCTTGATGCTCAGGACGCAGTTCTCCGACAGTCGTCCCATGCCGCCGAACAGGATCTGGGTCTTTCCTTCGATCAACACTGGTCGGCCGGCCAAATCCGGGTTGACTCTCTCGAGTAACCGATCGTCGAGGGGCAGCACGTTGTAGCGTGTCGCTTCGATGAGCCAGAGGCGCTGAAGCTCGTGGAGCTTCTCCGGCATCTCCTTGGCAAGGTTTCTCGCCTGGCTCCAGTCCTTGTTGGTGTCGTAGAGTTCCCAAACGTCGTCGTCGAGCGCCGGCGGCTTCTCTTTCGACCAGGGGTACGTGTGCCTCGTCACAGCAGTCCACCCTTGATGATAGATGCCGCGGTTGCCAAACATCTCGAAGTACTGGGTCTCGTGGCGCTCTGACGCTTTGGCATCGTTGAACGCGTAGAGCATGCTGACGCCTTCGATAGGGGATTGCGCCAGGCCATTCACCGAGAGAGGCTCGGGAATGCCTGCCGCTTCGAGGATTGTGGGTGCGACGTCGATGACGTGGCTGAACTGCGAGCGTACCTCACCCTTGCCCTTGATACCTTTCGGCCAGTGAACGATTGTGCCGTTACGGGTTCCGCCCCAGTGGGAGGCGACCTGCTTGGTCCACTGGTACGGCGTGTTCATCGCGTGCGCCCAGCCGACTGCGTAATGGTTGTACGACTCGGGACCCCCGAGCTTATCAATCCGGGCCGTGAGGAACTCAGGTGTCTCGAGCGCCTGCAGGCCGTTGAAGTAGCTCATCTCGTTGTAGCAGCCGTTGAGCGATCCTTCGGCGGAGGCGCCGTTGTCGCCGGCGATGTAGTAAATGAGCGTGTTGTCGGCGATCCCCAGCTTGCTCAGTGATTCGAACAGCCGCCCGACATGGTGATCGGTGTACTCCAGAAAGCCCGCGTACACCTCCATTTCCCGACGCAGCACCGGCTTGAACACCTCCGGCATCTCGTCCCATGCCGGAATCTCCTTGTGGCGTGCCGTGAGCTGGCAATCGGCTGGGATGACGCCAAGCTTCTTCTGCCGGGCAAACGTCTCTTCGCGCAGCTTGTCCCAGCCTTGATCGAACTTGCCTTTGTACTTGTCGGCCCAATCCTTCGGCACGTGGTGAGGTGCGTGCGTCGCGCCGGGTGCAAAGTAGATGAAAAACGGCTTGTCGGGGGCGAGACTTTTCTGCTGGCCAATCCAGCCAATCGCCTTGTCGGTCATGTCTTCGACCAGGTGGTAACCCTCCTCGGGCGTTTTCTCCGGTTCCACCGATGTGGTGCCTTCATAGAGTGTCGGATACCACTGGTTCGCCTCGCCGCCGATGAAGCCGTAGAAATATTCGAAACCACCGCCGCCGGTCGGCCACGCATCAAACGGGCCCGCTGGACTCGTCTCCCACACCGGCACTTCGTGGCACTTGCCAAATTGCGCCGTGGAATAGCCGTTGAGTTTCAGCGTCTTCGCGAGCGGCGACATCGAGTTGGGGAGCACCGAGCAATACCCCGGCGCACCGGTGGCAATCTCGGTAATGCCGCCCATGCCCACGGAATGGTGGTTGCGGCCGGTCAACAAGGCCTGCCGCGTGGGCGAGCAAAGCGCAGTGGTGTGGAATCGGGTGAACTCCAGCCCTCCCGCTGCCAGTTTTTCCGCGGTCGGTGTCTGACAGGGCCCGCCAAAGGCGCTGGTCGCGCCAAAGCCGCAGTCGTCGATAAGGACAATTAGGACATTGGGAGCACCTTTGGGTGGTCTCAGTCGCTCGATGGGCGGGAACTTTGAGGCCGGATCTTTCGCATCGAACGTGATCAGTCCCTTTTTGCCTGTGTTCGGCATCGGAAGATGAGACCTATGCTTCTGGCCTTGTGAACTCATATTTGCTCCATTGGATTGACGTTGCCGCTACCGGCTTTTGACCTCGTTGCCACACCTTGCTTCACTAATTCGACTCCGGCATCTCCCACTGATCGAACTCACTGTCGGCGGCAACTATCAGTCAAACACTCTCCGTCGAAAACTGGCAAAAGTGACAGGCTGATGTCTCGGGTGTGCGCAAGGGAGCCGGGTGCCCCACACATCGCGTACTTTTGTTCAGGCCCATCGACTCGACACGTACTTTGCGAATGTGTGGGTGATGAGCGTCAACGCACCCTTGGATGGCGATACTCGTGGATGGCGATACTCGGGGACCAATCGTTCAGCGTTCCGAGCGACGGAATTTGATTGTGATCCCGACGCATTCGAGCTGTGTCGAAAACCTACACATCGCAAAGTGCGCGATGTGTGGGGCACCCGCCGGTTACGGCGCGGACGAACTTACACGCGATGGGAGCGATTCGCGGCAGTCGTGGTGTCCCCCTGGTGTCGGCGCGCTCGGACCGCGGGCTGGGCAGAATTTGAAGCGCCAATTTTTTGCAGGGTCGAGCTGACCACATCGAAGGTTCTCACCTGGGGAGTGCCCGCCAATATTTTCTTCAGGATCTCCAGGGCCTGGGGATAGCTGGTTGAGTTGTAAACCTCCGCGCTTTCTTCCTGGTCCCAGAAACTGATGGACACGATTTCCTTGCCGCCGGGGACCGCCAGGATCATCGTATCCAGGAAACCTTTTTGTTTTCGGAGCCAGGGAAGGATTTCACTATCCATTACCCTTATGAATTCAGCCAAAGTGTCGGGTCTTAATTTCACGGCAACGTGACGAGCAAACATGTCAACCTCCCTGCATCGTCGGGCGTCAAACCTCGGACGTCGGCAAAGCCTGGTGTCTGCGGTTCAACGTCTGACGTCCGAGGTCTGAGGTCTGAGATCTGACGCCCGCATTCTGCCATCGATCCTACTCGGAAGTACATAACTTTGGGGAGGCCCGCCACCGGCTCCTGCCGTAAGTCTCTTTCCGGCAGACTTCATGGTATGAACTTCAGTAAGGGGATTATCTGTGAGAAGCCTGAAGCTGATGTGCGCCGTCCTAAGCCTGGCAACGCTCGTCTTCGCGTGCCCGACGTCGATCTCCTGCCCCGCCGACCGGGCTGAGATGCACAAGGTCGGAGACGAATACTCCGGACTGGGCCACTACGCGATCTACCAGCACACCAATTCGGCGGGCGTGGTCCACCAGGTGCCTATTCGCTGCGACCAGTAGGGTAAGAGCCGGATTCTCAGCGGTGTAGTTGCTTTTCTCCTGCCTCTTCGCCACAATACAGACGCTCGGAGCTGTGTCGTGAGCGATGGTGCACGCTGTGTTTCCGCTGTTTTCCGCTGCCGCCCGCGGCGTTCTCCGCTTTTCTGGCTGCCTGCTGTCACTGTTGTTATTTTTCTTTACCTTCCACCGGCTCACTCCAATGCGCAGAGCCCGAATACAGCCTCCGCCAGCTTGCGCGGCACGGTGATCAATAGCGTCACCCGCGAGCCCATTGCTCACGCCCTTGTGTCCTCTGCCGACAACCGGCTTGCGGCGTTCACCGATGATCAGGGCCGCTTTGAATTTCAACTCCCGCAAGTGGAAGCTAACCCGAACAAGCCTGCGGAGGGGATGACTTTCTACAACGTTTCGGCCCAATTAATGGCCCGCAAGCCCGGTTTTCTCGACTCCGGCATGAATGCCTCACCTTCTCAAAGCACCGTCGGCGATGACATCACGATAGCGCTGGTTCCCGAATCCCTCATTGTCGGCCGGGTAAATCTCCCCTCTTCCAATCAGTCTGACCGCATCACCGTGCAGGTTTACAAACGCCAGGTGCGCGACGGCCGAGCCTTCTGGGCTCCCGGCGCGAGTGCCACCACGCGCTCTAATGGCGAGTTTCGCGTCGCCAATCTCATGGCGGGCACCTACAAGATATTCACTAGCGAACTGATGGACCGCGATCCCATCACCTTCGATCCCCGCGGCCAGCTCTACGGATATCCACCCATCTACTATCCGTCGGCAACTGATTTTGCGTCGGCGTCGGCCATTACTCTGGAGGCTGGCAAAGCCTTTCAGGCCGACCTTTCTCCGGTGCTCCAGCCGTACTACCCGGTCAGGATCGCGGTCACGAATTTTCAGGCCCAGAACGGGGTGGGTGTTTCAGTCGCACTCCAGGGACACAAAGGCCCGGGCTATTCTCTGGGATACAACGGCGAGGGCATCGAAGGCATGTTGCCCAACGGAATTTATACCGTGGAGGCCACTCTGCAGCAGGGCCAGCAGACGGCGACGGGTAGCGTGAATATCACGGTGAAAGATGCTCCTGCGACTAACGCGTCCATGGCGGTCCTGCCCAACGGCTCGATTCCGGTGAATATAGAGGACGAGCGGAGCGACCATCGGACCGGCAGTTCCTTTATGCAGGGAGGGTTCTCCCGCGAGCAGAAGGCTAACGTCTATTTGCAACCCGCCGACGATTTCGATTCTGGTGGATTCGCTTCCCTTCGTCCACCGCGCAAGCCCAACGACAACGATCTCGCGCTGGAGAACGTACGGCCCGGCCGCTACTGGCTCAAGGTCGATGCCTCCAGCGGATACGTCGCCTCGGCGGTCGCGGGCAGCGTTGATCTGCTACGCCAGCCCCTCGTAGTCGGCTCCGGCGGCGCGAGTCTGCCGATTGATATCGTGCTGCGCGACGACAGTGCCGCGATCGACGGCACCGTCGAAGGCATGCCTCCCGTGCCGGCAGAACGGCGCAGCCCAACCTTAACGATACGGTCCGGACCCGTCGCCATGCCTGCGGGTCCATACGTCTATTGCATTCCTCTGCCGGATTCTTCCGGCCGCTTTACCGCAGCCTGGGTTTCGCCGCAGGGGACATTTCAGTTCCAGCAACTTCCTCCAAGCACCTATCGCATTCTTGCCTTTGACCGCCAGCAAAGCGAGCTCGAATATCAGAATGCCGAAGTCATGAGCCAGTATGACGACAAAGGCCCGATCGTCCGCCTGGGTCCGGGGCAGACCGAGCACGTGCGGGTGACTTTGATTTCAACGCGGGAGTGACGTCATGTTCGACGAGTTGCGATGGTCCACCCTGGGTCCACGTAGGGGCGGGTGCCCTCACCCGCCCGGCCGGGCGAAGCCCG
This sequence comes from Terriglobia bacterium, assembly GCA_963797385.1. Taxonomy (GTDB): domain Bacteria; phylum Acidobacteriota; class Terriglobia; order Terriglobales; family Acidobacteriaceae; genus JAIQFF01. The sequence goes on from CAWCPY010000014.1 coordinate 26,527, forward strand.
GCACGGTTTTGGCTGGGACAACCAGAACAAGAGACGAGCTGCGCTCGTCCGCCCGGACGAAGGCGCCCGGGCCTACGTGGGCTTTGGTTTTCCTCCTGGCCTCGCCAGTTCCGCTGGCCGCGCAAAAGCCGGTGCAGCAGCTTGCGGTCGGCCACTTCCGCATCGCCGGTACCATCGTCAGCACCCCGGAGGGCCATCCGCTCTCCCGCGCTCGGGTTTCGTTGCGGGACGTGAAAAACGCTCAAAACCAGATTTTCATGATCACCGGCGACAATGGCCACTTCGAATTCCGCAACCTTCCGCCGGGGAAATATTCCCTGACCGGCGCCAAGCGGGGATACATCAGCGCCGCCTACGACCACCACGAGCAGTTCTCCACTGCCATCGTGACCGGCGCGGGCGTGGACACCGAAAACCTCACGCTGCGGCTGGTGCGCACGGCGGTGCTCACCGGCCACGTTCTCGACGAATCCGGTGAACCGGTCCGCGCCGCCACGGTTACACTCTGGCGCGACGACCACAGTGCAGGCGTCAGTCGCACCGTGAGCTATCGAACCGATCAGTCCGACGATCTGGGCTGGTTCGAATTCGCGCCGCTCGATGCCGGCACCTACTTCGTCTCCGCCGTAGCCAAGCCCTGGTATGCGGTCCACCCACCATCGGTGCAGCAGAGTGGCGCGACCGATGCTCCCACCTCGGTCGACCGTTCGCTGGACGTGGTTTACCTGCCCACGTACTACGCCGGAGCTACCGAAGTTGAAGATGCCTCGCCCATCCTCATTCGCGGCGGCGATCGTCTTGACTTTGATCTACACTTGGCGCCCGTACCCGCCTTGCACGTGACCCTGCGCGCTCCGCCTCTGCAAGCCGGACAGGGCTTCCAGATGCCCATGCTTTTCAAACGCGATTTCGATGGCTTCGATGGCTCGCAGGCCCTTCAACCCGAGGTGCAGATGACCGCGCCCGGTGTGGTTGAGATCACCGCCGCCCCCGGCAAGTACGAGTTGCGCCTGCCGCAACACGACGAAGAGCCCAGCCAGAGCAGCGAGATCGAGATCAGCCAGGACAATCAGGAACTGGACGCCTCCGCCGGCCAGGCCATCAGCAGCATTACTGCGAAGGTCGAGTTGGTAGGAGAGACTACGCCCCCGCCGCAAATGGCATTCGCACTTCGCAACGCTCAGCATCGCGTCGTTTTCTGGGGAGCGATGGGCCCGACCCGCGAAGTTACATTCGCCGACGTCGCGCCCGGAAACTACGAAGTCCTGGCCGGGGCCGCGTCGCGCGCATATTCAGTTGTCTCCATGGTGGTGAATGGCTCCCCGGTTTCCGGCCATTCGCTCGCCGTTCCTGCCGGCGCGGCCCTGGCGCTCCTGCTGAGGGTGGTGGGAGGCGCCGCCGACGTGAATGGCATGGCGCAGCGGGCGGGCACGGGCGCGGCCGGAGCCATGATCGTCTTGGTCCCCAGGAACCCGGAAGCCAACCGTGAACTCTTCCGCCGGGACCAGAGTGACCTCGACGGCACCTTTACCTTCCGCAGTGTGATTCCCGGGGTTTACACGGCCATTGCCATCGAGAACGGGTGGGAGCTGGACTGGTCGAAGCCTGCCGTGATCGCGCAATACGCCACCCACGGTGAAAAAATTGTGGTCGGCGGATCTCAAGGCGCCATCCAGCTTCCCAGCCCGCTCGAGATTCAGCCCAAGTGAGGAGTCTCCCCGGCCGGTGCCTCGCACCTGTGCGCGTTGAACTGCTGCTGGATCACGGCCTGTGCCCGGGCCTGTTGACCGGCGGGCTGATGCTCGGCCTGGAACTGCATGTTGCAGGCCTCACAGATTCCTATGACCGGAACGTTCTTGACTCGCTTGATGATCCGAAGACTGCGCTTGGCCATGCATACAGTCTCCCACAACTTAGGTGAAGAAGGTCTTCTTCGCGACCTTTGCGGAATCTCTTTGCGTCCTTTGCGGTTAAGATCTTGCTCTGGCCGACCCCTAAAATCAAACCTTCAACCGCAAAGAATGCAAAGGGGACCGAGGCGGGGACTGAGGTGGTTGGGCACTGCTCTTGAACACGGTGTGGCTACTTCGAAATTGTCCGTGGCCTAAATCGACGGAGCACGTAAGCCGCAGCCGCTACTCCCAACATTCCCGCTAAGATAAACCCGCCGCCCTCTACCAAAACTCGATCGATAACGCCGACATCTTGCTGCCCAGGTAACTGTTCAAATCCGACGATTATGGCAATAAAAATCGCAAGCCATAACGTAGCGCCGAACAAAGACGAAGCTAGGAGCCACTAGCAGGCTGCTGAAAAACCACTCCCAATCCGCAGGGTGACGTGGTAGTAGTTGCGAATGCGAGGAGACGATCAGCAGCAGGACGGGATGTTCAGCTATATCTCACCCGACAAGCGAGTGCCGCAGGACCATCCGTTGCGGCGGATTCGACCCATCGTGGATCGGGTTTTAGAGCAACTGTCACCGCGGTTCAACAAGCTTTATGCACGCGCCGGTCGGCCGTCGATCGCTCCGGAGAAGCTGCTGCGTGCCTTGTTGGTGCAGTTGCTGTACTCGGTGCGCAGCGAGCGGCTGCTGATGGAGCAGCTGGATTACAACCTGCTGTTCCGCTGGTTTGTGGGACTGAGCATGGATGACGCGGTGTGGGATGCCAGCACGTTTTCCAAGAACCGGGAGCGCATGCTGGAAGGAGACATCGCGGAAGCGTTCTTTCAAGGGGTGTTGGGAGAAGCACGGGCCGGGCAGCTACTCAGTGACGAACACTTCACGGTGGATGGGACATTGTTGGAAGCTTGGGCGTCGCACAAAAGCTTCCGGCCGGTCGATGCTGTGGCCAAGGATAAGAACGACCAGCAGCCGAGACCACCGGCGGCACGCTGTGACGAGAATAACCCCACCATCAACTATCGCGGGGAGAAACGCAGCAATCAGACACACTGTTCCACCACCGATCCGGAAGCCATGCTGGCCCGCAAGGGACCAGGAAAGGAAGCAAAGTTGAGCTATCACGGACACCTGATGACGGAGAATCGGAACGGACTGGTGGTGAACACGCGGGTGACCACGGCCTACGGTTCGGCCGAGCCTCATGCCGGGCTGCTGATGGCGGAAGAGCTGCCTGGCTGTGGGCGAGTGACCTTGGGAGCAGATAAAGGATACGACCAGCGCGAGTTCATCGAGGAACTGCGACAGATGGGAATCACGCCGCATATAGCCCAGAATCAGAGTGGTCGCAGAAGCCGGGTGGACCAGCGCACGACTCGACACCCCGGTTACCAAGTAAGCCAGAGGAAGCGGAAACGGATCGAGGAAGTCTTCGGGTGGATGAAGACGGTGGGGCTGCTACGCCAGCTACGACATCGCGGGTTGGAGCGAGTGGGTTGGCTGTTCACTTTGGCGGCTGCCACGTACAACTTAGTGCGCATGCGGACCCTGATGCCGAAGTGTGCCTAAAAGGCGCGCAGCGGCCAGAACTGCACGCTTCCTGGCGAAATCAAAACAAATACCAGGCCAGACGGACCAGAGAATCAGCCACAACGACAGCTGAAGAGTGTTCAATCGAGATTTTTCAGCATCCTGTTAGGATGCCAACGTCAGTAAAGTGCAGGAAGTCAGCGGCGCTATCGATCCTTCTACCACATAACTCCACGCCATTTTCCCTGCAATACAAGAAAACAGCCTTTAACATGCAGTCGCAGGCGCGTATTTTGTGGTGGTGATACAGGCTCGCCGTTAGATTCATCCGGGCGGAGAAAATCTGTTCCAGTGAATTGATACCCGAGCGTGCCATTACCAACCTGCGCATGGACTTGGGAAAATCCGGTACGTCGCCTGGCTTGATAGTGTGGATCTCCGTTGCAAGCCAAAGCCGGTCCAAGTCAACTCCCAAAGGAAGACCGCTGTAATGCCCATCGCGAAAAATGTAATCGAGTTTGTCGGCGTCGAAGGGTCCGTTAAGTATCTCTGCGTAATGCGCGTTTAGAGGGTCGAATTTTTTCAGGCTTCCAAGTATTACGTTGGACAACCACGCGGGATCCAAGTCCAACGCCACATGCTCCTTCAATTTCTCGAGAAATTCCTTGAAGGGCTCACTGTTCAGGATGAAGTATGCGAGCACTTCGCTGGCGCTCGAACCCTCAAACCCCTTTCCCCTGGGTCCAATAAGCTCTTGCATTTCGGGGAAGGTGCTATAAATTTCCTCGCTGGTGTGCGAAAAAGGGCCGTGGGAGCAGTCATGCAGCAAAGCCGCAACTCTTAGCTGTCGAATTCTGTCGAGAGACACAACGTCGCTGTCGAATTCGGAGTACTTATCGTGCAAAGCGCGAGCCAGTTTGTCAGTTTGGTAGAGAACGCCCAGACTGTGCTCGAAACGTGTATGCGTCGTCGAAGGATAAGTAAGGTAGGAGAATCCGGTTTGGTGTAAGCGCCGAAGCCTTTGAAAAAGTGGCGTATCAACTAACGCGACTTCATGTCTATGAAGACGCTGCGTTCCCCAAAGAGCATCATGGATGACCTTTGGGGAGCGCGGTACGTGCGGCTTCCCGAGATACTGGTGCGCAAACTTGGCAACGTCGCTTGCTAATTGTTTTGTCGAATCAGAGGGATCGCCCACATCAACGCTTCGCCGGAGAACGTCCATCGGTCTTGATACCTTGGACGAATTTCCCGGCGAGAGCCTCCAATGCTTCAAGCTGAGGGCCCTCAAACCTTGACTTCACATTGCTCTCAAACAAATTCTCCAACGCCTGCGTGATCACGTAGTATGTTCCCCTCGGATTCGTTCTCTCGAGGTAGCCCGCTAGCTGCAGTCCGTCCAGCACGCGATCTAGCGTCTCGGAGTATGGGAAGTAATCCCGTGTGTCAAAAACGAACAGGTCGAACAGGTTAGAAAACTCGGCCTTGTCGCGCCACTCGAAAAATCGAGTATGCATGCCTACCGGGTCGGCCTCGAAACGGTCTGACCCCATCCTCTGCTTGACCTCTGCGAGCAGGCCAACCACGACATCCTCGGGTCGAATTGTTTCAGCCGTTGCCATGCAACCTCCACTTCACCGCGAGTGCGGCTCATTTTATAGATGCCAAAACTTACACGAACCGGCTACTTTTTAGCGAACAAAAAACGAAAATAACCCCTTCTCTCCACTACCGGACATTACCGTTAATAACATTTATAATCTAATTATAAATTAATTAAAAGTATATTCTAAGTTGGCATAATGTCAGAACCAGAGCAACCAACTCCGACAAGGGGTAGACCCAAACGTAGGGTGGAGACCGAACCCTTAAGCCTCCAACTAGATCCCGCTACTGTCCGAATGCTTGAAGCCCTCGAATTATACGGTCGTCTTGGAACTACTAAGCAAGAGATTGTTTTATACGTCCTTCGAACCTGGTTATGGGAAAACGAGGGGCGCCTTAGGGACGCCATCGAGTCCAGAGAAACACCATTGGGCTTAATCCCGGAGAACGACTAAATATCTACTATTCTTCTTCTTCCTTTACGTCGCCGCGTGCGGCTTTGGCCTTCTCTACGATCTTTTCCTGCAGCATTCCGGGGACGGCGTCGTAGTGGTGCATTTCCATGTTGAAGCTGCCACGGCCCTGGGTCATTGAGGTGAGGTCAACACCGTAAGTGAGCATTTCGGCCATGGGCACTTCGGCTTTCACGACCGTGTTGCCGCCTTTGTTGTCCATGCCCTGGATGCGCCCGCGGCGGCTATTCAGGTCGCCCATGATGCTGCCGGCAAAATCGTCAGGCACGGTGATCTCGACCGCCATCACGGGCTCGAGCAGCGTCGGCTTCGCGACTTCCATGGCCTTCTTGAAGGCGATGCGGCCCGCCATCTGGAATGACATGTCGTTCGAGTCCACATCGTGATAGGACCCGTCGTACAAGATCACTCTGAAATCCACCACGGGAAATCCTGCGAGGTAGCCGCGGCCGGCCGCGTCTCTTATCCCCTTTTCAATCGCGGGAATGTAGTTCTTGGGAATCGAGCCGCCGAAAATGTCGTTGACGAACTCGAACTCTCCGCCGCGCGGCAGTGGTTCCATCTTGATTTTGCAATCGCCGTACTGGCCGTGTCCGCCGGTCTGCTTTTTGTGCTTGCCCTGGACATCGGCCTTGCCGCGAATGGTCTCGCGGTACGGAACTTTTGGAGCTTTCAGTACCACCTCGGTGTGGTACCGCTTCTTCATTTTTGAAACGACCACTTCAATATGCTGCTGGCCGGTGCCGGCGATCAGGAATTCCTTGGTCTGCGGATCGCGGAAGAAGCGCAGCATGGCGTCTTCCTCCATGAGCTTGTGAATGCCGGGGCCCAGCTTGTCCTCATCCGCCCGACTCTTGGGTTCAATGGCGAAAGTAATGGCCGGTTCCGGCAGGTTGACTCGCGGATATTGAATCGGCGCTGACTTGTCGCCCAGGGTGTCTCCGGTAAGCGTGTCTTTCAGTTTGGCTACCGCGCCGATGTCGCCGGCGTGCAGCTCTGTCACCGGCACCGCAGTCTTCCCCAGCATGATGGAGATGTGCGCGAACTTCTCCTGGGAGCCGCGGCTGAAATTCACCAGGGTGCTATCGTTCTTCAGGACTCCGGAGAAGACCTTGAAATAGGAAATACGTCCCGCGAAAGGGTCAGAAACCGTCTTGAACACATAGAGGGACACTGGTTCCGCATCGGTCTCATGGCGCCGCGGCGGCTCGCCATTGCTGGCCGAGGCCGGATCTCCCTGGACCCACTCGTGTTCCGATGGCGCGGGCGTGTAATCGACGATGAAATCCATGACCCGATCAGCGCCGATATTGCCCAGGCCGGAGCCGAAGATCACCGGGAAGATTTTGTCTTCGCGAATGGCGTTGTGCAGCGCCGGAATCAGGTCTTCTTCCGGAATCGTCCCTTTTTCAAAAAATTCTTCCAGCAGCGCATCGTTGCCTTCGGCCACCAGTTCCACCAGCTTTTCATGCTGGGCCTGGGCTTCGTCTTTCATGTCGGCCGGAATCTCAATTTCTTTTCCCTTGCCGTTGCCGCCCAGTTCGTAGGTGTAGGCCTTCATGGTCACCAGATCGACCACGCCGCGGAAGTTCTTCTCTTTCCCGATGGGTAGTTCGAGGGGAATCACGGATCGTCCAAAGGCGTTGGTCAGCGATTCCAGGACGCGCTCGGCGTCGGCGCGGTCGCGATCCATGCGACTGGCCACGATCAGGCGCGGTGTCTGATATTCCTCGCAGTAATTCCACACCCGTTGGGTGACCACTTCGACGCCGGCAACGCCGTCCACTACAACAATCGCCGCGTCCACCACCGGCAGCACCAGTTTGGCTTCGTGGACGAACATGCTGAAGCCGGGCGTGTCCACGATATTGATCTTGGTCTTGCCCCACTCCACGTGCGCCAGACCGGCGGAAATCGACATCTTGCGGGCGATTTCCTCCTCGTCGTAATCGGTGATCGCAGTACCGTCATCCACGCGCCCCATGCGCTGGTTCGCGCCCGCCGTGTACAGCATGGCGGAAACCAGCGAGGTCTTGCCTGCGTGCCCGTGCCCGATCACTGCTACATTCCGGATGTTCGCGCCTTCGTAAGCCTTCACCGGTTCGCTCCTTGAGAAAAAGGCGGGCTCATTTGGACTTAAAGAAGAGGACAACTTATAGACCGAAGCCCAACTGCCTGTCAAAACCTACGATGCTACCACAGCGGAATTTGGCCGCTCAAGCGGGTCGCAAGTGTGGCGCGGGCGCCCTCGCCCGCGAGGTTCGAAGTCAACGTCAAAGACCGCGGGCGAGGGCGCCCGCGCCACACTTGCGACCCGCCATTCATTTGATGCCGATCACCATTGAGTCCGGGCCCATCAAATGCTCCACCCGGGTTTCGCGGAAGCCGGCTGCTTTCATCCAGCCCATGCAATCGGCGCCGGTGTAGTCGAAGCCGCCGGGCGTTTCGATCAGCATATTCAGGCTCATCAGCAGGCCGAAGGCGTTTTTGCAACGGTCATCGTCAATGATGCCGTCATAGACGATCAGCGCGCCTCCCTGGGGAATCGCTGCAAAGGCCTTCCCCACCAGCATTTGCTTTTCTGCGAGGTTCCAGTCGTGCAGGATGTGTCCCATCATCACGACATCCGCTTTGGGCAAATCCCCTTCGAAGAAACTGCCGGCGCGAAAGGTCACACGGGAGCCGAGGCCGTTGGCAGCCACGTACTCTTCGAAAACCGCGGCCACTTCGGGCAGATCGAAACCGCTTCCAGAAATATGCGGATTGGCGAGGGCCACTTGTACGATCAGATCGCCTTGGGCGGTGCCGACATCGACGGCTGTTTTGTAATTCTTCCAGGGAAATTTGCCGGCGATGAGGCGGTTCACACCTGTGCTCAGCCCGGTCATCGCCCGTAAAAATCGTTTGAGGTTTTCCGGGTCGGCGTAAAGCGCCCCAAAGAAATTGGGGCCACCGCCCTTGGCCTCGTTTTGCGGTTCTCCGGTACGGAGGGCGGCGGTGAGATCGCCCCAGAAGTGGTAAAGCCGGCGATTGGCCATCTCCAGCATACCGCCGACATACGACGCCTTCCGCTTGTCCAAAAATTTGTCGGTCGAGGGCGTGTTCGAATACTTGCCGTTCACTCGCTGCAGGAAACCGAGCGCGACCAGAGCGTCCAGAAAGTCACGCGCCGACCTCGGATGCAGCCCCAGGCGGCCCTGCAGGGAATTCAAGTCCTCGGTGCCGTGGGCCAGCTCGGTGAATACTTCCATCTCGATCGCGCTCAGCAGGGTCTTCGAAGCGCAGAATCCCAGGCCCACCTGCATGATGGCATCTATGTTGGGTTCGTTCATGTGGACGAATTGTATCCCAGATCAAATTGGGTTGTAGCCAGTTCGAACGCCGCCCTAGCCCAGCGTCATGCTGAGGAACTTCAGTCCCGAAGGAACTGCCGCGTACTGCCACGCGTTTTGCCGATCACATCTCCAAAAAAGTCACCTACGTTGAGTGCCAGAGCGTTCTCGTAGAGCAAATTTGGTACGAGGAAGTCATGGTTGACGGGCCGCCTCGCCTTGCCACCGATCCAACGAATGCAATGCTGACTTATCTGTACGCTGTGACTCGCAGGCGCCGCTCGATCCTGGCCTCGGTTTCATACACGTTGACACATAGCTTGGCGTGCGATCTGACGGAAGCCGTCCGGCCCAAAGTGGACATCTATGTCCTCGACTGGATCATGAGCCAACCCCTGATGCGCGAGTGGTTCTTCGAGCAGCGTGATGGCAACTGTCGTTTGATGGCGTCGTTTGCGATTCGCTTCTCGGAGACTCCGCGAATGTGGCGTCATGCTCTCGCGCCAGTTGCTGAATGGGTCGCACGGACACTTTGATCCAACCCGACGCTACGAACCCGGAAGGGCGCGCCGCCCGCGCGGTTGACGGGGCGTCACAGGCGAGAAGCGAAAGATGCTCCGTCTTTTCCCATTGCGCTACGTGTGCCACAACGGCAGAAAATCTGTGCCAGTTGTGGGAAGGACATCAGAGCTGACGTAACCCATTGTGGTCAATGTGCAATCGAAGGCGCGACGCAACGGCTACCGGTTCACGACAAGCTTTGAGTCGGCTGCTTATGGCGAGCGGGCGGTCGTCGCGATTTCCGAAGCGCTCCTCCATGACTATCTCCGTCATCCGGAATCGAAAAGCCTGGCTCCCAACGGGCAGTCATGCAGGCCCGAGACAGTCGGACTCTTGCAGAGGGCGCACATCATTGGAGGAAAGCACCGTCGAATCGGCAAGGAGGTCGACCGGCGGTGGGAAGAGGGCGACCCTGGACGCAATCAGACAGCGGCCCATCGAATACCAGGCAATACGTGCTAGATCAGGTGATGCGACTGCGATCCCCGGCGGAGCTCTAGCAGGCTGCTGAAAAACCACTCCCAATCCGCAGGGTGACGTGGTAGTAGTTGCGAATGCGAGGAGACGATCAGCAGCAGGACGGGATGTTCAGCTATATCTCACCCGACAAGCGAGTGCCGCAGGACCATCCGTTGCGGCGGATTCGACCCATCGTGGATCGGGTTTTAGAGCAACTGTCACCGCGGTTCAACAAGCTTTATGCACGCGCCGGTCGGCCGTCGATCGCTCCGGAGAAGCTGCTGCGTGCCTTGTTGGTGCAGTTGCTGTACTCGGTGCGCAGCGAGCGGCTGCTGATGGAGCAGCTGGATTACAACCTGCTGTTCCGCTGGTTTGTGGGACTGAGCATGGATGACGCGGTGTGGGATGCCAGCACGTTTTCCAAGAACCGGGAGCGCATGCTGGAAGGAGACATCGCGGAAGCGTTCTTTCAAGGGGTGTTGGGAGAAGCACGGGCCGGGCAGCTACTCAGTGACGAACACTTCACGGTGGATGGGACATTGTTGGAAGCTTGGGCGTCGCACAAAAGCTTCCGGCCGGTCGATGCTGTGGCCAAGGATAAGAACGACCAGCAGCCGAGACCACCGGCGGCACGCTGTGACGAGAATAACCCCACCATCAACTATCGCGGGGAGAAACGCAGCAATCAGACACACTGTTCCACCACCGATCCGGAAGCCATGCTGGCCCGCAAGGGACCAGGAAAGGAAGCAAAGTTGAGCTATCACGGACACCTGATGACGGAGAATCGGAACGGACTGGTGGTGAACACGCGGGTGACCACGGCCTACGGTTCGGCCGAGCCTCATGCCGGGCTGCTGATGGCGGAAGAGCTGCCTGGCTGTGGGCGAGTGACCTTGGGAGCAGATAAAGGATACGACCAGCGCGAGTTCATCGAGGAACTGCGACAGATGGGAATCACGCCGCATATAGCCCAGAATCAGAGTGGTCGCAGAAGCCGGGTGGACCAGCGCACGACTCGACACCCCGGTTACCAAGTAAGCCAGAGGAAGCGGAAACGGATCGAGGAAGTCTTCGGGTGGATGAAGACGGTGGGGCTGCTACGCCAGCTACGACATCGCGGGTTGGAGCGAGTGGGTTGGCTGTTCACTTTGGCGGCTGCCACGTACAACTTAGTGCGCATGCGGACCCTGATGCCGAAGTGTGCCTAAAAGGCGCGCAGCGGCCAGAACTGCACGCTTCCTGGCGAAATCAAAACAAATACCAGGCCAGACGGACCAGAGAATCAGCCACAACGACAGCTGAAGAGTGTTCAATCGAGATTTTTCAGCATCCTGCTAAGCCGACTAGTAAAGAAAATCGGCCTCCGCAAGCTGATGAGGCAGGGGCTGGGTAGGCGCATCCTGCAGAAGATCTGGCGTCAGGAGCCCGTCAAGGTTTCCACCCTGCGCGAGTACGAACGTGCAATCCGGCAATTCACCTCAACGACCCGGAGAAGAAAAAGCGCACGCTTGTGATAACGCCTGTGGCTGTTGAAAAAGTCACGTCGATTAGCGGGATGAGATTCAGCAGAAGCATGTTAGAAGAAGGCATTCGCCCATGCTCTGTTTGATTCTGATCGTCGGAGGCCTGCTGATCATGATGGGGCAACACGACCGCTCCGAAGCGCTGTTCTATTACTTCCGCCTGGAAGATCAGGTTCCTGAAACCCACCTGTTGCGGCTGATCGAAAAACACATCAGCTTTGAGTTTGTGCGCGAGCGATTGAGAAACAGCTACAGCGAGACGGGTCGCCCCTCGATTGATCCCGAACTGCTGCTGCGCATCCTCTTGATCGGCTATCTCTACGGCATTACCAGCGAACGCAAGTTGGTGGAAGAACTGCGCATGCATCTGGCGTGGCGCTGGTTTACGGGCCTGGGGTTCGATCAGGAGATCCCGCATCATTCGACCTTCTCCAAGAACCGGCACGGACGGTTTCAGGAGTCGAAGCTGTTCGAGCAGTTATTCGAGCAGATCGTGCGGCAGTGCGTGGAAGTGGGTCTGGTCGCGGGCAAGCACCTGTCGGTGGATGGCAGTTTCGTGGAAGCGAACGCGGCCAAGGAGAGCCGCATTCCGCGAGAGCAGTTGGGGGAGGCAGCCCAGGTGCACCACACCGTACGCCAGTATTTGCGAGAAGTGGAAGAGCAGAACCCGGTGGAAGAGCCGGTGCACGAGCAGGATCAGGTATCGACTACCGATCCCGATTCCACCTACGCGACGAAAGGCGGCACGCCAGCGCGCCTCGGTTACTACGACAACTATCTGGTGGATAACGACAGCTGCGTGATCGTCGGAGTGCAGGGCACGGCGGCGCGCATGAGTCAGGAGACCGTGGCCGCGCAAGATATGCTGACCCGTTTCGCCCAGTGGCAAGGACGAGCACCCGACTCGGTGGCGGCGGACACGACCTATGGGAATGGGGAGTTCTTACAGTGGTTGGCGGATCGGAACATCACCCCGTATATGCGAACCCGCGACAGCATCCACAGAAAGCGAAGTCCATTCTTCGGCCCCGAGCGTTTTACTTACGAACCGGAACACAATCGCTATATCTGTCCCGCTGGCCAGCCACTCAACTACGGAGGGCGAGCTTATCGGAATCGCGCCTTCAACTACATTGGAACCCGCAAACGTTGTGGTGCGTGTGCGCTAAAAACCCAATGCACCAGCGCCCCTTTTCGGTCTCTGAACATCCACCAGCAAGAACCCGCCCGGCAACGCGCACGGGAGTTAGCCAACACGCCAGAGTTCGCTCAAGCGCCCAACGGCAGAGGAAAAAGGTGGAAGCGCTGTTCGCGGAACTGAAAAATCAGATCGGGCTGCGTCGCCTGAGACTGCGGCGATTGAAGTTTGTGCGGGAGCAGTTCTTCCTGGCCGCAGCGGCGCAGAACATCAAGCGTCTGGTGCGATTCCTCAGTCTACCGACACCGCCGGTCTTGCCAGTTGCCGCTTAGCCACGGCGAGTAAGAAAACATACCAGGAACGGGACGCTCTCAACCAAGAACCTCCTCTCCTCAGCGAGTTTTTCAACAGCCACGCCTGATTACAACAATCCTACTGCGACGGGATTTTCTCACAGCGGATCAACTCTCACATCGCAGCTGTGACACGACCGGAGAGCACCAATTCAACGTTGCTCGACGTTTGCAGACGGCGTGCACCCACGCTGAGCCCGACATGAACGGGTCACTTCCCGATTGCATCAGTCAGGGTTACTTGCCGCTGGTAAACAACACTGCGTCGCTCTGACGCGAACCGCGAGCCATGGCAATCAACTTCCCGTCTCGCGAAAAGGCACAGGCCAAGATTACACCAGAAGAGAAGTGTGTCAGTTGCTTTTGCGGGTCACCAAAGAACGATATGGTCCAGAGGTTGGGTGTGCCGCTTCGGAGATCCGCAACCGCAGCGGATCGGTTGTCGGGCATCCAGCACGCGGCACCGGCACTCTGATCGAACGTGGACGGCGAGGGCGCTTCGGACTCCGGCGTACCCTTGTCGGCGGAGACAAGCGCGATTTCAAGCGTGCCATCCTTTCTCGGAGCAAGAAAGGCCACATGCTGGCCGTTTAGGGAAACAAAACCTGAAGTGAGTGCGACTCGATCTGAGAGGCGAACCGGCGTCCCCCCGGAGAAGGGAACTTTGAAAACATAAGAACTTCCACCTGCCACCTGTCCCCAGTAGAAGATCCGATCTCCGTCTCCTCCACAACTGGGAAACAGTTCGCCCGCGCCGTTGGTCAGCTTGGAGAAAGCTCCGGTCTGCAAGTCCAGTTTCCACAAATGGCTAGTACCGCCGAAGTCGGTGTGGTAGACAGTGCTACGGCCGTGGTCGCATATAGCAGGCCACCCATGGAAGTGCTGGTCGTAAGTGAGTTGGCGGGCATTGCTTCCGTCAGCATCGGCGAGAAAAAGGTCCCAGTTCTGAGAGTGGTTGGCGGTGTAGACGTGGTGCGTCCGTCTGCTGAGATTGCGACGGACAAGTATCTGCTCAGATCATTTGAAATGCGCCGGACAGCGCCGCCAGGGTAGGTGACCATCCAAAGCTGCGGCTCAATGCCTGTCCTGGGCACCGCCGCTAACAAAATGCCGCTGCCATCGGGCAACCAGGTAAAGTCCACTACGCCGCGCCAGTGTTTGCCCGGCATGGGCCTCTGTTTGCCGGTGGCGACATCAACCTCCAGGAGTCCGTTAACCAATCCATTCGGATCGTTTATGTTCAGGTCCAAGGCGGCAAGGCGCTGGCCGTCCGGTGACCATCGAACGCGGTAGGTGCCGTTGGCCGCAACCGAACCAGGATATTCGGCTAGCCTTCGCGCTCCGTTGCCGTTCGCACTCGCGATCATCACCTGGACTCTGCCGGACTGGGCGTCCAGCATTGCAAAGGTCATCTGGCTGCCATCAGGGGAGAAGGAAACACCGCTGTCCGCTTTATCGAGCAAGAGGCGTGGAGCCCCGCCGAGCAGAGGAATCTGGTATACCTTGCCGTTTTGGTTCTCTCCCGTAAATACGGTGTAATCGAGAAAAGCTCCATCGGGGGTAAAGGTAACGTCGAACATAGTGTCCGTGCCGGGAGGGACGGTCTGAACCGCGCTGGCGGTGGCAATCTGCCTGACCCAAAGGCTGTATTTCCCGTTCTGGTTCGAAACATAAGCCAAATAGCGGCCATCGGGTGAGATGCGGGCGAGCGCAACGTCACCGCTGGAGCTCAGCCTGGAGATGGTGAGGTTCTGGAAGCCAGTTTCCGCCTGGCCGTTACGAAAGAAGCCCCGACGATAGAGCAAGCCCAACACCGCAAGGGCCAGAACCAGCAGGATGGCTCCGGCGAGAGCCGACTTTCGAGCTATTGAGCGTCGTGACGGCAAAATTGGAGCAGGGGCGGCGGGAGTGCTTGCCGATTGGACGGAAGGAGCCACGGGGGCGATCGCCGAATCGGAGGTCATGGCGGCCGCGCGTCCCGAACTGGAGTCACGTTTGAGCCGTTCGAGGTCGGCACGCATCTCGGCCGCGCTCTGGCATCGCAGCTTGGGATCCTTTTCTAGGGCCTTGTTAATGAGTTCTTCCAGTCGTGTTGGCACTTCGGGATTAACCCGGACCGGCGCTACCGGGGCACGGTTCAGAATGCCGTCAAAGATCACGCCCGACGTGTCGCCGCGAAACGGTAGTGCGCCGGTTGCCATCTCGTACAGGACCACGCCGAAAGAGAACAGATCGGTGCGCGCATCCAGTTCCTTGCCGCGCACCTGCTCGGGCGACATGTAGGCCACGGTGCCCAGCGCTGCGCCAGGGCTGGTCAGATTCTGATTCTCGGTAGCCGCGGTAGGCTCCGCCGCGACCTGGCTGGAAGAACGGGCTGCCAGGTTGATCTTGGCCAATCCAAAATCCAGAATCTTGGCATGGCCGCGTTTGGTGACAAATATGTTGGCCGGTTTGATATCGCGATGCACGATGCCTTGGCCGTGGGCGGCGTCGAGCGCATCGGCCAGTTCGATGGCCAGCGGCAGAAGCATTTCGGTTTCCAGGGGGCGGCCTGCGATCCGGTGCTTCAGCGTTACTCCGTCCAGAAACTCCATGGAGATGAAGTTCTGGTCGCCATGCTTCCCGATCTCGTAGATCGTGCAAATGTTGGGATGGTTCAGGGCCGAAGCAGCCCGCGCTTCGCGACGAAAGCGCTCCAATGCCTGGGGATCACGGGAGACATCGTCCGGCAGGAACTTCAGAGCCACGAAACGGCCTAGTTCCGTGTCCTCGGCCTTGTAAACCACCCCCATGCCGCCGCCACCCAACCTTTCGACGATGCGGTAGTGCGAGATGGTTTGGCCGATCATGTGATCGAGCAATCTTAGGCAGGAGGCGGGGGCAAGTCAATGAAGGCCAGAGAGTTGATGGCATATCGAAGGGATAGTTGGCGATAAATCGCGATTACACTCATCCTATGAGAGAGGATGTCAAGCAAAAACACTTCTCCACTCTCTCCGTGAGACCTCGATCGGTGCTTGCATCCAGGCCCCTTCTTCTTCGTGGAGAGGATTTGGTTTTAACGCCTGGAGCGGCACAGAGTACGACAGGGATACGGATCACAGTTGCTGGTCTCCCTGGAGTGGTTTCATGCGACGGTCCCGACACCATTCGTTGCGAAGCTGTGCAAGCCAACCGTTGGCTTAAGTGCCAACCATCATCCTATGGGAGGCTCGAGGCCTATGGCTTTTTTGGGTTGTGCGAGGGGGCATAGGATTGACCCGGAGACTCGGTGCTGCATGCCGCAGCACACCACGCGCCTAATGAGTGCATGGATACTCTCCCTCGAACCCCGAGCATCGCAGAACCGATGGGCCACCACCGAGGCGTGAAACCTGGGAGATCCCCTCCGTTCTGTGCGACGCTCAAGCTGCTTGTAGCTTCAGTTGTTCGGCGTCGAAACGTTCCTCCTTCTTCCAGAGTGTCAAAGCAATGGCCGCGATCTTGCGTGCCAAGGTCAGACGCGCCATCTCGGGCTTCATCCCTTTCTCCAGTAAGGCCACGTAGAAGTCGCGTAACGGACCCACTCCACAGCTGGCTCGGGTGGCGGCGCCCTTGAAGATCTCTTTCATCTCATGGTTGTGGTTCCGATTGAGACCGCGAATCTGTTGCGGTTTCTTCGCACGTTGCAGTTGTCCGCGCACGAAGCGATACTGCGCACTGTCGCGGGTCTCAATGCCCAGCCCACTATAGGTCCAGAGTTGCCGTTTGCTGCGGAAGCGATGCGGCGTTTGCATCAGTGCGATCAAGCGGGCGGCCCGAATCGGACCGATGCAGGGAATCTGGCGCAGCAGTTTGGAGGCTTTATGTTTCCGGCTCTCTGTTAATAACTCGGGGCGGAGCGTTCGTCGTAAGGCCTGCAATCCATCCAACTGCTGATAGAGCAACTCGGCCCGCCGGCGCACCCCCACATGCTCGATCCTGTGTAGCCACTCTTCCCGATAACGCGGAGCATACACCTGGGTACCTGCACAAGGGATGCTCCAGCCGCGATATAGAGCTTTGATCCGGTTCATCACTCGATTCAGATCTTGGCTGATGGTCTGATAACTACGCCCCAGCTCGCGTAGCGTCCGCAGCCCGTGTTCCCCGTGATAGACCGGGCGCAACATCCCCGTGCGCAACAAGTCGGCCAACTTGCGCGCATCGATCTTGTCGCTCTTGTTGCCTTCCTTTAATAAGGCATTGCGCCGCGGATCGCAGACCAGCACTTGCGCCGCCTGGGGTTGCAGCAGATCGTAGAGCCAAGCCGCCCAGGTCCCTTCTTCCCAGGTCACATGCAACTCGCCCCGCAGACCGTGGATAAACTGCAGAATGCTGCTGGCTTTGGTTTCCACGATCGACTCCATCACCAGCTTGCCCCTGTCGTTCAACACCGCGATCACGGTCGCTTCCTTGTGCACGTCCATGCCGATATACTTGATATCGCGACTCATTCAGTTGCCTCCTTGGGGGAAAGATCATTCGCGTCCAATGGAGTTCTTTCCCTCAGGGTACAGTGCCAATCTTTCCTCGCTTTTCTAGCTTCCTTCTGCCGCCCCACACTCCTCGACTACATGTCTATGGGGCCCCTCTCTCATATTGCATTGACCAAGCCAAGACATCGATTGCGGGGTTGAAAAGCCGGATAGCGAAGGTCAAAACATCACTGTTCACCCACCGATGCGTTGAGGGCTGCAACACCCGCAATGGTCTCGTAGCGGCCAACCTGTTATTTCTGCCGGTGTCCGGCCGCCAGAACGCCATCTACCATCCCGCTACCAAGCCGAACCGGGCATTCATGCGCAATAGAGTGATGGTCGTCATTCGTTTTATTCTGCCGCCGTTGTTCGCAATTATTCTTCTCCCCTTGCAGGCACGTCATTGCCGGATCATCCTCAGCCTCAGCCCTCTTTGCCAGACGCTCCCTCCGCGTCCCGGCCCCCGTTACCAGAAGGTCCCAAGCCCCAGGTTGCCGCCGGTGCGACTCGCTCCGAGCAGCGCGTCGACGAGGCATGGCCTCGCAAAGCCGCACGCGGAGACGAGACGTTCTCCATGTATCAACCACAACTCGAGGCTTGGAATGGTGACGAGCTACGGGCCTATGCGGCCCTCGCGGCGATGAGCACGACTAAACTAATAAGACGACCAAATACGGAGTGGTCTGGTTCACGGCTCGAACGGAGGTAGACAAAGTCAACCGCCAGGTAACGTTGGACAACTTCGAAATCACCAAAGTCACATTTCCTATGATGAAAGCCAAGGAGGCTGAATTTCAGGCCTTCCTGCAGGCTAAGCTGCCCGGAAGGTCCAAGGTGATAGCACTCGACCGCCTGGAAGCCGTGTTGGCGGCGAACGATTCGGAGCAGGCTGGGGTCGAGGCGTTTCCCGTGAACAATGAACCCCCCAAGGTTATCTTTACGACCAAACCATCGTTACTCGTCCTCATCGACGGCCCACCACAGTATAGGGATGTCGGTGGAACCGACCTGCAGTTGATGCTCAACACCCGAACCACGATTCTGCTCGACGCCAAGAAAAAGGAGTACTACCTGAACGTCATGGATGGGTGGTTGCAAGCGACGGACCTCATCGCAGGTCCCTGGTCCTTCACTGCGAAGATTCCCGATGATATGAAGGAAATCACCAAGGGAATCCAGGAGCGGCAGCAGGCAGCAGCACAGGAAAGCAGCCCGCCTCCCTCGCTGAAACAGGCAAAAGAAAAAGGAAACATTCCGGTGATTTATGTCAGTGTGGGCCCTGGTGAGTTGCTGGTAACCGAAGGCCCGCCGCAGTTTGAGATCATTCCGACTACCAACCTCGAGCACGTCAAAAACACGACCGCCAACATTTTTAGGAAGTACCCGGGCCGCTTGGGCGAATCCCTACACGGGGAACTATGGTGCGGCAAGCCGAACCGCTTTCCAAAACACGCAACGCGGCACCAAGGGTGTTGCAGGTCGCGGCGCCAATACCAACATCTACACCGGCAATACCGTCGCGGGGGCGTGGGGCCGTGGGCTATAACCCGACGACCGGCGTTGTGGCTGGCGGCGGCGCTGGATACGCGGGCAATATGTACAGTGGCGAAGGAGCGGCTGGCCGCGGCGGCGCTGCCTACAACACAAACACTGGCGCCGGAGTCGCCGCGGGCTCTAACAACATTTACGCGGGAAAAGACGGCGACGTATACCGCTATAACCGTCAGACCGGGAATTGGTCTCAAAACAGCGGCGACGGGTGGAAATCCACGTCCAAACCCCAGCCCAATCTACAACAACAACAACAGGCACGTGCCGTAGGTCAGCAGCGCACCCAGAACTTCGGCGGATCGATGGGCGGCGGAATGCGCGGCGGAGGAGGCCGGAGAAGATAAGGAACTTGGCTTTTGTCTGGTTTCTGTGGCTCGTGTTGTTCTTCGTGTCGTATCGCTTGATTCCACCACAACTTGCGCTCCCCACTCAAGATGGGCCAATACACTTAGACCTATAGCGGAGTGAAACGCAGTCGTCCCCGGTAATTGTTGATAAATCGCGATTAGACCAACTATGCCCACCAGGCCACCCCTCCGGGGAAGTCGTTTGCATCAACAACCCATTGAAGTCCCGTCGGACTGGGCATTCCAACGCGAAGATCTCGTTCACCTTCTCACGGACCTGCTGACTCCGCGATGGCTTCAAATACCTCATCGTGCTCTCCATGTCCGAGTGACCGAGCCATTGCTGCACCGTGCGTAGATCAACTCCCGCCCACAATGACCACGTCGCAAACGTTGCGCGGAATTTGTGGAGCCAAAAGTTCTCCTTATCGAGTTTGGCTCGCTCCGCAACAGCCTTCAGACTGTCGAGGAAATCGAGTTTCGGTCTGCAGCCGGCGGTTGCAAAGACTAGCCCACACGTTTTGTCGCGTTTTTCCTTCTCCACTTTCAGGCTTGTGACGAGTTTCGCGGGGATGGGGATCTCACGCTCCCGATAGTTCTTCGGGCTGAATCCGTATTCGGGCTTGAACCGCACGGTGACCGTGCCACGCGAGAGATTGATGTCTGCCCAAGAGCAGTGCATCACTTCCTGTTCGCGCATTCCGGTCATCAGGAAGAACTCGAACCAGAGTCGCTCCTTGGCATCACACTTGGCGAACAGAGTGTCGAGCTCTTCTTTTTCGTAAATCTCGGGTTCTTCTTCTACAAACCGTGGCCAGTCGTTCTTGCCAACCAAGCCACGGATTCCCTGGGCTTTCAGGAACGTCATCACGATCTCGAACTTGTTGTAGACGCTACGAGGCGTTTGCTTCTTCTCATCACGCAGGAACGCACAAAACTTGAGCAGGTCTTTGCGCTCGATGTCGTCAAGAAAGAGCCTGGGACACGATTCCCGAAAGTAGGCCAAAGCCGTCGTATACGCCGCGAGGGTCTTTGGCTTCTTCGTGAGTTCGGTTTCGTCTAGGAAGTTAGCGACCGCTGCCTCGACAGACTCTGTATCCGTCGTCGCCGTTCGCAGACAGGACGGTGACTCCATTGTTGAGCGCGTTGAGTTCGGCTTCCTTCCGCTGGCGTCGCGCACTGGCGTCGGCGGGGTCTTTCCCGACCGACAGGCGCACCCGTCTGCCGTTCTCACGCCACTCCAAATAATAGGCTCCTTCGGGATGTCGTTCCTGCTGGCCGTCGATGATGACCAGATCGGGCCTGACGCGACCATTGGCGGACTGAACCACAGGGCAGTAGCGCAGCCCTTTGGTGGTTTGAACTCGTTTTGTGAGGTTGACTTCTTTGGACTGCGTGTTGGCCACGGATGATACCCCCGATTCAACTCAGAATCAGTGTAGGTATCACCGACTTGCAACTGCTAGATAAATAAGGTAATGGCGGAGAGGGAGGGATT
>CAWCPY010000015.1:0-16057 GCA_963797385.1 Terriglobia bacterium
CGTGTCGAGTCCCATGACATGGCTTACACTCCGCTCGTCCGCGAAGCGGGCGAGCGGAGTGTAAGGGATGTCTTGGGACACCCTGTAAAGGATGTCATGGGCCTGAACAAAAGTACGCGATGTGTGGGGCACCCGGCTCCCTTGCGCACACCCGAGACATCAGCCTGTCACTTTTGCCAGTTTTCGACGGAGAGTGTTTGACTGATAGTTGCCGCCGACAGTGAGTTCGATCAGTGGGAGATGCCGGAGTCGAATTAGTGAAGCAAGGTGTGGCAACGAGGTCAAAAGCCGGTAGCGGCAACGTCAATCCAATGGAGCAAATATGAGTTCACAAGGCCAGAAGCATAGGTCTCATCTTCCGATGCCGAACACAGGCAAAAAGGGACTGATCACGTTCGATGCGAAAGATCCGGCCTCAAAGTTCCCGCCCATCGAGCGACTGAGACCACCCAAAGGTGCTCCCAATGTCCTAATTGTCCTTATCGACGACTGCGGCTTTGGCGCGACCAGCGCCTTTGGCGGGCCCTGTCAGACACCGACCGAGGAAAAACTGGCAGCGGGAGGGCTGGAGTTCACCCGATTCCACACCACTGCGCTTTGCTCGCCCACGCGGCAGGCCTTGTTGACCGGCCGCAACCACCATTCCGTGGGCATGGGCGGCATTACCGAGATTGCCACCGGTGCGCCGGGGTATTGCTCGGTGCTCCCCAACTCGATGTCGCCGCTCGCGAAGACGCTGAAACTCAACGGCTATTCCACGGCGCAATTTGGCAAGTGCCACGAAGTGCCGGTGTGGGAGACGAGTCCAGCGGGCCCGTTTGATGCGTGGCCGACCGGCGGCGGTGGTTTCGAATATTTCTACGGCTTCATCGGCGGCGAGGCGAACCAGTGGTATCCGACACTCTATGAAGGCACCACATCGGTGGAACCGGAGAAAACGCCCGAGGAGGGTTACCACCTGGTCGAAGACATGACCGACAAGGCGATTGGCTGGATTGGCCAGCAGAAAAGTCTCGCCCCCGACAAGCCGTTTTTCATCTACTTTGCACCCGGCGCGACGCACGCACCTCACCACGTGCCGAAGGATTGGGCCGACAAGTACAAAGGCAAGTTCGATCAAGGCTGGGACAAGCTGCGCGAAGAGACGTTTGCCCGGCAGAAGAAGCTTGGCGTCATCCCAGCCGATTGCCAGCTCACGGCACGCCACAAGGAGATTCCGGCATGGGACGAGATGCCGGAGGCGTTCAAGCCGGTGCTGCGTCGGGAAATGGAGGTGTACGCGGGCTTTCTGGAGTACACCGATCACCATGTCGGGCGGCTGTTCGAATCACTGAGCAAGCTGGGGATCGCCGACAACACGCTCATTTACTACATCGCCGGCGACAACGGCGCCTCCGCCGAAGGATCGCTCAACGGCTGCTACAACGAGATGAGCTACTTCAACGGCCTGCAGGCGCTCGAGACACCTGAGTTCCTCACGGCCCGGATTGATAAGCTCGGGGGTCCCGAGTCGTACAACCATTACGCAGTCGGCTGGGCGCACGCGATGAACACGCCGTACCAGTGGACCAAGCAGGTCGCCTCCCACTGGGGCGGAACCCGTAACGGCACAATCGTTCACTGGCCGAAAGGTATCAAGGGCAAGGGTGAGGTACGCTCGCAGTTCAGCCACGTCATCGACGTCGCACCCACAATCCTCGAAGCGGCAGGCATTCCCGAGCCTCTCTCGGTGAATGGCCTGGCGCAATCCCCTATCGAAGGCGTCAGCATGCTCTACGCGTTCAACGATGCCAAAGCGTCAGAGCGCCACGAGACCCAGTACTTCGAGATGTTTGGCAACCGCGGCATCTATCATCAAGGGTGGACTGCTGTGACGAGGCACACGTACCCCTGGTCGAAAGAGAAGCCGCCGGCGCTCGACGACGACGTTTGGGAACTCTACGACACCAACAAGGACTGGAGCCAGGCGAGAAACCTTGCCAAGGAGATGCCGGAGAAGCTCCACGAGCTTCAGCGCCTCTGGCTCATCGAAGCGACACGCTACAACGTGCTGCCCCTCGACGATCGGTTACTCGAGAGAGTCAACCCGGATTTGGCCGGCCGACCAGTGTTGATCGAAGGAAAGACCCAGATCCTGTTCGGCGGCATGGGACGACTGTCGGAGAACTGCGTCCTGAGCATCAAGAACAAGTCGCACTCCATCACTGCCGAGATCGTCGTGCCGGCAAAGGGGGCTGAGGGCGTCATCATTGCCCAAGGAGCGAATATCGGCGGCTGGAGCCTCTACGCCAAGGGCGGGAAGCTCAAATACTGTTACAACTGGGGTGGCTTCAAGCACTTCATGGTCGAAGCAACCACGCCAATTCCGGCGGGCGATCATCAGGTGCGGATGGAGTTCGCCTATGCAGGCGGCGGCTTGGGCAAAGGCGGCAACGTCACGCTCTATACCGACGGCAAGAAGGTCGGCGAAGGAAAGATCGATGCGACCCTGACGAACGTTTTCTCTGCGGACGACGGGTGCGATGTCGGTGAGGACAGCGGCGCTCCGGTCTCCCCCGATTACGGGCCGCAAGGCAACGCATTCAACGGAAAAATCAAGGGCGTGCAGCTCGCGATTGCGGAGGCGGCCGTCGACGCTGATCACGTGATTGACCCAGAAACAGCCGTTCGGATCGCCATGGCACGCCAGTAAACACGGTTCACGGAACGACCCGCTTCTAAATCAAGGCGGGTCTGTTTTCGGCTGGAGTTTAGCCTCAAAAGATTTGGTCTTTGCGTGACTGTGGAAGCCTTAGACTCTTGATCGAAGCGTCCTTGCATGTTCCTTACAGACTGCGGAACACATTCCTAACTCCCTCACGCATCCCAGAACTTCGGTTGCAACACTCGGACAGCCAGGCCAATCACATATGTATTCTGTGAGTTTCTCTTCTTGACCATCCGGCGTTGTCATACCTGTGTTAACGGTCACGTGAGGCATACACACACTCCTACTAGTTGATGACTAGAATCAGCGTGGCAGAGTTCCCGCCGATTGGACATCCCAAATCGTCGAACGATGCTTGAGACATCACAGAAATCTGCACATTGTTCCCCACTGAGCCACCAAAGGAGTGGAAGGTCTGCTGGGGGACCGTGCTCTGGAGATGGTGTGAGTCCATGAACGTCGTCTGCAACGCATTTCCGTTCCACATGATCTGCGATTGCGGAGTAAAACCGCTTCCGGCGGCTGTCAGCAGAACTGATTCCGCGTCGCTCGGTATGGTGTCCGGCGAGAGTGAAGTAACTTGGGAGGGCGCCACCCCTTGACAGCTGAGGAATATCGCACCGCAGGTCCAGCCAGATAACAGTAGGGTCAGGGCTGCAATGAGGGCAACACGAATCAAAGGGAAAGGCTTATTGGGGTGAGCCAGGAAAGAGGGCATACTAGCCTCCCTTACAAGCGGCTATTATTAGTCCCGAGCACGCGTCACCCTCCTGCCAATCCTGACAGGTCATTCTTGGTCCGCCGGTTGCTGAGCGAGTTGGGGAAGGAAGTGATCGTGGCGCATGCGCAACGTGCGTTTGATCGGGACCAACCGACGGCGCATGGCGTCGATTTTCCGACGACCGTATATCACATCGCCGGATCATCGCGATTCATCGAGAATTAATACTCGGATCGGGCGCGGCAGAGTAAGCTAGGTACACATTCCGTGCCATTCGCGCACAAACTTCAATCCTCGGTTCGTGGCTTCTTCGTGAGGTGTATGATGTCTGCCCAAAACAGTTCTCGTTGCAGGTCATGTCATTCAGCCAACAAGAGCATGTTCAATGGTGAGATTGCGCTTCACTTCCCTGGACTCGAAGGACTGGACAGACCGATCGTGTGGGTCTTTCCAAAGCTTCTGGTCTGTTTGAATTGTGGCTTTACGGAATTTGCAATCCCCGAAGCCGAATTACAACGCCTCGTGGAAAGCGATAGGGCTGCAGCGTAACGTGCCGCGCGGGACATTTGTGGTCCTCACTTGAGTCAGGGGGACAATTTATGCATCCTCGGTTTCGCCAGAGTCCTCCCCTCAATTCCACTACTGACAAAATCATCACCACCAAGGACTCCTTCCAGAGCAATAAAGAGTTCACTCCCGGCATCTGTTTTCAGGACGTATCCTTGCGCTCCGGTGCTCAAGGCTGCCCGTACTAGATCTTTGTCACTGTCCTGAGTTAAGAAGATGATTGCTGTGTCGGGAGCGACTTGGCGCATACGATTCGCAGCTTCTAGTCCGTTCAGGTTGGGGAGGCCGACATCCAGCAAGATCAAGTCTGGTTTCAGTGTCTGGGCCTTTTGAACTGCTTCCAATCCATCCGCTGCTTCTGCGACGACATGGAACTCCGGCTGTGTTTGGAGCTGACCTGCCCCCAGCTTTCGTTCACGTAAGAATACGACAACTTTCTGTTGACCCGCTCCCATTTTCTGTCACAAACGAGATTAGAGGTTTGGGGCAGTGTAAGTCCTTTTCTCCTCGATTGACGCGGGTTTCGCGCACTCCAGAGGCTCAATCAAGAGACTCTGGAGTGCGCGCCCCATCGATGTACTAGCTTTTCCTCGGTGTAGCGCCGCGAATGCTGCGGGCGTCCGATCCGCCAACGCGCTATGCGGACGCTGCTGATTGTAGTGCTCGCAAAACTTCGCCAGCTTCTGCCGCGCGTCGTCCAGCGACGTGAACCATTCCACGTTCAAACACTCGTCGCGCAACCTGCCGTTGAAACTCTCGATGAATCCGTTCTCCACCGGACGGCCTGGCCGAATGAAGCACAACTGCACTTCGTGGCTCATGGCCCAGGCTTCCAGCGCACGACTACAGAACTCACTACCGTTGTCCACCGTGATGCTTTTCGGCAGGCTGCCTCGTTCCTGCTGGGCACGTTCCAGTGCCTGGACTACCTTCATCCCCGTCATCGAGCGATCGGCTTCCAACTTAACGCACTCCCGCGTGAACTGATCGACCACCGTCAGAATGCGGAACGATCGCCCGTCCGCCAACTTATCGCTCACAAAATCCATGCTCCAGCAGTGGTTCGGTCGCACAGCTACGCCGGTTGGCACGGGCCGTCGTCGCGCCATCTTCCGTCGCTGTTTCGTTCGTACAATCAAGCCTTCCTCCCGGTACAGTCGATAGATGCGCTTGGCATTCACATGCCAGCCTTCGCGCCGCAGCAACACCGTCAACCGGCGATAGCCGTAGCGCACGTGCGTTCCCGCCATCTCCCGCAGACGATGGCGCAACACTTCATCAAACACTTTCCGGCTCTGGTAGCGCAGCGTCCCGATCGCCAGCTGCACCAGCCTCGCCGCATGCCGCTCGCTGATCCGGTAGGCCTCCTGCGCCCAGCGCGCCAACTTCCGACGCGCACGAGGCCTTACAGCTTTTTTGAGACAATCTCCTGCAGCATCTGCCGATCCAGGCTCAGGTCCGCCACCAGCCGCTTCAGCCGTCCGACCTCTTCCCGCAACTGCCGCAGCTCACGCAACTCGCTTACTCCCACCCCGGTATACTTCCGTTTCCACAGATAGTACGTCGCCTGGCTGATCCCCACCTTGCGGCAAACCTCGTCTACTCGCGCTCCCGCTTGCACCTGCCGCAGTACCGCTACGATCTGCTCTTCCGTATGAGCCTTCTTGGGCATCGTCCTCGTCTCCTCTCCCGGACTTCTGCCCCAGCTTACCTCTAATCTCCTCTGTGTCAGTTTTTGGGTTTTGGGTCACCGAGAATCTGCCCCCCATTGCAGCAGGGTTCCTCAACAAAGGAAATTAGCAAAATTAGTCGGGACAGCGGGAACCTCTACTAGTGGGTGACCTGTCGCAACATGCTGGTTCGCCATAGGGACAGATGTTCCACTTCTAGTGGTGGAGGACGTCGAACCTTTTCGGCGCCTTCTCTCCTTCGCCCTGCAGGAAGTGCCGGGTTGACTGTTCTAAACAGGCGTTAGCACAAGCTTGCGCCGTTTCTTCGCCCATTTCGCGGGAAACCGGCCCCGCTCGGTGGTCAATAAGTGAAATCGCGATTTTTCGCCAACCGCCAGTATGAGGCTTCGATAAGATAATGCGATGAGTTCCGATGCGGCCAAGATCATGGAGCTTTATGAACGGCATGCGCAGCATTGGGACCAGGATCGAGGACGCGATCTCTCCGAGCAACCGTGGCTCGATCGCTTCCTTAGGTTTGTACGGCCTGGAGGCTCAATCCTTGACGTTGGATGTGGTTCTGCCGAACCGATCGCCCGTTTCTTCATCGAGAGAGGGTACGAAGTCACCGGCGCGGACTCATCGCCATCTCTGATCGACATCTGCAAACGCCGGTTTCCGAAGCAGCACTGGATAGTCGCGGACATGCGGGTGCTTGACCTGAATGCTCGGTTTGCAGGCCTCATCGCTTGGGACAGCCTCTTTCACCTCTGCCCAGAAGATCAGCGCCGAGTGTTCCCGCTTTTCAGGAAGCATTCCGCCCCGAACGCAGCGTTGCTTTTCACCAGCGGTCCCGCAAGTGGGGATGCTATCGGTGAATATCGGGGCGAGCCGCTATACCATGGCAGTTTGGATGGTGCGGAATACCGCGAATTGCTGGACGAGAATGGATTTGCTGTGATGGCACACGTCGTACAGGACGCTACCTGCGGACATCGCACGATCTGGCTAGCCCAGCTCCGATAGAGGGTCAATGCAATATGAGAGAGGGGCCCCATAGACATGTAGTCGAGGAGTGTGGGGCGGCAGAAGGAAGCTAGAAAAAGCGAGGAAAGATTGGCACTGTACCCTGAGGGAAAGAACTCCATTGGACGCGAATGATCTTTCCCCCAAGGAGGCAACTGAATGAGTCGCGATATCAAGTATATCGGCATGGACGTGCACAAGGAAGCGACCGTGATCGCGGTGTTGAACGACAGGGGCAAGCTGGTGATGGAGTCGATCGTGGAAACCAAAGCCAGCAGCATTCTGCAGTTTATCCACGGTCTGCGGGGCGAGTTGCATGTGACCTGGGAAGAAGGGACCTGGGCGGCTTGGCTCTACGATCTGCTGCAACCCCAGGCGGCGCAAGTGCTGGTCTGCGATCCGCGGCGCAATGCCTTATTAAAGGAAGGCAACAAGAGCGACAAGATCGATGCGCGCAAGTTGGCCGACTTGTTGCGCACGGGGATGTTGCGCCCGGTCTATCACGGGGAACACGGGCTGCGGACGCTACGCGAGCTGGGGCGTAGTTATCAGACCATCAGCCAAGATCTGAATCGAGTGATGAACCGGATCAAAGCTCTATATCGCGGCTGGAGCATCCCTTGTGCAGGTACCCAGGTGTATGCTCCGCGTTATCGGGAAGAGTGGCTACACAGGATCGAGCATGTGGGGGTGCGCCGGCGGGCCGAGTTGCTCTATCAGCAGTTGGATGGATTGCAGGCCTTACGACGAACGCTCCGCCCCGAGTTATTAACAGAGAGCCGGAAACATAAAGCCTCCAAACTGCTGCGCCAGATTCCCTGCATCGGTCCGATTCGGGCCGCCCGCTTGATCGCACTGATGCAAACGCCGCATCGCTTCCGCAGCAAACGGCAACTCTGGACCTATAGTGGGCTGGGCATTGAGACCCGCGACAGTGCGCAGTATCGCTTCGTGCGCGGACAACTGCAACGTGCGAAGAAACCGCAACAGATTCGCGGTCTCAATCGGAACCACAACCATGAGATGAAAGAGATCTTCAAGGGCGCCGCCACCCGAGCCAGCTGTGGAGTGGGTCCGTTACGCGACTTCTACGTGGCCTTACTGGAGAAAGGGATGAAGCCCGAGATGGCGCGTCTGACCTTGGCACGCAAGATCGCGGCCATTGCTTTGACACTCTGGAAGAAGGAGGAACGTTTCGACGCCGAACAACTGAAGCTACAAGCAGCTTGAGCGTCGCACAGAACGGAGGGGATCTCCCAGGTTTCACGCCTCGGTGGTGGCCCATCGGTTCTGCGATGCTCGGGGTTCGAGGGAGAGTATCCATGCACTCATTAGGCGCGTGGTGTGCTGCGGCATGCAGCACCGAGTCTCCGGGTCAATCCTATGCCCCCTCGCACAACCCAAAAAAGCCATAGGCCTCGAGCCTCCCATAGGATGATGGTTGGCACTTAAGCCAACGGTTGGCTTGCACAGCTTCGCAACGAATGGTGTCGGGACCGTCGCATGAAACCACTCCAGGGAGACCAGCAACTGTGATCCGTATCCCTGTCGTACTCTGTGCCGCTCCAGGCGTTAAAACCAAATCCTCTCCACGAAGAAGAAGGGGCCTGGATGCAAGCACCGATCGAGGTCTCACGGAGAGAGTGGAGAAGTGTTTTTGCTTGACATCCTCTCTCATAGGATGAGTGTAATCGCGATTTATCGCCAACTATCCCTTCGATATGGCATCAACTCTCTGGCCTTCATTGACTTGCCCCCGCCTCCTGCCTAACATTGCTCGATCACATGATCGGCCAAACCATCTCGCACTACCGCATCGTCGAACGGTTGGGTGGCGGCGGCATGGGGGTGGTTTACAAGGCCGAGGACACGGAACTAGGCCGTTTCGTGGCACTGAAGTTCCTGCCGGACGATGTCTCCCGTGATCCCCAGGCATTGGAGCGCTTTCGTCGCGAAGCGCGGGCTGCTTCGGCCCTGAACCATCCCAACATTTGCACGATCTACGAGATCGGGAAGCATGGCGACCAGAACTTCATCTCCATGGAGTTTCTGGACGGAGTAACGCTGAAGCACCGGATCGCAGGCCGCCCCCTGGAAACCGAAGTGCTTCTGCCGCTGGCCATCGAACTGGCCGATGCGCTCGACGCCGCCCACGGCCAAGGCATCGTGCATCGCGATATCAAACCGGCCAACATATTTGTCACCAAACGCGGCCATGCCAAGATTCTGGATTTTGGATTGGCCAAGATCAACCTGGCAGCCCGTTCTTCCAGCCAGGTCGCGGCGGAGCCTACCGCGGCTACCGAGATTCAGAATCTGACCAGCCCTGGCGCAGCGCTGGGCACCGTGGCCTACATGTCGCCCGAGCAGGTGCGCGGCAAGGAACTGGATGCGCGCACCGATCTGTTCTCTTTCGGCGTGGTCCTGTACGAGATGGCAACCGGCGCACTACCGTTTCGCGGCGACACGTCGGGCGTGATCTTTGACGGCATTCTGAACCGTGCCCCGATAGCGCCGGTACGGGTTAATCCCGAAGTGCCAACACGACTGGAAGAACTCATTAACAAGGCCCTAGAAAAGGATCCCAAGCTGCGATGCCAGAGCGCGGCCGAGATGCGTGCCGACCTCGAACGGCTCAAACGTGACTCCAGTTCGGGACGCGCGGCCGCCATGACCTCCGATTCGGCGATCGCCCCCGTGACTCCTTCCGTCCAATCGGCAAGCACTCCCGCCGCCCCTGCTCCAATTTTGCCGTCACGACCCTCAATAGCTCGAAAGTCGGCTCTCGCCGGAGCCATCCTGCTGGTTCTGGCCCTTGCGGTGTTGGGCTTGCTCTATCGTCGGGGCTTCTTTCGTAACGGCCAGGCGGAAACTGGCTTCCAGAACCTCACCATCTCCAGGCTGAGCTCCAGCGGTGACGTTACGCTCGCCCGCATCTCACCCGATGGCCGCTATTTGGCTTATGTTTCGAACCAGAACGGGAAATACAGCCTTTGGGTCAGGCAGATTGCCACCGCCAGCGCGGTTCAGACCGTCCCTCCCGGCACGGACACTATGTTCGACGTTACCTTTACCCCCGATGGAGCGTTTCTCGATTACACCGTATTTACGGGAGAGAACCAAAACGGCAAGGTATACCAGATTCCTCTGCTCGGCGGGGCTCCACGCCTTTTGCTCGATAAAGCGGACAGCGGTGTTTCCTTCTCCCCTGATGGCAGCCAGATGACCTTTGCAATGCTGGACGCCCAGTCCGGCAGAGTCCAGGTGATGATCGCGAGTGCGGACGGCAACGGAGCGCGAAGGCTAGCCGAATATCCTGGTTCGGTTGCGGCCATCGGCACCTACCAGATTCGATGGTCACCGGATGGCCAGCGCCTTGCCGCCTTGGACCTGAACATAAACGATCCGAATGGATTGGTTAACGGACTCCTGGAGGTTGATGTCGCCACCGGCAAACAGAGGCCCATGCCAGCCAAACACTGGCGCGGCGTAGTGGACTTTACCTGGTTGCCCGATGGCAGCGGCATTTTGTTAGCGGCGGTGCCCAGGACAGGCATTGAGCCGCAGCTTTGGATCGTTACCTACCCTGGCGGCGCTGTCCGGCGCATTTCAAATGATCTGAGCAGATACTTGTCCGTCGCAATCTCAGCAGACGGACGCACCATCGCTTCTGTGCAGATGAACATCACCAGCAGCCTGTGGGTTGGCCCCGCCAAGGCACCGGATCATGCCCAGCAGGTCACCTCGGGCAGGCTGGACGGAAACGGGGGGGTGACCTTCACGCCTGACAACCGGATCGTCTACACCGCCAACCACTCTCAGAACTGGGACCTTTTTCTCGCCGATGCTGACGGAAGCAATGCCCGCCAACTCACTTACGACCAGCACTTCCATGGGTGGCCTGCTATATGCGACCACGGCCGTAGCACTGTCTACCACACCGACTTCGGCGGTACTAGCCATTTGTGGAAACTGGACTTGCAGACCGGGGCTTTCTCCAAGCTGACCAACGGCGCGGGCGAACGGTTTCCCAGTTGTGGAGGAGACGGAGATCGGATCTTCTACTGGGGACAGGTGGCAGGTGGAAGTTCTTATGTTTTCAAAGTTCCCTTCTCCGGGGGGACGCCGGTTCGCCTCTCAGATCGAGTCGCACTCACTTCAGGTTTTGTTTCCCTAAACGGCCAGCATGTGGCCTTTCTTGCTCCGAGAAAGGATGGCGCGCTTGAAATCGTGCTTGTCTCCGCCGACAAGGGTACGCCGGAGTCCGAAGCGCCCTCGCCGCCCACGTTCGATCAGAGTGCCGGTGCCGCGTGCTGGATGCCCGACAACCGATCCGCTGCGGTTGCTGATCTCCGAAGCGGCACACCCAACCTCTGGACCATATCGTTCTTTGGTGACCCGCAAAAGCAACTGACACACTTCTCTTCTGGTGTAATCTTGGCCTGTGCCTTTTCGCGAGACGGGAAGTTGATTGCCATGGCTCGCGGTTCGCGTCAGAGCGACGCAGTGTTGTTTACCAGCGGCAAGTAACCCTGACTGATGCAATCGGGAAGTGACCCGTTCATGTCGGGCTCAGCGTGGGTGCACGCCGTCTGCAAACGTCGAGCAACGTTGAATTGGTGCTCTCCGGTCGTGTCACAGCTGCGATGTGAGAGTTGATCCGCTGTGAGAAAATCCCGTCGCAGTAGGATTGTTGTAATCAGTTATCACAAGCGTGCGCTTTTTCTTCTCCGGGTCGTTGAGGTGAATTGCCGGATTGCACGTTCGTACTCGCGCAGGGTGGAAACCTTGACGGGCTCCTGACGCCAGATCTTCTGCAGGATGCGCCTACCCAGCCCCTGCCTCATCAGCTTGCGGAGGCCGATTTTCTTTACTAGTCGGCCTAGAGCTCCGCCGGGGATCGCAGTCGCATCACCTGATCTAGCACGTATTGCCTGGTATTCGATGGGCCGCTGTCTGATTGCGTCCAGGGTCGCCCTCTTCCCACCGCCGGTCGACCTCCTTGCCGATTCGACGGTGCTTTCCTCCAATGATGTGCGCCCTCTGCAAGAGTCCGACTGTCTCGGGCCTGCATGACTGCCCGTTGGGAGCCAGGCTTTTCGATTCCGGATGACGGAGATAGTCATGGAGGAGCGCTTCGGAAATCGCGACGACCGCCCGCTCGCCATAAGCAGCCGACTCAAAGCTTGTCGTGAACCGGTAGCCGTTGCGTCGCGCCTTCGATTGCACATTGACCACAATGGGTTACGTCAGCTCTGATGTCCTTCCCACAACTGGCACAGATTTTCTGCCGTTGTGGCACACGTAGCGCAATGGGAAAAGACGGAGCATCTTTCGCTTCTCGCCTGTGACGCCCCGTCAACCGCGCGGGCGGCGCGCCCTTCCGGGTTCGTAGCGTCGGGTTGGATCAAAGTGTCCGTGCGACCCATTCAGCAACTGGCGCGAGAGCATGACGCCACATTCGCGCAGTCTCCGAGAAGCGAATCGCAAACGACGCCATCAAACGACAGTTGCCATCACGCTGCTCGAAGAACCACTCGCGCATCAGGGGTTGGCTCATGATCCAGTCGAGGACATAGATGTCCACTTTGGGCCGGACGGCTTCCGTCAGATCGCACGCCAAGCTATGTGTCAACGTGTATGAAACCGAGGCCAGGATCGAGCGGCGCCTGCGAGTCACAGCGTACAGATAAGTCAGCATTGCATTCGTTGGATCGGTGGCAAGGCGAGGCGGCCCGTCAACCATGACTTCCTCGTACCAAATTTGCTCTACGAGAACGCTCTGGCACTCAACGTAGGTGACTTTTTTGGAGATGTGATCGGCAAAACGCGTGGCAGTACGCGGCAGTTCCTTCGGGACTGAAGTTCCTCAGCATGACGCTGGGCTAGGGCGGCGTTCGAACTGGCTACAACCCAATTTGATCTGGGATACAATTCGTCCACATGAACGAACCCAACATAGATGCCATCATGCAGGTGGGCCTGGGATTCTGCGCTTCGAAGACCCTGCTGAGCGCGATCGAGATGGAAGTATTCACCGAGCTGGCCCACGGCGCCGAGGACTTGAATTCCCTGCAGGGCCGCCTGGGGCTGCATCCGAGGTCGGCGCGTGACTTTCTGGACGCTCTGGTCGCGCTCGGTTTCCTGCAGCGAGTGAACGGCAAGTATTCGAACACGCCCTCGACCGACAAATTTTTGGACAAGCGGAAGGCGTCGTATGTCGGCGGTATGCTGGAGATGGCCAATCGCCGGCTTTACCACTTCTGGGGCGATCTCACCGCCGCCCTCCGTACCGGAGAACCACAAAACGAGGCCAAGGGCGGTGGCCCCAATTTCTTTGGGGCGCTTTACGCCGACCCGGAAAACCTCAAACGATTTTTACGGGCGATGACCGGGCTGAGCACAGGTGTGAACCGCCTCATCGCCGGCAAATTTCCCTGGAAGAATTACAAAACAGCCGTCGATGTCGGCACCGCCCAAGGCGATCTGATCGTACAAGTGGCCCTCGCCAATCCGCATATTTCTGGAAGCGGTTTCGATCTGCCCGAAGTGGCCCCGGTTTTCGAAGAGTACGTGGCTGCCAACGGCCTCGGCTCCCGTGTGACCTTTCGCGCCGGCAGTTTCTTCGAAGGGGATTTGCCCAGAGCGGATGTCGTGATGATGGGACACATCCTTCACGACTGGAACCTCGCAGAAAAGAAAATGCTGGTGGGAAAGGCCTTCGCAGCGATTCCCCAGGGAGGCGCGCTGATCGTCTATGACGGCATCATTGACGATGACCGCTGCAAAAACGCCTTCGGCCTGCTGATGAGCCTGAATATGCTGATCGAAACGCCCGGCGGCTTCGACTACACCGGCGCCGATTGCATGGGCTGGATGAAAGCAGCCGGCTTCCGCGAAACCCGCGTGGAGCACCTGATGGGCCCGGACTCGATGGTAGTCGGCATTAAATAAATGCCGGGTCGTTTGAGCGGCCAAATTCCGCTGTGGTAGCATCGTAGGTTTTGACAGGCAGTTGGGCTTCGGTCTATAAGTTGTCCTCTTCTTTAAGTCCAATTGAGCCCGCCTTTTTCTCAAGGAGCGAACCGGTGAAGGCTTACGAAGGCGCGAACATCCGGAA
The DNA here is from genome assembly GCA_963797385.1 of Terriglobia bacterium. Classification (GTDB taxonomy): domain Bacteria; phylum Acidobacteriota; class Terriglobia; order Terriglobales; family Acidobacteriaceae; genus JAIQFF01. The sequence goes on from CAWCPY010000015.1 coordinate 13,812, forward strand.
TGTAGCAGTGATCGGGCACGGGCACGCAGGCAAGACCTCGCTGGTTTCCGCCATGCTGTACACGGCGGGCGCGAACCAGCGCATGGGGCGCGTGGATGACGGTACTGCGATCACCGATTACGACGAGGAGGAAATCGCCCGCAAGATGTCGATTTCCGCCGGCCTGGCCCACGTGGAGTGGGGCAAGACCAAAATCAACATCGTGGACACGCCCGGCTTCAGCATGTTTGTCCACGAAGCCAAGCTGGTGTTACCGGTGGTAGACGCGGCGATTGTTGTGGTTGACGGCGTTGCCGGCGTCGAGGTGGTCACCCAGCGGGTGTGGAACTACTGCGAGGAATACCAGACACCGCGCCTGATTGTGGCCAGCCGCATGGATCGCGACCGCGCCGACGCCGAGCGCGTACTGGAGTCGCTAACCAACGCATTCGGGCGCGCCGTGATTCCACTCGAACTGCCCATCGGGAAAGAGAAAAACTTTCGCGGCGTGGTCGATCTGGTGACCATGAAGGCCTACACCTACGAACTGGGCGGCAGCGGCAAGGGTAAAGAGGTCGACATACCGGCCGACATGAAAGACGAGGCCCAGGCCCAGCACGAAAAACTCGTGGAACTTGTGGCCGAAGGCAACGACGCGCTGCTGGAGGAATTCTTCGAAAAGGGAACCATTCCGGAAGAAGACCTGATCCCGGCGCTGCACAATGCGATCCGTGAGGACAAGATCTTCCCCGTGATCTTTGGCTCCGGCCTGGGCAACATCGGCGCCGATCGGGTCATGGATTTCATCGTCGATTACACGCCCGCGCCTTCGGAACATGAGTGGGTGCAGGGCGATCCGGCCTCGTCCAGCAATGGAGAGCCGCCTCGGCGCCACGAAACTGATGCGGAGCCCGTCTCCCTTTATGTGTTCAAGACGGTATCCGATCCTTTCGCGGGACGTATTTCCTATTTCAAGGTCTTCTCCGGGGTCCTGAAGAACGATAGCGCCCTAGTGAATTTCAGTCGTGGTTCCCAGGAGAAGTTCGCCCACATTTCCATCATGCAGGGCAAGACGGCGGTGCCGGTTACAGAGCTGCACGCCGGCGACATCGGCGCGGTTGCCAAACTGAAAGACACGCTCACCGGCGACACTCTGGGCGACAAGTCAGCGCCAATTCAATATCCGCGAGTCAGCCTGCCGGAACCGGCCATCACCTTCGCCATCGAACCCAAGAGCCGCGCGGATGAGGACAAGCTGGGCCCCGGCATTCACAAGCTCATGGAGGAAGACGCCATGCTGCGCTTCTTCCGCGATCCGCAGACCAAGGAATTCCTGATCGCCGGCACCGGCCAGCAGCATATTGAAGTGGTCGTTTCAAAAATGAAGAAGCGGTACCACACCGAGGTGGTACTGAAAGCTCCAAAAGTTCCGTACCGCGAGACCATCCGCGGCAAGGCTGATGTCCAGGGCAAGCACAAGAAGCAGACCGGTGGACATGGCCAGTATGGCGATTGCAAAATCAAAATGGAACCACTGCCGCGCGGCGGCGAGTTCGAATTCGTCAACGACATTTTCGGCGGCTCGATTCCCAAGAACTACATTCCCGCGATTGAAAAGGGGATAAGAGACGCGGCCGGCCGCGGCTACCTCGCAGGATTTCCCGTGGTGGATTTCAGAGTGATCTTGTACGACGGGTCCTATCACGATGTGGACTCGAACGACATGTCATTCCAGATGGCGGGCCGCATCGCCTTCAAGAAGGCCATGGAAGTCGCGAAGCCGACGCTGCTCGAGCCCGTGATGGCGGTCGAGATCACCGTGCCTGACGATTTTGCCGGCAGCATCATGGGCGACCTGAATAGCCGCCGCGGGCGCATCCAGGGCATGGACAACAAAGGCGGCAACACGGTCGTGAAAGCCGAAGTGCCCATGGCCGAAATGCTCACTTACGGTGTTGACCTCACCTCAATGACCCAGGGCCGTGGCAGCTTCAACATGGAAATGCACCACTACGACGCCGTCCCCGGAATGCTGCAGGAAAAGATCGTAGAGAAGGCCAAAGCGGCCCGCGGCGACGTAAAGGAAGAGGAGGAGTAGGAGCGGCCCGTGTGGGGCGGGCGCCCCGCCCGCCGCTTTTGACTTTGGACTTTGGGATACGCTGCGAGCGCGATTCAATCCAAGATCAATATCATGACCAAGATCAAAGGCGGCGGGCGAGGGCGCCCGCCCCACATCCTAATAGCAGTGGTTCTAGCGGCGTTTGAGA
>CAWCPY010000016.1:0-61177 GCA_963797385.1 Terriglobia bacterium
GACTCCAGCGCCTCGAGCGAACGCGGCCAGTCCGATTTCAACAGCCGGGACAAGCTGCGATCGGCCAGAAGCTTCCCACCGGTTTGGCAGCGCGCACAGTAGTTGGTTTCGTTGTCCGCGTAGCGGATGCGCTGGATCTTTTCGCCACACCGTGGGCAAGGTTCTCCGTAGCGTCCGTGGACCGCCATCTGTTTGCGAAATGCAGTCACCTTTTCCGGAAAATCAGCCTGTGCTTCCGCGTGCAGGCGGTCTATCCAGAGCCGGAGTGTGTCCCGGGTCGCGGTGAAGAGCCTTTGCCATTCCTCAGGCTGCAATTTGTGCGTCAGGGTCACCGGCGACAGTTGGGCTGCGTGCAGAATTTCATCCGAATACGCATTGCCGATGCCGCTGAGGATGCGCGGGTCGGTAAGAGCTCGCTTGAGCGTGCGATTTTCCACCATGAGAGCATCGCGAAACGAGTTGAGATCGCTGGTGAAAACATCAATGCCTCCCGGATCCACGGAGCGCATTGCCTCCTCGCCCGCGAAAACCGATAACGATGCGCGGTGCTTCGTGCCGGCTTCCGTCAGCACCAGGGAGCCAGTGGGAAAATCGAAGGCTGCCAGGCTCTTGCGTCCTGCCAGCTTGGCTTGAGGGGGCTTCCAGTGCAGGCGGCCGGCAATCATCAGATGCAGCACCAGCCAGAGATCGCCTTCCACTCCAATCGCGATGCGTTTGCCAATGCGCCGCAGTTCTCGAACGATCTTTCCCTCCACATCTGCTACCGGCGGCTGCACGGTGCGCAGCAGAAATGGACTGGCCAATCGTATGTGCTCGATCGGCTGTCCGACGATGCGTGCTTCAAGGGCTGTAATGTAAGCGGCGATGTCTGGCAGTTCCGGCATGTCGGTCAGGCCCTTGCGCTAACAAGTCTATTCGTACGAGCAGAGTTCAATGTCGGTGGCGGCGAAGTCAGTTCCCTTCGCCAGCAAGGGTTCGCCGGCGAACTTCGCCAGGGCATAGGCGAAGCAGTCTCCGAAGTCGAGAGCTGCCGGGTGGCGGCCCTTTCCGTAGTTACGCCACGCGGAACGCGCGATCTCCGCCTGTTCGCCATCCACGGCGACGATTTGCAGATTGGTGCGGAACACAAAAAGATCGAATTCCCGTCCCGCGGATTCGCCACGTCTGGCTTCCAGCACGATCCCGGTTTCGAGTACGCTGGCAGCGGAGATCATCCTGGTGTCGGCCTGCAGGATGGAATCGAGCAATGGTTTGCGCTCCGGCTCCCCGAGAAAAATGGCGAGCAGCGCGGATGTGTCGATCACCATCAGCGCGGCACTCCGTGTTCGTCGTAGCCGAGGATCTCATCCTCAGGCCGGGAATCGAGAGTTGGAAGAGCATCGACGCGCCGCAGCAGATCTTCGACCTGACCGACCAGGACCTGGCTGCGCCGCTTCGATTTGAGCCGCTCCCAACGCTCCTGAAGCGCCTTCTGGATGGCTTCCGTCAGGGACTCGCCGGTTTCGCGAGCCACCTGGCGGGCCAAACGCTCAGTCTCGTCGTTCTTGATGCTTAGAGGCCATAATTAATTATATACCAAGGATGAATTAATATATAAATCATCCTAAGCTGTATAAATCATTGATATATAACGTGCTTAGGACTATAGTAAGGCTATACTGTGGTGAAGGCGTTCTGGACTGGATCTTGAAAGAGATACCAGACAATCATCACGCGCAGGATCGCTCCCAGCCCGCCCCAGGCCAGCCGCGCGATTCGGAAATCCAACAGGGCGCTGGAGACGCTGGGCAGGAGCATCACCACCCCGATCATGGCGATGAGAATTGCCAGCCACCGGGCCCATCTGTGCAACCAATAGAGGCCGAGCGCGATCGAGGCGCCCATAGCACCCACGAGGAGAAACATGTAGGGCCCGGCCAGTTCAAGCCCACCGAGCAGTGCAGCGCCCGCGGCCATCGAAACCAATCCGGGACGGATCAGCATGATGAGGCCCACCAGCAGCAGGTAGGTCCCTGACAGAAAAAAAGCAGCCGCCACCGCAGTCACTCCGGCGGGGCGCTCAACCGGCATTACTTTTTTTCTTCCGGCTTCTTCTGCGCGGTCGGAGGCAGCAGCCCATTCAGCCGCAGATACATGGCAGCGGCGCCGTAGTGATCGGCCCAGCTGCTGGCCAGAGCCAGCGCCGCCCAGGCACGCGGCCGCGTCTTCTTGGCGAAGTCCTCGATGGGATCGCCGAGCCTCGCGTCTTCGGCTTTAGCCAACGCGGTACCGCAAAAATCAAACGACGCCTGGGCCGCAGCTACCAGCTTGTCCTTGGGCGCGGTTTCCGGCAGCTCTTCAAACTTGGGCTGGGGGACATCGCCGACCTTGGCACAGAAGAAATAGTTGCCTTCGACAATGTGGGTCGCCAGATGGCCAAATGACATCTGCTCCGGCGTGGGCCTGAAGCCAAACTTGTCAGCAGGCATTTCCTCAATGGCCGCGACAGTATTCTTCTGACGGCCGGCCAGGGAGTCGCGCAGGACGTCGGTCACAGGATTCTTGGGTTGTTGAGCGAAAGCGGCGATGGACAGCAGCGGCACAGCTAACCACACTTTCATAGTTGCCTCCAAAAACACAGGCACAAAGAATAGATGATTTCACGGAAAACACGTAGGGGCGGGTGCCCTCACCCGCCCAGCCGGGCAAAGCCCGGCCGGTTTTCCGCTGGCAGGACGCCAAACCCATCGGCGAGCTGTGCTCGCCCGCCCGGACGAGGCGTCCGGGCCTACGTAATTCGTAACGGCTACACTGCGATTTCCGGGGTGGCCTCGACCAGGCTGCGGGTGTACGGATGCTGCGGCTGCTCTGTAATCTGCCGCGTATCACCGACCTCAACCAGCTTTCCCCGATACATCACCGCAATACGAGTGGCGAGATAGCGCACCACCGGCATGGAGTGCGAGATAAACAGGTAAGTCAGGCCGAAGTCGCGCTGCAATCGCGCCAGCAGATTTACGATCTGTGCGCCCACGCTGACGTCGAGCGCCGAAACTGGCTCGTCCGCGACGATGAACCTCGGACGCAGTGCCAGTGCCCGCGCGATCCCAATGCGCTGCCGCTGTCCTCCGCTGAATTCATGCGGAAAGCGGGGCAGGACTGACGGATCGAGGCCAACTGCCCCAAGCAACTCGGATATGCGGGCGCGGCGCGCCGCCAGGCCCATCGCTTCATGGATCACCAGCGGCTCGCTGATGATGTCTTCCACATTCATTCTGGGATCGAGCGACCCGAACGGGTCCTGAAAGATGATCTGCATGTCGCGCCGCACGCGGCGCATCTCGCCATGACCAGCGGCCAGCAGGTCGCGGCCTCCAAAGCGCACGCTGCCGGAAGTCGGCTCGATCAGGCGCAGCACCAGCCGGCCCAGCGTGCTCTTACCCGATCCCGATTCGCCCACCAGTCCCAGAGTCTCGCCGGAGTGAATGTCGAGAGACACATCATCCACGGCGCGCACTTCCCCGCTGGCACGAGCGCCGAACATCGACTCGCCCAGCGGGAAGACTTTCGTCAGATTGCGAATTTCGACGAGGGGCATAAGCGTGTGTAGGCGCGAGTGTCCCGCTCGTGCTTTTCGAACGCAACCGCACGAGCGGGACGCTCGCGCCTACACGATTCGAATCACGCGTGTACAGGCGCCGGTTTGCTGGCGATCAGCTGGCGCAAAACGAACTGCAGGATGCCGCCATTGGCGTAGTACTGCGCCTCCTGCGGCGTGTCGATGCGCACCAGCGCATTGAATTCTTTTTGACCCGCGCGGACTTTCACTTGTCGGCCCGCGGCAAACTTCCGGACCAGATCATTGACGCCGGAAATCTCAAAGATTTCTTCGCCCGTGAGGCTTCAGCGACTGCGCGCTCTCTCCCGCCAGAAACTGCAGCGGCAGAATTCCCATCCCCACCAGGTTGGAGCGATGAATGCGTTCGTAGCTTTCGGCAATCACGGCACGCACGCCCAGCAGGCGCGGACCCTTGGCGGCCCAGTCGCGGGAGGATCCGGAACCGTACTCTTTTCCGGCCAGGATCACCAGGGGCACACCCTCGGCGATGTATTTTTCGGAAGCGTCGAAGATCGACATCTCCGCGCCGTCGGGCAAGTGCCGGGTGAATCCGCCTTCGAGGCTGGGAACCATCTTGTTACGCAAGCGCACGTTGGCGAAAGTGCCGCGCACCATGACCTCATGATTGCCGCGCCGCGATCCGTAAGAGTTGAAGTCTCCCGGCTTTACGCCGTGTTCGATCAGGTACTTGCCGGCCGGGCTGTCTCGCTTGATCGAACCGGCGGGAGAGATGTGGTCGGTGGTTACGCTGTCGCCCAGCACCGCCAGCACACGCGCACTTCGAATATCTTCAACCGGCGCCGGTTGCAGCGACATGTCGTCGAAGTAAGGGGCGCGGCGAATGTATGTGGAATCCTTTTCCCAGGCGTAGGTTTCGCCCTTGGGTACGGGCAGTCCGCGCCACTGGGCGTCGCCCTCATAGACTTCACCGTAGCTCTTGGTAAACATGTCGGACGAAATGGATTTCCGGATGGTCTCTTCAACCTCGCGTTGCAGCGGCCACAGGTCAGCCAGATAGACTTCCTGTCCATCTTTCCCCTTGCCGATGGGATCGGTGCGCAGGTCGATGTCGATGCGCCCGGCCAGGGCAAAGGCCACCACTAAGGGCGGCGACATCAGGTAGTTCGCCCGCACTTCGGAGTTGATGCGGCCTTCAAAATTCCGATTGCCGGAGAGCACCGAGGCCACCACCAGATCTTTCTCGTCAATCGCTTCCGACACTTCCTTGGGCAGCGGCCCCGAGTTCCCGATGCAGGTGGTGCATCCGTAACCGACAATGTGGAATTTTATTTTCTCCAGATAAGGCAGCAGGCCCGCTTTCTCCAGATAATCGCGGACCACTTTCGAGCCGGGAGCCAGCGAAGTTTTGACCCAGGGCGGAACCGTCAATCCTTTCTCCACCGCCTTCTTGGCCACCAGGCCGGCAGCCACCATCACCGACGGATTCGAAGTGTTGGTGCAGGAGGTGATCGCGGCAATCACCACGCTGCCGTGGCGCAGCGACTTCTTCACGTCGGGCGGAACGTGTTCTTCAAACTTGTTGTTGTCGATGCCGATGGCGCTGGGGTTGCCACCTTCCTGTTCCCAGCGAGCGACTTGTTTGGGAGCGCTGCCGGAAGAGGCATTGGCGGACGCGACCGCTGCCGGCGCCGCCACATGAGCGGAAGACTTCGGCTTGAGCAGCGAGGGCAGAGCCAGCCGGAATGATTCTCCCGCTTGCGAGAGCGTTACCCGGTCCTGCGGACGCCTGGGCCCAGCCAGGCTGGACTCGACTGTGTGCAGATCAAGCGTCAGCAGCTCCGAATATTCCGCTTCCGGTGTTTTCTCGTCATGGAACATGCCCTGCTCGCGGCAGTAGGCCTCGACCAGCGCAATCTGTTCTTCGGAACGCCCGGTAAGCCGCAGGTAGGTGAGGCTTTCTTTGTCCACTGGGAAGATGCCGCAAGTGGCGCCATACTCGGGCGACATATTGCCGATGGTGGCGCGGTCCGCCAGCGAAAGTTCTGGCAGTCCAGGTCCAAAGTATTCGACGAACTTGCCCACCACGCCGTGCTTGCGCAGCATTTCGGTGATGGTAAGAACGAGGTCAGTGGCAGTAGCGCCTTCGTGAAGTTCACCGGTCAGCTTCACGCCAACCACTCGCGGGATCAGCATGGAGACCGGTTGTCCCAGCATGGCGGCCTCGGCTTCGATTCCGCCCACGCCCCATCCCAGTACGCCCAGGCCGTTGATCATGGTGGTGTGCGAATCGGTGCCGACCAGAGTGTCGGGATAGGCGGTACGCTTTCCGTTTGCCTCCTGCACGAAGACGACGCGAGCCAGATATTCCAGGTTGACCTGGTGCACGATGCCGGTATCTGGCGGCACGATAGCCAGATTGCGAAACGCTGTCTGCCCCCAGCGCAGGAAGGCGTAGCGCTCCTTGTTGCGTATGAATTCAAGCTCCGCATTGAGTTGGAATGACTGCGGCGTGCCGAACTCGTCCACCTGCACCGAGTGATCGATGACCAGTTCCGCCGGTTGCAGGGGATTGATCAGCGAGGGATCGCCCGAGAGCCGCTTCATGGCATCGCGCATGGCGGCCAGATCAACCACGGCCGGCACTCCGGTAAAGTCCTGCAGCAGCACCCGGCTGGGAGTAAACGCAATTTCCTTGTCCGGCTTGGATTTGCTGTTCCAGGCGGCGAGGGCTTTTATGTCATCCGCGGTCACGTTGCGCCCGTCTTCGGTACGCAGAAGATTTTCCAGCAGAATGCGGAGTGAGTAAGGAAGATGTTTGGTGGAAACGCCCTTTTCGTCGAGGGCCTTAAGACGGAAAATCTCGTATTCCCTGCTGCCCACGCGCAGGACAGACCGGCTGCCAAAACTGTTCATAATGATGATCGCCTTCCTGACTTCTAGTTTAATCCACCACGAACCACGTAGGGGCGGGCGCCCTCGCCCGCCCGGCCCGGGCAAGGCCCGGCGAGGTTTTTGCTGGCACCGCTCAAAACCCAGGCGAGCTTCGCTCGCCCGCCCAGATGAGGACATCTGGGCCTACGTGGACCGCGCCGCCTCCACCGCCCGCAACACTGCCTGCGCCTTGTTCATGCACTCCTCAAACTCGCGCACCGGATCAGAATCCGCGACAATCCCCGCGCCCGCCTGCAGGAAGGCCTTCTTCCCCTGCATCAGCATGGTGCGGATCGCGATGCACGAATCCAGATTTCCATCGAAATCGGCGTACAGCACCGCGCCGCCATACACCCCGCGCCGTGTCGGTTCCAGTTCTTCGATAATCTGCATGGCGCGAACTTTCGGCGCGCCGCTGAGCGTGCCCGCCGGGAAGCACGCCGCGAAAGCATCGAGCGCATCCAGGTCACGGCGCAGCTTGCCTTCGAGCGCCGACACGATGTGCATCACATGGGAGTAGCGTTCCACGTACATCAGGTCTTTCACCCGGACCGAGCCGTATTCGCTCACCCGCCCCAGATCGTTGCGGCCGAGATCGACCAGCATCACGTGCTCGGCGCGTTCCTTCTCATCGTGCAGCATCTGCTGTTCGAGCCGCTGGTCATCGGCCTCGTCACGGCCGCGCGGATGCGTCCCTGCAATCGGGCGATATTCCAGCTTGCGCCCGCGTACCCGCACCAGCATCTCGGGCGACGAGCCCAGAACATGCGTCTCCCCCATGCGCAGAAAATACAAATAAGGAGAAGGATTCACCCGGCGCAAGGCGCGGTACACGTCAAAGGGCTCGACCGACGGGGTAAAGTCCAGCCGCTGGGAAAGCACGACCTGAAAGATGTCTCCGGCGGCGATGTATTCCTTGGCGCGCTCGACTGAATCGATGAAGCGCTGCCGGCCGGTCCCGGCGTGGACTTTCAATTTGCCCTTTGCCGGCCGCGGGCCCTTGTTCCAGTGCGCCGGGCGCAATCCCGCAGCCAGTTTCCTTTCCAGGATGGCAATGTCTTTCGCCGCCCGGTCGTAAGCGCGTCGCGGACTTTCGCGCGACACGTCGGCGGTGGCAATGATGTGGATCTGGTGGCGCAGGTGATCGAAGGCCAGCAGACGATCGAAGAACATCAATATGCAGTCGGGCAGGGAAAAATCGTCTTTGGCATGTTCGCCGATATTTTCCAGCTGCCGCACTGCGTCGTAGGCGAAGTAGCCCACCGCGCCGGCAGTGAAGGGCGGCAACCCAGGCACCGCCGCGGGACGATGTTGCCGCAACAAGTCTTTAATGACCTGGATCGCATTCCCCTCGAGCTTCTCTTTCTTATTGCCGCGCCGCAGCTCGATGTCGCCACCGCGCGCCCGTACCTGCATGTAAGGACGCGCTCCCAGAAACGTGTAACGTCCAATCTGCTCGCCGCGCTCCACCGACTCCAGCAGGAACGCGTCCGGCTCATCAGCTGCGATGGCGAGGAAGGCGGAGACCGGAGTCAGCAAATCGGCCGCGACCGATTTCACCACCGGCACCAGGGTGGCTTCTTTGGCGAGCCGCGAAAATTCCTTGTAATCGGGGCGCAGTGTGGTCTGAATCATTCTGAGTCTAGTCATTATAGACAAGGCCTCTCAGACCACTCATCGCGAGGCCTGTAAAATCAAACTAGGGTGTGATGGACGATGAGCGCGTGGGGACAGCCGCCCCCGGCTGTCCGGCGGAGCGAAGCTCCGCTGTAGGGCATTCCCGGAAACACCTGTCGAGCTACGCTCGACTGGACAGCCGGGGCGGCTGTCCCCACGCGTTCATTGTCCATTCCGAGATCCCGAGCTCATCCGGACTTCTTATGCCTGCTGTTCTCCGTCGTCCGCCCGGCCCTTCGCCCCGGTTCCTGATCGGCAATTTCCCTTTGTTCGATCCTGATCCGCTGGCCATCTATACCCGCTGGGCCCGCGAATTCGGCGACATCTTTTACTATCGCGCCGGCTGGATGGATATCTACTTCCTGAACCATCCCACCCTGATCGAGTCGGTCCTGGTATCGCAATCGCAGAATTTCGCCAAGGACAAAGTCATCCAGAACAGCCGCTGGTTTCTGGGCGAAGGCCTGCTTACCAGCGAAGGCTCGGGATGGCTGCGGCAAAGGCGTTTGTCCCAGCCAGCTTTTCATCGCGAACGGATGGCGGCGTACGGGCACACCATGGCCGCTTACACCGAGGAAATGCTGGCCACATGGCAGGACGCTGACGTGCGCGACATCCACCAGGAGATGATGCAACTCACCATGCGGATCGTGGCCAAGGTGCTTTTCAGCGTGGAGGTGAAAGAGGACACGGAAAGAGTGGCGGGCGCCCTCAACATCCTCATGCGACACACCTCCGGGGGCCGCATGATTCTGCCCCCCGCGCTGCGCCATATTCCGGTGCCGGCGATGCTGCGAGTCAAACGGGCGGTTCGCCAGCTCGATGAAATTGTGAACCGCATCATTCGTCAGCGGCGAGCCAGCGGGGAGGACACCGGCGATCTGCTCTCCATGCTCATGGCGGCCCGCGACGAAGATGGCAGCGGCATGAATGACCGCCAGTTGCGTGACGAAATCCTCACCTTCCTGCTGGCGGGTCACGAGACTACTGCAGTCTCCCTCTCCTGGACCTGGTATCTGCTCAGCCAGCACCCGGAGGTGGAACAGAAACTTCGCCAGGAGTTGACCCAGGTCCTGGGCGGCCGCACGCCGCAACTGGAAGACCTGCCCGGCCTGCCCTACACCGACAAAGTCGTGAAGGAATCCATGCGGTTGTATCCACCCGCCTGGAGCCTGGCCCGCACCGTGACGAAAGAAGTGGAACTCGGCGGCTACCGCCTTCCCCTGGGAGCGAATGTGGTCATGAGCCAGTGGATCCTGCATCGCGATCCCCGCTTCTTTGAGCAGCCCGAGGAGTTCAACCCGGAGCGCTGGACCGCGGAGGCGGCACAACGTCTCCCGCGCTTTGCCTACTTCCCCTTCGGAGGCGGCCCGCGTCTGTGCATCGGCGCTGCCTTTGCGATGATGGAAGCCAATCTGCTTCTGGCTGCGATCGCGCAACGCTTCCGGTTGCGCCTGGTCCCTGGACATCCGGTGGCTGCGTTGCCCAGCATCACACTGCGGCCTCGTTACGGAATGCGTATGACGTTATCGAGATGACCCCACAGAAATGGAGGACGGACGTCCCCGCCCGTCGCCCGCCCGTAGTGCACAGTCCCATACCAGACGGGCGGGACGCCCGTCCTCCATCTTGACATCTTGACGAACCGAAACCAGAGTAACCAGCGAATGAATTGACGTAGGGGCGCAACCGTTGGAAGATGGCGAGTCAGCTCAAATCTGCCACGGGGGCGTATGCGGATCAAGTTCTGGGGCGTACGCGGATCGACGCCGACTCCCCAGCCCGATAACCTGCGCTACGGAGGCAACACCTCCTGCGTCGAGGTCCGCCTGGGCGACAATCTCTACGTCTTCGACTGCGGCACCGGACTTCGCACGCTGGGGCAGCAGCTGCAGCGCGACTCCGAAGGCAAGGCGATTCGCGCCCACATCTTTGTCTCGCATTTTCACTGGGACCATATTCAGGGCATCCCTTTTTTCGGCCCGCTCTACGAGAACCCGGAAAACTGTTTTTCCTTCCACTCCTCCAGCCGCACCCGCACTCTGAAGCGGGTGATGGAAGAGCAGATGGCGGCCCCCTACTTCCCCGTCGATATGAGCGAGATGAAAGCCCAGCGCGGCTTCTACAACCTGGAGCAGGGCCGGGTGCCGCTCGACGACGTGATGATCGAAGCCATGTGGCTGAACCATCCCCAGGGCTGCATGGGTTACCGCCTCGAGACCAAAGAAGGGGTGGTCGTCTATGCCACCGACAACGAACCCGGCGATCCGCTGTTCGACAAGAACGTGCGCAAGCTCGCCGCCGGAGCTGATGTCCTGATCTACGACGCGCAGTATCTACCCGAAGAATACGAGGCCCGCAAGCGCGGCTGGGGACACAGCCACTGGCGCGAAGCCATCAACGTAGTCATGGAAAGCGGCGCCAAAGAGCTGGTGCTGTTTCACCACGATCCCGACCACGACGATGCCTGCATTGATAAGGTCGTGGAGGAGGCCCGCAACCACTATCCGAAAGTCCGGGCGGCCGCGGAAGGGTTGGAGATAAAAATCTGAGGCCTGTCACCCTGAGCGGAGCAACTGCTTCGCCTCGCGAAGCAGCTGCGCAGTCGAAGGGCCCCTATAGCCTGATCACAGCCGGAAGCAACCACAAACCACGTGGGGACAGCTGCCCCGGCTGTCCGGCGGAGCAGAGCTCCGCGATTCTTCCCTCCGCGAATGGCATTACTCTCAAATCCCGCCGGGGCGAGAGCGTGGCTTCCCCATTCATTTCGCAAAGAACGCGAAATGAATGGGGCACCATCTTCGTTTTATCCCTGGATAATCAGGAGTTATTCCCCACATGGTTCGCTGTGGCTCTCCGTAACTTGCCTCGCCGCCCAGCCCTGCATATACTTTGAACGTTTGCCCGCCTACTCCGGGACGTATCACCCGGCGCCGGCCAGCATCTTAACTGTCTGACCGCACCAACGGAGACCAGTCATGGCACTGAAGACCATTTCCCATGAACAGGAAATCAATCCCTGGGAGGCGCAAGCCGCCCGGTTCGACTTTGCTGCCCATAAGTTGAACCTGGACGAGGGTTTGATGAAGGTTCTCCGTTACCCTACCCGGGAGATCATCCTGCACATTCCGGTCATGATGGACGATGGCCACCTCGAGGTATTCACAGGGTTCCGGGTGCAGCACTCCATCGCCCGCGGTCCGGCCAAGGGCGGCCTGCGCTACTCTCCCGATGTGACCTTGGACGAGGTTCGCGCCCTGGCCAGCTGGATGACCTGGAAGTGTGCCGTGGTGAACATTCCTTTCGGGGGCGCCAAAGGTGGAATCATCTGCGATCCCCACAAGATGTCCCAGGGTGAACTGGAGCGCATGACGCGCCGCTACACGGCGGAGCTGGTTGAGTTCATCGGGCCGGAGAAAGATGTGCCCGCGCCCGACATCAACACCAACGAACAAACCATGGCCTGGATGATGGACACCTATTCCATGCACATGCGCCAGACCGTGACTGCAGTCGTCACCGGCAAGCCCATCAATATTGGCGGATCTCGCGGCCGCCGCGAGGCCACCGGACGCGGCATCATGATTGTGTGCGACGAGGCGGTCCAGAAGCTGCGGCTCAATCCCGAATCAACCCGCGTCATCGTGCAGGGCTTCGGCAACGTGGGATCGAACGCCGCCCGCCTGATGACCGAAGCCGGCTACAAGGTGATCGGAATCGTGGAAGTGAACGGCGGACTGGTCAACCGCGATGGAATCGATACGGAGGCGTTGTGGGAATACCGCCAGCGCAACGGCACCATCCACGGATTCACCGGCGCCATGGCCGAGGACCCGGCTGAGTTGCTGGTTTCGGAGTGCGAAATCCTGATCCCGGCGGCGACCGAGAACCAGATCACCAGCCGCAATGCCGACCGGGTCAAGTGCAAGATTCTGGCCGAAGGCGCCAACGGTCCGACCACCGCCGCCGCCGACGATATTCTGGCCGATAAGGGCGTCTTCGTGATCCCTGACATCCTGTGCAACGCCGGCGGCGTCACGACCTCGTACTTCGAGTGGGTGCAGGACCGCCAGGGATACTTCTGGAAAGAGTCCGTGGTCAACGAACAACTCGAGCACATTATGAAGGGCGCCTTCGCAGACGTGGTCCGCTTCTCCGAGACCCATGGCGTTAACAATCGCATCGCGGCGTACATGCTGGCCATCGATCGCGTGGCCTACACCATCCGCCAGCGCGGCATCTATGCCTAGACCCCGTGTGGGTCGGTGTGGGGCGGGCGCCCCCGCCCGCCGCATTTGAAGTTGACTTGCGGTCCCACGAGAACAGGCAAACAAGCGAGAACCGAAAGATGAGACTGCTGCGTATACTTTCGCTGGCCATTGCCCTGGCTGCCCTGTTCTATCCATTTTTTCTCGGTTCTTCGTTTTTTAACGCAGGAATGGATCCAGCCATCTATGTGAGTCTATTTCTGGCAATTGGCTGGCTGGCGCTCTTCGCCGTGGGACTGTTCAAGTTCAGGAGTCGAGGGCTTTGGCTACTGATCGGTCTTCCCTTCGTCGCATATTGGCCGCTCGCATTCTTCGTGTTTGCCTCGCATGTGGGCGCGATATAAAGCCATTAGAGGACGATCCATCTCAAGTGGTGATTCCCGAAGTTGCGGTTGCCAATAGTGCCCGTGAGTGAACTCCTGCGATCAGATTCAACTTCAAAGGCGGCGGGCGAGGACGCCCGCCCCACATGTTCCAGAGAGAATCCCCGATTGACCCCGACCCGTCGAAGTGTCATGATGGTGGCCCCTTGCGGCAGGTCGGGAAGCACTCGGCACCCCTGAGGCAAGCTTCCGCAGTTCCTCGCGATCGGCCCGGAACGAAAGAGGAAATCATGAACACACTGCGCACCAGGCTCAGCATGTGGATCCTCGCGCTCTGCATGTTTTTTGTGCTGAGCGGGATTACCGTCATGGCTGGGCCCCAGACACGTTCCACCGACGACCAGTCTTCCCCCACAACCTCCAAGAAGAAAAAGACGAAGAAGGATGCAAGCGCGTCCGCCGACCAGTCAGCGGCCGCCGCAGACAATTCGTCCACCGCAACGGCCAAGAAAACATCGAAGAAGAGCAAGAAGACGGAATCCAGCGCTGCCGGTGCGGCCAGCTCTGACAGTTCAGCCAGCAACAAAACGGCGGCCAAGAAAACCAGCAAGAAGAAGGGCAAGAAGACTGAAGCAGCGACGGAATCGGCCAGCACCACCGCGAGCGAACCTGCCGCAACCAAGAAGACCCGCAAGAGCAAGAAATCAGCCACAGAGAGCGGCACTCCCGCGGCAACACCGGCTGCAGAGTCGGCCAGCACTTCACCCACCGAGGCAACTGCCACCAAGACCAAAAAGTCCCGCAAGAGCAAGAAGTCTGAGATGGACTCAGGCGCCGCAGCCTCAGCCGACAGTGCGGCTCCAGCCCCTCACGCAGCCTCTGCCCCCGCGCCCGCAGCGGCGCCGGCCAGTTCCATGGCGTCCCCTTCGAATTCAATGGCGCCCGCTCCCAAGGCAAGTCACAAAACAACTGCCAGTGCCAGCGCTTCCGATTCGCAGATCTCGGCAGCCAAGGCGGGCGGTATGGTGTGGGTCAACACCGATAGCGGCGTTTACCACAAACGTGGTCGCTGGTACGGAAAAACCAAGACGGGAAAATTCATGAGCGAAGCGGACGCCAAGGCCGCGGGCTACAAGGCATCGGAAAGAGACTAAGGAGAAACTATGAAGAGCAAGAGCCTGATCACTCGAATTCTGTTTTCACTTTTCGCCGTAGCACTGCTGGCCACCGTGGCCGCGGCCCAGACCAAGACCGCCAAAAGCTCCAAGATGGCCAAAACCGATTCCGCCATGTCGGCCCCGGCCGCTGAACTGCTGGACATCAACTCGGCCACCAAGGAGCAGTTGGACGCGCTGCCCGGCATCGGCGAAGCCTATTCGCAAAAGATTATTGACGGCCGTCCCTACGCCAAGAAGACGGACCTCACCCGCAAAAAGGTCATACCCGCCGCCACCTACGCCAAGATCAAGAACATGATTATCGCCAGGCAAAAGTAGTCTTCGTAAATCTCGACGGAAGGGCACGGTTTTCGGTCGCGAAAAAATGAGGTGCGCCGAGCGGACCTCAGGCGCTGAAGCGCAACTGCCTCGGCGCCATGGTGGCACGAAGTGAACTCATGCCCTTCCCGCGGCCGCTCGAAGTTCGGATTCACTCGTTCTAGTAAGGAGGCATCATGAGTTTTCTCGAAGATATGGCGGGCAAGGAAGTGAGCAGCATGCTGGCCAACAGCTCGAATCCGCTCGCGTCGTCGATCATGCAGATGATCAACAACCAACCCGGCGGACTTTCCGGCCTGCTGCGGCAGTTTCATGACAAGGGCCTGGGCGGCCTGGTGAGTTCATGGGTCAGTACAGGCGAGAACCTGCCCATTTCCGCCGATCAGATTCAGCATGTGCTGGGCAGCGATCGGGTAAAAGAACTCGCCGCCAAAGCCGGAATCGCGCCCGACGCCGCCGGTTCCCACCTGGCCCAGCTGCTGCCCCTGCTGATCGACAAACTCACTCCCAACGGACAGATTCCTCAGCGTTCGTCGCTGCTGGAAGAAGGCATGGGAATGCTGAGCAATCTGGGACTGGGGAAGACCGGTACCGACTCGTAACGCAAACCACGTGGGGACAGCCGCCCTCGGCTGTCCCCACGCGGTTCGTACACGCCCCTCCCTTTTGCTTCATTGATTCCCTCTTCCGGGTGGAGGATAATGAGGCGTTGCCAGCCTTTACCTTGCCCGCTGGCGGCCCGTGCCCGCGGTGAACCTGCCCAACTCCATCACGCTGACCCGCATCTGCAGCATCCCGCTGCTGATCTGGCTGCTTTCCACCAACCATTTCCGGTCGTTTAGCGGCGAACAGGAGATATTGGCATCGGCTGTGTTCATCGCCGCATCCATCACTGACGGCATTGACGGATACCTGGCCCGCCGCCGCGGCCAGATCACGACCATGGGCATACTGCTCGACCCCCTGGCCGACAAGCTGCTGATCGCGGCTGCTTTTATCGCGCTGGTCCAGTTCAATCCCAGCCTGGTTCCTGCCTGGATCGCAGTGCTCATCATCGCGCGTGAATTTCTGGTCAGCGGCTTGCGTTCGATCGCCGCGTCGGAAGGCTTCACCATCGAGGCCAGCGATCTGGGCAAGTTCAAAATGCTGGTGCAGATTGTTTCCGTGGTCGCCGTCATCCTCG
Source organism: Terriglobia bacterium (assembly GCA_963797385.1). Lineage (GTDB taxonomy): Bacteria > Acidobacteriota > Terriglobia > Terriglobales > Acidobacteriaceae > JAIQFF01. The sequence continues at coordinate 15,438 of CAWCPY010000016.1, forward strand.
ACCACCACTGGAAAGAAATCCCGGTTGGTCCATACATTTTCCCCGTCCACTGGATTGCCCTGGTCGCCATCTGGTTCATGGTCTTTCTGTCGCTGGTGTCAGCGCTTGATTACTTTGTCGCATTCTGGTCAAAAATCGACCGCCGGGTGGTCAGGAGCCGCCGCCGCGCCTTCGTCCTCAGCCGGCGGAGGAAACGCGATGTGCCCGTCACCTGATGATCATTCCTCTCGCCTGACTTGCGTCTCCGGCAGCCCGCTGCCCGATGAATTTTCTTCCGAAGAGCGCGGCCAGCTGCTTCGACTCGCCCACCAGGCAATTATCGCAACCCTGGAGCAGCGGGAACTGTCCCTGGCTCCGCCTTCTCCGCACCTGGCCGAGCCCCGCGGCGCCTTCACCACCCTTTATTACCGCGGCGACCTGAGGGGGTGCGTCGGTTACGTGTTTCCCGTCAGGTCCCTTTACCCCACCGTGGCAGAAAGCGCACGCGGCGCGGCCTTTGACGACTCGCGTTTCTCGCCGGTGACCCTGGAACAGGCTCTGGAACTGCGAGTCTCCCTCAGCGTGCTCTCGCCGCTCCATCCCGTGCAGCCGGAGCAAGTGGAGATTGGACGCCACGGCCTGCTGATCACCCTGGGTTACAGTCGCGGCCTGTTGCTGCCGCAAGTGCCGCTCGAGCACGGATGGGACCGCATCGCATTCCTGGAGCAAACCTGCAGGAAAGCCGGCTTACCGCCAAATGCCTGGCAATCCGGCGCCAAACTGGACGCCTTTACTGCCGAAGTCTTCGCCGACCCGGAGTGATGGTGCATCAGGACGCTTTGAGAATGCCCTCTGAGAAATGTCATCCTGAGCGAGGAGGATCGTCCGCGTGCGGACGATCCCGACGAGTCGAAGGACCCCTATGCGCGTTGAGAAGTTTCGATGCTGGGATTTCCTGCCGCGTGCCGCTTTGAGAATGTCGCAGCAACACGATGGGTGTTCAGGTTATAGGGGTCCTTCGACTGCGGGGATGACACGCAAAAAAATCAGGGAGGCCAAAAGCCTCCCTGAAAATTGTCGCGAAATAAAATTACTGCTGATCGAGTTCCACGTTGTCGCCGACGTGCACATCCTCCAGCGAAAACACAATCATGCCGGTGGCGGTTGTCGGAGTGGTGTTGAGGACCACGATCTCGCCCACTGCGCGTCGCGGCATATCTGCCACGCGGATCGAGGGACCCTTGGTCTTGCTGAACATGTGCCCTTCGATGGAGGGTGGATACTTCTGCGTGTCATCGGTGGTCGAGGCCTTGAACGAAAGCGAATCCACCGGATCGCGCAGATCAGCTTCATAGCTGCGCACGGCGCGGAAGTAGTCGCCCGCCTTGATTCCCTGGTTGGCGCCCACGTTCATGTAGATCTTCGACCCGTTCCCCAGCAGCAGGTCAAAATCCTTGGCCAGCACAATTCTCCCGCTGGCTTTGCCGTTGTTGGGCAGAAAGCGGTCAAACCGCTCCGGCAGGTGGAATGCGATCACGGGCTTTTCCGTATACGGCATCGCGATATCGCCCGGAACCATGGGTTCGCAGCTGAATTCAACATGCGCCACCGCCATCTTGCCGCGAGTGTCCACAATTCGCACCCGCCCCAGTTCGGAGTAGGGCTGGCCCATGGCCTTCAGCATGGAACGTTGACCGGCAAACAATTCGTACTGGTTGGGGTCCACGAGTTCGCGCACGATCTCGTACTGCTGCCCGGTCTGGTAGCCCTGGCCTGCCAGGAAAATGGTGTCATTGGTGGCAAACTTGGTGGTGTTGGGACTTTCCAGGCCACCCGCCACGAACTTCGAGTTCGGCACCAGCTCCTTGTTGACGAAGCCGCCACAATTGATGTCCGCATTAGTCGGGGTTTGGACCCGCTCAACGGGAAAGGTCCCTGTCGTAATCTCGGTGTTTTGCGGAGCCGCCTGGTCCGCTGGAGCGGAATCGGCTTGCTGCGCCGCTGCCGCCACCGTCAGGCACAGTAACAGCAACAGTCCTGTTTTCTTCATGTTACCTCCAAAATCGAGGCCGGGGCCCCCGCCGGCTTTCTCCCGCTAACTCAAGCAAATAAAAGGGCTTTCAAGTCGCACAGTAACAAGGGGATAGGGGGCGGTCAAGGTTACGCTGGTGTTATCGTGGGTACGTTAAAAAGTTTGCCCCGCGGCCAATTGCGATAATCCGTTGTTGCATCTGCAATTACGCGCCTGTAATATCCCCAGTCGTTCTCCGATCATGACTGCTGCCCCCAACAGCTACGTGGCTCGCTTCCTGCCCCTGCGTCTGCCCCGGGTGTGCGTGGCCGTGACCGACACCGATCCCGCCGCCCTGGTGGACAAGGCCGAGGCGCTGATCCGGGATAACACCTTTCTGGAGTTCAGGTTAGATTATCTGCCCCGACCCTCGCTTGCTCTCCCCAGGATCAAGCGCTTCATGGAATATCACCCCCACGTCACCGCTATCGCGACCTGCCGGCGCACTGCCAGCGGGGGGAAGTTCAAGGGCTCGCTGGCCGCGCAGCTGGACATTTTGGGGAAGGCCAGCGCGTCGGGTTGCCAGCTGCTTGATATCGAATTGCAGAGCGCCGCCAAGTGCAAGCCCGAACAGGTCAAGCGTCTGCGATCGCGCTCCGCCCTGATCCTTTCCTACCATGATTTCCGGGCCACCAAAAATCTTGAACTGACCCTGGAAAAGATGGTGAAGATTCCCGCCGACTTCTACAAGATCGTGGGCACGGCCACGACTCTCTATGACAACGTGACCATGATGAAGTTTCTGGAGAAATTTGGCGACCGCCACTCTCTGGTCGGATTGTGCATGGGGGAACAAGGCATCATCAGCCGGTTGCTCGGAGTGCGCGCGGGCAGCGTTTTCACTTTCGCCGCGGTCAGTCCGGATGAGAAGACCGCGCCCGGCCAGACCACAGCCCAGGAGTTGCGCAACACCTATCGCATCGAGCAGATGGACGCGGCCACCAGGATCTATGGCGTGGCCGGCGATCCGGTGGCGCATTCGCTCTCGCCTGCCATCATGAATGCCGCGCTGCGCCGGGAGAATGTGAATGGTGTTTATCTCGCGCTTCATGCCAAGACGCTGAAAGACCTGCTGGCCTGCGTGCGCGATATACCGATCCACGGCCTATCCATCACCATGCCGTACAAGGAAGCCATCCTGAAGCACCTAGACAACACCGATTCCCACACCACGAAGATCGGCGCCTGCAACACCGTGGTGCGGGCACAGGATGGAAAGCTTTACGGCTTCAACACCGATGCCGCGGGCGTAGTGCGGCCGCTCGAGCAACGGATTACGATCGAAAAATCCAAGATTCTGGTGCTGGGCGCAGGCGGCGCGGCGCGGGCCGCGGTCTTCGGGCTCAAGGAACGCGGCGCCGAAGTTTACATTCTGAATCGCACTGCCGCCCCGGCGCAAAAGCTGGCCCACCAGGCCCGGGCGAGGATCGCCAAACGCGCCGACCTGAAAAAGCTCACCTTCGATGTGATCATTAATGCCACTCCGGTGGGCATGGGCAACACGCGCGAGTCTCCGCTCAATGAAAACGAGATCAACGCCCGCTACGTCTTCGACATGATTTACGATCCGGAGGAGACGCGCCTGATGAAGCTGGCCAAGGGGCGGGGCGCGGAGGTGATTCCGGGGATCGAAATGTTCGTTCACCAGGCCGCCCGCCAATTCGAGATCTGGACGGGCAAACCCGCGCCCTGGGATGACATGCTGCGCGTAGTGACGCTGGCACTGCAGGAGCGCACCGCCGCCAGGCAAGCCCCCAAGTCCTGACCATCAACCCCGTCCTGCATACCACATCCCACGTAGGGGCGGGCGCCCCGCCCGCCCGGCCGGGCGAAGCCCGGCAAGGTCTTGGCTGGAGACACCGCGAAACCCCAGGCGAGCTGCGCTCGCCCGCCCGGACGAGGGCGTCCGGGCCTACGTAGCTCGCGGAACAAAAAAAATGCGCCGGCCCTTTCAGGCCGGCGCAGTTCATTTCTGCCTAGTAAGGTTTGAAGTCCTGCCAGTAGGTCAGGTTGACTACGTCCTGCAACATCGGTGTGCCTGGAGGCAGCTTTGCCGGATCCAGGAATGCCGAGTCGAAGTAGTAGTTACGCGGCGGCGGACCGTAAACCAGGTTGCAGCACTTGTAAATACCGGTCGCATACTGCGAGTAGTAGAGGCTGACCAGCGACCCCCGATAGAAGAGCCCACCGGACCCGCCCCAGGACTCGATATAGCGCAGGAAGTTATGCACTCCGCCATCGGTGCCGAAGTCCTGTGCTGTGCCCGCCGGTTGGGGGAAGTTGATGTTTTTTCCGGCTGCGATGGCCAACCGGTAATAGGTCGGGGTGTTCGGTGCCCGCCCACCCACGTTCAGAGGGTTCAGCATGCTGTTGGTATCGGACCAGTTATTCGACAGCAAAGTCACGGCGTCAGAGATGACAGCGGCGGCCGAATGGTTGATGTCCGCAACCACGGCTGGCGGAGGATTGCCCCAGAAGGGGTCGGTGTTATCGGAATTGTAATTGCCCTGGATGTAGACCGGGTTCTCCGATGCGACCGTGAAGCCACCCAGACCGGTATCGGGACGAATGGGGACGTTGCCCAGGCCGCCATCCACCAGCTTCAGCACGTGGCGGGCGCCAGTCACGATGTTCTGCCGGCCGCGGGTGGAGCAATTCACGTTGACGTAGGGATTGTTGTTCGTTCCTACTAGTAGGCCGTTTCCGACATTGGCTGCGCCCCAGCGCTCAACCGTGCCGTTCTGATCTACGTCCTCGCTCGCCTCCCTTACTCCGTCCGGAGTTCCGGTGGGCGAGGCCGAGTTGATGACGTCTTCGAACCCATACTCTCCCGAAGTGATGTTTCCATTGTTGGGGTCGGGCTGCATGCCGCGGCGGTCGGAGAAGTACACCAGGTAGCCGTTCTGGCCGCTGTACGAGACCAGTGGCCCGGTGCCACCGGGGACGGTACCCAATAACCACTTCCGGAAATTACCTACGTCGAACTCAACGGCATTCATGATGCCATTGACGTAGCAGGCAGGATTGGCCATGCCCGCCGGGGCTACGTCGCGCGGGAAACCCTCGCGCGGATCGTAGAGGTTGATGGGGTACCAGCTGTATTGGGTGGCGCCCAAAGCCTCGGAAATATTCCGGGGATTATCGAAGTTGGTCAAAGTGCCACTCGCATCCCGGTCAGCCTGTTGCTGGAAGATCAGAATCGCGTTCGGATGTATGGGATTTGATCCTAATCCTCCTCCCACCGGCCTGGTGGGAGAGACGAGTCCGCGAGCGAATCCGAGCTGTAACCACTCGTTGGTGATCCCGACCCAGGCGCCAGCCGCGTTTTGATACTCCACTCGCAACCAGCCGTCCACCAGGTTCCACGGGCTGCCGGGAGCGGGATTTCCGATGCAGGGAGATAAGGTCGGCGCCCCCCCCGCTGGCCATCCTGCATCGCCTTGCCCAGAAGACGCCATCGCGAACCGGGTTGTTCCCGGTGCCTCCGCCTCCAACTGCCACTACATTGACTGCCAGGCCCAGCGGGGATGCCACGCAGCCGCCGGCGGTCAGATCAACGTCTCCCGGCAGAAGGCCGGGCCGCTCGGGATGCAAATCAGCCTGAGTGCTGGCCAGCAGGATGCGGACATTGGCCTTGTTGTACTCGCGCGACGAGCCCGTGGACGAGGTCGGAAGTTCGCCAAGTGGAGGTTTCCGAATAATCGCAATCTGCTGCGCCGCACCGTTGGCGCCCTGCACGAACGGAAGGGTCAGCGGCTGCACCGACAGCGAGTTGGCGTTGCCCATCCATCCCCCAAATATGTTCGTCGAAGTGTTCTTCCAGGTTGGGAGCCAGGTCGGCGTGCCAGCGGCGGGGATACCAGCACTCCAACTGGCCAGGGGCACGGTGAACTTTTGGCAGTTCGGATTGGCGATTGCAGTGGCGATGTTCCCATCGCAGCCGTGGTTCTGCTTGAGCACATAGACATCCCCGGTGTAGTTGGCATTGGTGAGGAAGTTGTTGGCCAGACGGTCGCGGAGAATCTCTCCCACCGCCGTGACCTTATCGTCCAGCACCAGGTTGTTGCCGTTGCCCTCCGCCAGAAACAGGTTGCCGTTAGTATGTACCCGCCCCGCAAAGTTGAAGTTGGGTCCAGCGAAGTAGCTCAGGTCGCTGTCAGAAAAGACACCGAACTGGAACACCGGAATGAGCGCCACTTCCACGCCCCGCGTCATGTTCACCGACGCGCCACCGGGCCGCGTAGCGCTGACTTTCAGGGTCAAGGGAATGATTTCCGCCGTGAGTCCCGCGTTGGTTCCTGCGCTGATCACGCTGGTGCTGGCTTTTGGGTTGCCGGCGGCATCCGGTATCCAGGTCACGCTTTCCTGGTAATTCATAGAACCGATCATCGCGCTGGTCGGCGGATTATTGGCCAGCGCCGTAAGCTGGGCCGGAGTGGGAGACTGCGATTGCTGGTAAAGCGCGGCCAGGTTCGCCGTGAGCAGTTCCATTCCCGATTCGGCGCCGTAGTAGGCCCGGTTGGTTTCCAGATCGTTGTTTCCAACCTGGCCCGCGCCCTGGACCATAAACAGAAGACTCACCGCGATGGCGGACAACAGCGCCAGCACCAACAAACTCGCGACTAAAGTAAATCCCCGTGATCGGCCCTTGATGCAACGCATAATCATGATCTCCTGAAACCCTGTCTCTCTCCTCAATAACGATTTCTAGTTGTAGCGGTCCTTGAACGACAGGCTGCGCGTGCTTACGGAAGTGGTCAAAACCGTACTTCTGGACTTGTTGCCGTAAGAGTTGATCGTCTGTCCCATCACCTGAATGTTCACTTTGTTGATCTGGCTGGGAGAGAAAGGAGCCACTAGCGGGTTGACGATACCGGAGCAGCCCGGACCGTTGGTGCCATTACACACGTCATATGTGACCTTCAGGTTGATAATGTTGTCGGCCACCGGCGCAGGTGCCTGACCGTTGACCTGGCGCATCAGGCGCGGGGGCTGGCTGGTCGCCGCAGCCGGAACTTCGATAAAGTATGTGACCGCCCAAATGCGGGTGCCAATGGTGGCTCCGCCGCCTATGATGGACTTGATGTTCCCGCTGGCCGCTCCCGTCTGGTTTATCTTCAGCGGGTCCCCGTTGGCAAAACTGATATCAGTGCTGGTGCCTGCTCCGGGAGCAATTCCCGTGACTTCGCCCACCGCGCTGCCCAGATTGTTGGTGAACAGGATCAAGTCTCCCACCTGAATGCCCGTGGGGGACTGGATGGCCGGAAAGCCTGCTGGCGGAACCGCCGGTGGCGCAAAATTTACCTTATCTCCCAGCGGGTTCGCCGCGGGGATCGAGGTCGTGTACTGGCTCAGCGGAAAAGCATAGTCGGCGTAAATGACTGTGATCGCGTCCGACGGGGTGCCGGTGGCCGCGATGTTGGCCGGCCCGCCCAGCTCGATGCCATTGGCCGGTCCCGGGATAATCCCGAACATAAACTTGTTCGGATAGCCGTTGTTGGCCAGCCATGCCTGGGCAGGACTCACAGCAAAGAAGGAGGCCACCGATCCGGCGCCGGCGGGCAGCGACAAGCCGCCGGAGGGGAGGCCAGAACCGGCCATGCTCACGTCCTTGGCGATCAGGTTCAGGGTGGCGCGAACGTTTTGCTGCATTTCCGAGGACTGGTTTACCAGCCGGGTCGCGTCCATTCCGTTCTTGAACAGCTGTGTCGTGGCGGCCAGAACGATCAGGCCCAGGGCCATGGCGATCAGCAATTCGACCAGACTGAAACCGCGGATTGTTTGTCGGGTGAATCTCATCTTTCTCCTCAGCGGAACGAAGCAATCAAAGCCTGCACCTGATAAGTCTTGAACCAGCCCTGTGGCACCGGATAACGGACATTGACCGTGATCTGCCGCACATTGGGATTGCCCGGCACGTCCGCAATCTGGATCTGCCGGGTGAAATTGCCCAGGTCAATCAGCACGTCAGCGGAAGTGTTCGTGATCACTCCGCTCGCTCCCGGCAATCGGACAGGGACGGCGGCAACGTCGTCGGCGGTGTTATCCAGGCCGTCCGGACCTGCGTCCATCATGGGAGTGAAACCCACCTTGAATATTCCTGCGCCCGCGCCCACGTTCTGGATCTGATTAAAGGTGAGCTGACCGGTTTGACGCGCCGTGTAAATGCTCTCCACCGCCTCTGCCGCCTTCTGGCGGGCGATGCTGTCGTTCTGCACCGCGGTAGTGTTGCTGATGGCCATGGCAAAGGTCGCCAACACCGCCAGCAGTCCAATCATCAGCACCACGATGGCGATGAGAGTTTCGAGCAGGGCAAATCCCTGTTGTGATTGTTTCTTTGAATCTGGCATGTAGTTACTCTCGCTCATTGCTGGAACCATTTGGGCCCTCCCGCACTGCTCAGAAGGCGCCATCCGCGAATTCTTCCCGTTGCCCCGTAGAGAGTGACGGCGCGCGAACTGTACAGATCTCCGGGCCGCGTCACGTACACAATCCCGCTGTTCCAGTTTCCGTTTACGTCATGCGCCGAACCGTCAGGCATGAACATGACCTGGTTCTTGATCCCGCCACCGGCCACGCCTTGGTCGAAATCGATGGCCACGGCGGCATTGCCAAACCCATCGGGCACGGTGGCCGCGGCATTCGGCAATCCCACCTGAACTGCCATTTGCATGTCGGTGGGCAACTTGATGTTCGAGATCTGTACCGCGGAGGAGAGGGCGGTTCCCGCATCCCAGCGAAAAATCTGAACACTCTGCGCTGTGGGTGCGCCCAGCGGCGTGAGGGCCCCAGCAGGCGCCGCCACACCGAAGCACACGATGTATTGCTTGCGTTCCGCGATGGCGCGCTGACGAGCCACCCGAAGGGGCATCATCACGTCTTGATAGGCCTGATTTGCTCGGGCGTCTTTCAGGGCCGGCTGCACCGCCATGAATGAGATCCCGCTCACGATCAGGATCAGGCAGCACACGATCATCATTTCAAGCAGGCTGAAGCCGCGCGCGCCGCGTTGCCTGATGCTCGCCCTATGCGAAAACTTTTTGTTCTGATCGACTTTCATTCCCGGTCCAGCCTCCAAGGTCGCCGCATAATTCAGCAACATCCCTGACCACAAAATCTTTGGGGAGAGAATGGCGGGAAGCGGGGGCTTCCGTGCAACCAACATCGTAGGATCACGGCACGCCAGCGTCAAAGCACCAGAGTCATACGACGCTAGGGATATTTTCGTACTTTGGTAAGTAACCAATCCGCGGTTACTGACTGGGGCGGCGCCGGCTCACCTGGAGCGATTCCGCAAATCGGAGGTGCTGGAAGACTTCAGTGGTGAATCAATTGCCAGGGGAGTTGCCGGCATCATCTTCATTCACGATTACTGCTGCCCAGGCCCATTAAGGCTGACCGCCTGCGGACTGGGCGTAGTGGCTCAGGCCGCCCTCCGAGCCGCGGCGCACGATATGATCCGGCACTTCAGAGGGAATTTGAGTGCGCCAATCTGGCCTTGGCAGAGGCAACTTCGCGGAATCGTCGATCGACACTCCCGTGGCCTGCAGGAGGGCCCGAATATCCATGCAATAGATGATGCAGAGGCTGAATATCTTGGCGACGTGCCGCGGCAATTTGCTCATGGCCTCATAGTCGGAGAGCAAACCCAGAGCGATCGTGTATTCCTGGTTGCCGAGGATGTGCGCGATGGTGCGAGTGAGGCCATGCGCCGCCCGGAAGGTCAGACCGGTGCGTGCGCGAGAGACGCGGAGCAATTCCGAAAACCGCTTTTTTCCTTCACCGCAAGGCGGCACCGGCGATCCAAAGTCCATCCGCCTGGCGCTGGGCGGCGACGTCATGGGATGAAGCCCCGTATCCACCAGGCCAAGAATCCGCGCCTCTGTCGGCAGGCGAAGTGGCCAGTTTCCCCAGGGCTGACGGCAGGGCACCGGCACGATTTGCTGATCGTCAATCCATCGCACCTGGGTGCAGGTCAGTCCGCTGGGTTGCGCAAGCAGCCAGAAACGTTCGCCCCCGGAGACGCGCCCGGTCTCCTTCATCCGTTGGGTATAACAGCGATCGACACGTACCACGCTGCCCGGCATCAGTTGCGAAAAAACCAGCGCGTCGGTGGTGCCGATCCTGGCAAACAGGTAACGACCGCTGCTGTGCCACCTCTCCGCAGCGCGGGAGGATGCGCGCCCGGCTTCTTCGTCATAATAAGGAGAAGGCGGGGGCAAGGTCTGGAGCCATTCTTCGTCCGGCGTGACCAGGACGGTGCGCTCGGTATGCAACCGCATTTGCAGTCGATGGACCTGCCGCAGATCAAAATCGAACATCCGCAGCCACTCAGAAAAGCGATATCCGGTGCTCTCGCTCAAAGCCACGATCTGGCAAACATGAGGTGTGATGCCGCTCCTGATTTTGTATAGAAAAGTTGCTGGAATGAAAAATGGTGACTTGATTCCGTAGCGCCTGCGAGTGGCGTCGGAGAGTTGCGTGACAGTGTATCCGCATCGGGCCAGAACATTTTTAATGCTCTCGACCCGGGCGTCCCGGTCACAACGGTGTGCGGCATCCTCCCCGGCTTCGATCCAGCGAAGAGAAGGTTCTGCGCGAGGTATCCTGAAAAGACCACGAACGGCTGCCGGCGCGTTCATCCATCGATACTAGACCGACTCCTTCTTAGTGAGCGGTGACGGTTGCTACCTCTCTTGGTGCATTGCAGCGCTCGCTCAGGCGATTTTGTGCGCTGCAGCTTCAGACAACCGGCCCGAGGTGTCCACGCTTTCCCAAGCCACGCAACTTCGCATGGTCCCCCAAAGCAATATCGGGCCGGGCAATTTCATGATGAATTCTTTCCCAGGGAATGCGCCGAAATACATTGACCGGAATCAGGCGTCCTGCTCGCGCCGCCATTTCAGCAAAAGCTCGCAACACGAAAACGGTCAGCCCCACGCCGACATTCGACCCGGCAGCACGCTTCACTATGCCGACCGCTCACCCGGCCCGCAGGGCAACAGTTGAGCAGGGCATGTCCCGGACAATGAACAACTTTTGACCGAAGGCTGAAATCCGCAATCAGGATACTTTTCTGGGCATTTTGAACTAAGAAGCCGAAGGGTTCGTCGGTTGACCGACGAAACGGGGCGCCAATGCAAAGGGAGGATGTAACCCACGAGTTCCTTTCGTAGCGGGTGTAACAGGGGTAATAAGCCAAGAAAACCGGTGAATTCTCGGGTTCAAACCGACCCGGATCTCGATCCATCCGGTCGGTACACCGACGAAGGGCGATTTGTCATCGCGCGCTTTTCGAACACTTCGGATTTCCTCCTCCGGAAAAAATATGGTCTTCCTGAGTGGGTCGCTACCCATGGAGGAGATTTCTCATGAAGAAGATGGTTCGTCTGATGCTTGCAACACTCGTACTTCTAAGTGCCGTGTCGATCTCTTCCTTTGCTGACGGAGGGGCTCCGACCCCCATGTGCTCACCGGGGCATTGCAAAGGGAATTGATTCGAAGGTTTCGGTAAGCGCAAAATCGCTTGTGGGTCGCGTGGATTGCGAGTAGCCTTCCAGTGCGGCCCATGAATTTTTCACGCTTGGCGACGTCTATCCTCTGGTTCGTGCCCCTGGCGATGCAGTGTGCAATCGCCGTGGTCATGCTTTGTCGTGGACTGGTTGGACAATTCCCTTTCTTTTTCAGTTATACCGTTCTGCTGCCCGCCCGGGATATCGCCCTCTACTTTCTTCCACAATCAGGAAATCGTTACTCAACCGTCTTTTGGTGGGGCGAAGCCGCCGCGATTGTGCTGGCCCTGGCTATCATTTTTGAAATCAGCTGGCACTTTCATTCAGCCTTATCCGTTCCTGAAACTTTTTCTGAGAGTGCTGTGGATCTCAGCCGTCATTGCCGCAGCGGCAGCCCTGGCCATGCTGTTTTGGACCAAGGGTCCGGCGGGGACCGATGTGGCGCTCGAATGGATTATCCTGACCGAGCGCTCTGCCCGCTTCCTGCAAGTTTGCCTGCTGATTGTGGCCATTGCGCTTCATGTCTCGCCTGGGCCTGACCTGGCAGAATTATTCGGTTGGAATCGCTGCCGGTTTCGGTGTCTATGCCGCCCTGGATTTGGCTTTACTGGAACTTCGTGCCCACTTGCATGCGGTAACAGACACCGCCTTTGTGTTAATGAGGTCTGCAGCATATAATCTCGGCGTTGCGATCTGGGCCTTCTATTTTCTTCGGCCCCGGGGCGGAAAGCCAGTCGGCGGTTTACCCGCCACCGACCTGGCGAATTGGAACGATACGCTGACTGAAAAGGTTGACAGATGGTATCGACACTAACAATTCTATCCGCCAGTGTTTTGTCCTTGTTTCTGGTTTGGGCGGTGCTCCGTCCCGGGCTGCCCGCCATCAAGGGGCTGGAAGATTGGGAAGCGAAAAAGCACAGAGTCGATCCTGAGGTATTTCGCACCCTGCTCGATCCCGGGGAAGAGAAATATCTGCAGCAGGCGTTGGCTCCGCGTGAATTCCGTCTTTTTCAAAGAAAGCGTCTGGCTTTGGCGTTACTCACTCTGAATTTGGTGGGAGAAAATGCCGCCATGTTGATGAAGTTGGGGCAGCTGGCGAGAACGGAAGGAAATCCGAAGCTGGCCAAGGAAGTGGAGGAACTGATCCATGGGGCGCTTCGCCTTCGTCTGAACTTGTCGCTGATTCAACCCTGCTTATGGCTGAAGTGGCTATTCCCGGGCTGGAGGTTATCCCTTCCAAAGGTCGAAATGCCGTATGACGAATTGCTCTCGTACCTGGGCCGGATTCGACAGCAAGGGCAGGGGGTCCTCAAGCATACTGTGATGGCGAGTTGAGGGTTCGAGCGGGGGTGACGCCAACCCCCGGTTCGTTGAATTTCTGCTTTCTCCATTAAAAAGTTTGGCGGTTGCAGGAGTAGAGAGGGGTTTCTCTTTAGCATCGTGCTGGCGTACTCGGGGGGGACATTCCTCACGGATTCACAGTGTCGGTTGAGACTGGGAAAACAGGGCCACTAACATGGATTCAGGAAAATGGATTCGTGAGTTGCGCGAAGAGCGATTTGTTAAGTCCAGCGATATAGAGCGCATCAGCCGGTCAATCGCCGACGTCAAGGGCAACGCGGACTTCTACGTTTCACACTCCACACTGGCCGACATCGAAACCGGGTCGGTTCCCAGCATTCACAAGCTCTTCAGCCTGGCCGCTTGTCTCAAAGTTTCCCTCGAGGAACTTCTGCTGGTTTTTGGCATAGACCTGAATGAGGTGCGACAGTACGCAGGCCAGGTGGAACCGGGATTGCCCCGGCTGGACACAGCCGAGACCCGAGAAGCTGGTTTCCGTTTTCAGCTCAACTTCGACGCCGGCTTCAACAGTCACGAGACCAGCCTGCTGAAATTGAATCCGCAGGAACTGGCCACCCTGCCTCCGGCGCTGCGCAAGCGTCTTGATCCCAGGCGATACCGCTACGCTGTGGTCGGGTTGAAGGACGACACCATGGGCGAGTTGATTCCGCCCGGTTCGCTGGTTGAAGTTGATGTCATGCAGAACGTCATCCAGGTGTTCGAATGGAAGACCATCCGCGAACGGCCGGTTTACCTGGTGTGGCACACCGACGGGCACAGCTGCTGCTGGTGCCAGCTGGAAGGAAAAGAACTGACCTTGCTGCCCTATCCCCTCTCCCGCCAGCCGGTCAGGCGCTTCAAGGTGCCGCGGGAGGCTTCAGTGATCGGGCGCGTCATCAATGCCTGGATGCCCTTTGAACAGTTATCCAACGGCGGATCCACTCACTAGGACTCCAGATCCTCCGGCATCTCCTTGCCCACCAATTCCAGGGCGATCGTGACATTCAGAAAGTACAACTCCGTCGAAGTGGCGGAGGCGTCCACCGGGACCGTCGCCCGGTAAGCCTGTAGCGACTTCCAAGTCTTCAACACCGTGGGCGTCTCACCCCGGGTATAGCGTACATATTCGTGAAGCTGAATCACGTACTCGGGCAATCGGGTGGTCAGCAGGCGGCGAAAAATCTGTTCATGACAGGCCCGGAGCGCTTGGTCCGCCGCATGCACTCCCCGCTGATGCGAGAGTTCCGGATGTAAATACATTCCACTGTTGCAGTCCCGCAACGAAGCCAGATAAATCATTCGGGTCAGATCGTTGGGTAAAGGTTGCAACACGGTTTGGCTGACGTAATCAGCCAAAGGGTCGTGGCCGGATGGGTCGCCGAAGGCCGGCGCCGGCATACTCTCAGGGGGCAAAAATTCAGGGACCAAAAGCTCAGTCGAGGCTTGCGGGTTCAGTGGGTTCTGCCCGGGAACAGGAGCCATTCAATTCATCCGAAGTACAGCCGCGCTGTGCAATTGTACTCTGGTGGCCTGAGGTTTCAAGCGGAGATTGGAGCGTCAGATGAGGTAGAACTCATGAACCGCAAAAGTCGCAAAAGAACGCCGCAAAGAGCGCAAAAGCAAGGTGTTATTGATGCACGTGGGGGCTTTGTCCCGGATTCCGGCGATGCGCCGGCGGGCCTTTGATGACCTTGACCTCAAACTGTACCGGAAGTTTCTTGGGAGGATAGCAGGCGGCCTTGTCACAGGCCTGATACCTCAGTTCTCCTCGAATCATGTAGCGCGTGGGAACCACACTAGCCAGCGGACGCACATCCACCGCCACTGGGAACTCTCCGGTATAGACGCTCAGTTTGTCCTCCGGAGCAAAGGCAAAACTCATATCCGTGCCCGCGGGATAAGTGACTCTTCCAATGACAATGTCTGTCGGAGCGCTCAACTTGAGCACGGTGGGGATCAGAAATTCAGACTTGGGCTTGTTCGAATTCACATGAAAGCCCGCGCCCACCCGAAAGCGCAGATTCACCGTGTTCGGCCGCCCCCGGGTGACGGTAATGACAGGGGAGGGGGCCATCGAGACCGAGGGAGTTTTTCTTCCCGGAAGATCCTGGTCGGCGAAAGAACCAGCCAGGCTATCGTGAGCGACCGCCAGCGCGGCCAGCAAGGCCAGGCCAGGAACGAGCTTTCGTCGGAAAGACATCAGACAAAATGTTAGAACGTCCGGGGGCCGCAGGCTACGTTACCTTTGCGCCTGTACCGGCTGGCCTTCGGCCAGCGCCTTCTTGATGCTGTCTTCAATTTCACCGCGGCCCTTCAGGCCAAAAACCTTGTCCACCACCTTGCCGTCACGTCCGATATAGAAGGTAGCGGGGAGAAACTGCACTCCGCCATAGGCGTTTCCAACTTCTTCCTTGCCTATCAGGATAGGGTAATTCACGCCCAGGTCGTGGGCGAATTCGCCGATCTCCTTGGGGCTGGCGTCGTCCATGGCAATGCCAACAATCTGCAAGCCCTGCGGTCCGTATTGCTTCTGCAGTTCGGCAAACCAGGGCATCTCGATCTTGCAGGGCTGGCACCAGGTGGCCCAGAAATTCAGCAATACACCCTTGCCGCGAAAATCAGAGAGATGCACAGTCTTCCCGTCCAGCGATTCCAGGGCGAAGTCCGGCGCCGCCTGGCCATTCATGTTCGAACCCGCGCTGGCGGTCTGACCAGAGTTCCGCCGCGCCACTTGGAAGCCGAAAACGATCATAACGGTCACAACCAGGGCGACCACGATAATGACTACTGGATCGCGTTTCACGAAAAACTCCCTCTTAAAGCGCGAATCGATTCAGGAACGATAGATAGTTAGAGATGATGGTGAAGCGCCCGAATACCAGCAGCATGCCCAGTACGATCAACAACCCGCCACTGGCCACTTCCAGGGCATGCATATGCATGCGAAAGCGCTTGTAGAACTTGAGAAATCTTTCGATCCCGAGCGAGGTCAGCAGGAACGGTACAGCCAGTCCCATCGAGTACACGGCCAGCAACAGGATCCCCTTGGCCACGGAATCCTGGGCTGCGGCAAAACCCAGAATGACAGCCAGGATCGGGCCGACGCAGGGCGTCCAGCCGAACGCGAAGGCAAAGCCGATCAGGAATGCGCCCCAGGGCGTGCTGCCCCCCTTCACGCTATGCAGGCGCGCGTCAGTGTAGAGCGCCTTGATCTTGAACAGGCCGGTCAGGTGCAATCCAAATATAATGATGACCACGCCGGCCACCTGTGCCAGCGTCGATTTGTAACGCGCCAGTACCTGTCCGACCCCGGTTGAAATCGCGCCCAGCGAAATGAAGACCACGCTGAACCCCAGGATGAAGCCAATGGAATTCAGCATCACCCGGCCCAGAAGGCGGGATTCCTGGGTCTTCAGTTCCTCGACGCCGGCGCCCGAGATCAGTGAAACGTAGCCCGGAACCAGCGGCAGCACGCACGGCGAGAGGAACGAAATCAGCCCGGCAAGAAAGGCGGCGATAGGAAGAGGAAGGTTAGACATCCGTATTTATTGTACCCGCTGCCAGCGAGGGAGCCCTAGTCAATACCGCTGCTCCTGAGTAGCGCCGGCGTCCCGCCGGCTGTCGGGCGGGCATCTTGCCCGCCCGCGGGGGCAGGATGCCCCCGCGCCAGCCGGCAAGATGCCGGCGCTACGAAGGAATCGGCCCCTCGCCACCTACCGAGCAGATGCGTGGGGAATCGGAAGGTTTCAGTTATTTGGTTTTGCGCGTGGGAGGCAACGGCGCCGGCTGGGCTACTGCCGGAGGCGAAGCCACTGCCTTTCGAATAAATCCGGCGGGGATGGCCGCAGTCAGCACAGTCCGGTCGTCATGTTGCTGCACCTTCAATCCATCGAAGAATGCCTTCACGTCAGGATCGCTGCCCGGCGTCGAAACCGTCCCCTCGGCCGTGTGGAAGAGTTGCAGAAATGTCCCCAGTTGCTCAGTCAGTCTCTGGGCTTCGTCCTTGCTTCCGGTAAAGGCCTCCGCGCGGAAGTGCACCTTCCCCAGGTAGCGAGCGGAGGCCACCACCGTAGTCGGTCTGGTAAACAAGAACGACAAGGCATTCGGACTGGGCGAACTGTCCACCGGATCCACCTTGAAAATCGCCCAAGCCAGAGCTGGCCAGGGGAACATACTTGTAGAAACGCCGCAGCAGCGCGGGCCCGCCAAAGGGAGAAGCCACCTTGCGCGAGCGGTCCACGATGCCGCGAATTACCAGGGGATCATCGTGATTCGACGCCGCCACGGTATCGAAGCCCAGCACCGCCACCCGCAGAGTGCGGCCCTCGAGCGGAATGTTGTAGATGTCCACCGAGCGGTAACTTTCCACCGAGCCGGAGATTTTGCCCAGATAGGCGCGCAAGCGCTCGCCATCAATTCTGCCCACAAACACTTCCGAAAACCGCGCCGGCTCCGGGGTTGCCGGCTGGACCTTCCGCTTGACCGGATAATGGATGGCGAACGCGGCCTGATCCAGGTCGCGTTCGAACTGAAACCCGGTGGCCTGGATGAACTCCTGGTATTCCGGCTCATGAGGTACGTCAGGCAGCTGGCCGGCAATGTTGGCGCGGCGCACCCACTTGAGATTGACGTAAAGATAGCCGTCGGCGCCGGGCAACAGGCGGGCAGGTTCCGGCGGGGCATGCTGGCGCAGTACAACGGCCAGGGCGATGGCGGCGGCGACCAGCACAACGCCAAACCAGATGGGAAGTCTGCGTCGTATGCGCATGAATCATGACCGCTCGCAACGGCAGCGCCGCGGCGGCCAGGGAGCCATCATCATACCATCCAGTTCTGGTGTGGGTCGGACACTCCTGTCCGACGCTTTTGAAGCTGGTTTTGGGGTTGGTCTTGGGGTTGGTCTTGATCTTGATCTTGGTTGTGATCTTGGCTTGAAATTCAAAGGCAACTGCAACAACTAAGGGCGTCGGACAGGAGTGTCCGACCCCACACACACTACTGCAATTTGGCGTATTCGGCTTTGGCTTCCTTCAGGACGGGGACATCCGGGTCGGCATCTTTCCACGTGGCAAAGAAGTCCTGGTAGGCCTCTTTGGCTTTCGCTTTGTCTCCCTGCAGTGCCAAGGCTCGCCCCAGTCCCAGCCGGGCCAGGGGATAGAGCGGACTGGTCGGGGCGATGCCGCGGTGATCCAGAATCTTCTGATATTCGGTGGCGGCCTTTTCCCCATTGCGCAAATGCAGGTACGCTTCTCCGCGAACATACATCGGCCAATAAACGGCGCCCACTGGCGGCGAACCAAATTCGTAAGGAGCGGCGGCTTCCAGAGTGTCAACCGCCTGTCCGGGCTGGTCGGCCCTGATCTGGTTGGTGGCTTTCGCTACCGGCAGCCAGACCGAGTTTTGCAAAGTGTCGGTGGGAAATTGCCGGGCCAGCTCTTCAATCAGTTTCTGCGACCGGACGGTGTCGCCGGCCCGGGCGAGCGCGTCGGCTACCGCCACGCGAGTATCGCGGTCATCCGAGGAGGCGAGCGCCTGCAATGCCACCTGCCGGGCGAGTACCGGATTGCCCACCTCAGCCAGGCAAGACGAGTCGAGCGGCGGATGCCCGCAGCGAGCTCCTTGAGGCCGGCATTTTGCGCTGCACTGACTCCTTGGGCAAAGCTTTGCCGCGCACTCTGTATTTTGCCCAATGCGCATCGCCCCATGCCCTCGAGCAGGAACATAATGGGCTCAATGGAAGGTCCTTTGCCCGGTCCATGGCTCGCTCGCATTCCAGCCTGATCGCCCCGGCAAACGCCATCGCATAGAGCGAAATAGCATCCGAAGGGGACCCCAACCCCTGGGCAGTGGCCTGCTCTATGACCGTGTGGGCTTCGTCAAAGCGACCGAGATTCGCGTATGCGTCTGCGACGTTGGCATACGCGAACTTATCCTTCGGGTTGAGCCGCAGCGCTTCGCTGGCATTGGCCAGGGACTTTTCCGGATGTCCCGTTGCCTCGTAACCGAGCGCCAAATTGTCCCAGGGAACCGAGTCGCGAGGATACGTCTGCTTCCACTGCTCGTAGATCGCCAGGGCTTTATCGACTTCTCGGGTGACTTCGTTATAGTAGTGAGCTGAGATGTAAAGTTTTTCGCGTTCGCTCGCCCGGTCTTTCAAATCGAAGGCCTTGCTCAGGTTCTGCAGTTGCTGGCCGGTTTGCGAAAGGTTGCCATAGACAACGCCCAGGGTGGCGTAGGCCATGGCAAAATTCGGGTCCAGTTCGATAGCGCGCTTCAGATGCGGAACCGCCTTCTCATCGTTTAGATTCGAGTGCTCAGCCTGCCCCAGGGTGAAGGCTTGCAAGGCTTCCAATGAAGAGGTGGTGGCTTGCTCCAGCGGGGTAGCGAATTTCTGCACTGAGCCGATCGACTCGCCCAGCTTCTGCCGCAGATCGGACGCCGCTTTGTCCAGCGACTTCAGCACCTGCTCTTTACTGTCGGACTCCACCTGGGCCCGGGCCAGCGAATCTCCGGTCTGCGCATTCACCGCGTTCAGATCAATCACGTAATGGGTGCCCAGCGCAGAGATGGAGCCGGCCAGCATGGCTTTCACGCCGTCCCGCACGCAGATTTCCCGCGCTACATCGTTGGTCAGACGCTCGTCGGGAGAGCGGCCCATCAGGCGCAACGCCGCCTGAATGCGTGATTGTGGAAGAACGTTGAGATACGGCGACTGCTCCAGTTGCACCGCCAGAGCCTGTTTCAGGGTCCCATCGAAGACAGCGTCGCCAGTGGTGTTGACGAAGTCAGCCAGCAGGATAGAGTCCTTTTCGGTGAGGGCTTGCGAGCGGCGCGTGTAGAAGAAAAATCCAGCCGCGATGGCAAGCAGCAGGGCGACCACTGGCACGGCAATCTTCCACAATTTACGCGAGCGCTGGGCTGGAACCTCAGCCACCTTGACCGAGGCTGATGACGGAATTGAGGCCAGCGCCGAGGCGGAAATGGGTGCCGGCGGCTGGGCCGCGGGCTGGGCGGCTGAAGAGGATGCGGAGTCGTGCGCCGCCGCCACCGTCCCCGAACTGGCCGCTACGGCCCGCCCGGTGTCGGTGTCGCGCTTCAGGCGTTGCAGGTCGGCGCGCATGTCGGCGGCGTGCTGGTAGCGCAGGTTGCGGTCCTTCTCCAGCGACTTGTTGACGATACGTTCCATCTCCGCTGGCAGATCGGGATTGAGCCGGATAGGAGGCGTCGGAAGCTTTTCCAGAATCGCATTGAAGATCAGCGCCGACGTGTCCCCGCGAAAGGGCAGCGTGCCGGTCGTCATCTCGTACAACACCGCGCCAAAGGAAAACAGATCGGTACGCGCGTCCAGTTCTTTTCCTTTGGCTTGCTCGGGAGACATGTAAGCCACCGTCCCCATGGTGGAGCCGGGACTGGTCAGGTGGTCCTGGCTCATGGCAGTGGCCTGCGAAAATGCGCCGGCCGCGTCCATGCTGCCGCTCGCGGACGTGACCTTGGCCAGGCCAAAGTCCAGCACCTTGGCATGCCCGCGCTGGGTGACAAAGATGTTGGCCGGCTTGATGTCGCGGTGAATGATGCCCTTGGCATGCGCGGCATCGAGCGCGTCGGCAATCTCGATGGCGAGCCCCAGCAGCGTGTCGAGTTCCACCGGACGCCCCGCGATCAGATACTTGAGCGTCACACCTTCGAGATATTCCATGGCGATAAAGGCCTGGCCATTTTCCTCGCCAATGTCGTAAATAGTGCAGATGTTGGGATGGTTCAGCGCGGATGCAGCCTGCGCCTCACGCTGAAAGCGGCTGAGCGCCGAGGCATTCTTGGCCACTTCATCGGGCAAAAACTTGAGCGCGACAAAGCGATGCAGCCGCGTGTCTTCCGCCTTGTAAACCACGCCCATGCCGCCGCCGCCCAGTTTCTCGACAATGCGGTAGTGCGAAATGGTTTGTCCGATCATGGTTTCAGCCAAAGCGAAAAAGATGAGGCTGCCATGTTAGGTGGGGCGAAGTGGCAAGTCAACGGGGGGGGATAGCTATAGGAGGGGGAAAATTCCTACACCCCCGGTTTGCGGGAGCGGCGGGCGGGCGGGGCGCGCGGGGTCAATCATGGTTTCAGCCAAAGCGAAAAAGATGAGGCTGCCATGTTAGGTGGGGCGAAGTGGCAAGTAACGGGGGGGATAGCTATAGGAGGGGGAAAATTCCTACACCCCCGGTTTGCGGGAGCGGCGGGCGGGCGGGGCGCGCGGGGTCAATGCAATATGAGAGAGGGGCCCCATAGACATGTAGTCGAGGAGTGTGGGGCGGCAGAAGGAAGCTAGAAAAAGCGAGGAAAGATTGGCACTGTACCCTGAGGGAAAGAACTCCATTGGACGCGAATGATCTTTCCCCCAAGGAGGCAACTGAATGAGTCGCGATATCAAGTATATCGGCATGGACGTGCACAAGGAAGCGACCGTGATCGCGGTGTTGAACGACAGGGGCAAGCTGGTGATGGAGTCGATCGTGG
Organism: Terriglobia bacterium; assembly: GCA_963797385.1. Taxonomy (GTDB): domain Bacteria; phylum Acidobacteriota; class Terriglobia; order Terriglobales; family Acidobacteriaceae; genus JAIQFF01. Next base: position 36,840 of record CAWCPY010000016.1, read on the forward strand.
AAACCAAAGCCAGCAGCATTCTGCAGTTTATCCACGGTCTGCGGGGCGAGTTGCATGTGACCTGGGAAGAAGGGACCTGGGCGGCTTGGCTCTACGATCTGCTGCAACCCCAGGCGGCGCAAGTGCTGGTCTGCGATCCGCGGCGCAATGCCTTATTAAAGGAAGGCAACAAGAGCGACAAGATCGATGCGCGCAAGTTGGCCGACTTGTTGCGCACGGGGATGTTGCGCCCGGTCTATCACGGGGAACACGGGCTGCGGACGCTACGCGAGCTGGGGCGTAGTTATCAGACCATCAGCCAAGATCTGAATCGAGTGATGAACCGGATCAAAGCTCTATATCGCGGCTGGAGCATCCCTTGTGCAGGTACCCAGGTGTATGCTCCGCGTTATCGGGAAGAGTGGCTACACAGGATCGAGCATGTGGGGGTGCGCCGGCGGGCCGAGTTGCTCTATCAGCAGTTGGATGGATTGCAGGCCTTACGACGAACGCTCCGCCCCGAGTTATTAACAGAGAGCCGGAAACATAAAGCCTCCAAACTGCTGCGCCAGATTCCCTGCATCGGTCCGATTCGGGCCGCCCGCTTGATCGCACTGATGCAAACGCCGCATCGCTTCCGCAGCAAACGGCAACTCTGGACCTATAGTGGGCTGGGCATTGAGACCCGCGACAGTGCGCAGTATCGCTTCGTGCGCGGACAACTGCAACGTGCGAAGAAACCGCAACAGATTCGCGGTCTCAATCGGAACCACAACCATGAGATGAAAGAGATCTTCAAGGGCGCCGCCACCCGAGCCAGCTGTGGAGTGGGTCCGTTACGCGACTTCTACGTGGCCTTACTGGAGAAAGGGATGAAGCCCGAGATGGCGCGTCTGACCTTGGCACGCAAGATCGCGGCCATTGCTTTGACACTCTGGAAGAAGGAGGAACGTTTCGACGCCGAACAACTGAAGCTACAAGCAGCTTGAGCGTCGCACAGAACGGAGGGGATCTCCCAGGTTTCACGCCTCGGTGGTGGCCCATCGGTTCTGCGATGCTCGGGGTTCGAGGGAGAGTATCCATGCACTCATTAGGCGCGTGGTGTGCTGCGGCATGCAGCACCGAGTCTCCGGGTCAATCCTATGCCCCCTCGCACAACCCAAAAAAGCCATAGGCCTCGAGCCTCCCATAGGATGATGGTTGGCACTTAAGCCAACGGTTGGCTTGCACAGCTTCGCAACGAATGGTGTCGGGACCGTCGCATGAAACCACTCCAGGGAGACCAGCAACTGTGATCCGTATCCCTGTCGTACTCTGTGCCGCTCCAGGCGTTAAAACCAAATCCTCTCCACGAAGAAGAAGGGGCCTGGATGCAAGCACCGATCGAGGTCTCACGGAGAGAGTGGAGAAGTGTTTTTGCTTGACATCCTCTCTCATAGGATGAGTGAAATCGCCGGGCACCCGGCAATCGAGAGGATGCAGGTTGATGAACCATGCCGCCTATCGAGAGGCGCCGGTCCGCGACCCCACCCGCCTGGAGGCGCTTAAAGTCTTCCGAGAAAGGGGCAAGTTCGTGTGGAAACGGGCGCGGCGAAATTCGGTTCCGAGGGAATTCTCGCGCCAGTGAGTGCCTCGTCAGCAGCCGCTGCGACGCGTAAGTCAGCGTTTCGCCAAGCCCGTAGAGTCTCCATGGTCGAGAGGAACCAATCCATATGGAGTCAGTTCGTCGGCCAACTACTTACCAGGAAGCAATTCATTAATTGCGAGGACATACGTTGTCACCTTGTTGAGTTTGATGTTTGAGCGCGAAGAAACAAGAACAACCAAGCCGTCGGCGCCGCTCACTGATTTCACATTCTTCATTAGAACCCGTTTGCTAGAGATGATCGATCCTGGCGCACCCGCGTTCACACCATTGTCCTGCTGAGTCGACAACCGCTGAGACGGATTCGGTGGATCGGTGGTATCGACGGTGGGATTGACTCCGCCCCAATTCCTGTTGTCGCCCGGCGGTCCATAGGAGAGATCCGGAGGCACCATCGGCGCCGGCGGATAATACCACGCCGTCAAATACACCTTGAATTTCGCCTCGCCATTCTTCCATTGCGCCGAATCCATGCGAATCGCAAGCCGCGACGGCGAATTGTTTGATTTCGCCACCGACTCGGTTACCTCGCCCGAAATCACCGCGCCCCGCGGAAGCACTCCGCCCTTAATCATCGTGGCCATCACCAGCCGCGCTTCCACCTTTGTTCCCACGGCGGTCTTTCCCGCTTCCACGGTCTGCCGCAGGACGATCGGCAGTTCGCATTCAACACAACCATCGGCAGCGCCCGTCCCCGTATCTACAAATGAAGAGGCTCCCGCCCCCGGTACTTTTTGAGCCTTGGGAACTTGGCCTAGAAGAACAGCTGAGCCGAGAACAATGGCGCACGCCGCAGGACCTGCTGCTTTGATTTTGCGAAACATCACTCCTCCGGGAGCCAACTCGAAGGCGACAGAACTTGCGCCCGAAAGTATACCGCGCCTGTGAAATCCAGTTGTCGCCTGCGACTGTCAAAGACCTCACAGTTAAGGCGTGGTACTTTGATTATCGCGTCTCGACAATACTCTTCCACTTCGGGAAGGGAGTCGAAAAATTCCGGTTGCGACTGTTTCACGGCCATCACTCTACGCCGAAATTGCAGGAGCTGCCACGATGCTTTCCGCTAACAGGCGTGATCAGAACTGTGCGCCTTTTGTTCGCCTTTTCAGATTTGGCGAAAAGAGAGACCGGGGAATGCGAGACCGGCTTTGAAATGCCTGTCATCCCGACAGCAAACGACCTTGCTCTTCACCACAAAATCCGCTCGTGTTCTGGGGCAGTCCGACTTATTTTGGCGGCGATGAGTTCTGGTCCCTCCTTGCAGCCTTCATCAACGCCGGAAGAATAATCTTTGCCATGATCGTATTTGGCGGGGTGGACTCCGCGTTGTAGCCGCCTCCCGTGAAGACGGCGACGAGTTGGTACTTTGGCGCAATGTAGATCTTCTGTCCGCCGTTGCCCTGCGCTGCGGCAATGACGATCTGCCGTGAGCCGCCAGCCGTCTTCACCGTAAACATGTGGCGCCACCAGAAGTAGCCATAGCTGACGTTATCTACGTGGCCGAGGTTGCCCCACCCTTGCGCCTTTTGCAAGGGTGGGAATCACGGACGTTGATACCGAGTTGCCCTGCACGATTGGCCACCGGTGGCAGGTTCCTCTTGCGATTGAATTCCATCGTTGCCAGATCAGAATACATAGTCCAGGTTGTGGCCATGATTGTGATCTTGAAACGCGCCGTTGTGACGAAGCCCGCTCATTCGCAAACAACGCGAATGAGTGGGGTACCGGCTGTTTTCGGGAGTACTTATGGCGAACCGGGTCCGGTGCGGGTAAACTTTCAGCCGTGGCCACGGGAGATCTAAAATCGTCCGCACGAAGGGTTCGGGGATGGGAAAGGTTTCAATCCCCCACTCATTCGCAAAAGACGCGAATGAATGGGGCCCCCGGCGTCCTGCTGGTTCTATTCCTGGCTGCCGTAACCATGGCCATCGCATTTGCGGACACCGCTACTGACCGCGTGTTACTGCCCGTCGAAGTCCTGGGTGCGGACGGCACGACGGTGAGCAGGAACGTCACACTTCAGGCGGGACAGGCTGAGTCAGTGCGATCTCTCTGGCTGCAGATTCACGGTCTGCGGTATGCCGATCAGGCCAGCGTCCAGATCAATACCAGCGCCTGGATGCCTCTCAACAACAACACGGTCACTATCTCCGAGCCCGGCCGGACTTACGGTGGAATCGGCGGAGGCTTCGCCACGCTGGCGATGACGCTTGCAATTCCAGACGGTACGGTCGTCGGTGGCGACAACACAATTCGCTTCCGGTTCAACCACACCGACGGGTTTGTCAGCAGCTATCGCGTTCTGGCCTTGAATTTTCTAAACGCCGAGGGAAAAAAGATTCTTCCGGCCAACGATTTTGCGGAGGACGCACCCGAAAGCTGGACCCCGCCCTTGCCCGACGCAGGTTCCATCCAGGCGGGCAAGGAGCTGTGGGGTACCGCTTCCCTGGCTTCCAGCAGCCTGCCTAACAGTCCAACGATTCGGGCGCATTGTGCCGATTGCCATGCGGAGGATGGGCGCGACCTGAAATATTTCAACTTCTCGAACGCGAGCATCATTGCCCGCGCTCGGTTTCATGGCCTGTCCACGCTGCAGAGCGAGCAGATTGCCAGCTACATTCGCAGTCTGCCGCTGCCCAATCCTGGCCGTCCCTGGAATCCTCCGTACCAGCCCGGCCCCGGAGTGGATGACCAACCGGTTTCGGACTGGGCGGCCGGCGCCGGACTCGCCTGGGTCCTCGACCACGACACGGACGCGCTGCCATATCTGATTGGCAGTCACGGCGGAAAAAACCCAGTCCCGTCGAATCCGGCGGGGAATGTTTCGAATCTCGATGCCCTCGCAGGGCAGATCACGCCGGATATCTTTCGTCCCGACGGCAACCTCAACGCTCATGAAATCCCCATCGCCCTGCAACTTCCGGATTGGAACCAATGGCTGCCCCGTGTGCATCCCAAGGACGCATGGGGCCCAACCTTTTCCCAGAGCGAGTTCGCGGCCCTGTACGGTGGAGAGACCACTCCGGAGAGCAAGAGCAATGCCGGAAAGAAGCTGCCGCTGCGCACGCTGCTGGCCTCGCCTCAAACCACCGGTCACGACCTGCGTCCGGTGGTTGCTGCCTTCGCGCAATGGTCTGAAGCCCGGCGCTCCTTCCTCGAACACATGGGTAGAGGCGAGGCGGCGTCGCCGGAGCTGACTAATAAGGTGTACTCGGCGCAGCTCTGGCAACTGGTGAAGACCTGGGAGATGACCCAGGAATTCGGCCTCGAAGGCCGGGGGCGCGACCTCTTCGGCTCGATCGCGGATTCCCGCACCTGGTGCAACACGGTTCCGGGGGATGCTGCTCCGGCCGCTGCCCACATCGCCAACGGACCGGCGGGCGTGGGCGGCAGCGCCTTGACCAACGAATATCTCACGGCCGCCTGGTATGAGTTGCAGATCATCCTGAACAGCGGCAATCATCAGCACCGGGAGCGCGAGCCGGTGGACTGGGTCTATGTGATCGCCGGCTTTCTCGACCTGCAGGCGCAGACCCACCAGGCGGAACCGGCGCGACTGCTGGTCGCGGTAACCAAGGCGTTGCAGTCCTCCGATCCCCGCCTCGGTCCCGACAACATCAAGCAGGGTTGGCGGCCGAATGACAACATCGATCCCCGCATCATGATCAGCCCGGTCTGGGCGCCCACCTTCCAACCACTGCCAGCCGACGTACGCCAGGCTCTGACCACCTCGATGCTGGCCGCATGGATGGACAAGAACCTGGAATACCCGATCACGAAGCACCTGCCGGTCGGAGTGCCGCGGCGCCCGTACACTCAACCCGGGTACTACGGCGACATAAGTGGCGGGAAGGTCTGGGAGTCGGCAAAAGAGTTCCGCGATGCCGGCGTTCAGGCAGCGCTGGTCAAGACCTTGCAGCAATGGGGAGCAGCCTACGCCGATCGCGCAGCGCGTATCAATTACTGACTCTGCGGTGGCGACAGAAATCCAGCACAGAAATCTAAGGACAGACGAAAGGTGGCCCATTCAAGCCCGATTTTGGCTTGAGTGGGGCAGGGCACAGCCCGGAGACAACCCTGACAGAACAGACCGGGGAGATCCCTGACACTGCCGGGTGCCCTATACCTTCGCGTACTTTGCGAACGTGTGGGCGATGCGTGCGTCAACGCACTCTTGGATTGCGATCCCCCTGGGACCAATCGTTCAGTGTTCCGAGCAAACCGAGTTCGAGTCTGATTGTGATACCCGACCGCATTCCAGTTGTGCCGACTACCCACACATCGCAACGTGCGCGATGTGTGGGGCACCCGGCTGCGCTGTGACGTGCTGGTTTTGATCTGCGTTGAGCTGGCCAAAACAAAATGCTGTAGTAGAGTGGAGCAAATCTGGATCTGGAGAGTGATGCTGTCGTGCTGCTGGGCTCGACAAGAGTGAAAGAGGGCGGTCAATGAGTGATGGCGATTTTAAGCCAACAAAAGCAGAAGGCGGCACAGGTTCGCCCATCTCACCGTTGCAGTGGGGATAGAACAGTTATTTCCGTTGCCGAATCTGACAAGCCAGCCAGGTCAACCGGGGAATAACCGGCGTAACTTGCACAAACCCGGTTCATTCATGAACACCAAAGAAGGGACCTAGACAACACCCATGCCGCCACCGCCGAGAGGCTCGACGATGCGATAGTGCGAGATGGTTTGACCGATCATAGAACCGGGGCAATGTTAGGCGCGATGCAAGGGCATGTCGATGAAAGCCGTTGGGTTGGCGGTATCTCAAGAGGGTTGTTGGCGATAAATCGCCATTACACTCATCCTATGAGAGAGGATGTCAAGCAAAAACACTTCTCCACTCTCTCCGTGAGACCTCGATCGGTGCTTGCATCCAGGCCCCTTCTTCTTCGTGGAGAGGATTTGGTTTTAACGCCTGGAGCGGCACAGAGTACGACAGGGATACGGATCACAGTTGCTGGTCTCCCTGGAGTGGTTTCATGCGACGGTCCCGACACCATTCGTTGCGAAGCTGTGCAAGCCAACCGTTGGCTTAAGTGCCAACCATCATCCTATGGGAGGCTCGAGGCCTATGGCTTTTTTGGGTTGTGCGAGGGGGCATAGGATTGACCCGGAGACTCGGTGCTGCATGCCGCAGCACACCACGCGCCTAATGAGTGCATGGATACTCTCCCTCGAACCCCGAGCATCGCAGAACCGATGGGCCACCACCGAGGCGTGAAACCTGGGAGATCCCCTCCGTTCTGTGCGACGCTCAAGCTGCTTGTAGCTTCAGTTGTTCGGCGTCGAAACGTTCCTCCTTCTTCCAGAGTGTCAAAGCAATGGCCGCGATCTTGCGTGCCAAGGTCAGACGCGCCATCTCGGGCTTCATCCCTTTCTCCAGTAAGGCCACGTAGAAGTCGCGTAACGGACCCACTCCACAGCTGGCTCGGGTGGCGGCGCCCTTGAAGATCTCTTTCATCTCATGGTTGTGGTTCCGATTGAGACCGCGAATCTGTTGCGGTTTCTTCGCACGTTGCAGTTGTCCGCGCACGAAGCGATACTGCGCACTGTCGCGGGTCTCAATGCCCAGCCCACTATAGGTCCAGAGTTGCCGTTTGCTGCGGAAGCGATGCGGCGTTTGCATCAGTGCGATCAAGCGGGCGGCCCGAATCGGACCGATGCAGGGAATCTGGCGCAGCAGTTTGGAGGCTTTATGTTTCCGGCTCTCTGTTAATAACTCGGGGCGGAGCGTTCGTCGTAAGGCCTGCAATCCATCCAACTGCTGATAGAGCAACTCGGCCCGCCGGCGCACCCCCACATGCTCGATCCTGTGTAGCCACTCTTCCCGATAACGCGGAGCATACACCTGGGTACCTGCACAAGGGATGCTCCAGCCGCGATATAGAGCTTTGATCCGGTTCATCACTCGATTCAGATCTTGGCTGATGGTCTGATAACTACGCCCCAGCTCGCGTAGCGTCCGCAGCCCGTGTTCCCCGTGATAGACCGGGCGCAACATCCCCGTGCGCAACAAGTCGGCCAACTTGCGCGCATCGATCTTGTCGCTCTTGTTGCCTTCCTTTAATAAGGCATTGCGCCGCGGATCGCAGACCAGCACTTGCGCCGCCTGGGGTTGCAGCAGATCGTAGAGCCAAGCCGCCCAGGTCCCTTCTTCCCAGGTCACATGCAACTCGCCCCGCAGACCGTGGATAAACTGCAGAATGCTGCTGGCTTTGGTTTCCACGATCGACTCCATCACCAGCTTGCCCCTGTCGTTCAACACCGCGATCACGGTCGCTTCCTTGTGCACGTCCATGCCGATATACTTGATATCGCGACTCATTCAGTTGCCTCCTTGGGGGAAAGATCATTCGCGTCCAATGGAGTTCTTTCCCTCAGGGTACAGTGCCAATCTTTCCTCGCTTTTTCTAGCTTCCTTCTGCCGCCCCACACTCCTCGACTACATGTCTATGGGGCCCCTCTCTCATATTGCATTGACCCGGCCAACCCGGCCGGTTTCGTCCCAAACAGGCAAAGAAACGGCGCAAGCTTGTGCTAACGCCTTGATTTCGTCAACCATGCAGCTTTGCGCGACATCAGTTCTGCCGTAGACTTTATTTGTGAAAAAGGCAATCCAGACAGCTCTGTTGCTAGCTTACGCTGTTATTGCGGCCGCGCAGGCTACGCGCCCTGCACAAGGGTCAACCTCCGCCGTGACCATCAAAGTCACCGATGAGCTTGGAGCAGTAATACCAAAGGCGTTGGTCGTGCTTCACGCAGATGCGCTTTGACCCGGCCAACCCGGCCGGTTTCGTCCCAAACAGGCAAAGAAACGGCGCAAGCTTGTGCTAACGCCTTGATTTCGTCAACCATGCAGCTTTGCGCGACATCAGTTCTGCCGTAGACTTTATTTGTGAAAAAGGCAATCCAGACAGCTCTGTTGCTAGCTTACGCTGTTATTGCGGCCGCGCAGGCTACGCGCCCTGCACAAGGGTCAACCTCCGCCGTGACCATCAAAGTCACCGATGAGCTTGGAGCAGTAATACCAAAGGCGTTGGTCGTGCTTCACGCAGATGCGCTTGAAAGAGGCAACCCCAAATCATTCAATCTAGAACTTCGCACAAGTTCGGAGGGTGAGGCTAAGGCGGTTCTTCCATCAGGTTTTTTCGATGCCTTCGTTGCTTCGACGGGATTCGCGCCTCACTGCGAGAAATTAAGGATGCGCGATGGGAGGCCAGCTGCACTCAAGGTTGTTCTGAAAGTAGACAAACTCATGTCTGACGAATACGGTGACCGCTTTGTACAGCAATAGTTTGGGCACTTGTTGAAATATCGCCATATCGCTCATTGTGGGTTTTGTGGGCTATGGCCTGATTAGAACACCGATCACTTCCAAAGCAAGCATCATCTGCCCTGGGTACATGATCGATTCCTGTTCATCAAAGAAGCGAAGACCCGACTTGGGGAATTCATCCCGCAGCAGATCGTCCCAGTTGGGCGCTACTCCGCCGGCTTGATGTTCTGGTTCACGCGGAAGAAGTTTGTCGGGTCGTACTTCTTCTTGATGGCAGCAAGGCGTCCGTAATTATCGCGGAACGAGGCCTGAACCCGTTCCTGCCCTTCGTCCATCATGAAGTTGATGTAGGCGCGCGATAGGCGGGTCAGAGGAGCGGCCAATGTCAGTCGTTATCGACTCCCCGAATGGAACGGATTGCAAATTCAACTTGATAGAGCACCCTAGCTAAGATATCTGCCAATGGAAACACGGGGCACAATTTACCTGTGCCCCGTTGCAAGCGACAAGGACTGGTCAACCCCGGCTCGATGTCCTCGGTTGCCGGACTACCGTTACCGGAGTTCCGCTAACACCGCCACACGGTCGGGAGAGCGGCCCGTGGCTACCCGTTGCTCAGGGCGACTCTCCGGCAGCTGTCGGCCCCAGGTCCTTCCCGCCACCCAGATCTGCCTGAGGAAATAGCGATCCCCGTAGCGGTAGAAGACCAGCTTGGTGCTGCTGGAAGGACCCTGAGATCTGACAGGCCGATTCAGTATCACCATTTTGCCTTCTCCCTCTGAGTTGCGCATCAGCAGGACGTTGGGATCACGAATCGTGTCGAGCCGTTTTAGTTGATACTCCCCCGCCGGAACACCTGCTCGGTGACCATGAACTCAAACGGAATATTTATCTGAATAGGTTTGGTTTGCGCAAAGGCTGGCCCAACTGCCAACAGCAAGGCAAGCATGCCGATGAAAGTAAGACTTCTCTTCATGTTTCCTCCTTAATCTGTGTCGAGTACGGCGTGGCGATGAAATCAGTACCGCACCGCGTGGCGTCATGCTGACCAAACTGCTTTCACCAATCAATGGATCGGGGATGAATTGAATGTGAAACGCGTCTGAACGGCCTGAATTGTTCCGGCACTCCCACGGTAAGGCAATGGCGAGATCCGGACTGTCACCGCTGACCGCGATCAGTCAATCTGGGAAATGACTCCAGAACCGGGGTTTCCCGTTTGCGGACCAATTCGCCTGCGCGTTTCTGCTTGAATGAGCTTCACTTGGTTGGAAGTGAAAAGCAGATCACCCGCCACTGCCTGGTGGATTTGTCTCTCTGCCCACTCTGCCTGCATTACTCCCTGTTTGGAATGGGTGCATTTGCCTTTGGTAGGCGGGAGATTTCGTCTTTTGGGCTCGACTGAGTAAACGATTTCACGATAAGGTGTCCGGCACGGGCTGTTGTGATTCTCCGGCACGGCACCGGTTTGCGCTTTTGCCCAGGGGTTCCGGTAGCCGGCCAAAAGACAACAGACTGCCAGGGGGGCCTTATGACCCAAGCCAAAGCAATCTCGCGCAGACGGTTCGTCGCTTCCGCGATCTCAACTGCGGCCGTTGTGTCCTTACCTGCAAAACGACTCTTTGCCGGCTCGGCTGGGGCCACGGCAGCGAGCAGCGGGCCGGCGACAGCCTCCGCGTCGGCTCAGAATGGTGAAGGGAAAGATCAGGACTGGAAGGATCAGGACTGGAAGGACCAGGGAATCGAGAACCTGACTAAATCACCGCACGCCAAGTTGCGAGATATTCCGGTTCATGCCGTGACCATCCAGAGCGGCTTTTGGGCGCAACGGCGTGAGATCAACGTGACCAAGAGCATTCCCACCATGCATGACCTTCTCGAAGCGAATGGCCGGATGAACAATTTCCGCCGCCTGGTCGGCAAGAGTTCGGTCGCGCAGAGCGGACCGGTGTACTCCGACTCCGATATCTACAAGTGGTCCGAGGCGGTAGGTTTCGCGCTGCAATCGGGCGATCTGCCCGAACTTCGCGCCACCACCGACAAAATGATTGCCGAGGTGGTCGCGATCCAGGAGCCCAACGGTTACCTGAACACCTACTACCAGGATGATCGCAAGTCTCTGCGAATGCTGACCCAGACCCAGACCACCGGGCACGAGCTCTACGACATCGGCCACATGCTGCAGGGCGCCATCGCCTATTACCGGGCTACCGGTGACCGCACGTTGCTCGATGCCGGCATCCGCTTCGTCGATGACTTCTTAATGTCAAATTACGGTCCTGCCCCCAAACAGCCTATCGTGTCCGGGCATCCTGAGATCGAGCTGGCTCTGATCGAGCTGTATCGCATTACCGGCGACAAGCGGCAACTCGATCTGGCGGGATACATTCTGGCCGGAGACGACCGCCTGCACCTGCCCGAGCACCGAACTATTTACATGTTCAGCGGCACTCCGTTCACCGCGAGAACCAGGCTGGAAGGGCACGCCGTCCGCGCCATGTACGCCTGTTGCGGCGCGACTGACTACTACATGGAGACCGGCGACCCGGCTTACTGGAAGACCCTGAATACGCTGTGGGACGATATGACCTCCACCAAGATGTATGTGACTGGCGGGGTGGGGTCGCGATCGGATGGCGAGGCATTTGGAAATGCCTACGAACTGCCCAATGACCGCGCGTATGGAGAAAGCTGCGCGGCCATCGGCAACATGATGTGGAACTGGCGCATGCTGGCGGCGACGGGAGACGCGAAATTCAGCGACGTGATCGAACGCGCCCTCTATAACGGAATTAATTCCGGGATGTCACTGGATGGCACGCTCTATTGTTATCGCAACCCGCTGGCATTTGATCCTGCGACCGGAGAGAAGATTCGCAACCCCTGGTATGACACGACCTGCTGTCCGCCCAACCTGGAGCGCACGTTTGCCTCCTTGCCGGGATATTTTTACAGCACCAGCAGCGACGGCATCTACCTGCACCTGTACGACAACTCGGAACTGAACTGGCATCTGGAAAACGGCATAGGGCTGAAGGTGACGCAGAAAACAAACTATCCCTGGGACGGCGTGATTGAAGTAGCCGTCACGCCCGCGCAGCCTGCGAATTTTATCTTTTATCTGCGCATTCCCGGCTGGGCCGATCGCGCGCAAGTCGCCGTCAACGGAAAGGCGGTCACGGGCGCGAAGCCCGGAGGATACTTGCCCATTTCGCGGCAGTGGGCGCCGGGCGACGTCATTCATTTGCAGATGGAGATGCCGGTACAGGTGCTGCAGGCAAACCCTGAAGTCGCCGATGACGCTGGGCGCGTCGCGGTGCAGCGCGGTCCGCTGGTCTATTGCATGGAAGAACTGGACCAGCCCGCGGGAATCACCATGAGCGATCTGGCGGTGTCTCTGGGGCAGAAGGCGCAAGCCGAATTCCACAGTGAAATGAAGAGCGACTTGCTGGGAGGGGTGGTGGTGCTGCGGCACACCGGGGTGGCTTACGAACGGGCCGCCGCGCGCCAGGCTCTGTATTCGCGCTATCGCGGAGGTCCGGCGCAAAGCCGCCGGGTTCAACTGACGTTCATTCCCTACTACGCCTGGTCAAACCGTCAGGAGACTTCGATGCAGGTGTGGACTCCGGTGGTTAACGCATGAGGCAATCCGGGTGCATGGTGTGGAGCCGGCGTGCCGGCACCCAGTTGTATTACTCCGTCGACGGGCACGATTCGCAGGGAGCGGCTGTCGTGACCGCCGGTGGCAGTGCGTCTTTCAATTGTTTAAGTTCCGCCTGAACCTTTGCCCAGTCTTTTGGTTTGCGCTTGATCGCGTACGGCGCATCCGGATGTCCAAAGAATTCCAATAGCTCAGCCTGAACCTCAGGCGATGCACCACGAAAATCCTGTTTCGCCAGTTCGTCGAGCAACTTGGCATGAGTCTCGTCGTTGAGGCGGTATTTTCCGGGTCCGGCTATTTCACCCGTGTCAAAATTGTCGTTCGGCAGATGAAGGCGGTCGGTGTCTACCAGGGCCAGCAGGTGCCGATAGCGATCGAGAGCGGCGTTGAAACTCGCTTCAAACATTCGCTCCGTCTGTGCCGTAGGTGTTTTAAGTTGCAGTACCTTCAGCGGCCCAAATTTGGGGATGATGCGAATGAGGAAAGCGAGAAATCTTTCACAGAGAGTAGGTGGCTGATAGTTGTTCCCCCATGTCTTCTTGTAACTTGCGCGGGAGAGATTGTAGAGAAACTTCCGTTTCGTGATGCCAGGCTGATCGTGCATGATCTCGTCTTTCTTCAGACTCCAGGCAATGCGCGTTGCCTTGGGAATCAACTGGCTGACATCGTGACGATACGAACCGACTACTTTGTCTTCGTCGGAAAGAACGCTTTTCAGGTCCAGGCCATAGGTCTCCTGGAACGCCTGTTCCAGCAGCGGAACCGCAACTCCGAAGCCGATAAAGTCATGGTAGCTGTCCGGAGCGTATCGCCCGCGCGCTACCTCGAGCACATCGAATCCAAATTCCGTCTTTATGTGCGCCAGTTTGTCCTGTTCATAGGTAACAGAATCGCCATATTTCTTCTTCAACTTGGGATACAGGATCGGGACCGCCCGATTTGTGCCTATGGGATGACCCTGGTTGTCCGCGACGTAGTGGGCGAGAGCGCCAAGCGCAAACGCGAAACCATTGATGTCTTGGGCATCGCGAAGCAGAGCCAGGACGAAATCTCCGCTGCGCACATAATGGGTCAGGTCGCTGAAAAAAAAGCTGCCATGCGGATAGTAACCCATGTCCTGGATGATGGCCCCGCCGTAGGCGTAGCCGTGCGCTTCCTTGACCTGCGCTGGTGTCGCACCAGGAAAGCGCTGCAGCAGTAAGGGGCGAATGTTGATGTCCCATGCGCTGTCGACGATGGCTTCATGCGCCAGGACGGCGTAGGCCTCGGTCTCAGTGGGATAGCCCACAGCCAATACAAGCACCACGATAATGACAAGGCTTCTCACAAGAGAGGTCTTTCGATGTCTCCGTTTCGCATTCTTGTCTCGCTACGGTATTGCTTCCCGGAACCGTGCACGCTTTGGATGCTAGCAGGCCCGAAACAGGCCGTATCCGGCGATGGAGGCCCTGGATTCACCGCTGGCAGATTGCATCAGCCTCAGTGCATTGTGGCCGCGTGCAGGCGGTAGAACTGCATCACGTGATAACGCTTGCAACCTATAGCAGACAATCCGCCTCCAAGCACTATCGAGTTGATGCTGTCTCAAATGCTCCGACCAGCCCGGTGCGCCAGTCGCGACGACTTGAACCGGCGGCGTGGCCCGGTTTGGCACTCGGGCATTGCGGCCGTCTTCTTAAATTTATGGGCGATTCTTATTGGCTCTCTTCCAGCCCTTCCGGCTTGATACTGTTACAAAGGCGTTGGCGGACTTAGAAAGTAGGCAGGCTACTTGCGATTACAAGACCAAATCAAACAATCCGTCATGGCCGAGTTCTTCCGACGCCTGGTTGTGCTGTTTGCAGTGCTTGCCTGTGGTTCGCAATTTACCCATTCGCAAACTATGGACCCCCGGTTGCCGGATAGTCCGTCTCAGGCGCAGGAAGCAAGCGGAGAAAGCGCGGATTCCCCCTCACACCGCGAAGTTTCGTGGCGCAGTCTGCCCAAGGACTTTGTTCAGGATCAAAAGGGTATCTGGCTGTCGTTCCCCGCGCAACTGGCGAAGGGACACTATTGGCTCCCGACCCTTGCCGTCGTGGGCGGGACGGCCGGAATGATCGTCGCTGATCCCCACGTGATGCCTTATTTCCGTTCCCATGCGGGAAATCTCGATGATGTGAACGACACCTTCGACGCCCCGATTACAAGCGCGGAGGTGATACTCTTGCCGGCCTCCTTGATGGTCTCAGGCTATATCCGGCATGACTCGTACCAAGTGGGCACGGCATTACTTGCCGGTGAGGCTTACGCCGATAGCGCAGTGGTAGATCTCGCGATCAAGGCCATTACGCGCAGAAAGCGTCCATCTGATGTAGCCCCGGGCGCTCCCTTCAATGACACTTTTTTTGCTGGCGGTAAATCACCTTTCAAAGGCAGCAGTTTTCCATCCGGACATGCTGCGGGCGCCTTTGCCGTAGCCACGGTGATTGCGACGCGGTACCACACCCACCGCTGGGTCCCGTGGGCGGTTTACGGCTTCGCGACTGCAGTCAGCTTGTCCCGGGTAACCAGCAGTTCGCACTTCCCCTCCGACGTCTTCCTGGGCGCAGTTCTTGGTTACACCATCACCCGCTACCAGGTGCTTCGTCCCAGATTCTGATTTGAGTCAGTAAGCCGTGCCAAACATCCGCATGACGGCACTAGAACCGTCTCGACAGGGCTTGCGGATCCCTACGCTTTAGCCGGCGGTTTCGGTGGAATCTCGGCATAGCCCGGGGTGGCTTTGGCGAGATTCCGGTCGAGCGAAGCCTTGGCGTCACGGATGGACCAGCGAATTCCGCCGCCCAGCAGATTCAGGAAAAATGTATTCGACCAGTTTTCCGGGCGGTCGCCAATGGCGGTATAGAAGACGCGTCCTTTACCATGCATCCGCGCCCAGGTTGCGGGATAGGGGGCCCGCTGGTAGGGCTCGCCTTTCATGCCCTGGGTGTCGAGCGCGAGAATCACGTGAAGGTCCGGGGCAAAATCTTTCAGCGAATACCACTCATCGGTGAGGCTCACCGGCGAGGTCACGCCTTCGAGGCCGGGGAATTTCGCGTCTTCCACAATAAGGTTTGCGGCCTGCAGCCGGGGAGTGCTGCCATGAGTGATGAACTCGCCGCCCAGCATGAGCAGATAGGGGTCAGAGTTTGCGCCGTGGGCGATGTAACGATTGGAATTGTCTTTCGGGTCGGGCTCAGTATGAAAAGTGTCAGCGGCGGCATGGACTCCGACAAAGCCCAGCCCGCCGTGGATAGCGTCGAGCAGCGCCTGCTTGCCGGCCGGCGACATGGCCGGATTCCCGTCCGTGCCGACCGTGGTCAGATCTCCGGTGGTATAGAAGAGTAACGCCGCATTTTTCTTGAAGTCAGGCGAATCGAAAATCCGGCCGTCCTTGGTGGCGGTGACGTCAAAACCATGCTGCTCACCGAGAGTCCTGACTGCCTCTTCCAGGATGCTGGGATGTCCGGGCGTAACTTTCACCACATCGTGTTCGAAGCCCGACGACTTGGTGAAGATGAGCACGGATTTTTTGCCGGCGGCCAGCAGGGAACTCGGCAAGGCAACTCCAACGCCAGCGACGGCGCTGGCCTGGAGAAACTGACGGCGGCTGATGGATCGGTTCATTCTGTTCTCCTCGAGAGCATAGTAGACTGCGACGAGCTTCGACTCAACTGCCGGCCTCGTTATGAACCGCCGTGACGTGATGGTCGAACTCGCGCTGTAGAAGCTTTTGATATTCTTCCCGGCTGGGGCGATGGCTCGCCGATCTTACCTGGAATTTCACTTCCACACATGCCGTGCATTCTGCTTCGACT
This sequence comes from Terriglobia bacterium, assembly GCA_963797385.1. GTDB lineage: Bacteria > Acidobacteriota > Terriglobia > Terriglobales > Acidobacteriaceae > JAIQFF01. Next base: position 53,243 of record CAWCPY010000016.1, read on the forward strand.
GGAATATCGCCCAGCCATTTGGTGACACGAAGGAAGGGCTTCTTCATGTTCCCAGTTTCCTACAAACTCGTGGCCGTCGCCAGCCCGCGGTAGGCGTCGAGATGAGATCGCTATTTCGGAGGCGGAGGAGTTGTATACTCACGTCCCAGCGGCTCAGAACGCATCGCGCAAAGGACTTTCCATGAAACGCATATTTCTGGCTTCATCCCTGCTCTTACTGTCGGCCGCGGTCACATGGTCGCAGGCGCAAACAGCTCCCGCGGCGCCACCGCAACCGCCGGCGGTCATAACCAGTCCCGAGGTCCACGCGGACAGCAGCGTGACCTTCCGCTTTCGAGATCCCAACGCGCACGAGGTCATGCTGACTCTTGAGGGCTCGAAACCTGCGCCCATGGAGAAGGATGACCAGGGAGTCTGGAGTTTGAACACCGCGCCGTTGACGCCGGATTTCTACGGTTACTCGTTTGTAGCCGACGGCGTGGGTCTGATCGATCCCTCCAATCCTTCGATGAAGCCCAACCTGCTGCACACCGAGAGCCAGGTACACGTGCCGGGGCCGGCTTCGTTGCCCTGGGAGATCGGCGACGTGCCCCATGGCCTGGTTCATCATCATTTCTATAAGTCTGGCGTGGTGGGCGATGAGCGCGACTTTTATGTTTACACGCCGCCGGGCTACGATCCGAAGGCGAAGCGCAACTATCCCGTGCTCTATTTGCTGCACGGGTTCAGCGATGATGCCAGCGGGTGGACGGCGGTAGGGCGGGCGAATGTCATCCTCGACAATCTGATTGCGCAAGGCAAGACCAAGCCCATGGTCGTGGTGATGCCGCTGGGCTATGGGGCGCCTGAGATTGTCGTGCCGGGACCGCGGGCCTTCGCTCCTGAACTCCGCCAGAAGAACTACGACAGATTCATCCAGGCGCTGTTCACCGAAGTCATGCCGCAGGTGGAAGCGGCCTACCGCGTGTCCGAGGACCGCAAGTCGCGGGCGATTGCGGGGCTGTCGATGGGCGGCGCCGAGTCTCTGCTGACCGGACTGAACAATCTGGACAGGTTCGCCTGGGTTGGCGCCTTCAGTTCCGGAGGGCTTACTGAAGACTATGACACCCAGTTCCCCGGGCTCGACGCGAAAGCCAATGAGAAGCTGCGCGTGCTCTGGATCGCTTGCGGCACCGATGATCGCCTGATCGAGCCCAACCGGAAGCTGCGGGCGTGGCTGGACTCGAAGGGCGTCCACAATACGCCGATCGAAACCCCGGGCGCGCATGTGTGGATGGTGTGGCGCCGGAACCTGGCGGAGTTTAGCGGGTTGCTGTTCCGGTAGGAAAGGCAGTTGTCAGTCTTCAGTCGTTGGTCGTTAGCCGTCAGGTATCGGTCTTCAATCGTCGATTTTCCGTCCCACAAGCGGTGGGAAGGACGGGACTTCAGGCTGCCGAAAAACTCGCAAATATCAGCCCTTCCGTGGCGGAAAAACTCGCAAATGCCCGCCCTGCCGTGGAAGAGCGGCCCTTCAGGGCCGCGGAAGTCGTCAGGAATGTGGGGCTTTAGCCCCTGGTTTCGCGGCGGGCGACGGGCATGCGTCGTACAACCACTTCCGTAATCTCCTACTCTTGGCTGGCGCGTTCCATACTGGGACACATGCATGGGTAGGCATCTCAACCGCACCCTCTGAATGGCGCCCTCCCCCCCCAATACGCGTCGCTGGAAGCGAAAGCAGGTTGACCTCCAGGTCTTTGTCATCCTGCGCGACGGGGAATCCAAAGTCTTCGTGCCCGGACGGCTGGCTGAAATCAGCAAAGGCGGCCTCGCCCTGTATGCGGGAATCAATCTGCAGCCTGGGGACCCAATCGAGGTCGAGCTGCCGGCGCCCTACTCCCGGGTAAAAGGAACGATTCGCAACCGGGACGGCTTTTGCTTCGGCGTGGAATTCCTGAGCTCACTCTCATCGGCCGCCCGTCCGGCGAGCCGCAATCTGGCGCTCTTCCAGCAGCGGCACGAAGCTTATCTGCGCGAAAGCGAAGAGGAGATCAGCCGCATGCAAAAAGAGGTTGCGGCGATGCGGCGGGCGGCAGCGCAGGCGGAAGAGATCAAGAAATTGTGATGGTTGGGGTAAACGTCCTGATCACAATTGCGTGACGCATCCGTAAGACCGTTCACTCTCTCTTGGATCGACCGAATGACCGGTGGCTCCGAAAGGGCCTACTTGATCGATGCAACGAGATCATTCAGGGCTTTGGCCTTCCAGACGATTCCAAGATCGGACTCTTCGTTAATTCGTCCACTATAGATGCCAAGGAACCTGATGGCCTCGCCGTCTACTCCAGCCACTGCGGATTCTGGTACGTCCCGTCGAAATTGTGTGACGTCTTGTAAAGCTCCCATTCGCCTTTTTGGGCTACCGGCGCGGTTCGGGCGAGGAGCGCGGCGACTTGCTCACTACTTAGTGGTTTGAAGGTGCGGGCCACCTTCAGCGCCTGTTGCAGTATGGGGAGCGAGTCGCAGCCGGTGATGACCACGCTGGTGGGCAGCGTGAGCGCGTATTGCAGGCACTCGACCGGCTCGGCCGCCTTGCTCTTGAGAATCAGGCCGTCGCCCATGGGCTTCATGCCCAGCACTCCGATGTTGTGTTTCACCAGCACGGGGAGCACTTTCTTTTCGAAGCTGTCGTAGTGGGCGTCCATCAGGTTGAGCGGCATCTGTACCGTGTTCAGGGTGAAGTTGCGGGCGAAGGCGGCGTTCAGCATTTTCAGGTGAAAGTCGGGGCTCTTGTGTCCGGTGAAACCGATGTAGCGCACTTTGCCATTTTTTTTGGCTTCGAGAACCGCCTCCATCCCGCCTTTGGGGGCAAAGATGAGATCGGGATCGTTGTCGCGAATCACTTCGTGGAACTGCAGCAGATCGATGGTGTCGGTCTGGAGGCGGCGCAGCGACTCGTCGATCTGGCGGGCGGCGCCCTTGCTGCTGCGGGCGTCGAGCTTGGTCATCAGGAAAGCTTTCTTGCGGTATCCGTCGCGCAGGGCCTTGCCCATGCGGACTTCACTGGCGCCGCCGTTGTAGTCCCAGCAGTTGTCGAGGAAGTTGATGCCTTCATCGAGCGCGGTGCGAATGATGCGGATGCTCTCCTGCTCATCGCTCTGGCTTCCCAGGTGGTATCCGCCCAGGCCGATGCAGGATACATTTTCGCCGGTGTTGCCCAGGGTGCGGTAGGGGATGCCGTTTTTTACTTCGGCGGCCCATACGCGCGGCAGCAGCGTACCGGCTACGGTAACGCCGGCGGCGGTTTCCAGAAACTCGCGGCGGGTGAGTGGGGGCCTGGGATCGGTCATGGACATGCCCTCCATCATCATTTTATCCCACCGGCGGCGGTGGAAGCTCCACGGACCACGTAGGGGCGGACGCCCTCGTCCGCCCGGCGGAGCGAAGCTCCGCTATTTCCGCGTGCAAGAACTGGTCGAGCTGCGCTCGACTGGGCGGACGAGGGCGTCCGCCCCTACGTGGATGTTGGTGGATTGAGATCCAGCGTGAGTTCTGGATATTTGCTTCCGACCGAGATTTCGCTGCAGTTGTCTAACAGCCAATCCGCGCCTGCGGCTTTGAGTTCTGCATCCTTGACCGTGGTGCGGAAGGCAATGACCGTCGCGCCTGCTGCCTTGCCGGCGCGGATGCCCGCGGGCACGTCTTCAACTACGACACATTCGGTGGCAGCAAAACCCAGGGCCGACGCGCCTTTCAGATAGGGCTCGGGATGCGGCTTGCCGTTCTTTATATCGTTCGAGGTGACCATTTGTTCGGGGACAGGCAAGCCTGCGGCGCGCAGTCGGGTCTCGGCCAGCGGCCGGGTACAGGAGGTCACGATGGTCCAGCGATCCGAAGGCAATTCGGTCAGCAGGCGCAACGATCCTGGGAGTAAGACGACGCCATCCAGGTCCTCCATTTCGCGGCGCTCGACCTCGCGGTTCTCGGCGGCGTGATCGGCATGGGGCAGGTATTCCCGAACCGTAGTGAGGCTGGGACGGCCATGCGCCCGGGCAATGACCTCGTCGGGGTCAAAGCCGTGTTCGATTGCCCAGCGATGCCATACCCGGGCGACGGCGCGCGTGGAGTCGATCAGGACGCCATCCAGGTCGAACAGTACTGCCTTACATTGAATTTGAATCATGCTGGGAGATCGGGTCGCGCAGTGCCGTCCACGGATGCAAAGTATACCTGGAAACCACGTGGGGACAGCCGCCTCGGCTTTCCCCACGTCATAGCCGTTTAGTGTTCGCGCTGAAAGCGGTAGGGACCACGGTGTTCCAGCGCGAACGCCTCCGCCACTTTCAGAAACGCGCGGGCAGCGTGGGACAGGCTGGCGGCTTCGCGATAAACCAGCCGCAGTTTCCGGTGCAGGCGTAACTCCCGCACCGGTATGCGGACCAGTTCACCGCGGGCCAGTTCATTTTCCACACTGATGGCGGGCAGCAGCGCAACCCCGTTGCCCATGGCCACGAAGCGTTTGATGGCCTGCAGGGTGGGTAGTTCGATGTCCATGTGCAGCGGTGTCTTGTGGCGTTGGAATGCCTGAATCACCTTTTCGCGATAGGGCGAGGAGACAATGTGGGCCACGAACGATTCCGCGCCCAGCTGCCGGATGCTGACCTGTGCCTCGCCGGCCAGCGGGTGCGTCGGCGGCACAACGAAAATCAGCTCATCCAGGTAAGCGACGATGGAGTGCAGTTGCGGCTCCTGCGGATCGTAGGTGAGGACTCCCAGTTCCGAGTTGTGGCGCAGCACGTCGCCCGGAATATGGCTGCCCAGCGAGCGCTGTACCGCAATGCGGATCATGGGATGCAGGCGCCGGAAGCGGGCCAGCACCGGGAGCAAATAGAGAGCGGTAAATTCGTTGGCCGCGATGCCCAGCTTGCCGCGATGCAACTGGCGCAGCTCCCCGAGCGCTCCGGTGGCATCGTCGCGGAGGTTGAGCAGCCGTTCAGCGTAATCCTGCAGGACGCGCCCGGCATCAGTCAGCCGGCCGTCGCGCGAAGAGCGGTCGAACAAGGGTTCGCCCAGGTCCCCTTCCAGCTTATGGATCGACTGGCTTACGGCCGACTGGGTGCGGTGCAGCTTTTCCGCTGCCCGGGAAAATTTGCCTTCCCGCGCCACCGCCAGGAACACTTCCAGTTGAGCCAGGTCCATATCTCTATTCCTTAATTAACATGTAATTACCATTAGTATATCTTATTTAATAAGAATGACTAATACTACTGTCATAATTATAAGATTTTCTTCCACTCCTCGTCCACGTTAGCATGAGGCCCGTACCTGCAGGAGGGTCTTGGACATGGAACGAGCCCGGATCACTGTATTCGACACCACGTTGCGCGACGGCGAGCAGTCGCCGGGATGCAGCATGAACGTGCAGGAAAAGCTGCGCCTGGCACACCAGCTCGACCGCCTGGGCGCGGATGTCATCGAAGCCGGCTTCCCCATCGCGTCGGAAGGCGACTTTGCTTCGGTGCAGGCGATTGCCGCTACCATCCGCCGTCCCATCATTGCGGGCCTGGCCCGTGCTTGCGCTCCCGATATTGAACGTGCGTGGCAGGCGCTCAAGGGCGCAGCGCGGCCGCGTATCCATGTCTTTCTGGCTACCTCTGACATTCATCTGCAGTACAAGCTGAAAATTTCGCGGCAGCAGTGCCTGGACCAGGCACGCGATTCAGTGCGCCTGGCGAAATCGTTGTGCGCGGACGTGGAATTCTCTCCCGAGGATGCTACCCGCACCGAGCACGAATTTCTGTACCAGGTGCTCAACGCGGTGGTGGAAGCCGGGGCCACCACGCTCAACATCCCGGACACTGTGGGCTACACCATGCCGTCGGAATTCGGTGAACTGATTCAAGGCATTCGCCAGAACGTTCGCGGCATCGAGAATGTGACCATCTCGGCGCACTGTCACAACGATCTGGGGCTGGCGGTGGCGAACTCGTTGGCGGCGATTGCCGCGGGTGCGCGTCAGGTGGAATGCACCATCAATGGCATTGGAGAGCGGGCGGGCAATGCTTCACTGGAAGAAATTGTGATGGCGATGCGAGTGCGTCCCGACCGGTATGCATATGAAACCGGGATCGTCAGTGAGCAATTGTTCTCCGCGAGCCAGATGCTGAGTGAAATCACGGGCGTGCCGGTACAGCCCAACAAGGCGGTCACCGGACGCAATGCATTTGCGCACGAAGCCGGCATCCATCAGGACGGCATGCTGAAGAACCCCTTGACTTATGAAATCATGACGCCGCATTCGGTGGGCGTGCCCGATTCGAAGCTGGTGTTGGGCAAGCATTCGGGACGTCATGCCCTGGGACTGCGCTGCGAGCAGCTGGGCTTCCAGTTCGATCGCCGCGAACTGGATGAAATCTACCGCCGGTTCGTGGTGCTGGCCGACAAGATCAAGCACGTGGAAGAGCATCATCTGCTGGAACTGATTCAGCAGGTTCGGGGGACGATGGCGTATCCGGCGGGAGGAGCAGGCGCAGCCGAACCAGTTGTGAACCAGTCGCTATCCTGAGCCTGACATTCTAAACCAGCTGTCATCCTTCTATGAAAATGGGCGTACCTGTCCATAGGTATTTTTTTGCGGCGATGCGGACAGGCTTCTATTCGTGCTCGAGGCACATAAGGTATGTCCGGACTCCGCCGCTCCATCTGAGCGTCGCTCTCGAAGAGCAAGGATGACTTCGAGCTGACGGATTCCCCTTACACCGTCGCAAACTTTTGTTCGTCAAACAGCACGCCGTCGTGCAGCAGGGCGTAGACCGCAATCAGCAGCTTGCGCGCCAGCGCCACTCGGGCCACGTGCTTGTGCTTTTTGCGCGCTAGCCGTTCGTAGTAACGCTTGGCCGCCGGCGAACTGCGCGTCGCCACCTGCGCCGCTTCCACCAGGATCCAACGCATCCAGGGCGAACCCTGGCGCGTGATGCCGCCTCGCGCCGCCTTGCCCGCCGACTCCCGCACCCGCGGCACCAGTCCGGCGTAACTGCACAACGCTTCTTTGTCCTGAAATCGTCCGATCTCTCCGATCTCGGCCAACAGCATCATCGCCGAACACTCGCCGATCCCCGGAATCGTCATCAACCACCCCGCCCGTTTGTCCTGTTTTGCTTTTTCCCTTAGTTGCAGGTTTTGGGTTTGAATTTCTTCGCTGTAACCATCCAGCAATCGCAAGCACAGGTTCACCGATTCCCGCGCCTGCACGGGCAGTTGCACTCCCGCCAGCCAGCGTCGTCCGCGTTTGCCAAACAAATCCGTCACCGGCGAACGCAGTCCCTGCTGATGCAGCACTGCGTGCACCTGGTTCTTCAGCCGCGTCCGCTGCCGCACCAGCGTCGCCCGCAACCGTACCTGCTGCCGCCGCGCCTGGGTCTCACGGTCCGCCTTCCACGACTCCGGCAACAGGTCGCAGCGCAGCAAATGCGCCAGCGTCGCTGAGTCTACCCGGTCGTTCTTCAGCTTGGCACTGGCGATCGCCTTCACCCGCTGCGGATGCACCAGCACCAAGCGCTTCACTTCCGGTTCCACCACCTCGCGAAACCCCGGCCAGAAGCCGCACGCCTCCACCGCCACCTGCACTTCCTTCCCGCGAAACTGTCGAAAATACCGGCGCAGCGCCAGCTTCTCGTTGCTCACCGGCCCCGCCTGCAGAATCTTGCCTCTTGCTTCTAACGCCGTCATGTAACAAAATCTCTGGTGAAGATCTACGCCAACGTGGATCATCTCGTGCCTCCTTCAGGGCTTGTGCTTCGAGCACGTACTCTACCCTTGGAGGCACGCCTTTTGGGTTTTCATTACATCTGAGCGGAGGCAGCCCATTCGTATGCGAATGGGCTGGCGGAGTCGAAGGACCCCTACCACCTAACCGTTACCGTGAAATATTTGGGGTGCTACTCCTAGGATTTCGGCCAC
>CAWCPY010000017.1:0-101358 GCA_963797385.1 Terriglobia bacterium
GCCGCAGTAAAGGTTATAGGGGTCCTTCGACTGCGAAGAAGCTTCGCTGCGCGAAGCTCCTCCTCCGCTCAGGATGACAAGGCGTTTTTTCTGTGGCAGCTTCCGCATACAATAACAACCCATGCTCCTGAATATCACCGCTCTTCCCGGCGACGGCGTCGGACCGGAAGTTACTGACGAAGCCGTCCGCGTACTGGAAACCATCGCTGAAGCTTACCGCCATCAACTCAGCGTTACGCGCAAGCCGGTCGGGGGCGCGGCGCTTCTTTCCGACAACGATCCCCTGCCTGCCGATACACTGCAGGCCTGCCTAGCCTCGGGAGCAGTATTGCTGGGAGCGGTCGGAGGTCCCTCTTTTGACAATTTTCCCAGCCATCTGCGGCCAGAGAGGGGACTCTTGCGGCTGCGGCGCGAACTGGGAGTGTTCGCCAATCTGCGGCCGGCGGTTTGTTTCGCCGCACTTGAAGATACGTCTCCCCTGCGGGCGGAGGTGGTGCGCGGCACTGATGTCATGATCGTGCGCGAGCTGCTGGGAGGCATTTACTTCGGTGAGCCGCGCAGCACGCAGGGCGCACCGGGCAATCGCGTGGCCATCGACACCATGCGCTATGGCGAGCCGGAAATTGAGCGCATTGCGCACGTGGCCTTTGAGCTGGCGCGATCGCGCCGCCGCAAAGTCACTTCCGTGGACAAGGCGAACGTCCTGGATTGCTCCCGCCTGTGGCGCGAGGTGGTGACCCGGGTGGGCCAGCAGTATTCCGACGTCAAGCTTAATCATGCGTATGTGGATTCAGCCGCCATGGCTCTGGTGGCGCGTCCCGCGGATTTCGATGTGGTGCTGACGGAAAACATGTTTGGCGACATTCTCTCCGACCAGGCGGGCGCCGTCGTGGGATCGCTGGGGATGCTGGGATCGGCCAGCATTGGTGGTCTCGTCGGGCTCTATGAGCCGGTGCATGGCTCCGCGCCCGACATCGCCGGGCAGGGCATCGCCAACCCTCTGGGCGCGATTCTGTCCGCAGCGATGCTGTTGCGCTATTCCTTCAAGCTCGAGGCTGAAGCGGCTTGCGTCGAATCGGCCGTGGCCGCAGTGCTGGCGTCGGGATCCCGGACCAAAGATCTGGCCCGCTCGGGAGAGAGCGTGCTCAGCACATCGGAGATGGGCCAGAAAGTCGCCGCTGCGGTGCGGGAGCGCGCCAATCCTGCCGGGCAGAAAGCGGCCAGTTGATTCCTGCTCCCGTTATTGAACTCGCCCGCTGGATTTCTACAAAGTTTTTCCGTTCGACTAGCTGCATCTCAGAACGCCGGGAGTAGGATTCCTCCAATAATATTTTTTTCGCCCGAGAGGAGGCAGCAATGCTCTCCAAATGTGCCAATCCGGGCTGCACGGCCACTTTTCTGTATCTGCATCAGGGAAAGCTGTTCCGTCTGGATACCAGCATCGAAGTTGTTGCCGATACATCTGCAGCAGAAACCAAAAAACCTTCGCGGCGAGTCGAATTCTTCTGGTTGTGCCATTCCTGCGCAGCGGAGTTGACGCTGGGTTACAAGAGAGGGACCGGCATCACGGTCGTTCCCCTGCCCAAGGCCCTGGCCCGCGCCCAGAGTGCGTAGGGGCGGGTGCCCTCACCCGCCCGGCGGAGCGCAGCTCCGCTGGTCTTACGAGTTGACGCTAAAAGCCAGGCGAGCTTTGCTCGCCCGCCCGGACGAGGGCGTCCGGGCCTACGTAGGTCTTTTATGCCACCTGCCGCTGTTTTTCCAACATGGAAAGGAATTCCCGGGTGAGTTGCTCGTCCCAGTATCCCGAGCGGGCTTCTTCCCGCATGGTGATGGCCGCCTGCTCATGGCTGAGCGCAACTTTGTAGGGACGCTGCGTGCGCAGGGCATCGTACACGTCCACCACCTGCAGCACGCGCGCCAGCAGCGGTATTTCGCTGCGCTGCAGGCCGTCGGGATATCCGCTGCCGTCGGAGTGTTCGTGGTGACTGCGAATTATCGGCAACACCAGCCGCAGCGACTTGAGCGGCTGGCAGATGTTCTCGCCGGTGACCGGATGCCGCTTCATGATGGCCCACTCTTCAGGAGTGAGATTGGTTCCCTTTTTCAGAATTTCATCGGGCACTGCGATCTTCCCCAGATCGTGCAGATAGCCGCCGCGGCGCAGGGCCACGATCGATTCCTGGTCCAGGCGGAGGTGGCGTCCGAGGTCGCTGGCATGACGTGCCAGGCGTTCGCAGTGGCCTTCAGTGTAAGGATCGCGACTCTCCACGCTTAAGCCCAGCGTGCACAACACCGATTCCGCCGTCTCCAGTTCGTCGGTGAACTCTTTGAGCTTCAGCAGCGACTTGACCCGGGCAAACAGTTCCTCGGGAAAAATCGGCTTGTGCAGAAAATCATCCGCTCCCGATTCAATTCCCAGCACCCGGTCCTGGCGATCGGTAAGACCGGTGATCAGAACGAACGGGATGAGGCGGGTGGCGGGATTCCCTTTAAGTTCCCGGCACAATTCGTATCCCGACTTGCCGGGCATGACTACGTCGGAAAGAATCAGGTCGGGAGGGTGGCGTTGGATCTCAACTTCGGCATGGAATGCATCGGGAACCGCGACCACGTCATAGCCGTGCGTGGCCAGCAGTTCCTGCATCAGGCCCATGATGTCCCGATTGTCGTCCACCACCAGGATTCGGGGCGGGGACCGCCGAATGGACTCTTCACCCATCTCTTTGTAAGAGACCGAGCGGGAAGAAATGGTTGTCGGTAGTTTTTGCGGGGGGCTCATGGTACTGCCGACTGCGACAATCACTATTGTAAACGATTTCTTCCGCCGCGAAGCAGCGTAGTCGCGTCCTGGTTCCCGTTCCGGAACAAAATGTTGGGGAGTGTGACCTCCGTCCTTGTTCTGTGCGCCAGCGCACTCATAGCCTTGGCGCATGAATCGATTCCTGTCATCGACAATGTTCTTCCTTCTGCTATTTCCGGCGGGCGCGGCCTTCGGCGTCTCCAAGCCGCATGTCATCGCTTTCGGCAAGTGGACCACAATCAAATGGTGCGCCGGAGCCAGCGAAGCCCAGTGCCTCGACGTGAAAATGCGAGCTCTGTACGTTGACGGCCGCGCCCGCGAATCGACTATGGGCGCCGCCCACGACATCACCGAACACCTGTTCGTGGTACGGCGGGCTTTCCGGGTCAACGATAATCTGCCGGGCGATACGGGCGTCACGCATTGGGTGTGGCAGCGCGGAGGATGGCTGCTGGTGGACCGCATGACCGGGCACATCTCTTCTCTTGCCCTGCCTGAATTCGATCCCTACTATTCGGTGGCCAGCTGGTATCGCGACTACACAGCCTATTGTGGCGTCTCCGATGACGGCAAAAAACTCTTCGCCATCGTGTTCCAGATCGGACGCCGCAAGCCGGTCCTGAAGAAAGCTCTCGGCGAAACCGGAGGCGATGACGCGCCCGATTCGGAGTGTCCGGCGCCGGGCTGGGAGCGGCGTCCGGTGCGGGTCACTTTCGAGCCCGACGAAACCCGGAAGTCCACGTACGCAGTGCGCGGACACGCCGCAGATTTAGTGAGTGACGAGGAGCAGGAAGAGGAAAAGGCCTCGCAGTAATTGGTCCGCTTCGTTTTATTGTTGCTGATGCCTGGACTCCGTCGCCTTGCGGAATGCTGCCTCGGCCTCCGCGTGCATTCCTTTCGCTTGATACGCCAGCCCGAGACCGGCTTGCGCGTCGGCGTCGCCGGGCTTGAGATGCAAGGCCTCCTGGAACGAGGCGATGGCCGCGTCCGGCTGGCGTGCTCCCACATACGCGAGTCCCAGGAGATTGTGGGTTGAGGCGGAATCTGGATCGCGTTCCGCCGCCTGCTTCAATCCCGGGATGGCTTGCCCAAAGTTTCCGTGGTTGAAGGCTGCGACCGGATCCTGCAGCGAGGCGGTGGCGTCGATTTTTCCCGTCTTCTGTTTTAGATAGCTGCTGGCCAAAAATACGAGCGCCAGCATTCCTGCCGCAGCGTAGTTCCGCATCCGCCCCCGAATTTCCGGCGGCGCGGCGATGCTTCGGGAAAGGACGCCGCCCAGCACAAGTCCCGTCCCCAAGCCTCCCAGGTGCGCAGCATTATCGATGCCTGCGCTCAATCCGAAAAACAGGTTATAGCCTGCAAAGGCCAGCAGACTTCTAAGCGTGGGCTTCAGTGCCGCCTTGGAGATGGGTAGGTTTCCCAGATACAACGCCGCGATCAGCGCCCCGGCAAGTCCGAAAATAGCGCCGGAAGCGCCCGCCCCGGTCTGCAGGGGATGCCACCACAGACTGGCCAGGCTGCCGCCAATCCCCGTCGCGGTGTAAACCAGCAGGTAAGTCCAGCGATCGAAAATGCGTTCGGCGAGCTGGCCCAGGTTCCACAAGCACCACATATTGAAAAAGATGTGGATGATTCCGATGTGAACATAGTTGGAGGTGAGCATCCGCCAGGGCTGCGATCCGAGCGAGAGCGGTCCCCAGTTCGCACCCCATTTGATCAGTTGCCAGTTGGTGGGCTGCATTAGAGAGACGCCCGAGATCACCATGGCAATGAATACTGCGAGGTTGACTCCGAAGATAATTTTGGTCAGGGTGATCGCCTTTGGAGCAGGCACGGCAGCATCGACAATTTGCGGCGAGCCGACCGCGGTATGAGCCAGGACAGCGTCACAATCACGACAGAAGGGATGGGAGTCTGCCGAAGACGACGGCAATTCGCGACCGCACCGCACACATGTCAGCATGAAATCTCCAAGCGCTGCCGCAGCGCCGACCGTAGCGCCGGCATCTTGCCGGCTGTCCGGAGGGCATCCTGCCCTCCGGCTTAAGGGGCGGCGGGACGCCGCCCCGACAGCCGCCGGGACGGCGGCGCTACTTTATCGTACCCAACTAGTCTCCCATACTCTCCACCGCCGGCATTTCCTCGATCACCCGCTTCGCCGTTACCGGAGCGCTGGTGACCAGCGCCACCGAGGCCACCACAATGGCGCTGCCCGCCAGGATGAACCCGGTCACGCGTTCATGCAGCACCAGCCAGCCCAGAAACACCGCGACCACCGGATTTACGTAGGCGTAGGTGGAAACTTTCGAGGTCGGCACGTGACCGAGCAGCCAGATATACGCGGTGTATCCCACCCAGGACCCAAAAACCACCAGGTAGAGCGTGGCGGCGATGCCGCGGACGCTCCACATCGCTCGCGAACTGTCGCCCAGGGCAAATGCGATCAGAAAGTTTGCCAGCCCCGCCGCGATCATCTGCCACGCGGTGGCCGAGAAGGGATCGACCGCGGATGACTTCCATTTCTTGGCCAGCACCGAACCCAGCGCCCAGCTGAACGACCCGCCCAGCAAGCTGATGGAGGCCCAGAACTGCACTCGCCCCAGGGCGGTGGTAGCCGAGAGATCGGGCCACAACAAAACCAGCAGCCCGGCAACCCCCATGCCCAGTCCGGCCTTGCCTCGAGGCGCGATGTGATGATCGCCCAGCAGCAGCGCGTCCAGCACCAGAAACCAGAGCGGCGTCACGGCGATGATCAAAGCTGCCAAGCCAGAGGCGACATGGCGCTCGGCATAAGCCAGCGTGAGGTTGCCGCCCACGAGCAGCAGGACGCCTACGATCGCCATCCGCGCTAGCTGGTGCGGAGGGTAAGCAATCTTTCGCCCGCGCAGCCCGCAATACGCCAGCATGAATCCGCCTGCGATCATAAAGCGGGTGCCGCACATCAGCGGCGGGCGGAATGTGCTCGACCGCGATGTTAATGCCGAGATAAGTCGATCCCCAGAAGAAATACACCAGCGCGAAGGCCAGGATTACGGCGAGGCGATGCTGGCGCTGAGCTTGGGTCATGGGCACGAACGCTGAAGAAGCAGAACTTAGAACATATCAGACGGTTTAGAGCGGCAAGTGGATTCAGACTCTGCGCGAAGTGTGACGGATCAAGCGTACCCGCCAGCCGGCGAGCCAAGACCGCGATCAAAACGTGGCGAGCTTTGCTCGCCTGGACAGGTGAGGACACCTGTCCCTACGTGGACCGTGGCAGGCGCCGGCGCTCCGGCCCCCATGCTAAAATCATGGCAGCCCAATGCTTCCCGACGTGCAACACCTCATGGAGCTACAGCAGGCGGACCGCGAAATCCTCCGCCTGAACCAGGAAGTAGCCGCCCTGCCCAAACGCGTGGCCGCGATCGAAGAAAAGCTGGCCGGGACCAAAGCCGGCCTGGAACGGGCCAAGGCCGCGGTCAAGGCCGACGAAGCGACCAGGCGGAAATACGAAAGCGCCATTCAGGACCAGCAGGGCAAAATTTCCAGGTATCGTGACCAGTCTCTTGCCGTCAAAACCAACGAACAATACAAAGCTCTGTTGCACGAAATCCAGTTTGCCGAGCAGGACATCAAGGCCAACGAAGACAAGATTCTGGAGTTGATGCTCAACGCCGACGCCCGCGACAAAGACGTGAGGGCGGCCGAGCTTGAACTGAAAGCCGAAATGGCGGAGATCGAGAAAGAGAAGGCCGCCGCCCGCGAGCGCACCGCCGAGGACGAGAAGCTGCTGGCGGAGTGGAATGCGAAACGCGACCAGGCCCGCGCCGGAGTGAATGAAGACCTGCTGCGGCAGTACGAACGCGTGGCTAAATTTCGCGGCTCCGGGATCGCTGAAGTTCGCGAACAGAAATGCATGGGATGCCAGGTCATGCTGCGTCCGCAGACTTATAACGAAGTGCGCAGCGGACAGATCGTGGTCTGCGAATCCTGCCAGCGCGTTCTGTACTTCGATCCCGCCACCGGAGTGGCCGTGGAGCGACCCAGTCTCACCGCCAAGCGCCGGGCCCGGCCCAAGACCCATGTGGACAAAGCGTGGTTTTACCGGGCGGAGTATGGCGATCTGGGCGAGGTCTTCTTTGCCTTCATGAACGCCGACGGAAGCGCCAGCCGTAGAGTGTATGACGCTCAAACCGGCAGGAAAATCGGCGACACGCAGCAGCTGCCCGGCGACTTCAGCGCAGTTTTCGCGGATGACATCAAGTCCGGCGTGCGCCTCCACACCACGCTGGACTTGCAGCAACTGGAAGAGTGGGCGTCGGAGCTGCCCATGACCGAACTCGACGAGTTGCACGCCGATTTGAAAAAAGCCCTGCGCGAAGCCCCGGTCGAAGCCCAGTCGTCACAACATCCCGCCGCCAGCTGATCACAACGAACCACGTGGGGACAGCCGCCCTCGGCTGTCCGGCGGAGCAACGCTCCGCTGGTTTTGCGCTTGCATCAAAGGCCGTCGAGCTCTCGCTCGACCGGACAGCCGAGGGCGGCTGTCCCCACGCGGTTCGCGCCAGCGTAAGATCATGTCATGCCACCAAAATCAGGCGCTTCGTCGCTTCCCGTCGTAAAGATCTCCCGCCGCGGCGCCAAACGTTTGCAGGACGGCCACGTCTGGGTCTATCGCTCTGACATCGTCTCCGCCGACGGAGTTGCGCCGGGGACGGCTGCAGGCGTCACCGACGAGCGCGGAAAATTCCTGGGCACGGCCCTCTACAGCAGCGCCTCCCAAATCGCCATCCGCCTGATTTCCCCCCACGCCGTCAATGACCTTGGCGGCCTGCTCCAGGAACGCATTCAGGAAGCAATCAGTTATCGGGAACGGATCGTGCGCGCGACCGACGCTTATCGCGTCATTTTCAGCGAGGCCGACTTTCTTCCCGGGCTCATCGTGGACCGTTACAACGATCTGGTTTCCATCCAGGCCCTGACCCAGGCCATGGACGCGGAGCCGCTCCGCAGCGTGATTGTCTCTGAACTCCGCGACCGCCTGAAGCCGGCAGCCATCGCGGAACGCGTCGATCCCCGCATCCGCGAACTGGAGCAATTGCCGGCCCGGGCCTCAGGCCTGCTTCTGGGCGAAAAAACCAGCACGGTTTTCACCATGAACGGCGTGCGCTTTCACTATCAGGCGCTGGAGGGACAGAAGACCGGCTCCTTCCTCGACCAGCGGGAGAATTACGCAGCGGCCGCGCGCTATGCTCACGGCGAGGCCCTGGATGTTTTCTGTTACCAGGGTGGCTTTGCCCTGCACCTGGCCCAGGCCTGCTCCAAAGTCACTGCGGTGGACAGCTCGCGCCCCGCGCTCGAGGTCGCCGACCGCAATGCTGAACTGAATGGCCGTGACATCGAATGGGTCGAAGCCAACGCCTTCGACCTGCTGCGCGACTACGCCGATGCCGGACGGCGCTACGACACCATCGTGCTCGACCCTCCCGCCTTCGCCAAAAGCAAGGCCAACCTCGAAACCGCCCTGCGCGGCTACAAAGAACTCAACCTGCGCGCGCTCAAGATGCTGCGCCCCGGCGGCATCCTGGTCACCTGCTGCTGCTCCTATCACGTCAGCCCCTCCCAATACCTCGCAGTGGTGGGAGATTCGGCCCGCGATGTCCACAGAAATCTGCGCATCATGGAAAACCGCGGGCAGGCTGCAGATCATCCCATCCTCTTGAACGTGCCCGAAACCGAATACCTGAAGTGCGTAATAGCCTACGTAAGTAATTGAAAATAATTAACATAATGCTATTGACAATACGACACTCATATTTTATCATGCATTTACGCTAAATTACTATTCAGGGCGGCAACTGAGGCCCTAAAACCAAATTCTTAAGGTTGTTAAAGAGGAGGATTTTATGACCGTACTAACCCGTTGGGATCCCTACCGCGAGTTCAGCAGCGTGCAGGACCGCCTGAACCGCCTGTTCAATGCCTCGTTCAACGAGGGTCGAGATGAATCGCTGACCACCTCGAGCTTTGCTCCGGCGGTTGACGTTTACGAGGACGAGCACAACGTCACCCTGAAGATCGAAGTCCCGGGGATTGACGAGAAGGACATTGACGTCCGCATCGAAAACAACACCCTGACCGTGCACGGCGAGCGCAAGCTGGAGAAGGACGAGAAGGAAGAGAACTACCGCCGCATTGAGCGGCAGTATGGCAGCTTCACTCGCACCTTCACCTTGCCGACCACCGTGGATACGGACAGCGTTTCCGCCCACTACGAAAAAGGTGTGCTGAAGGTAAAGCTGGCCAAGAAGGCCGAAGCCAAACCCAAGCAGATCAAAGTCAACGTGGGTGGGGAAAAGACCCTCGAAGGCAAGAGTCCAAGCAAGGCCGCGTAATCCTGGTTCGATGGAGGACGGGCGTCCGCGCCCGTCCCTCGCTGTTGCCAGATAACTTGACGGGAGGCGGCTCACTTACCGTCTCCCGTTTTCGTTTGTGCAACCAGCCTTCAGCACTTAGCATTTGGCAGTGCAATCCAATTTGCTGAATGTCAAGTGCTGAGTGCTGGTTCTTGAGGAGCTCCTATGGCAATTCGTTGGGAAAAACTTACGGTGAAGGCACAAGAAGCGGTCCAGCGGGGCAACGACCTCGCCTCCGAGCACGGCAATCCTGAACTGTTGCCTCTGCACTTGCTGGCGGCTCTACTTGAGGACAAAGAAGGAATTGTGCAACCCGTGCTGGAAAAAATTGGCATCGGTCCCCAAGCCGTACTGAGCGAGACTTATCGCGAGATCGAACGCCTGCCTAAAGTTTCCGGCGGCGGAGCGGCCCAGGCCACGCTGTCCAAAGCGGCCAACGATCTTCTCGACCGGGCCTTCAAGGAAGCGGCCAACTTCAAGGACGAATATGTTTCGACCGAGCACCTGCTGCTGGCCATCACGCACCTGAAAAAGGACCCCAGCCAGGAAATCCTGGCCCGGCAGGGCGCCACTTACGATGCCATTCTCAAGGCCCTAACCTCGGTGCGCGGCTCCCAGAAAGTGACGGACCAGAATCCCGAAGCCAAGTACCAGGCGCTGGAACGCTACGCTCGCGACCTGACGGAGCAGGCGCGGCGGGGGAAACTTGATCCGGTCATCGGACGTGACGAAGAAATCCGCCGCGTGGTGCAGGTGCTCTCCCGACGTACCAAGAACAATCCGGTGCTGATCGGCGAGCCCGGCGTGGGCAAGACCGCCATCGTCGAAGGCCTGGCCCAGCGCATCATCTCCGGCGACGTGCCCGAGGCCCTCAAGAACAAACGCGTGGTGGCGCTCGATCTCGGCTCCATGCTCGCGGGAGCGAAGTTTCGCGGCGAATTTGAAGACCGCCTCAAGGCGGTGCTCAAGGAAATCGAAGACTCGCAGGGAAAAATCATCCTGTTCATCGACGAACTGCACACCCTGGTGGGCGCGGGTGCGGCGGAGGGCGCGATTGACGCTTCCAACATGCTGAAGCCGGCGCTGGCCCGCGGCGAGTTGCGCGCCGTCGGCGCCACCACGCTCAACGAGTATCGCAAGTACATCGAAAAAGATACCGCGCTCGAACGCCGCTTCCAGATTGTGTTTGTCGGGGAACCGAACGTCGAGGACACCATCGCCATTCTTCGCGGGCTGAAGGAACGCTACGAAGTGCATCACGGAGTACGCATCAAGGACTCCGCCATCGTGGCAGCGGCCACCTTGTCGCACCGCTATATCTCGGACCGATTCCTGCCCGACAAAGCCATCGACCTGATCGACGAAGCGGCGGCCTCGCTGCGCATCCAGATCGATTCCATGCCCACCGAAATCGACCAACTGGAACGCCGCGCCACGCAGCTGGAGATCGAAAAGCAGGCGCTCAAGAAAGAGAGCGACCCCAACTCCAAAGAGCGTTTGGCGGTAATCGAGAAAGAGCTGGCGGAACTGCGGGAAAAATCCCATGCGCTGAAAGCCAACTGGAAGCAGGAAAAGGACCTGATTGCCCGGACTCGAACGCTCAAGGAGAAAATTGAGCAGCTCAAGATCGAAGAGCAGGGGGAAGAGCGCAAAGGCAACCTGCAACGAGTGGCGGAGATACGCTACGGTTGCTGGTGCAGGCCGAAGAAGAACTGAAGAAGCTGACGGCGCAGATGGACGGGGCTGCTCCGGGCAAATCCGCGCCCGGCAAGGCGGGCGATGGCGCCCGCCCCACACGGATGCTGAAAGAAGAAGTGGACGAGGAAGACGTGGCCCGCATCGTCTCCAAGTGGACTGGCATTCCGGTCTCGAAGATGCTCGAAGGCGAAGTCAAGAAGCTGGTCACCATGGAAGAGCGCCTGCGGCAGCGCGTGGTCGGCCAGGACGCCGCGCTTGAACGTGTGGCCAACGCCATCCGCCGCTCGCGCGCCGGCTTGAGCGATCCCAAGCGGCCCATCGGGTCATTTATTTTCCTCGGGCCGACGGGCGTGGGCAAGACCGAACTGGCCCGCGCTCTGGCCGAGTTCCTGTTCGACGATGAGCACTCCATGGTGCGCATCGACATGTCGGAGTACATGGAGAAACACGCGGTCTCGCGCTTGATCGGCGCGCCTCCCGGCTATGTGGGCTACGAAGAAGGCGGACAGCTCACGGAGCAGGTGCGGCGGCGCCCCTACGCGGTTGTGCTGTTCGACGAAATCGAGAAGGCGCATCCGGATGTGTTCAACGTCCTGCTGCAGATGATGGATGATGGCCGCCTGACTGACGGCCGGGGCCGCACTGTGGATTTCCGCAATACGGTCATTATCATGACTTCGAACATCGGCTCTGCCTTCCTGCAGTCCGAAGGTTTGCGATCCGACAAAGAGTTCGACGAGGCCTCAAAGCAGGTGATGAATGCCCTGCACAGCCACTTCAAGCCGGAGTTCCTGAACCGCGTGGACGACATCATCGTCTTCCGTCCGCTGGGCAAAGAGCAGTTGGTGAAGATTATCGAGCTGCGGCTGGAAGACGTTCGCCGGCTGCTGGCCGATCGAAAGATTTCACTCGAGTTGACCGATGCGGCCAAAGACCTGCTGTTCACCGAAGGCTTCGATCCCAACTTCGGGGCGCGTCCGCTGAAGCGGGCGATTCAGAAGCTGGTGCAGGACCCGCTGGCGCTGAAGATCCTGGACGGCGAGGTGCTGCACGGCGATCACGTGGTCGTAGACGCCGACAAGAAAACCGGCAGGATGGTATTCGAAGTCAGCAAGCGTGTGGGCGAGAAAGAACCGGCCAAGGCAAAGCGTTAACCAAGGACCGCGTGGGGACAGCCGCCCCCGGCTGTCCGGCGGAGCGAAGCTCCGCTTTCATGGCGCAACAAATGTCGAGCTCCGCTCGACTGGACAGCCGGGGCGGCTGTCCCCACGCGGCCTGTGGTCGTCATTGCCCAATTTCCCTTTTCGCCTTACCATCCAGTCAGTGGCTACCGCCAAAAACATTCCCGACGTGAAGCAGCGAATCGTGTCGGCGGCGCCGGTCGAGGACGATTCATCCTTTGAGCTGAAACTCAGGCCCCAGCGGCTGGCGGAATTCATCGGTCAGCCCAAGGTCAAAGAAAATCTGGCAGTCGCGATTGAAGCGGCCAGATCACGCGGCGAGGCTTTGGACCACGTTCTGCTGTACGGCCCGCCCGGGCTGGGCAAGACTACGCTTGCCACCATCATCGCCAATGAACTGGCTGTTCCTTTCCAGCAGACTTCCGGGCCGACGCTGCAAATCAAGGGCGATCTGACCGCCATCCTGACCAATGTGCGCGATAAACAAGTGCTCTTTATCGACGAGGTCCACCGGCTGCAGCCGGCGCTCGAGGAGATTCTGTACTCGGCGCTCGAAGACTACAAGCTGGACATCATGATCGGGCAGGGGCCATCGGCGCGCACTCACACCATGGATGTGAAGCCGTTTACTTTTATTGGAGCTACCACCCGCGCCGGGCTGCTGTCCTCGCCCTTGCGGTCGCGTTTCGGCATCGTCCTGCGGCTGC
This sequence comes from Terriglobia bacterium, assembly GCA_963797385.1. Taxonomy (GTDB): domain Bacteria; phylum Acidobacteriota; class Terriglobia; order Terriglobales; family Acidobacteriaceae; genus JAIQFF01. Next base: position 12,782 of record CAWCPY010000017.1, read on the forward strand.
AGTTTTATACCCACGAGGACTTGCGCATCATCGTGGAGCGTTCGGCGGAGATTCTCGCTATCGGAATCGACCACGCTGGAGCGCTCGAAATTGCCAGCCGCTCCCGCGGAACTCCGCGCATCGCCAACCGTCTGTTGCGCCGGGTGCGCGACTACGCCCAGGTGCGGGGAGCGGGAAAGATTGATTTGCCCACTGCCCAGGCCGCGCTGCAGATGCTGGAAGTCGATCGTCACGGCTTCGACGAAGTGGACCGCAAGCTGCTGCTGACCATCATCGAGAAATATCAGGGCGGCCCGGTGGGCGTGAACACGCTGGCCGCAGCCCTGGCCGAGGAGCAGGACGCAATTGAAGAAATCTACGAACCGTTCCTGATCCAGATTGGCTTCCTGAACCGCACGCCGCGGGGACGCGTGGCCACACAATTAGCTTACGAGCACTTTGGGATCACTCCCAATCGAAAACAGAGTTCGTTGTTCTAGTCGTCGAACTAGTCGTCAGTCTTCAGTCTTCAGAAAAGCTAGACGACAACGGACGATTGGGGACTCAAGACTGATTCTTATGAGTTGTTTATTCTAGTCGTCAGTGATCAGTTGTCAGTTCTCAGAAAAACCAGACTCTGCTGACGACTGAAGACCGACGACTGACGACTGGTTCCCATGATTGCTCATCTGCGCGGAAAGCTGCTGGCCAAGCATCCCAACCAGGCCATCGTTGAGACCGGCGGCGTCGGATATGACGTGGTCATCAGCGTTCCTACATTTTCTGATCTGCCCGCAATCGGCGGCGAGGTTGCGCTGCACATCCACACCCATGTGCGGGAAGACGCGCTCGCGCTCTACGGATTTCTGCATTCGTCCGAGAAGGCACTGTTTGAAAAACTGATCACGGTAAGCGGCATCGGACCCAAGCTGGCCATCACCATTCTGAGTGGCATGGCGGCTGACGAGATGATCAACGCGATCCGCGGCAACGACATCGCACGGCTCACCCGAATTCCCGGCATCGGCAAGAAAACCGCCGAGCGCATGGTGCTCGAACTGCGCGACAGGCTGGCCCTCGAAAAACACGGAGAGATTGCGGCCGCACCCGCACTGAGCTCAGTAGAAGAAGACGTGCTCTCGGCGCTGGTGAACCTGGGGTATCAGCGCGCGGCGGCAGAGAAGGCATTGGCCTCGGTCTCCAAAAGCGGCCAGTTCGACGCCATGTTCCGCGCCGCCCTGGCCGGCCTCACCAAATAGCTACTTTCCGATGCAGAACCTGCTGAAGATCAGATTCATGATGTCATCGTTGGTGGTGGCCCCGGTGATCTCATCCAGCGGACGCAGTGCGCTGTACAGATCGAGCAGGACCATCTCGTGCGGGATTTTACTTCGCGCCGCGTTCACCGCCGCGTCAAGCCCGGACAGCGAGTCGCGCACCAGGCCCTGATGGCGCGTGTTGGTAAGGAAGCCAGTTTCGCGGCTGCCTTCTAACTCTCCTCCTGCGTGGCGCAGGATCTCGGCGCGCAGCCCAGGAATACCTTCTGCCGTCAGCGCCGACACTCGAACGCGCTGCAACTGGGAACCGGGAACCTGAAACTGGGAACTGATTTTGTCGGACTTGTTTTCCACCAGAATGGCCTTTCGCTGTGCCACCAGCTCCAGCAACCGGAAATCTTCCGCTCCGGCCGGTTCAGAAGAATCCAGCACCACCAATACCAGGTCTGCTTCGGCCAGGGCTTCCATCGATTTGCGAATGCCGATGTCTTCCGCTTCATCAAGGGCGCGCCGGATGCCGGCAGTATCGACCAGCTTTACAGGAATACCCCCCAGCGCAACCGTTTCGGTCACCAGGTCGCGAGTAGTTCCAGGGGCAGAGGTGACGATGGCGCGGTCAGTCTCGACCAGGCGATTGAACAGGCTCGATTTGCCCACGTTGGGCCGGCCCACGATGGCGAGGGTCAGTCCCTCGTGGACGAGCTTGCCATAAGCGAAGGAGGCGGCCAGCTCTTCCAGCGGGGCTCGAAGCACAGAGATGTGGGCAAGGATTTGCTCCGCCGGAAGGACCGAGACGTCGTCCTCGGCGAAATCGATGCCCGCTTCGAGCAGAGCGATCAATTCCACCAGCTTCTGTTTGATGGGCTGGAGCCGGCGGGAGAGTGCGCCCTCAAGTTGCTGGGCTGCGACCTTGGCCTGATAAAGCGTTTGCGACTCGATCAGATCGCGGACAGCTTCGGCTTGGGTCAGATCGATGCGACCATTCAGAAACGCGCGCATGGTGAACTCACCCGGCTCGGCCAGTCGTGCTCCTCGCGCCAGAGCCAGTTCGACCACGTGGCGCAGCACCACGGGAGAGCCGTGGGCCGAGATTTCGATGATGTCATCCGTAGTGTAGGAATGAGGCGCGGCGAAGTAGGTGACGACCACTTCGTCGATGCGCTGACTCTGCCGGTGGGTGCGAGTGTGTGGAGCGGGCGCCCCCGCCCGCTGCTTTTGTTCTTCTGCCTCTGAATCGCTGCCGGCTTCCAGGCGGGCGAGGGCGCCCGCCCCACAGGGTTCCACCAACTCTCCAAACACCGCTTGCCCGGGCGCAAGTTCGTGCTTCAGGCGCAGCATGGGCGCGGCAATCGTGCGTGCGTCAGGCCCGGCAATGCGCACAACCCCGATGCCGCCACGGCCGGGCGGTGTGGCGATGGCGACGATAGTGTCGTCGAGGTTCACGGGAAGATTGTAGCGGGTGAAGGCAGTTTTCGCGGGGAGGCAGATAGCCGAGCGTTGCTCGGCATGGACGGGTCAGAGACCCGTCCCCACACGGGCAACTAGTCAGGGCAGGGTTTTCCGCGGGGGCTTGGCCGCCGCGGGCTTGTAATTTTCCGGATAGACGACTACGTAGCGGCGCATTCCTTCGCCTTCGCTTTGGGTACGCAGGTCGCTTTGATCGCGCAAAGCCAGGTGGACGATGCGGCGCTCGCGCGATGACATAGGGGCAAACTCGTATGGCATTTTGGTCTTGCGCACTCTGTCTGCCGCCACCCCGGCCGCCAGGCGCAGCTCTTCCAGCCGCATGCCGCGATGGTTCATGCAGTCGAAGCAGATTTTCTCGTGCTCATTACCGGCCAGGCGGAGCATTTCGAGCGCGAGGAATTCAATGGAGCGCAGCAGTTCGCCGCCCCGCTCCAGGAGCAATGGCGAGTCCGGGCCCACGAACTCCACCAGAATTTCGGGACGCTCCCAGTCCCGCTGCTCGGCCAGCGGCGGGTCCACGGTGATGCGGTACTTCAGGCGCAATCCACCGTTGGCGACAATACCTTTCAGCAGGTCGTTGATCTTATTGGCAGCGGCGATCTTGTCGGGAATGGACACAGGCTTCTAGCTCCTGGCTGCTAGCTTCCAGCTATCGCCTCCGGCCAACGTTTGGCTAGAAGCCAGCAGCTAGAAGCTAGAAGCTCACTTATCTTTCTTCCTCGCCCGCTTCAGCGCGATCTCCCGCATTTCGCGGCCCAGGCTGGTACGGTTCATCACTGCCTGCTGGGCAATAGCGATCAGGTTGCCCTCGGACCAGTACAGGCACAGGCCCGCCGCCAGGTTCCAGCTGATGACGCCCAACATCAGCGGCATCATGAAGGTCATCATTTTTTGCTGCGACGGGTCCATACCCGGCTGGGGCGTCATACGTTGCGTGAGCAGCATGGTGATGATAATTCCGATGGGCAACAGATGCCACGGGTCGGGCGAAGATAGATCGTGGATCCAGAGCCAGTGCGCCTGCCGCAGGTCCAGGGCCGCGCCCAGCATGCTGTAGTAGGCAAACAGGAACGGCATCTGGATGACCATGGGCAGGCATCCGCCCACCGGATTCACGCCCTCCGCCTTGTACAGCGCAGAGACCTCCTGGTTCATCTCCTGCTTGCGCGGATCGCGCATGCTGTACTTCTTGTACTTTTCCTGGATGGCCTTGATCTGCGGCGCCACCTTCTGCATCTTGAGCGCGGATTTCATGCTGGAGACGCGCAAGGGCAGCAGGGCCACATTGATGATCAGGGTCTGGATGACAATGGCCCAGCCCCAGTTGTGCACCCAGCCGAAGGTCCACTTGAGCCAGAGGAACAAGGGACGGGCGATCACACCGAAGAAACCAAAATTGATCAGGGCACGCAGGTCCGGCGGCGCCCCGGTCAAGGTGGGCACTGCCACAGCTTCGAGTACGCCGAGTGATTTGGGCCCTACGTACAGGCGTTCGACGCTGGGTCCGCGAAGATTGCCTACGCCGACTCCCAGAACGTCTTCCTTGATCGTCTCCTGGGGATTGGGGTTCTTCGCATTCTTGGGCACTTCAATCTGGTGCCGCAGCGTGACCATGGCTGCGTTCTGGATGTCTTCGGGCAGAAAGACCGCGGCAAAATACTGGTCAACCACGCCGGCCCAGTTGAACGGACCCAGCAGAGTGGCCCCGCCGCTGACTTTCTTAATATCGAGGCGCTCGGTCTTGTCGTTGTACTGGTGCTCGATGCGGCTGCCGGCATAGGAGGACGGGCTCGACTGGTCGCCGAATCCGGCCGGCCACATGGGGTAGGCCGTGACCTGGCTGCCCTTTGAAACCACCGAGGTGTCGACATGGACAACGTAAGTGTGATCAAAGCTGAAAGTCTTGCGAACTGCCACATCCTGGTCGGCGTATTCGAAGGTGAGTTCGGCAGGGGCCTTCACGTTTCCTGATTCGGAGGCAAGATAAAGCGCTGAGTTCAATTTATTGCGCTGGGTCTCGTCGTAAGTCCACAGCGACAGCGGGTATCCGTACTTCTCCGCCGCCTTGCTGACTAATTCGAGGGGCTTGCCCTGCTCGTCAAAGTACGTTTTGAGGATCCAGGACTTCACCAGGCCGCCGCGGTTGGTGAAAGTAACGCGGTAAAGATCGTTTTCGATGACCGTGTCAGCTTCAGCTGCAGCCTGCTTGGTGACACCCTTGGCGGGAAGTGGGACCTGGGGCGTGGCGGGCACTGGAGCCGCCGGCTGAGCGGCTGGCTGGGTCGCCGGCTGAGTCGCCCGCTGAGCCGCGGCCGGAGTTTCGGGCGCAGGCGTGGCCGTCTGCGGCATGTACTTTTTCAGCAGAGGTTGAAACAGAATGATGACCAAAAAGGTGAGCGCGAACACCAGCAGCAGCCGGCGCTCCATGCCAGGATCTTGTTGAGGATTGTTGAAGTCAGGCAAATTCGCTACTCAGTGACCGCACGACTGGCGGGCGGCGCCGCATTCGGCGTCACGCTGTAGTTGTTCAATCGCACCACCGGATCATAACCGCCTCTAACAAAAGGATGACAGCGCAACACGCGCCACAGCGCTCTCAGGCCGCCGCGCAGCACGCCGTAGCGGTCCACCGCTTCCATCGCGTACTCGGAGCAGCTGGGCACGTAGCGGCAGGCCGGAGGCAAGAGCGGCGAGAGCGCCCACTTGTATCCGCGTAACAGGAAGAGTACGAGGCTTCTGGCCCACCGGTTCATTGTTTTCCCGCTGCCTTTTCGATTACGTCGAACGCCCGTCGAATTTCGCGCTGCACATCCTCAAACTCTGCGGTCAGGAGCGACTTCTTGGGGTTGATCACGACATCCATCGCGGCTGCAATCATGCCATGCAATCGGACCGCTTCCCGCAGGCGTCGCTTCAAGCGATTGCGCAATACCGCGCCGCCCAGCACCTTCCCCACCGTGAACCCGACCCGCACTCCTCCGTCACTTTCGCGGCGCGGGAGGTAAAACACGGTCATGTGGGCGGCAAAATGCCGGCGCCCCTGTTTGTACACGCGCTCGAAATCCGCGTGCCGGAGCAAGCGCACGCTGCGCGGGAACCTGCTTCTGCCCGATCCCGACCGGTCGCCGCCGCCATTGGCCGCGAGTGAGTTCACAGCACGCCTCAACCCAGATTGCGAATCTTCCGCGAATTCCGGAAAAGGGGAAGCACTACTCACGGAAGCCGGGTTTCACTGACACCCGCTTGCGGCCCTTGGCACGCCGCCGCGAAATTACCGCGCGGCCGGCCTTGGTCTTCATCCGCGTAAGAAATCCGTGCGTCTTCGAGCGGTGACGACGGTTAGGCTGGAATGTGCGCTTGGGCATGAAAAATCGCTGCTCCTGATGAACTGGGTCTCTTTTAAAGCGAATGAGAAGTATAAATGAGTGCGCGCAGCCGGGCAAACCGGGAGGCGCGGAAGATGTGGGGCGGGCGAGGGCGCCCGCCGCTTTTGCAGTTGCCCTTGCTTCTGAAATTTTTCCTTTTCCCGCAGGGTCACAGGGCTGCCGGCGAGGGGTAAATCCGAAAGTCCAGATCAACAGCGGCGGGCGAGGGCGCCCGCCCTACACCGACTTCTGCACCACTCGCGCGACAGTTATAAGTTGAACACTTGACAGGAGGATTGCTTAGGGTTCTGAATCATAGCAACGAAAAAAGTCGGCGAACAAGATTCCCGCAGACGCAAAAATTTTGTGCTAGTATGCCGGACTGATCCAGCTTACAGAAATTTTCTTGACCCAGGGCAAACGGCCAGCAATCAAGGCTCTTCTGCTGCTGGAAAATGAAAGCATTTTGGGTTGCACAAGTTCTGATACCGGGCGCTGATCTGGCCGCAGCCCCACGAAAATTATTTTATGTCTGTTCCAAGCCCAAGCCTCTCTCCCAATCCGTGGTTGCGCGTTCTGGACGCGCTGGAAAAAAAGATCAACCGGCATTCGTATGACACCTGGCTGAAGCCCACCAAGTACAGCCATTCCGCCGGACCTGTCCTTTTCGTGCGCGTGCCCACCGCAGAATTCCGCCACGTGGGCGACAAGTACGCGGACCTGATCCAGGAAGCGCTGGACAATCTTGGCCTGGAGTTCCAGGAAGTGAAGTTCGTCACGCCGGAAGACGATCCCGCCTCGACTCCCGTGCGTCACGACGGCGGACTCTCCGCCCACCTTGTTCCCGCCAGCTCGCACGCCTCCCAGTCGCGCTTTGATTGGGACGGCGCGGCGCAACTGAATCCACGCTATACCTTTGACGCATTCGTCATCGGCAGCGGAAACCAGTTCGCGCATGCCGCCTGCCAGGCGGTATCGGAACGTCCCTCGAAAGCCTATAACCCGCTCTTCCTCTATGGCGGCGTCGGCATGGGCAAGACCCACCTGATGCAGGCCATCGGCCACGAGATCAAGCGCCGCCAGCCGCAGTCGGCCATCTGTTACGTCTCCAGCGAGAAGTTCACCAACGAAATGATCAACTCGCTGCGTTACGACAAGATGATCAGCTTCCGCGACAAGTTCCGGGGCGTGGACGTGCTGCTGGTGGACGATATCCAGTTCCTGGCCCAGAAGGAACGCACCCAGGAAGAGTTCTTCCACACCTTCAACGCGCTGCACGAGTCCATGAAGCAGATCGTGATCGCCAGCGACCGTCCTCCCAAGGAGCTGGCGGAGTTCGAGGACCGCCTGCGCAGCCGCTTCGAGTGGGGACTGATCGCTGACATCCAGCCGCCCGACCTCGAAACCAAGGTCGCCATTCTGCAGAAGAAGGCGGAGCAGGAAAAGGTCATTCTGCCCACCGACGTGGCGCTTTACATCGCTTCAAACATCCGTTCCAACGTTCGCGAACTGGAAGGCGCGCTCATCCGCCTGGTGGCGCACTCTTCCCTGATCGGCGCCGAGATCACCCTGCCTTACACCCAGCAGGTGCTCAAAAATTTCATCGACTCCCAGGCCCGCAAGGTGACCATTGAGTCGATTCAGAAAGCCGTGGCCGAGCAATTTGGATTGCGCCTGGTGGAGATCAAGGCCAAGAACAACTCGCGCGCCATCGTCTATCCCCGGCAGATCGCGATGTATCTGGCCAAGCATCTCACCGAAGCTTCACTGCCAGAGATCGGACGCCAGTTTGGCGGCAAGCATCACACCACGGTGCTGCATTCGGTGGACAAGATCGATGTCACCCGTAAGACCGACAAGGATTTGAACAGGTTGATCAATAAAATGACCGAACAGTTGGGTGGATGAACAGTGGCTTCAAACCGTATTTCCACTCAGCAGCAAAGTCTTCCTTGAGCGGCACTGTGAATCGGTTGTGGAAGGTGTGTAAGAGACGGTGACAATCGCGAGGCACGGCCAAACGATACCTTCATCTCCGCCAGTGAGTGGGCTAGTTTTCGACATGAAGGCTTGAGCGCAGAAACCGGTGGGATGCGGGTTTGGACACGATTTCCACTTTTACGACCCCTCTACTGTTACTGCTGGTTTTATAGGTTTTTATTTTGATATAAGGGAAGTATTTAAAGTAGCGCCGCCTGACGGGAGATCTGGGTTATGCCGGTAGAAGCTTTGGCCTCAGCCACGGGGACCGCCACCATGGAAATCACGGTCAGCAAATTCGAACTTTTAAAAGAACTGACTGCGACCCAGGGGGTGGTGGAGCGCAAGACTACAATCCCAATCCTCTCCAACTACCTATTTGAAGCTTCGAGCGACAAGCTTTCACTCACCGCCACCGACCTCGACCTAAGCCTGCGCACGGTGTGTAACGCCAAAGTCAAGAAGGAAGGCTCCTGTACGATCCCGGCCCGCAAATTGCACGACTACGTAAAGCTGCTGCCGGACGCCGATATCACCATCAAGCTGCTGGAAAATCATTGGATCAGCATTCGCTGTGGACGGTCGAATACCAAAATGGTGGGGATGGCGCGTTCAAACTTTCCCACGCTGCCAGTGTTTCCGACCGCTGGTGTAGTGAAGATTCCCGCCCAGGTATTGCGCGCCATGATCGCCAAAACCGGGTTCGCCATCGCCAGCGAGGAATCGCGTTATACCCTGAACGGCGCGCTCATGGTTCTGAAACCTGAGTCCATCACCATGGTGGCGACTGACGGACATCGCCTGGCCCACATCGAACGCAGCGGAGAAAAGTTCGAAGGCGTTTCCGGAGAGCTGAAAACCCTTATTCCCAAGAAAGCTATGGACGAGCTCAAGTCTTTGCTTGATTCGACCGACGCGGAAACCATTGACTTCGCGAAAGACGAGTCCACGCTCTATTTCCGCATCGGACAGCGGCTGCTGACCTCGCGCCAACTCACGGGCCAGTTCCCCAACTACGAAGCCGTTCTTCCCAAGGACAACAACAAGAGCGTCACCCTGGCCGGCAACGAGTTGAGCGCGGCCATCTCCCGCGTAGCCCAGTTTGCCGACGAGCGCTCGCGCGCCGTCCGCCTAAGGCTGGAGAAGGGCGAAGTCAAACTTTCCGCCTCCTCGACCGAAACCGGCGAATCCGAAGACTCGATCGAAACCGGCTACCAGGGCGATTCCCTGACGGTCGGGTTCAACGCCCAATACATTCTGGACTTCCTCAAAGCCGTCGGCGCCGGCGACGTGAAACTCGAATTCAAAGATCCCCAGTCCGCCGGCCAACTCCGCCCCGCCGACAGCGAAGACTACAAGTACCGCTACATCGTCATGCCCATGCGGATCTGAGATACTCCCCCCGTGTGGGGCGGGCGCCCTCGCCCGCCGCTTTTGATCCCGACTTTTGCCACGGCAGGTTTAATGCCCAGTAACCCACATCTCCATGTCCCGAATCAACTTCAAAGGCAGCAGGCGAGGGCGCCCGCCCCACACACAAGTCGTTCAGCTTGACCGACCCTGCGTCGACGCCGTAAATTAGCCGCCTTGCGCTTTGGAGGTTCCTTCCATGCTTAGCGGCTTCAAGCAATTCATTCTTCGTGGCAATGTGGTTGACTTGGCAGTCGGCGTGGTCATCGGCGCGGCTTTTGGATCCGTGGTGACAGCTTTCACCAAGGACCTGCTTACCCCGCTCATCGCAGCCATCGTCGGCAAGCCTGACTTCTCGTCCATCAGCTTCACCGTCAATGGCACGCCGTTTCCGGTGGGCGATTTCATCAACGCCCTGGTATCGTTTTTGCTGGTCGCGGCGGCAGTATATTTCTTCGTGGTGACCCCGATCAACGCGCTCATCGCGCGCATGCGCAAAGCTCCGGTGCCGGCCGATCCCACCACCAAGAAGTGTCCCGAATGTCTGAGCGAGATTCCCATCGACGCCCGGCGCTGCGGCTTCTGCACCCAGCCCCTGGCAGCGCGCGCCGCCTGAGGTAGTCGCTGCGGTTGGGCGCGAGCGTCCTCGCTCGTGCAGGGTTACGCCCTGAGGATGAGCACTCTGACAGGAGGCACTCGCCATGTCGGATCGAGTCGAAGCCAAAGCCGACCGTTACGCTTACGGCAAGAACCGTCCGGGAAATGCCAGCGTCGCTTACGTCGCCGAAACCCAGCTGCGCGACATTCAGAAGACTCTTCCACTGCGGGTGCTCTCCGAAGACGACTGGAAGCACTGGATCACACACGGCTACGTAGTAGTCAAGCAGGCCGTCCCTGCAGAAAATGTGAAGCACCTGGTGGATCTTCTGTGGGAATTTCAGGAGATGAATCCCGCCGATCCCTCCACCTGGTACAAAGACCAGCTCCGCGATCACGCCATGAAGGAGCTGAACAACAGCGGCATGGTGGAGATATACAACCACCAGTATTTGTGGGACAACCGGCAGCATCCGCGAATCTACGACGCCTTCGTCGATATATGGGACAACGAAAAGCTCTGGGTCACGATTGACCGCGCCAACCTGAATCCCCCCAATCGCAGCCAGCGCCCCTTCAGCGGCTTCATTCATTGGGACGCGGACACCACGCTTGATCCTCTGCCGGTGAACGTTCAGGGCGTGCTCTCGCTGGTCGATCATGAGCCGGAGATGGGTGGCTTTCAATGCGTGCCGGAGCTGTTTCGCACGCTCGAGGAGTGGAGAAAGACCCAGCCCGCCAATCGCGATCCGTGGAAGCCAGATACGGCCGGCTTCGAAATCGTACCGGTGATGCCCAAGGCCGGCGATCTTCTGATCTTCAACAGCCTGCTGGCGCACGGCATCCGGCCGAATGCTTCGAAAGACAAGGTTCGCATCGCGCAATACATTTCGATGACGCCGGCGGACGAATCCCGCGATGACTTGCGCGAGATACGTGTCCGCTCCTGGCGCGAAATGGAGCCGCCGCAAGGCTTCGCCTTCCCCGGTGACCCGCGGGAGTGGGAGAAGAAAAACTGTTCCCCAGCCCGCCTGACTGCGCTGGGCGAAAAACTACTCGGCTCGAAGAGTTGGAGTGTCGGACCCACGCCGGATTGGGAGAGCATGGCGTAACATCAGTCATAGTTCGCTAATCATGATTCGATTCCTGGCTGGCATCCTTCTGGTTTCGCTCGCGGCAGTTTCATGGGCGCAGGACAAACCGGCTCATTCGTCTTCCAAGCCCCCGGCCCGCTCGAAATCGTCGATTCCGGATCCCGGGGCCATCCGTCAGGGTGTGTACCGCAACTCAGCTTTTGAATTCAGCTACAAACTGCCCTTTGGCTGGGTGGACCGCACTGCCGAGATGCAGGACGACTCCGCCGACGCGTTTGAGTCCCAGCTGCTGCTGGCCATTTTTGAACGGCCACCGGAAGCCAGCGGCGACACGATTAATTCCGCGGTCGTGATCGCAGTTGAGCCGCTTCCCGCAGGCATGAAGGCCGAGGCCGACTATTTCGAGTCCCTGGCCGAGCTGACCACGGCCAAGGGCTTTCAGGCAGCAAACGAAGCCCACGAGCTGTCAGTCGGCACCACGAAGTTGGTGCGAGGAGACTTCATCAAGCCGAGGGGCGCGCTCACCATGCGGCAGACATCGCTGGTCCTGGTGCAGAGGAGCTACGCAATCTCGTTTACGTTCATCGGCGGGAGCGAAGAAGAAGTGAATGAACTGATTGAGCGGCTGAGTTTCGGGACGCGAAAACCAAATCGCTGATCACCTCGCAGAACACCACGAACCTACAAACTGTCATCCTGAGCGAAGCGGAAAGTTCGCTTCGCGAACTTTCTGCGCAGTCGAAGGACCCCTATGGTGACGGCGCGCCGGAATCGCTGAGGATTTGCGTTGCGCTGGAAAAGCTCTGAGCGCATAGGTTTCTGGCGTCGTTAGGGGTCCTTCGACTTCGCACCTGCGTTCGCAAGCGAACGCGGGTGCTGCGCTCAGGATGACAAGGAATTATTCCAGGGATTCCGGCTCCAGACCGATGTGCTTCTCGCCGGCGGCTTTCTTTTCCACGTACTTTTTCACCCACGCTTCCCAGCTTTTTCCAGCTGCCGTATCGCGCCCGGTGAAGGCCAGGGCGGCGATGTCCGAGTAAGCGATCATCACGCGCTGGTTGGAGGTTCGCGGAAGAACTCGCACCAGGGATTCGGCAAGAGTGGGGCCGGTCTTACGGTCAAAAAGGTAGCCTTCGACCGTGCTTCCGTCTTTTCGCGTGATGGTGACATCCCCGCGGTAGTCGAAGGCTTTTTCCAGGGCCTGGCGGGATTCTTCTTCGGAGGCCAGCGCGGGGACCCAGCCCTCAAGCTTCTCGTGTTCCCATCCGGGAGAGACTTCGAGCGTGTCTGGCGAAGCCGCCCCAGGTTCGGGGTGCACGTGCCCGGCGGCTTTGCCGGTCACGCCCGGGTCTCCTCGAGCGATTCACTTGGTGTAGCAATCTGCACCAGCGAATGAGCGGGCTCAACCGGTTCGTCCAGCAGCCGCAAAGCGCCTTCATCGCGATAGCGGTTGAACAGCGTGCCCTTCACCGTCGCGACAAAGCCCTCGAGCGAGCCAAACGTATCGTTCACCGCCGAGGCCTCATAGCCGCTGTGCACCATGCAATTCGCGCAATGCGGATTGCCCGACTCCGTGCCGTAGGATTCCCACGCGGTTTCTCGGATCAACTCGTCGAAGGTATCAGCGTAGCCATCCTGCAGCAGATAGCAGGGCTTCTGCCAGCCGAAAATATTGTACGTGGGCATTCCCCACGGGGTGCAGGCATAGTGCCGCTTGCCCATGAGGAATTCCATGAACAGCGGCGACAGGTTGAAGCGCCAGTCTTTTTCGCGATTGGACAAGATTGCCCGGAACAGGCGCCGGGTGCGGGCGCGTCCCAGGAAGTGCTGCTGGTCGGGCGCTTTCTCGTAGGAGTAGCCGGGAGAGAGCATCATGCCTTCGATGCCCAGCTCCATCATGTCGTCAAAGAAGGCGCGCACGCTCTTGGGATCGGCACCGTCAAACAGTGTGGTGTTGGTAGTGACCCGGAAGCCGCGCTTCAGGGCTTCGCGGACGGCGTCCACCGCAATGTCATAACCACCCTCGCGACAGACGGCAAAGTCGTGGTGTTCTTTCTGTCCATCCAGGTGAACGCTGAAGGTCAGATACTTGGTCGGCTTGAAGAGATGGATCTTTTCCTTCAGCAGTAAAGCATTGGTGCACAGGTAGATGTACTTCTTCCGCGCCACCAGGCCCTCGACAATCTTGTCGATCTCGGGGTGCATGAGCGGTTCGCCGCCGGGGATCGAAACCACCGGCGCGCCGCACTCATCGACCGCCCGGAAGCACTCCTCCGGGGTCAACTGACGCTTCAGGACGTGGGCGGGATACTGGATTTTGCCGCATCCGGCGCAGGCCAGGTTGCAGCGGAACAGCGGCTCCAGCATCAGCACCAGCGGATACTGCTTCCGACGGGCAAGCTTCTGCCGGATGACATAGCTGGCCACCGTCCACATCTGCGATACAGGCACACTCATGCTGAACTGGGATCTCCCTGCCAATATGCTATCAGGTCGGGCCGATCTCGTGCGCTGACAATGTAGGCGCGGGCGCCCCCGCCCGTGCAAGGGGCACCACGAGCCGCGTGGGGACAGCCGCTTCCGGCTGTCCAGCGGAGCAAAGCTCCGCTAGTGTGCTCGCCAACCCCCGTCGAGTTGCGCTCGACTGGACAGCCGAGGGCGGCTGTCCCCACGCGGCTTTTGGCTGCATTTACCGGCCCGGTTCGGGGGTCGAAAAATGCTGTTTCTCGTGCTACAATTGGCTACAACCTCGGAAGCCGTAAGTGTTAATAATTTCAGTAATTTGAGGCAAAATTCAGGACATCGGAAAAGTCTGCCGGACACACTCTAGAGTCCGGCTTTTTCCACGGAGCGGAATGGCTACGAAAGAGATCACTCCCATCGAAGAAGCCAAGGCAAAAAACGGGAAGCTCGCTGCGATTAACGGGGGCAACGGCGACTACAACGCCGACTCCATCAAAGTGCTGGGCGGCATGGAGGCGGTGCGCAAACGTCCCGCCATGTACATCGGCTCCACCGGCGAGATGGGACTGCACCATCTGGTTTATGAAGTGGTGGACAATTCGGTCGATGAAGCGCTCGCCGGTCACGCCAACAAGATCGAAGTTACCATCCACCTGGATAATTCCATCACGGTCATCGATAACGGCCGCGGCATTCCCGTGGACATGATGGACATCGACGGCGAAAAAATTCCCGCCGCCCAGGTGGTGCTCACCAAACTGCATGCCGGGGGAAAGTTCGATGCGTCCTCTTACAAAGTTTCCGGCGGATTGCACGGTGTCGGCGTGTCGGTGGTGAACGCGCTCAGCGAAGAACTCGATCTCGAGATCTGGCGCGACGGTTTCACCTGGGAGCAGACCTATTCCAAGGGCGAGCCCACCAGCAAGCTGAAGAAAGCGGGCGCCAGCAAGAAGCTCGGGACAAAGGTGCACTTCCTGCCCGACAAGGGCATCTTCTCGGTTGCCGAATACAACTTCGATACCCTGGCCCAGCGCCTGCGTGAGCTGGCGTTCCTGAACAAGGGCCTGCTCATCACGCTGACGGATGAGCGCACGACTGAAGCCAAGACTGGTGAAGCGAAGTCGGCCGAGTTCAAATACAACGGCGGCATCGCCGAATTCATCAAGCACCTGAACCGTGGCAAGCAGGTGCTGCACGACAAAGTCATTTACATGGAAGCCGAGCGCAGCGGCGTAGTCATGGAGATCGGGCTGCAATATAACGACGCTTACTCGGAGTCGGTGTTCAGCTTTGCCAACAACATCAATACCGTGGATGGAGGCTCGCACCTCTCCGGCTTCCGCATGGCCCTGACCCGCACCATCAACTACGCGGGCCAGCAGATGGGCCTGTTCAAGGACGTAAAAGAAAACCTTACCGGCGATGATGTGCGCGAAGGCCTGGTAGCGGTCATCAGCGTGAAGCTGCCGCAGCCGCAGTTTGAAGGACAGACTAAAGGCAAGTTGAATTCCGATATCGCCGGCGTCGTCCAGGCCTTCGTGAACGAGCGTCTGGGCGCTTATCTCGAGCAGAACCCGACCGTCGGACGCAAGATCATCAATAAAGCCATCGAAGCCTCGCGCGCGCGTGAAGCGGCCCGCAAGGCCCGCGATCTTACGCGGCGCAAAGGCGCGCTCGACGGCGGCGGACTTCCCGGCAAGCTGGCCGATTGTTCGGAACGCCAGCCGGAACGGTGCGAGCTCTTCCTGGTAGAGGGAGAATCCGCCGGCGGGACTGCCAAGCAGGGGCGCGATCGCCGTTTTCAGGCGATCCTTCCACTGAAGGGAAAAATTCTCAACGTCGAAAAGGCGCGTTACGACAAAATGCTGGGGCACGAAGAAATTCGCGCCATGATTACGGCCCTCGGCACCGGCATTGGCAAGGACGACTTCGATTTCACCAAACTGCGCTACGGCAAAATTATCCTGATGACAGACGCCGATGTGGATGGAAGCCACATCCGCACCCTGCTGCTCACCTTCTTCTTCCGCCACATGCAGGAGCTGATCAAGCGCGGCAACGTGTTCATCGCACAGCCGCCGCTGTACTCGATCAAGAAGGGCAAGACCCTGCAGTACATCAAGGACGACGACGCCCTCGACAAAATCATTCTGAAACGCGCCGCGGACAGCCTCATCGTCCGCTACGGTGAAGGCGCAGCCAAGCTCGAAGGAGCCGGCCTGTCAAAATTCGCCAGCGGCCTGAAAGAATACTTCGCCTTCTTCGACAAGGTGAACAAGCGCCTGCGCGACGAAAAGATCACCGAACTTCTGCCCCGCCTCGATCTTTCCAAGCGCGCGGATTTCGAAGGCGAGAAAAAAGCCGCGCCGAAAAAGATCGAGAAGCTGGAAAAAGAACTGAAGAAGCTGCAGAAAGAACGCGACTTCAAGAGCATCGAGCCAATTTTCGACGAAGAGCACAATCTCTGGGAAGTTAAATACGTCAACTCCCAGGGCGCCGAGCACCTGATCAACTGGGAGCTGGCTTCGACCGCCGAGTACCGCCAACTGCTGTCGAAGTTCAAGCAGGTCGAGCCCTACATGGAACCGCCGTTTGTGATCGAGGCCGTCAGCGATGCCTCTGTCGCCGGCACTGACGAAGAAGCCGGTGCTGAAGAAGTCGCGGCGGAAGCCGAAGAGTCCGGCAAGAAGAAGGCATCGCCGAAGCCCGTCGCCAGGAAAAAAGCGATCGAGACCGAAGTCGTCGAAAAGACCAACGCTCGCGATCTGTTTGAATACATCAAGGAAGCCGGCAGCCGGGGATACGACAAGACGCGTTACAAAGGTCTGGGCGAAATGAACTCGGAACAGCTCTGGCAAACCACCATGGACCCGGAACGCCGCACCCTGCTTTCGGTCAAACTCGAAGATCTGGCCGAGTGCGAAACCATCTTCAGCACGCTTATGGGCGAAGACGTCGAGGCCCGGCGCAAGTTTATCGAAGACAACGCGCTGGATGTGAAGAACCTGGATATTTAGAAGTTTGTGTGGGGCGGGCGCCCTCGCCCGCCAATTCCAGGTGTATGGATCCGATAAGCAGGTAGGGGTCCTTCGACTGCGCAGAAAGTTCGCGCGGCGAACTTTCTGCTCCGCTCAGGATGACATTACTGCTGTCGGTTACCAGTGGTTACCTCCGTGCTCTCTGTGTCCTCCGTGGTTAAAAACTCCCTGCAAGTTTCCCCTTGCCCCGCGTTCTTCCCATAGGACGGGAAAGCCTCCTCCTTCCCGCTCACTGAAAACGCTCATTTTGAGAACAAGGGGAAACGACAATGAAGAAGTTGCTGCTGATCAGATTTATTTCGACTCTGCTTTTGCTGTGCGGGATGGTGGTTGGACAGGAAAAAGCTCAGGAGAAGGCTGCCGACAGCAGCAATCAGCCCGCGCTCACCATCTACAACCAGAATTTCTTTGTGGCACGCGAGTATGTGCCGCTCGATCTCGGGCCGGGCGTCAACCATGCGCAGTTTGCCGGCATAGCCTCGCATCTGGAGCCGGATTCCGTGATTCTTCGCGACCCCGGCGGGCGGGCCTTGCAGGTGCTGGAACAGAACTACCGCAACGATCCTATCTCCCAGGAGCTGCTGCTTTCTTTCTATGAAGGCAAGACGATTGACTTCTTGGTGCAGCGCGCCGACAAGCAGGAAATCATCAAGGGAAAGATCGTGCGCAGCGGTTACATTCCCAGCACTTACTACGCGCAGAATTATCAGCAGCCGTCCTTCACTCAGCCCATCATCGAAATCGATGGCGTGCTGCGCTTCGGACTGCCCGGCCAGCCACTGTTTCCGGCGCTCTCCGGCGACACGGTTCTTAAGCCGACTCTGAGTTGGTTGTTGCAGACTAACGATCCCGGCAAATTCGACGCCGAAATTTCCTACGTCGCTGGCGGCATGAGCTGGCAGTCCGACTACAACATCGTGGTCTCCGACAATCCCAAGGGCAAGACCGATCTGCTCGACATGGTGGGCTGGATCACCATGCGCAACCAGAGCGGCAAGACATTTGAGAACGCGAACATCAAGCTGCTGGCCGGCGACGTGAACAAGATCGCGGCTCCAACCTCCGCCATGCGGGCCTACGGCGCGATGAACAAGGCCATGGCGGATGAAGCCATGGCGCCCGCCGTCAGCGAGAAATCGTTCGACGAATTCCACCTTTACTCTCTGGCGCGGCCAACCACGCTGCACGATCAGGAGACCAAGCAGGTTGAGTTCGTGCGCTCCACCGGCATCCACGCCCAGCGGCTCTACGTGTACGACGGCGCGCAAGTGGCGCAGTACGGCTACTACAACCTGGAACAGATTCGCCAGGACCAGAACTACGGTACGCAGTCGAATCCCAAAATCTGGGTAATGGAAGAGTTCAAGAACGCCGACGTAAACCATCTCGGCATTGCTCTGCCCAAGGGCAAACTGCGCTTCTATCGCCGCGATACCGATGGCCACCTGGAATTTGTCGGCGAGAACGTGATTGATCACACGCCGAAAGACGAAACCATCCGCATCTTTACCGGCAATTCGTTCGATGTGGTGGGGGAGCGTAAACGCACCAACTATCGCGTCGATTCATCTCAACACTGGATGGATGAGTCGTTTGAAATCCGGGTGCGCAATCACAAGAAAGAAGCGGTCACGGTGCGCGTGGTCGAGCACCTGTATCGCTGGACCAACTGGAAGCTGACCGAGCAGTCGCACCCGTCGCGCAAGACGGATGCGCAAACGGTGGAGTTTCCCGTAACCATCGCGCCCGACGGCGAACAAGTCATCACCTACACGGTGCACTATTCGTGGTAGGAGTTTCGTAGCGCCGGCGTCCCGCCGGCTGTCCGGGCGGGCATCCTGCCCGCCCCCGGGGGCAAGATGCCCCCGAGCCAGCCGGCAAGATGCCGGCGCTACACGTTCGTGCTGCAGACTCTCAATCCGGAGGGCCCTAATCTGATATCCGCAATCGAGGATCTGCAATCTCGTTTGTCGGCGGGTACTTCACATCGGGATACACCCGGTCGAACACCACCCACAGCAGCGCCAGCAGCACGAAGAGCAAGACGCTGCCTTCCGGTCCGACGGAGCCGCCGCTCAGCCAGCGCGGGCCCTGCAGGGAAGAATGCAGCAAGTGGCCGGGGGGCGTCCAACCGCTGTTGGGGACCGAGTAGAAATAGCTCTCGCCCCAGTCCCACGCAGCATGAAAGCCGATCGCAAACCAGAGGTTTCCCGTGCGCCGCAGAGTCAGGCAGAAGAAAAAGCCGATCATCATGGCGGCCAGAATTCCCACCCAGTCTTCGCCCGGATTCTCCAGATGCAGCGCGCCGAAGCCCAGAGACAGCAAGATCGCCGCCGGCCAGAAGCCAACACTCTCGGTCAGGGTGAACTGGGTGTATCCGCGGGTGAAGAATTCTTCGTAGAAGCCCACGATCAGGAAGAACACGGCCCAGAACACGGCAAACTTCAGCAGGCGCACGCCGTGCAGGGCGACTGCCCCAAAATAAAAGACGTGGGCCCCGCGCAACGCCAGCATCAGCACGGTGAGGGAACACATCCCCCACAAGGCGCCTACCCAGAAAAGCCGGCCAAAGGCGTTGGCTGCAGGCATGCCGTAGCAGCCGAATGCCCGATCTTCGACCCGGGCCATGAGCAGTGCCGGAGCCAGCGCGATGAGGGCGAGTCCCAGTTCTGCAGCGGTCTGGAGCCACAGGCGTGACACGTTGGGGAGGCCATAAGCGATGAGAACGTAAAGACAGAAGCGCAGGCCGCGGTACAGAATGAGATAGAGCGCAAGGCGCCATATCGGACGCAGGCCGCCGCGCCCGATAAATATCTTCTGCGTCCATGCTTCGAAGGGAGAGAGTTTCGTCAGCTCGAAGCCGGAGGCGATGCCGGACGCGGGAGACGCGGGAGAAACCTCATCACGTTCACCGGGCTGGCTGCCTTGCGGGTCATCCATCTTTGGTTCGTCCATCTGTGGAAGTTTCCCGATTCGTCCCCCGCCATGGTAAAACACTCGCCGGTTCGTCATGGGACGATTCTTCACTCGCGAAAGATTCGGCCGGCCCCAGGTGCTGGCTTCATGCCTGCTGCTGGCGTTTCTGGCGCAGTGTCTCTGGCTGGTGGAGAAGGGGGTGCGCCACGAGACTGTGAATCCCGCGGAGATTTACCGGCTTGAGCGCGGGATTGCCTTGTGGAAGAGCAAAGGCGCACCCAGCGCAGATACGCAGGGGGCGCCCGATCTGGGCGAGGAAGACTTCGGGAACGAAGTAGATCCCGCTCTCCGCCTTGCTCTCGCTGGCGGCGCCTACGATGCCCACCATTCGCCGCTGTGGTATCTGATTGCGGCCGCCCCGCTGTGGCTGCGGCCGGTGGCGCTCCAGCCCGAAAACATTCGCGCCCTGCACTGGTCGGCGGCCGTCCCTTACCTGGGTTTTGGCCTGCTCCTCGGCGCTTCGCTGTGGTACGTGGCGCGGCGGCTCTTCGGCAACGCCGGCGGATACGTAGCTTTGGCCCTTTATTGTTTCTCGCCAGGAATTGTGCGCTCCTGCGCTCTGTGGTTTGCCGAGCCTGAAGTCGGCGCCGCCTGGGGCGCGTTCGGCGCCATCTTCACCGCCATAGCCGTGGCCCACACTCTGTACGCCCCGCGCGAAGTGGTGGTGTGGAACTGGCGGCGCATTGTGTTATTGGGACTGTCGCTGGCGCTCGCGGTAGGCTCACAGTTTTCGCTGATTGTGGTTGTGCCCGCCGCTCTGGCGTTCATGCTTTACCTCGCGCCTACGCGGCGCCTGGCGGCGTTGGCGATCTGGGCGGTGGCTTGCGGGATCGCGGTTCTCCTCGTCTATGCGTCTTATTTTTTTCGGGCGCGCGCTTTCTGGCAGGGGATTATGCACGCGTCGTTCTTCGGTCTCTCGTGGAAGGCGTACACCATGCCGCAGGCGTATGGTCAAGTGCTGGCGCAACTGGGACAAAGCACTCCCGCACTGGTGCTGGCCCTGCCGGTCGCGCTGGTCACTTACTTCAGTTGGCCCCGCACGCGCTACTTCGGCAACACCGCGCCTCTGCTGGTCGCGGCCTTGTCTCTGGCGCTCGCCGTGGGTACGCCGCACTATCCCGGCCTCGGTTTTCAATTCATCGTTGTACCCTTCCTGTTCGTCTTCGTGGCCGGCATCGCCGCTGATCTGCTGGAGACTCGCCATCGTCAAGTCGTCCTGGCGGCGGTATGGGGCCTGCTGGTAGCGAATGCCGCCTGGAACTTGTGGGAGTTGGCTCGCGTGGTGTGAACGTGACTATCGTCACAGGCTTACTCTTCAACCACTTAGAACCTCCGCAAAGTTAACAGAAACATAGACAAACCAACCTGCCTCTAACGGGCTCTAAGTAAACGGGGCGGGTTTTTGCTCAGGGGGCTGCGCCATGGTTTCGAAACTGGGGTATGATTCGCATGTGAAGGGGCTGAACTCAGCCACGGTAGCGGTACTGGCCCTGGTCCTGGGCGGATTGGTTTTCCTCGCGTCCGCTACCGATGCGCAGATCAATGGCACCCCAGCATCCGTGACCTCGATCAACTCCGGCGGCCACCTTAATTCCACACCGGGTGTACCTGCCAGCACCACATCGCTCGGACCGAACGGGCTTCAGCCGAGGAATCCGGGTTTTAATCAGCCAGGTTGTTGCACCCTGTTTCAGGTGAATCCGAATCCTGCGCGTGGCCAGCGTAATCATCATCATCGCAGCGGGCAGTTTTTCCCCGGCGGAGGCGCGGTTTACGTACCCTATGCGTACCCCGTGGTGATCGGTGAATCCGGACCCGACGATGCGGCGGACCAACAACCGCTCCAGCGGGAAGAGGACTACCGTGGAGGCCCCACCATCTTCGACCGCCGCGGCCCGGGCCAGGAGGCGCGCTCTTATGCAGATGCCTATCCGCAACGGTCGAGCCGCTCCGAGAGTGAAACTGAGGTTGCTGCAGCCCCGTCGCCGGCCGAAGCTCCCGTAGCTGACCAGCCCCAGACCGTGCTGGTCTTCAAAGACGGGCACCAGCTGGAAGTGCAGAACTACGCCGTGATTGGCGACATGCTGTACGACTTGACGCCGGGACGTCATCAGAAGATCCCGCTTGCCGATCTGGACCTGACGTCCACCGCGCAGCAGAACGACGATCGTGGCATTGATTTCCGTTTGCCGCCGAGCCCTGAAACGAGCAAGTAAATGCCAAGCCGGTTTATTTTCGCCGTCCTCGCCGCCGCGCTCTCGATATCGCCAGTCACCGCCCAGATTCGCATCACAGGCGCGGCAGGCTTCGGTCCAAGCGCCGGCTCTGCTGGAATCAGGCCAGGCGGAAGCGGGTCATCGGCGTTCGGGTTTTCGGCACACGGCATGGCCGGTGGTTCCGCGCGCTTCCATCAGGGGCACGCGTCAGGGCGAGGCGCGATTCTGTTTTCCTACCCGTATTTCTATCCGGATTCCGGCATGGGCTACGACTCCCAGCAAGCCGCGCAGCCCCAGGTGATCGTGGTTCCGGCCCCGGCGCCGGCCCCGCCCCCCGCGCCGGCGGCGCCGCGCGAGTCATTGCTGATCGAATGGCAAGGCGATCACTTTGTACGCACTACCATGTCCGCGAAATCCGCGACCGGCCAGCAAACCGCGCCCGACTACTCCGAGAAATCGGCACTCACTTTGCCTGCTGCCGGACGACCGGCGCCGGGCAGGATGGGCGCAGTTCAACCGCGCGAGCTTCCGCCGGCCGTCCTCGTATTCCACGATGGCCGCAGGGAAGAGGTGAGCGATTACACCATCATGAGCGGGATGATTTATTCCAAGGCGGATTACTGGACCACCGGTTCCTGGACCCGGAAGATACAGATTGCGGATCTCGACGTGCCCGCCACGTTAAGGCTCAATCAAGAGCGGGGAGTGAAGTTCGTGCTGCCGTCCAGTCCCAACGAAGTAGTGGTCCGGCCCTAGGTTTTGCCCAATCCCGCCTTTTCATGGACGCGTACTCCACCACAGAAGCCCGATAAACAAGACCTGCATGGGTGCCCGCAACAGCAGAGGCGTCGCTGGTTTGCCGGCCAAGGTCGTCTGCTTAAGTGCAGCGTTCACATTGGCGGGAAACATCGCGATCAGCAGCGCGATCAGGCAGATGCCCGCGAGTGCGCGGAAGCGTGGCAACAGCAATCCGACCGCGCCCATGAATTCCAGAACGCCGGTGAAATAGATCAGCAGCATAGGCCGCGGAAACATGGCCGGCACCATTAGCACCAGGTCATGTTTCACCTTGGTGAAGTGTGCGATGCCGGTAAAGACGAACATCAGCGCCAGCGCATAGACGGCCGACCCCTGCCACGTGGCAAGCGCACTCGCACCCAGCGCTCCGACTCCCCGGAGCACCAGCCACGACGTGAACAAGACGACCAGCACCACCATATGCGGGAAGCTCAGCTTACAGGAGATCACCCTGGGTTACTGTCCTCAACTCAACTCGGATACCATCCCCCGTTGGGATTGACCGTCTGTCCGGTCATGTAGCCATTTTCCGCGAGCAGCAGCACCACCGAGGCCACTTCGTCCACGGTGCCAAAGCGTCCGACCGGAATCACGTTCGAAGTAGCTCGAGGGTTCGCGCGCAGCATATCGGTCTCAACCAGCGCCAGGCAAACCGTGTTGGCCGTAATGCCCTCCTTGGCCAGCAACGCGGCATAGGAGTGCGTGAGCCCGAGCATTCCGGCCTTGGACGCGGCATAGTGCGGCCCCACTAGTCCGCCCGTCTGTGCCGCGGTGGACGAAATATTGATGATTCTCCCCCAGCGCTGGGCCCGCATCTTCGGCAGCACCGCCTGAGTCACCAGGAATGCGGACTTCAGATTCACGCTGATGTGTTCCTCCCAGTCCGCTTCGGCAACGTCCTCAATCTTGAGTTGGCGTGCGATTCCCGCATTGTTCACAACAATATTCACGGCCCCGAGTTCGCCTTCAATTTGCGCAACCATTTTCTGCACCTGATCGGATTGCGAGACGTCAGCCTGAACTGCCAGCGCGCGCCGCCCCAGGTTCCTGATCGCAACGCAGACTATCTCCGCATCTTCAGAGCGCGCCCGGAAGTTGACTGCGACGTCTGCGCCCGCTCCCGCAAGCGCCAGCGCAACCGCCGCTCCGATACCGCGGCTGCCGCCTGTAACCAGAGCTATCTTTCCCTTCAAAGTCTCCATAGAGTTGACCCTTGCAGACCCAGATTATCCTACTGTCGAGGCCCCGCGCTGCGAACCGGATTGGTCATCCGGGAAGGGGGAGTTGTGAACCCTTTTTCCGAGCTCGTCCATGGTATAATTCTCATATCGCGAATTCGCGGTAACTTCCTGTAAATGCAATTGTTTAGGGCGGAACAATGGCTGAGCTATCACGTGTGGGTCGGACACTCCTGTCCGACGCTTTTGAAGTTGATTTTACCCCGGCATTGTTAAGGATGAACGACTCAGAAACAACGCAAGTCAAAGGCAGCGGACAGGAGTGTCCGCTCCACACAAGCTAGGAGCTAGAAGCTTACATGGCTGACGATCAGAATCCCGAACTCCCCTTGACGCCTCCTCCCAACGGCGGAGACGGCACCGGCATTCCCGGCGCGCTTAACATTCAACCCGTCAATATCGAAGAGGAGATGAAGAAGTCTTATCTCGACTATTCGATGTCGGTCATTATCGGGCGCGCGCTGCCCGACGTCCGCGACGGATTGAAGCCGGTGCATCGCCGCATTCTGTACACCATGCAGCAGATGGGCCTGGCGCCCAATAAGTCCACCCGCAAGTGCGCCCGCATCGTCGGCGACGTGATGGGCAAATACCATCCCCACGGCAACCTGGCTGTGTACGACGCCCTGGTGCGCCTGGCGCAGCCGTTTGCCATGCGCTATCCGCTGGTGGATGGACAAGGCAACTTCGGCTCCGTCGACGGCGACCCGCCGGCCGCAGATCGTTACACCGAAGCCAAGCTTACTCGGGTTGCGACAGCGCTGCTAGAAGATCTCGACAAAGATACCGTCGATATGCGCCCCAACTACGACGGCAACGAAATTGAGCCCGACGTGCTTCCCGCGCGCATCCCGAACCTGCTGGTGAACGGATCAGACGGCATCGCGGTGGGCATGGCGACGAAAATTCCGCCCCACAACCTGACTGAAATTGTGGATGCCACCATCACCCTGGTGAACAATCCTACTGCGCAGCTCGCCGAAGTTCTGAAATTTGTGCAAGGCCCGGATTTCCCCACCGCCGGCATCATTCACGGCAAGGCGGGAATCGTAGACGCCTACAAGAACGGCCGCGGACGCTTCATCATGCGGGCCAAGGCGGGCATCGAAACGTTCAACAAAGACCGCAAGGCCATCGTCATCACCGAAATTCCCTACCAGGTCAACAAGGCGCGCCTGGTGGAGCGAATCGCGCAGTTGGTGAATGACAAGGTCGTCGATGCCATCTCCGACATTCGCGACGAAAGCGATCGCGACGGCATGCGCATTGTGGTCGAGCTAAAGCGCGACGGCGAGCCCCAGCTCGTCCTCAACCAGCTGTTCAAGCACACCCAGATGCAGGAAAGCTTCAGCATGATCCTGCTCGCCGTGGTCAACGGACAGCCCAAGGAAATGGGCCTGGTGCAGGCCATCAAGCACTTCATCGACCACCGGGTTGATGTGGTCCGCCGCCGCACCGCCTTCCTGCTCTCGAAAGCCAAAGACCGCGAACATATTCTCGAAGGCTACCTGACCGCGCTCGATCACCTGGACAACGTGATCACCATCATTCGCGCCAGCGCCAACCGCGCCGAGGCCCGCGAGAACCTGGTCGCATACTTTGCCGGAAAGAAAATTGATATCAACGTCACCGGCCGCGCTCCCAAGCGCGATCCGGAAAAGCCCTTCACCGGCATTCAGGCCGACGCGATTCTCGAACTGCAGTTGCACCGCCTCACCAAGCTGTCGATCGACGAAATCACCAAAGAACTGACCGTCACCCGCGAGCACATCGCGGATTACGAATCCATCCTGAGTTCGGAGAAGAAACTCCGCGCCGTGATCGTGCGCGAACTCGAAGAAGTAAAGAAGCTCTACGGCGACGACCGCCGCACGGTGATCGAAGACGAAGCCGCCGAAATCCATCTCGAAGACCTGATTGCCGACGAACAAGTCGCAGTCACGGTGAGCCACGGCGGCTACATGAAACGGACGCCAATCTCCACCTACCGCATGCAGCGCCGCGGAGGCACCGGCCGCACCGGCATGAAGACGCGCGACGAGGATTTCGTCGAACACCTCTTCATCGCCTCCACCCACGCCTACATTCTCATCTTCACCAACACCGGGCGTGTTTACTGGCTGAAGGTTTACGAGATTCCTGACATCAGCGCCGCCGGCAAAGGCAAACACGTCGGCAACCTGGTCGGCCTGCAACCGGGAGAGACGGTCCGCACCATGCTGGCCGTTCGTAACCTCGAAGAAGCGGGCAAGTACATCTTCTTCTCCACCCGCAACGGATTGGTAAAAAAGACCGAGCTCAAGGATTTCTGCCACGTGCGCTCGAACGGCATCTACGCCATCAGCATCGAGCAGGGCGACGAACTGGTCGCCGCCCGCCTCACCGACGGCCAGCAGATCATCTTCCTGGCCACCCACGAAGGCCAAGCCATCCGCTTCGACGAAGCCGCCGTCCGCCCCATGGGCCGCCAGGCCTACGGCGTCTGGGGCATCCGCATGGAAAAGGGCGACTACCTGGTGGGCATGGCGACAACGCCAAAGCCAGGCGCTGATGTGGGCGCGGGCATCCCGCCCGTGCAAGGCAAGGACAATCACAAAGACAAAGACAAAGCCAAGACTGGTGGGGCCAGCGTGGTTGCGGGCGACTCGCCCGCGGACGCCACCGCCGAGGTCGTCGACGTCGGCAAAAGAGGCACCCTGATCCTCTCCGTCACCGAAAACGGCTACGGCAAACGTACCCCCGCCGACGAATACCGTCTGCAGGGACGCGGCGGCTCGGGCGTCATCAACGTCAAAACCACCGCCCGCAACGGCAAGGTGGTAGGCATCGCGCAGGTGGAAGAACACTCCGAGGTCATGCTGATCAGCCAATACGGCAAAATCATCCGCATGGACTCAGAAACCATCCGCGAATCCGGCCGCGCCGCCCAGGGTGTCCGCCTGCTGAACCTGGAACCGGGAGATCGGGTGGCGGCGTCGGTGGTCATCCCGCCGGAGGAAGAGCCGGCGAATGGGACGCTGATTCAGTAAGGCGGTTGAGCCAGTCTGAACTGCAAAGACCCCAACGTTCCATGTCGACGACACAGCCTGATTAAACAGCGATGTTCCTCCCCATTCAGGCAATGACACGTCGTCCGGCATGTTCTATGCTTGGAGTGGGACACATGAGCATGAAACCAGCACCTAACATCGCAATGGAGATTCCGATCTACGGCTTGTCGGAAGCCGCCCAATATCTGAGAGTGCCGCTCAACACTCTGCGCTATTGGGTGCGGGGGGCAGGTTCCGTACCTCCGCTCGTCAGGCTGGCAAAGAGCGAGCCCTCTCGATTGTCGTTCATGAACTTGCTGGAGTGTCACATGCTCAGCAGTATGCGGGCCATTTACGAAGTGAAGATCCCCAGAGTTCGCAAGGCACTGGTCAGTCTCGCGAAGTATGTCGAGCACAAACATCCCCTCGTGGAGCAAGCATTCCAAACCGACCACCGTGACTTGTTCATCGAGCATCTAGGAAGCGTCGTGAATTTGTCGAAGGACCGGCAGATACTGATTCCCGGGGTGATGGAATTTTATCTTGAGCGCATTGAGCGCGATCCCAAAGGGCTCTTCAAGTTTTACCCGTTTGTCATGGAGCGAAACCAAAACGAGCCCAAGCTAATTCTGATCAATCCTGCCGTGGGATTTGGGAAGCCCGTGATTGCAGGCACTGGCATCTCGACTGCGGTAGTCGCTTCCAGGTTCAATGCCCGGGAATCCATAGACGACCTTGCCACCGAATATGGCGTCAAGCCGCGGCAGATCGAAGAAGCAATCCGCTGGGAGCAGAAGACGGCAGCCGTCGCTGCCTGAAGACTTCGTTCTGTATCTCGACGAAAATCTTCACAACTGCAAACCCATTCTCGACGCGCTCGCCCAACATGGCGTGAAGCACGAGCGTCACGGCCAACACTTCAGGCCCGGTGCGGAAGACACTACTTGGCTGCCCTTCGTGGGTCAGAAGGGTTGGTTGCTGGTGACCAAAGACAAGAAGATTCGATACAACGAACTGGAGAAAACAGCAGTCCTGCAACACCGAGTACGGGAATTCTATTTCTCATCGGGAAATTACAGTGGCGCGGAGATGGCAGAGATGTTGATCGTTGCTCTACCCGGAATGGCTCGAATCTGCCGAAAGCATAACCCGCCTTTTATTGCTAGTATTACCAAGGCAGGAGATGTGAATCTCCGTTTTCCCTAGCGCCGGGTTACTTGTTGCTGGCAGCCGCCACGGCCCAGGCCTTCCCATCAAAGTAAGAAGGCAGTTCCAACCCAAACAATCTCATCACCGTAGGCGCGACATCCACGATCGCAGGCTTCTCAATCGCAATCTTGCGATTCGAAAACAGCACGCCCGGCACCAGCCGCGGGTCAACGCAGTGATCGCCGCTCCAGGCTTTTAGGTTGTCCTCGAAGATTGCGGTGGTCACTTTGCCCATGACCGAATCCCATGACGCGCGAAAGCCTTCGCCGTAGCCGACGATCAGGTCGGGAGCATTATCTATATATGGCCCGGCGTAAACTGCGTCGCAGTCGAACATGCCGGTGATGCCGACTTTCCCCGATGCCGGATCAACCAGTCCGTCGAGCTTGCCGCGCAGCTCTTCTTTTAGGGCCTCCGCTTCCGCCCCGGCTTCTACGATTCCTTCGCGCTCTCGGCCTTTGATGTTCATATAGAGCCCGTTCAGGCCCATGGTGTAGGCACGGGTGCGCGACCAGTCCACGTCTTCGAACCAGTCTCCGCTTTCGGTTTTGCCGTCTTTCAAAGCCAGGTAGCCTTTCTGATGCAGCCAGGCATTCAGATTCATGCAGCGATTGAATGATCGGAAGCCGTGATCGGAGATCACCAGCAGCAGGGTCTGATCGTCGATCTGCCGCATGACCCGCCCGACCAGGGTGTCCATGCGGTCGTAGAGGTCCTGAATCACGCGCGGCTTCTGGTCTTGCGGCACATCTCGTGCCGCGGGATGATCTTTATCGAGATAGCGCCAGAACATGTGCTGTACGCGATCTGTGGTGTCGAAGACGCAGGCGCACAGGCCCTGCGGAGTCTTTTCCAGCGCGTCGAAGAACATGCGCTCGCGGTCTTCGTGATTGCCGTAGCACTGGGCCAGAAACGCATCGTCGTCGAGCACTTCTTCGTTGAGCGCCCAGGTATCTTCCGCCAGACCTAAGGTCGCGTAGGGACCGAACAGCTTCGCCAGGTAGATCGAATAGGTCACGGGATGAGAAATGGGCAGGTCGGGGTGTCCGGGATCGATATTCACCGGCGTGACATAGACCTCAACCTCGGGCGAGATTTCCTTCAGGTAGAAGCGGCAGATGCCGCGAGCCGTGAATCCCATGCCCGCCTTGAACTTCACCGGAACCCATTCAGAGTACTCGCCCACTTTGACAGTGAACGTTTCCGAATCAATTTCAAACCGCGCTTGGCCGCGTTTTGTGTCGGGACGCAACTTGAAGTCGGCACGCAACTCGCTGCCTGTCCCCAACGGGTTCTCCGGGCCAGGAATGTAGGAATGAAATCCCGCGCCATCGCGCTCGACGGGAATGCGCACGCCGCCCTCGCGAAACTTGTCGCTGCTTGCCCGTGTGGTGCAAAAGCAAAATGTCCCCTGGCTTCCCTTGAGATCGGGCACGCACATGCCGGAAAGCAGCACGCCGGGAAACTTCTCCGGAGGAAAAGTTACCGGAACGCGAATGACGGAGCAGAATACTCCTGCCTTGCCAAGCCAATGCCAGAACGGCGTTCCCTTGCGCAGGCCCTTGACCTCGGACTTTCCCAGTGGAAGCGAATATTTACCAATCTTCAGGTGTCTTTTGGGCTCGCTGATCTGCGCCGATGAAAGATACGGAAGATAGTTCTTCAGGTCGCGGGCCAGAAAATCATAGATATTGTGCTTGCCCGGATTGACTCCGGTCTGAAATGTTGACCAGGCCACTGGAGAGATCGCGGGGAAAGTGGTTCGCAGCGGACGAAAGGTCCCGCTGTCACGAAGCTTGGCCAGGTTCGGCAGCTTGCCTTCGCTCATGAAGCGATTGGCCAGTTCGGGATCCATGCCGTCGAATCCGACAATCACTACGCGCTTCACTTGCGCTTTGCCGTACGCTCTGCGCCGCCGGAACATTCGCAGGAGTTGACGAATGGGCCAAGTCATTAGCGCATAGAAGGAGTAAAGAAAGGCGACGAAGATGGTCCAGAACGAAGACAGGACGGCGAATCCCGCGCCCGGACCTGCATACGCCTCACTGCGCTGGGGGAACAGCAGCACCAGCATGATGATCAGAAGCAAAGCCGGAAGCAGGCGCTGGTTCGGTCGCGATTGAAGCCGCTTCATACTTGAATTCCCAACGCGCTCTTAAAAATGAAACCTGCGATGAGCGAGACCACAAAAAACAGGACAATCCAGTTCCACTCCGTCCAGGCGAAG
Source organism: Terriglobia bacterium (assembly GCA_963797385.1). Taxonomy (GTDB): domain Bacteria; phylum Acidobacteriota; class Terriglobia; order Terriglobales; family Acidobacteriaceae; genus JAIQFF01. Next base: position 43,145 of record CAWCPY010000017.1, read on the forward strand.
CTGATCTCGCGTGGAGAATAATTTATGGCGATCGATTGCACAGGACTATTATCCGCCAAAGCCGGCTCCCCCGAGGTAAAGATGCGCTCCCAGAAATGGTCTTTCAATCGAACCGGCGAAACCCGCGCCAGGCCCGTCGCCACGACTACCTGTTTCGAAACCGTCTGCCCGGCGGCTGTAATCTCGATGTCGTAATGTCCAGCGCGCCCGGCCAGCACGCGCCACACCGCTTCCTTTTCTGTCGGAATATGCACCGCTGGAGCGGAACTCGAGAGTTCGGAAGGCAATTGCAGTGACACTTCATTGAGCGCGGCTGGATCTTCGACTCGCGCTTCCACCAGAAAGGTCTGTGCCGGCTGCAGCGGCATCCAGCCGAAATAGCGATCTAATTGAACGATCATGAAAGTGATGGGCAGAATCGCAATCAGGAACGGCGTGAAGGCTAGCCGCAGGTAGCTGCCCGTCCCGCGCAGGATCTTTCCATAGGCGCGCATCACCACCGGCAGTTGGTCCTGAAACAGGCGGACAGCCAGCAGGTGAGCCTTCAGGCGGTCTTTGGCGCGACCGATCGCTTTTTGATCCGAAGCGTAGCGAAACACGATCACCATCAGAAATCCAATCACGATGGAAATCGCAAGCACCCATAAAAGTGGACTGTTGGCCGCGAAATCGAAGAACGCAAACCCGGTCGGGATGGAGCCTGATGCCATTAAAGTTTGCGAGGACAAATCACGACACGGCTACTCGATATAGCCCAAACCCTGCAGCCGTTTGGTCACTTTCTCTTTGGATTCGGCACCGCCCCCCTGGTCAGGCGACAGGCGTTTCACTTCCTTCTCGATCGTGTGCAGCACGAACTCATCGACCGACGCATAACCCGAAGCGTCCGCACACTGTTTCGCCTTTTCCAGCAACTCGCCTTCAATCTTGATCTTCTGCGAGGACATTGGTCCGCCTCCTTGTGCTCCGCCTTTTGACGCGCGTCAGTGCTTCGATGAAAGAACTGAATGTCCCATCATACTGCCCGGCTGAGGAATTCCAAATTGCGCGAAGATGGTGGGCGCAATGTCCGTCAGCGCCGGATTGGCCGCGTCAATCGATCGGTTGCTCAGTAACACGCCCGGAACCAGCGTGTAGTCCATGCAATGGTCGCCGCTCCATGGGTTCGTGTTGTTCTCGAAGACGTCCGCAGGAAAATTCCCCAGAATGCGTTTGCCATCCCGCGCGATAGCCGCGGTTGTAGCCCACCAGCAAATCTGGCCCCTGCGCCGCGTACGGTCCCTGGTAAACCTCGCTGGCCCGGTCCACCCGCGTGATTGCTGCCTGATTGTTCTGAGGGTCGCGCACGGCCAGCAGTTTTTCCTTGATTTCGTTGAGCAGCGCATCCGCAACCGCGCCCGGCTCGACAATCCCCTCGCGCTCGCGTCCCTTCAGATTCAGATAGAGGCCATTCAACCCCAGCCCATAGGCGCGAGTGTGGCTCCAGTCCACGTTGGCGAAGGCCTGGTCCTGATCGGGATTGGGTTCACTCTTCAACGTGATGTACCCATGGTTCAGCAGCCACGTGTTCAGATTGAAGGACCGATCGTAGGGAGCGAAGCCGTGGTCGGAGAGCACCAGCAGAGTTGTGCGATCGTCCATGCGCTGCAGGACTTCGCCCAGCACCTGATCAATCTGCTGATAAAACTCGGGCAATGCCGACCCGTACTGTGCGGCCAACTCAGCGTCGTATTCCGGATGCTGCGGATCGATCAGTCGCCAGAACATGTGCGAATTCAGATCAAGGCTGGAGAAATAAAAAAAGAAAACGCCGGAGTGAAACTTGGGAAACTCGGCGTCGAAAATCTGGCGATGCTCCGCCAGGACCGTTTTCGCCTGCTCCAGATATTCCTTATCGTCGAGCACGCCCGCCGACAGGGCTTTCGTATCTTCGGCAATACCCTGGGTGTAGAACTCGCCCACCTCTTCCGAAAGCTTCGCGGGAATAACTCCTGGGAGTGGAGAGCGGCAGCGCGGGATCGGCGGGATCAATGTTGATGGGCGAGACGTACAGCTCGAAGCGCGGATGCGCCTGCTTCAGATAGAAGCGGCAGATTCCTTTCACGTTGCCGATGAATGGAATCAGTTGGAACTGAATGTGGACCCAATCGCTCCATTCCCCTTCGCGCAGTACGAATGTCTGGTCCTGCACCGAGAATTTTGCCGCAGCCTCCAGAGGATCGACGGAAACGGTGAAGGGTTCGAGTGTGGGCGGCGATCCTTTGCGAAACGTGTTGTCTGGTCCGATCAACTTTGCTTTCACCTGTGAATCTTCCACCTGGACGGGAATAATCTGTCCGCCTTCCACCGCGCCCGCAGCGGTCATGGGGTCGTCGGTGTAAAAGGAAAATGTTCCGTAGCTGCCACGCAAATCCGGCGTGCCCATGCCGGACAAGGTGTATCCCCTGGCTTTGACCGGAGGGAAATTCGAAGGCATGAGGATGACCGTGTTGGGCACGCTCGTAATCGTCCAGCGTTTCCCAGAATGCCTTGCCCTGGCGAAGTTGCTCGGCGGTTCCGCCTCCGATCGGGATCACCCAGTTGCCCAGGTGAATGCCATGCTTCGGCGGTTCCACGCGCGAAGCCGAAAAATAAGGTTGCAGTGTCTTGGGGTCGCGATGGATGAAATCAAAAATGCCGTGCCCGCCAGCGTTCATTCCGGTAATCAGGTTCGACCATGCGACCGGACTCTGCGGCGGAATGCTGGTGGTGAGCAGGCGGAACGATCCCCTTTGCGGCCAGCGCCGAAAAATTCGGCATCTTGCCTTCGGCCATGTACTTTTTCAGCAGTTGCGGGTCCATCCCGTCGATGCCCAGAATGATGAGCTTCTGATCCCCGTGCCATTTCCGGGGCTGGCAGGAAGGCAGGAGGCCAGCCGTTGCGCACACCAGCAGGAAGAGGCCCAGGCTCCGGATTCGTAGAAAGCGCAAGGTAAGGTGTGATCCTCGCTACCCATGATAGTCGATGTCAGGCGGCCGTGTGGCGCGGGCGCCCTCGCCCGCGTGCGTCGGGCCCGCGATCCTGCGGTAAACTTCACAGTATGTTCCGCCGGATTCTTCCCGCACTTTTCTTTGCTCTCATCGTCGCAAACGCGATTTCCATGCAAGCGGCCGGCAAGCCGAACATCGTCCTGATCACTCTAAGTTCCACGCGCGCCGATCGCATGGGTTTTCTCGGCTCGAAAGCGAAAATTACGCCGAACCTCGATGGCCTGGCCCGCCAGAGCCTGATTTTCGAACACGCATATTCCCAGGCGCCGCTGACGGTGGTCTCCCACGCAACCATCCTTACTGGCACTTATCCCCAGACCCACCGGGTCAGCGAGTTCGGCTCCCGGCTGGCGTCCACGCTGCCTTTCGTCCCTGACTTGTTGCGCGCAGGTGGATATCGTACCGCCGCCTTCGTCGGATCGATCGCGCTCGATCCGAAAAACGGACTGGCTCCGGGCTTCGACCGCGGATTTTCGACATACGACGCCGGCTTTCAGCCGCCGGGAGCATGGCCCGGGCCGAAACAGCTCAGTCGATCGGGCAGCAGCGCAAGTCGTCGCTCGGGCTGCGGCCTGGCTTGCCCGCAATCCTAACGGCCCATTCTTCCTGTGGGTGCACCTGAATGATCCACAGGCTGCGTCCGGCGCTTCCTACAATGCCGCCGTGGGCGCCACTGATGTTGCCGCGGGAAAGCTGATTGCCGTCTTGCGGGCCCGGAAGCTGTACGACGATGCACTCATTGTTATTGCTGCCGATCACGGTCAGGGCCTGGGCGAGCATGGCGAGGAGACTCACGGAGTCTTCCTCTACGATGAAACCATCCATGTGCCCTTGTTGCTGAAGTTGCCTCAGAACCAGAGCGCGGGTAAGCGAGTGAGCGGGCGGGCTTCACTGGTGGACGTTGCTCCCACCGTCCTTGCCATCGCGGGCGTGCCGATTCCGTCGCAGATGCAGGGGCAGTCTTTATTGAGAATCTCGAAGACGAATTCCGATCAGGCCTCTTATTCGGTCAGCGATTTTCCGAAACGCGGGTTCGGGTGGAGCGCGCTGGAATCCTGGCGTGCGGGTAAATATCTATACATCAAGGCGCCCCAGCCGGAGCTCTATGATCTCTCGGCCGACCCCGGCGCCACGCGCAATCTGGCCGAGACTTCCAAGGCCACGCTCGAAACCATCGCCGGTCAGCTGGATGCCTTCGACCGGCGTTTCAGCAACCCCGGCGCCTCCGGAGGCCCTGAACTTACCTCCAGCGAAATGCAGAAGCTGGCTTCGCTGGGATACGTCGGCCTGCAGAAATCCGCGGGTCCGAACGCCGCCGCGACGGGAGTCGATCCGAAGGATGGAATTGCAGACGCAAACAAGGTCCTGGCGGCGCTGGCGTTGCTGGACGAAGGAAAGCCGGAGAAGGCTGCGGCCATTCTGCAGCCAGTGCTGGCAACGGGCTCAAGGATGTACCTGGCCCAATTCGTCATGGGATCTGCGCTGGCCCGCCAGCAACAGTATCCCAAGGCCATTGAGTATTTGCGGCATGCGATCGAGCTCCAGCCCGACTCGACCTGGGCGCACTACGAAATGGGTGCCAGCCTCTTGAAGAGCGGCGATTTCAAGACCGCAGTTGTCCACCTGGAGATTGCCGCAAGCCGGCTGCCCGGCTTCGCGGAGGCCCATGCCCTGCTGGCCCAGGCTTACGACCATCTAGGGCGGGCGGAAGAGGCGAAGCGAGAGCGCTCCCAATCGGGGGCCTCGCCGAAGCCGTAGTCCCTCGGCCTTCTTGACAATAATCCCATAATGTCTATCATGTTAGTAGACTTATGTGGCAATTATGTCGTATACTATTTTCCGATGCTAGCCAACCACATCTCCACGAGCTGTATCTGTACGTGCTGTCGTTGCACGTGTTGCAGTCATCGTGGACGTGGGGATGGAATGTAGCCGGACCAGGACATTCGATTTCTCAAACGGCCCACGAATCAGATTCGTGGGCCGTTTGCTTTTTACGGCCCCGGAACCGGGTTCGCGGCGCCGCGTGAAATTTCAAAGGGGAAGGTAATGCAGAGCAGAGTTCTGGTGGTTACGGGGTTACTGGTTGCGGGACTGCTGCTCCTGTTGTCCATCCCGGGGGGAGCGCAGGGCGGCGAGGTCACGCTGCTCAACGTTTCCTACGACCCCACGCGCGAGCTGTATCAGGATTTCAATCAGGCCTTTGCCAAATACTGGAAGGCGAAAACCGGCCAGGCGGTCAATATCGAGCAGTCTCATGCAGGATCGAGCAAGCAAGCCCGCGCTGTCATTGACGGATTGCAGGCCGATGTTGTCACCCTCGCCCTGGCCTACGACATCGACGCAATTTCCCAGAATGCCGGTTTACTCCCCGCGGACTGGCAGAAACGCTTGCCCGAGAACAGCACGCCCTACACCTCAACCATCGTTTTTCTGGTGCGCAAGGGCAATCCCAAACACATCAAAGACTGGGACGACCTGGTAAAGCCGGGAATTTCAGTGATCACGCCCAATCCCAAGACCTCGGGCGGGGCCCGCTGGAATTACCTGGCGGCCTGGGCCTATGCCCTCAAACAGCCCGGCGGAAGCGAACAAAAAGCGCAGGATTTTGTGCAGCGTTTGTATAAGAACGTCCCCGTGCTCGATTCCGGGGCGCGCGGTTCCACCACGACTTTCGTCCAGCGCGAGATCGGGGACGTGCTCCTGGCCTGGGAAAACGAGGCTTTTCTGTCAATAAAGGAGCTGGGGCCCGAAAAAGCGGAAATCGTTGTGCCCTCACAAAGCATCTTAGCTGAGCCGCCCGTTTCGATCGTGGACAAGGTGGTGGACAAGAAGGGCACCCGGAAGGTGGCCCAGGCCTATCTGGAATATCTGTACACGCCTGAGGGGCAGGAAATTGCGGCCAGGAACTACTACCGGCCGCGGCTTGATTCCGTGGCCCGGAAGTACGCTTCGACATTTCCGAAGCTAAAGCTGGTCACCATCGACGAGGTTTTCGGTGGCTGGCAGGCGGCCCAGAAGAAACATTTTGCCGACGGAGGCGTGTTCGACCAGATCTATCAGCCCAGTCAATAAGTATTATGGCTTTCACTTTCAAAAAACGCAGCAACCTGCCGGGCTTCGGACTGGCGTTGGGCTTCACCGTGCTGTATCTCAGCCTGATCGTCCTGATCCCGCTGGCGGCTACTTTTCTGAAAGCGTCTGCTCTCAGCTGGGACCAGTTCTGGCACATTGTGGCTTCTCCGCGTGCCGTGGCTTCCTATCGCTTGACCTTCGGGGCCTCGCTTATCGGTGCTTTGATCAATCTGGTATTCGGCGTCCTAGTGGCGTGGGTGCTGGTGCGCTATAGCTTTCCCGGCAAGCGGCTCTTCGACTCGCTGGTCGATCTCCCATTCGCTCTGCCGACGGCGGTCGCGGGCATTGCCCTGACCACGATCTATGCGCCCAATGGCTGGCTCGGCCGGCCACTGGCGTCTATCGGAATCAAGTCGGCGTACTCGCCGCTCGGGATCGCGATCGCGCTCACCTTCATCGGACTTCCGTTCGTAGTTCGAAGTGTGCAGCCGGTCCTCGAAGACATGGACAAGGAACTCGAAGAAGCCGCGGCCAGTCTCGGGGCCAGCCGGTGGCAAACTTTTTCGCGGGTGGTGCTGCCCACAATTCTGCCCGCTGCGCTGGCAGGATTCGCCATGGCGTTTGCGCGGGCGATCGGCGAATACGGCTCGGTGGTTTTCATCTCCGGCAATATGCCGATGCGGACTGAAATCACTCCCTTGCTGATCATGACCAAGCTCGACCAGTTCGACTATGCGGGCGCGACTGCCATCGCGGTAGTCATGCTGGTGTTTTCGCTGATCTTGCTGCTGCCCATCAACCTCTTGCAGAAGTGGAGCAGCAGCCGCGAAGAGAAGACGACTGCCCTGGTCGCGGAGGAGATCCACTAGCGATGGCGACTACTCTTCCACTCAGCACGCGAAACCTGTTGCCGGCGCGAAGGGTCGCGACGGCCGCCACCGGCGAATCGGCTGTTGTCCGCTGGGTCCTGATCGCCGTGGCTGTAATCTTCCTCGGGGTGTTTATCTTCCTGCCGCTGGCGATCGTCTTTTCCCAGGCGTTCGCCAAAGGGATTGGCGCCTATTGGGCGAGTCTGCGCGAACCCGACGCGTTGTCGGCGATCCGTCTGACCTTGCTGGCGGCGGGCATTGCTGTTCCCCTGAACCTTGTCTTTGGAATCGCCGCGGCCTGGGCCATCGGCAAGTTCGAGTTCTTCGGCAAGAGTTTGCTGATCACCCTAATCGATCTGCCATTCTCGGTCTCGCCGGTCGTCGCTGGATTGATTTATGTCCTGCTGTTCGGCCTGCAAGGAGCGCTGGGACCGTGGCTGGGGCGGCACGATCTGCAAATCATTTTCGCGGTGCCGGGAATCGTTCTGGCCACCATCTTCGTGACTTTTCCTTTTGTGGCCCGCGAACTGATCCCGCTGCTGCAGGCGCAAGGCCAGGAGGAAGAGGAAGCCGCCCTGGCTCTCGGCGCCAGTGGCTGGCAAACTTTTTTTCGCGTAAGCCTGCCCAATATCAAATGGGGACTGCTCTATGGCGTGATTCTCTGCAATGCCCGCGCCATGGGCGAGTTCGGAGCGGTTTCGGTGGTCTCCGGCCATATTCGCGGACGCACCACTACCATGCCGCTGCACGTTGAAATTCTTTACAACGAATACCAATTCTCGGCCGCATTCGCGGTGGCCTCCTTGTTGGCCTTGCTGGCCCTGGCCACCCTGCTGGTGAAGACCGTTGTCGAATGGCGAGCGCGACGGCAGCAGGCGGAGTCGGTGCGCTGGGATGGAGAAGAGCAAACCGCATGAGCATTGAAGCCAAAAATATCAGCAAAAAGTTTGGGCAATTTGCCGCGCTCGACAACGTCAGTCTGAAGATTCCCTCGGGTGAACTGGTGGCGCTGCTAGGCCCGTCGGGCTCCGGCAAAACCACGCTTCTGCGCATCATCGCCGGCCTGGAATTTGCTGACTCCGGGATCATCATGTTCGATGGCGAAGACACTACTCACCGCACCGCCCGCGATCGCCGCGTGGGCTTTGTCTTCCAGCATTACGCCCTCTTTCGGCACATGACGGTGTTTGAAAACATAGCCTTTGGACTGCAGGTCCGCCCCCGGAATGTGCGTCCGTCGAAGGAACAGATCCACGACAAGGTGCACGAGTTGCTGGGCCTGATCCAGTTGAAGAACCTGTCCGGCCGCTATCCTTCGCAACTTTCCGGCGGCCAGCGCCAGCGCGTCGCCCTGGCCCGAGCCCTGGCAGTCGAGCCCAGCGTCCTCCTGCTCGACGAACCCTTCGGCTCACTGGATGCAAAAGTCCGCCTGGAACTGCGCCGCTGGCTGCGACAGTTGCACGACGAAGTTCACATCACCAGCGTATTCGTCACCCACGACCAGGAAGAAGCTCTGGAGGTCTCCGACCGGGTGGCGGTGATGAACGAGGGCCGCATCGAGCAAGTCGGCAGCCCGGACGAGGTTTACCATCACCCGAAGACCCCCTTCGTTTACAACTTTCTCGGCAGCGTGAACCTGTTCCATGGCCGCATGGACGAAGAAAATCCCGCCATCCACGATGTGGAAACCGGGGATCTCGTTTATGTGCGGCCGCACTTGCTGGAAATTCAGCGCCAGCCCAATGGTGGAAGCAACTTTCGCGCCATCATCAAACACATCAATTCCGCCGGCCCTCTGGTAAAAGTTGAAGCGCTCAGCGAGTGGGGAGCTCCGGTCCAGGTCGAGATGTCGCAGGAAAAATTCCAGGAGCTTCAGCTGGCCAAGGAAGAAACCGTTTTCATCATCCCCAAAGAGCTAAAGGTCTTCCACAAGACTCTCTAGCTGGAGAACCACGTGGGGACAGCCGCCCTCGGCTGTCCAGCGGAGCGAAGCTCCGCTATCTTCCATGGGTAAACCCCGTCGAGCTGCGCTCGACCGGACCGCCGAGGGCGGCTGTCCTCACGTGGCCTCGCGTTACTTTTGTACTCTTTCCCCGCAGCCCCGGTTATAGACACTATGAACGGGTAGTGTGCGCACCCCAGGGGCAATCCCCGGCCCGCGTTCCGGTGCGCAGCACAGGCATCAGCTTGATTCTCGTTTAGCTGACTCTTGCGCGCAATCGCTTGCGACTCCTTGCCATGAGCCAGGAACCATACACGACCTACCGGACTGTCGCCCGCCTCGGCGCTGTGCTGTTAATGCTCCTGGGAAGCTTGGTGCTCCTGGGCTGGCTTTGGAATGTAGGATTCCTCACCAGCGTTCTGCCCGGGCGCATCACCATGAAGCCGAACACGGCCGTCGGCTTTCTGTTTCTCGGCCTGGCCCTTTTCCTGCTGACCCAGCCCAAAAAGACTCGCAGCCCGCAACTGTGGTGTGCCGCTTCCGCAGCGCTGGTCAGCCTGATCGGATTGCTGACCTTGGCCGAGTATGTGTTCCACGCCAATCTGGGGATCGACCAGTTACTGTTCAAAGACGTGGTGCAATTGTCCTATCCCGGCAGGATGGCCCACATTACCGCCTTCAACTTTTTTATTGCCGGGTTGAGCGTCCTGTTGTTGGCCTTCTGGGAGAAGCAAGCCCGGCTCTCCCAGAGTCTGGCAGCGGTTACCGGACTGAGCGCCCTCTTCGCCATCGTCGGATACCTGTACGGCGTTCCCCTGCTTTACGGTTCAATCGAGTACACGTCGATGGCGCTTCACACCGGCGCCGGATTTCTGATCGGTTCTCTGGCTCTCTTGTTTTGTCGGGCGGATCTGGGCCTGATGGAGGTGCTCACCAGTTCCTATGCGGGCGGCTGGCTGGCCCGCAGACTGTTGCCGGTGACCGCGATTGTTCCGGCTTTGCTCGGCGCTACATGCATCCACAGCCGATTATTTTCGAGCGACGTGCGGCTGAACATCGCGTGTCTGGTGGTGGTCCAGATCGTTTTGTTCATGACCCTGGTATGGATTCTGGCCTTCGTGCTGAACCGTGCCGAGTCCGAAAAAGGGTTGGCCCAGGATGCCCTGGCCCGCTCGGAAAAACTTTTGCAACAATCGCAACGGATGGAAGCCATCGGTCTTCTCGCGGGTGGCGTAGCTCACGACTTCAACAACCTGCTGGCCGTGATCAACGGCTACAGCGATCTCCTGCTCGAGCGTGCCGGTGTGCCCGACGCGGATCGCAGGAGCCTGGAGCAGATCAAGCAGGCAGGCAACAGCGCCGCCTCGCTCACACGCCAGCTCCTGATGCTGAGCCGGCAACAGGTGGTCGAGCCTGTAGTCCTGAATATCAACCAGACGGTCGGCGCCCTGGACAAGATGCTGCGGCGCCTGATCAAGGAGAACATCGAATTTTCGTTTGTGCTGGACCCGCAACTGGACCGCGTGAAAGCCGACCCGGGACAGATTGAACAGATTGTTCTGAATCTGGTCGTCAACGCGCGCGACGCCATGCCCAACGGTGGCAGCCTGCGCATCCAGACGAAAAATGTCGAGAGGGTGGACGCTCACGCGGGCCCGGCCACCCCGCCCAGCCGCTTCGTGCTGCTGGAGGTGACCGACACCGGCTGCGGCATGGACCCCGAAACCCAGGCGCGCATCTTCGAACCATTTTTCACCACGAAAGCTGTAGGCAAGGGAACCGGGCTGGGGCTGGCCACGGTTTACGGAATCGTGAAGCAGAGTAACGGCTGCATCGAAGTGCAAAGCACCCTGGGGCGCGGATCATCCTTCCAGATTTTTCTTCCTTCCGAAGCCCAGGCGGGAGCCGCGCTCGAACCCGGCAAAGATAACAACACCGACCCTGCGTTTTCGGGAGAGACGGTGCTCGTGGTCGAAGATGCGGAAGCGTTACGCGAATTGATCTGCGGGGCCTTGAGCGCCTCAGGCTGCAACGTGTTATCTGCGCCCCAGGGCCAGGAAGCGTTGCGCATCGTCAACCAGCAAAAAGGCATGATCGATCTGCTGGTCACGGACGTGATCATGCCGGGAATGAACGGCCCCGCTCTGGCCAAACAGGTCCGCGAACTTCGCCCCGAGATAAAGGTCCTTTACATGACCGGATACAGCGGCGAGTTTGTCCGCTCAGACATGCTGATTCCCGGCGTGTCTTTCATCCAGAAGCCTTTCACCCCCGCCGACCTCCGGCGCAAAATCCGCAAAATGCTGGGGGACAAACCCACGTTGGCCAAGAAGGCCGCCGCTGGCAGCGCAGGCTGACCCCTGGGGCGTTGAGGCAGATGACCGCGGAACCCGAGGGCGGCTGCCCCTACGTGATACACAACCAACGCTCCCTGGCCTCTCATCTAATCAGCCATGCGAACAGTTGCGTCCAAACTCGGTGTGATCGCCTTCATTCTGCTGCTGCTGCCGGCCGCGGCCCTGGCCCAAATCCCTACTCGCGGCAATGTCTTTTTTGGATATTCCTACGGCAGCGCCGACTTGTCTTCCAACGGCCGCACTAACCTCAACGGTTGGAACGGGTCTCTCGAAGGCAAAGTTTTGCCCTGGGTGGGATTCGTGGTTGATTTCAGCGGCCTCTATGGCACTCAGAATATTCCTGTCGCCCCGAGTTTCAGCGCTGACACCAACATGAACAGCGTGGTCCTCGGTCCGCGCGTGTCCGTCGGAGTCGGGAAATTTACGCCCTTTGCCCACGCCTTGTTCGGGGCTTCACACATACACGAGAGCGCTGCCGGCTTTTCCGACTCGGACACTTCGTTTGCCAGCACCCTGGGCGGAGGCATCGACTATCGGCTGATCCACGGTATCGGCGTGCGGGTGCAAGCCGACATGCTGCAAACGCGCTTCTTCAGCAATACGCAAAACAATTTCCGGCTCTCCACGGGCATCGTTTTGCATTTCTGACGCCTGCACGCGACGAAGGGAAAGCGTCAACCCACGCTTTCGTATTCGGCTTCTTCAAGGGACCCTGGTTCGTCAGCAGTTTCGGCCAGATTGGAATCAGCCTGTTCGGGCTCCCCCTCTTGGCCTGCCTCGCGGTATTCGTGGATACGAACTCCGTTGGAGTCAATCGTCAGGTAGGTTGGCGGAAAATCGGTCCAGCTGCCGGAGTTGTAGTAGGCGACGCCATCTCGTTCGATGCAGGTTGCCTGGTGAGTGTGACCGCAGAAGACCCGATCCGCATGGCGCAGGCGGGCGTGCAGGATGGCGCCGGAAGCCACCTTCGAGGAGAGGCGCAACCAGCGGGCATTCAAGCGATCCAAAAAGCGCGAGAACGCCTTGCCCTTGAAGTCGAGCTTCTGCAGTTGCAGATGCACAAACGTCCCCGCAGCGCTGAGCAGCAGATTATTGACGGCAAAGCGGTCAAACTGGTGACCATGAATGGCCAGGTGACGGTGTCCGTCAAACTCCCACTCGTATTCCTCGTACACTTTCACGCCCACCAGGTGAGACATGATGTTGCTGAGCCCGCGATCGTGATTGCCCTCCACCCAGACCACCTCAATGCCGCGCTTGGGATTGGATAGCTTGCGGATGTAGCCGAGGAACTTCCAGTGGGGCTTGGTCAGACGGCCAAAGTTCAGGTCAGAAAAAATGTCGCCCAGTAGGATCAGCCGTCGGAAACGGTTTTCCCGCAGCATCCGCGTGGCCTGCTCGGCGCGGCTGATCTCCGACCCGAGATGCAGGTCGGAGAGAATGAGCGTGTCGTAAACGGCGGCACTCATCACCCTAAGTTCTAGCAAAGCCATGTTACAGGGTGATGAAAATTGCACCAAAAATAGGGCAGTCAGGTTGCCCCTACGTGGGTCCTGGCGGACCATCATCTCCGAATTTCGCTAAGCTTACTTCGAAGCGGGAGGCACGTACTCTTTGGGCGGGGCCGCGCCTTCGCCGAAAAAGTATTGCTCCATCTGCTTGACGATCGCGGCCTGGTCTTCACGCCGCGCGGGGTTGAGGCGATATTCGTTGAGCAGCATCTTGCAGAATTCCGTCCAACCCTTCCAGGCCTCGAGGGAGACGTTGTCGTAGATTTTCTGGCCCAGCTCGGTGTCGAAGGGAAGCTCATCCAGGCCGGGAAGCTCCTTCTTTAGCTTTACGCAGAAAACCTTGTGCTCAGCCATGAAATTCCTCGCAAGCCATGAAGGAAAATTATCTCACAAGGCGGGATTTCAGAAGGATCTACTTGTGTTTCTGACTGACCAGGCGCGGCTTCGTGACCGGGGCGAGGTCGCTCTTTACATAGCGGTAGAACCTGACTTGCCCGCGCTGCTTCCAATACTGGGCATCATAGGCATCGACGCCCGGCCCGCTGCGTAGCCGACTGAAGAAGAGGCGCTGCGCTGGATTGATCACGATACCCACATGTCCGGGCCAAACCACCATGTCCCCGGGTTGAGGATGTGTCACTCGCCGGAAGGCATCCATTCCATCGTAGAGATCTGACGAACTGGCGTAGGGATAAGGAAAACCGGCCTGGAGATAGATGGCGTGCACCAGGTGTGAACAATCCGGCTGCCGGGACGCCTTGACCCGCGCATCCAGCGCGGCAGCAATTACCGATAACCCGTCATCCGGGCTCAATGCGGCCCGCCTCGCGTGCCTGCTCGCTTTCTCGTGCTGGACCTGAGTAGTCGCATTCGAGCTCGGGGCCGGCAGGGTCTGTGCCTGCGCGAACGACGGACTGAATGCAAGTCCGCACAGAGCTATCCCACCTGCGCTTTTCACGCTGAATCGCATGGCTGGTATTTTGATGCGGAATCGACCGATGGCGGCAGGTTACGCAGGTACTAGGACATCCGCCGAGTAGGAGGTTAGCAGTGTGGGTCGGACACTCCCTTCGACCTCGGTCAGGGCAGGCTCTGTCCGACGCCTTTGAAGTTGATTTTGAGCTTCACAGGATGAAGAGTTTGCAAAACATTAAAGATCAAAAGCGGCGGGCGAGGGCGCCCGCCCCACACACGGACAATGATTACACATCGCACAAATCCACGGCTTCGCGCAACGAGGTCAGCGGATCGCGCGTGGGCACGAACTCATGCGCCACGTAGCCCTGGTAGTTAGTGGCGGCAATCCCGCGCATTACGCCATCCCACTGCACTTCCTGGGTGCCGTCGAGTTCGTGGCGGCCGGGGACGCCGCCGGTATGGAAGTGAGCCAGCCACTGAATGTTCGCCTGGATGGTCGCGATGAGATCTCCTTCCATGATTTGCATATGGTAAATATCGTAGAGCAGCTTGACGTGCGGTGAGTTCACGGCCTGCACCACCTGCAATCCCCACGCGGTGTGATCGCACATGTAGTCTTTGTGATTCACCTTGCTGTTCAGCAGCTCCATGCAGATGACGACGCCGTTGTCTTCGGCAATCTTCTTCACCCGATTGAGACCGATGATGGCGTTCTTCGCGCCCTCTTCGTCCGACATGCCGGCGCGGTTGCCAGAAAAAGTGATCACGTTGGGCACGCCGGCCTTGGCTGCCAGGGGAATGTACTTGCGAAAACCTTCCTCGATGCTGGCGTGGTTCTCGACCCGGTTCAGGGCGTTGGGAATGTCACCGCCGCCGGCGTAGGCCATGCTGCACACCAGGCCATACGTCCGCGGCACTTCATATTCTTCCGGCTTGAGCAGGTCAACCGCCTTCAAGCCGATCTGGGCGGAGTAGGCACAGAGCTGGTCGAGCGGGATGTCTTTATAGCACCACCGGGATACCGACTGTTTGATCCGTCCCTTGCGCGGTACCGGCGGAGTTTTCTGCGACCACGCCATGGACGGAACCGAGACCACCGCCGCGCCCGATAAGGCACCTTTCAGCAGGGTGCGACGCGATAGTTTGTCCATCAATAGCCTGTCCCCCGATAGTTTTGCCATAGACCGCAGAGTGTACATCTGAATGGAAAAAATGGGGAGACAAACCGTTGCCCCGGGTCAGTTTGGAGACCATGAACCACGAAGGGCACGAAGGTACACGAAGGAAACCCTGAAAAACAAAGCCTTCGTGATACTTCGTGTCCTTCGTGGTTTATGCACTTCCCGTGTCATATCACGAAAACTGACCCACTACCGTTGCCCCGTTGCAGCCGCCCACTCCGGGGGACTAGACTTCCTTTTCACTCTGGCCGCGTCATGTCATCCAGGATTTGTGCGACCAGCGATCGGGGGACCTTGGTTCGATGCCGCATTCGATAGCCAGTTCATCTGCGTCTAGATTCAGCGATTTCAAATTTAGCGAGTTCAAATTCAGAATCATCGTGCCGATCGTTGTGGCTTTGCTGGCCGGGTGCGCGTCCGTGACGGCGCAGACCAAGCCCGCCAGCACGGCGTCCCCGGCTGCGGTGGTGGAGCACGGCAAGACCCTGTTCGGCCAGAACTGCGCGTTTTGTCATGGCCGCGAAGGTTTCGGCGGCGAAAGTGGACCGAACCTGATGGATTCAGACCTGGTCGCGAGCGACGTGCGGGGCAATAAGATCGGCCCGGTCGTACGCAACGGACGCCGCGAAACCGGCATGCCGGCATTCAAGCTCTCTCTGCAGGAGATCACGGCGCTCTCCGCGTTTCTTCACGCGCAGAAACAAAGGGCTGACTCACATCCCGGGGGCCGGCGCGGTGTGTCGGTGGCCGACCTTCAAACCGGCAATGTCGAGGCTGGCAAGGAATATTTCAATGGCGCGGGGACCTGCTCGTCCTGCCATTCTCCCACTGGCGACCTGGCTGGGGTGGCCGGGCGTTACCGCGGACTGGAGCTTGAAAGGCGAATGCTCTATCCGCGCTTCGCCAAAGCGACGGTCACCGTCACAACGCCGTCCGGCCAGACTTTGTCCGGCGAGCTCTCCTATCAGGACGAGTTCACCATCGGGCTGACCGACGCGGCGGGATGGTATCAGTCCTGGCCCGCAGATTCGATCAAGTACACGATCCATGCCCCGGCGGAAGCTCATGCTGATTTGCTGCCAAAATACACGGACGACGATGTCCACAACCTGATGGCGTACCTGCAGACCCTGCGCTAGGAGCGAACCGGATTGCGATCCATAAAGTATTTTCATAACGCCCTTCATCTTTTCGTGCTCATGCTGACTCTTCTGTTGTCTGGCCGCCTGCTGGCGCAGGGTCTCGATCCGGCGACGATTGCAAATCCACCCGCCGACAGTTGGCCAAGCTATCATGGCGATTATTCCGGCAGGCGCCATAGTCCTCTGACCCAGATCACGCCGCAGAACGTTGGATCGCTGACCCTGGCCTGGGCGTTCCAGACCGGACAGCCAGCGGCCCTGAAGTCCTCGCCTCTTCTGGTCAATGGCATTCTTTACTTCACCGTGCCGGACAACGTCTGGGCAGTGGATGCGCGCTCCGGACATCAGATCTGGCATTACACCTATCCGCCCAACAAGGGCCTCCACATCGGACATCGCGGCGTTGCCATGTACAAGGGCTGGTTGTATTTCACCACTCCGGATGCCCACCTCATTTCCCTGGACGCCAAGAACGGCAAAGTCCGCTGGAACATCCAGATCGCCGATGTCGAAAAGGGCTATTGGTCCACCATGTCTCCGCTGGTGGTCCGCGATCACGTGATCGTCGGCGTTTCCGGTGATTTCGACAACCTGCCGGGATACCTGCGATCGATCGATCCCGAGACTGGGAAGACGCAGTGGCAGTGGGACGCAACGCCTCCGATCACTACTAAGAACACGACCTCGGGAGGCATGACGTGGATGACGGGCACCTATGACCCGGAGTTGAACCTGGTCTATTGGGGAACGGGCAATCCGACGCCGGTGCTGAACGGCAAGACGCGGCCCGGCGACAACCTTTACACCTGCAGCATCGTGGCCCTCAATGCCGACACCGGGAAGCTGGCCTGGGCTTTCTCGGCCTCTCCGCATGACACTCACGACTGGGACGCGGTCGAAACCCCGGTGCTGGTCGATGCCGACTTCGGAGGACAACCGCGCAAGATGCTGATGCAGACATCCCGCAACGGCTACTTCTTCATCCTCGACCGGACCAACGGAAAGAGTCTTCTTACGTTGCCCTACGGGCCTGTGAACTGGACCCTGGGGGTGGATGGACAAGGGCGGCCGGTTCCCAACCCGGAAAAAGAACCGGCCCCGGACGGTCGCATAATCGCACCCGACGAAGGCGGCATGACCAACTACCGCTCGCCCAGTTTCGATCCCAAGACTGGATTGTTCATCGTTTCCGCTCACCCCAGCTGGTCGATCTACTTTGCCAAGCCCGCCGACGGTACGTACGGCTGGGCGGGAGCGGACTACACCGTCTGGAGCAAAGGGGTGATCGAAGCCATCGACTACCGCACCGGCAAGATTCGTTGGACCCACGACGTGGGAAAAGACATTTTCGCGGGCGTGCTGACCACCGACTCAGGATTGACTTTTACCGGCGACATCTCCGGCAACGTTCTCGCTCTCGATACCAGCACCGGCAAGACTCTATGGCACGCCGGAACCAGCGAACGGATGGACACTTCCCCGATAACGTACGAACTGGACAAACGCCAATATGTTGTGACCGGCACCGGAGGCGTGATCTTCGCCTGGGCTCTGCCGGAAAGCGGACAGTAAGTTAACGGGAAAACTTACCGGTGCCCCATTCATTCGCATCTTTTGCGAATGAGTGGGGTGACTGGCGGGTGGGCCAGGGTTTTGACCCCTCTGGCACCATAAACATAGTGGTTGCCCCGTCCTTTGCGCACTTTGCAAAGGGCGGGGAGCTGGAACGCATACGCGACTGGGTTGCACAACAGGCGAAAGTTGTGTCGGCAGCATCGCGACCCGCCCTTGCAAAAAACGCAAGGACGGGGCATCCTCGGCACAGTTAGCGCGCACAGAATCATCTAAGGGTGGGCCCACCCGCCCTCGACCGGGTTCTTGTGACGGCCGGCATAGCGGAGCCCTGCTCCGCCGGACAGCCGAGGGCGGCTGTCCCCACGTGGTTCAGTACTGCACACGCTCTCAGTTCTTCAGCTTTTGCCGCTCGCACGCCTCCACGGTTTTCGTCGGATCGACCGCCTCATTGTCGACTTGTTCGTTGATGATCTTCCCTGATTTGTCGATGAGGAAGGTGGCGCGCCTGGCGGTTTCCATGGGAACACCCTGAATATCAAATTTCTGAGTGAGTCCATACCGGCTGGTGACCGGGCCTCCCCAGTCGCCGAGGATGGGAAAGCTGATTCCGTTTTGTTGCGCGAAAGCAAAGTTTGAGAAGGGACTGTCCATGCTCACACCCAGAACCTGGGTGTCTGCGCCCTCCAGCCTGGCGATGTTCTGCTGGAGAGCTTTCATTTCGCGGGTTCAACCCCCGGTGAAGGCGAAGACGAAGAATGCCAGGGCGACGCTTTTCTTCCCGCGGTAATCCTGCAACGATATTTTCTTCAGCTCCTTGCCATCGAAGGCCAGCAGAGTGAAATCCGGAGCCATGTCGCCCACCTTGAGTTTCATGGGCGCAGGCGCTTTTTCGTCCTTGTTCTGGGATTTATTTTGGGCCTGCAAGAATGAAGGCACCAACGCAAGGGTTAGAAGCCACAGACAGACAACATGTTTCCACGCTACTTTCATTGACAGACTCCTTGACCGCGGCCGCGTGAGCGGGGCGAAGAGAATGACGAAGCTTGGTGGGCCCTCCAGGATTTGAACCTGGGACCAATGGATTATGAGTCCACTGCTCTAACCGCTGAGCTAAGGGCCCGGAAAGACGCTGACTGCTTATCAGTTTCGCATAGGCCCCTGACAAGCACCAACTGCGCCACGGCCAAATTCCTGTAAGTGCGGCCTTAATCTCTGACGTCTCCGACCGGAAGTCAGCGCTCGGATGGTGCATTTGCCTGTTCTTTCGTTACTTTCGTACCGGGGCGCGGAACATTATAAGAAGTTAAACTGTGGCGCTAGGTCGATACAGCCCAAGCGGTTGCGGATGCATAACCAAACCGAAAGTGTTCTAGCCCGGGTCAGCCAACAACTCTCGCAGCTTGAAAAGCGGGATGGAGAACTGTGGCTGATCGTGTCCCTCACCGGCCTGCTGGTCGGCGCCGGGCTGTGCGCAGTGCTCTTCCCCGCGGCTTTCCTCAAGCAAGGCAACATTCACTTTGAGTTGACCGTGTCGCGTCCCCTGGTGCTCGGGTTGGTGGTTTTGTTGACTTTGCTCAATACCTATCTGGTGTCGCGGCGCATGGAACTCCGCCGTCTCCGCGAAGAGCTGATTTCGCGGACCATTCAGCAGGAGCTGGTGCAGCAGCAGTCTTTCACCGATCCCTTGACCGAGATTTACAACCGCCAGTCGCTGGGAGAAATGGCTGGCCGGTTCATGTGTCATGCCCGGCGTTCCAGGAAGCCGCTCACCCTGATGCTGATCGATGTGGACGGGTTCAAGGAGGTCAACACCCGCTTCGGCCATCTCACCGGCGATGTAGTCCTGGCCAACACAGCCGCCCTGCTGAAGCATTCCGTGCGCGGCTCGGATGCCGTGTTTCGCTACGGCGGCGATGAGTTCCTGATCATTCTCGCGGACACTTCATGCACCGATGCCCGGCATGTGGTCGAAAGAGTTAGAAACGGTCTGGCGGAATGGAACCGCGCCGGACACCTGGAAAAATTTGAGCTGAGCCTCAGCATCGGAGTTGCAGAATGGGCGGAGGGTAAGACCCTGGACGACCTGCTCGATGGCGCCGATCACCAGATGTACGCGGCCAAGGAAGGCAACAAACTGAGCAAGGGTAAAGCGGCTGGAGTCTGAACCTCTCGCACCAATTCCATACTTCTAACTGTCACCCTGAGCGGAGCATTCGAAGGGCCCCTATAAGCTGACGAGAGTGCGGCGTAGCAGGGGTCCCTCGACTTGATCTCACCGCGCCAGCGCGGCTCGATCCGCGCTCGGGATGACATCTTCCATCCTTACATCAGCAGATCAGTGGCCCGCTGCGCCAGTGGGTGCTGCATTTCCTGCAGATCGTTTTTTACCCGGTTAAGGCCGTACACGCATTGTTCGAAGTTCTGCGAGAGGTTGGCGAACAGGGGCGCCACCTTGGCGTATTCGAAGTGCTCGAACTTGGAAACGATGTAGTAGCTTTCCTTGCCGGCCTTGATCCAGTCCACGAAATTTTCCATGCGGTTGCGGCGCAGGCGAAAGTGGTTGATGCTCTCGGGGAACATGCCGGTAAAGAAAAGGGTGTAGTCGCCGATATGTTTGCGCACCTGGCGCTCGCGGTCGAAGGATGGCGCGGGCCCGAAGACGGGATTCGATTCCACCAGCATCTCGCCCACATCGGTGAGCGGCCGGCCCCCGGTGTTGCGGATCCTGAACAATTCTTCGGCGTCGCAAAATTCCGCCAGCAGGTGGGCGACGTAGTTCACGATCTGGGGATCGCGCAGTCCGATCTCCTCCGCATAGTGCCGGCCCACGAGTTCGATGAACAACTGCTGCAAAGGATGCGATTCCGGAATCATTCTGGATCTCACCTCCTCCTGGAAAGCCCGAGTGGTGCGGGATTTCATCGGCACTTCGCTCGTCCTACTTAAACTCAGCTCCATGCCTAAAGGCAAGTGACTTTTGTAAGTCACCCAAATCGATATTTCATATTCACTTAGAACCCCGGGAAGGACGAAAGGTTTCACGTCTTCAATTGCTGGCAGACTGCGGCCTTGGCTGCCAGGTACTGGCTTTCACAGCTCCGGCTACAATGATTTACGGAGGCAACATGGAACGAACCAACATTTCCAGCGGCGCGCCCTGGGAGCCGATCGTAGGTTACTCTCGTGCGGTCAAGGTTGGCCCCTACGTGCACGTAGCCGGAACCACAGCCACGGGCCCGGACGGGAAGATCGTCGGCGTGGGCGATGTTCGCGCTCAGACCATCCAGACTCTAAAGAACATCGAGTCTGCCCTGCTGAAGGCGGGTGCGACGCTGAAAGATGTGGTGCGCACGCGCATGTTCGTGATCAACATTGCCGAATGGGAAAAAGTTGGCAAGGCGCATGGAGAGTTCTTCAGCGAAATTCGCCCGGCAACGTCGATGGTGCAGGTGAGCGCGCTGATCTCTCCGGAGATACTGGTAGAGATCGAAGCCGACGCTTTCATCGCGGGCTGAAGACCGTGTGGGTAAGAACCACGTGGGGACAGCCGCCCCCGGCTGTCCGGCGGAGCAATGCTCCGCTATTCTGGTGAGGCAATGAATTTGTCAGGAATAAACTATCGGGCGATAGATTGTCGAGCTGCGCTCGACTGGACAGCCGGGGGCGGCTGTCCCCACGTGGTTCTTCCGTTCGACACAGGCTCTGTTCCACATCAGCATGATGTATCATGCCCACCCGAACCCACGAGAGGTGGATATGCGCTATCTGCTCAGCCTGATGGCTACCGTTGCACTTGTTTTATCTGCGTCAGCCCAAACCACTCCGCCCCCGGCCGTCACCGTCATTCGCGCGGGCGTACTCATCGATGGCAAGTCCGACCAGCCCCGCCGCGACCAGGTGATTGTGATTCGCGGCAATCATATTGAAAGCGTCTCCGACGCTGCCTCGGCGAAAATTCCCGCGGACGCCACGATCATCGATCTCTCGCATGCCACCGTGTTGCCCGGTCTGATCGATTCTCACACTCATATCTTCCTGCAGGGAGAAGACCCGGCACAGGGTGGGTACGACGCCAACATCCTGAGGTATCCGCTAGCCTTGCGGGCGGCGCGGGCAACGGTGGCGGCGCGGCGCGCACTGGAGCAGGGATTCACCACGCTGCGCGATGTGGAGACCGAAGGAGCGGGATATGGCGACGTGGGAATCAAGGAGGCGATCGAAGGCGGCTACATTCCCGGGCCGCGTCTGTTCGTGGTTACCCGCGCTATCTCCACCACCGGCGGCTACAACCTGGAGGGCTACGCGCCTGAGCTCGACATGCCCAAGGGCGCGCAGATCATCGACGGCCCGGTCGAGGCTCGCAAGGCGGCGCGCGAACAGCTTGACCACGGCGCTGACTGGATCAAGGTTTACATGACTCATCGCTCCTGGGTGGGAAAGCACGGTGAACTGGTCTCGCAGCCGACCCTCACCGTGGAAGAGCTGAAAGCAATCGTGGACGAAACCCACGGTTGGGGCAGAAAGGTGGCATGCCATGCCTACAACGGCATCGGCTTGCAGCGCGCCCTGGACGGCGGATGCGACTCCATCGAGCATGGCCTCGAAATCACAGACGCGCAGATCGCCCAGATGGTCAGGCAGGGCACGTGGTACTGCGCCACGCTGGCGGCTTACTATCACGACTGGGCCCCGGCCGACACGCCCAACGGCCAGCGCGACCGCAGGCGCGTGGCAGACCACGGAATTTCGTTCCAGAAGGCGCTGAAAGCGGGAGTGAAGATCGTTTTCGGCACCGACATGGGCGGCATCCTGTGGACGGAGCCGATGGCCCAGGAATTTCCCCGCATGGCTGAGTTCGGTATGTCGCCCATCGAAATCATTAAAAGCGCAACTTCCCGCGCCGCCGACATGCTCGATATGACTGGCGAGATCGGGGTAGTAGCGCCGGGTGCCTACGCCGACATCGTTGCGGTCAATGGCGATCCGCTGCGCGACATCAATGTCCTGGGAAATGTGACGTTTGTGATGAAAGATGGCGGGGTGTTCAGGAACGACGTTAAATGACTCTGAAGTTGCCTTGTCCAATGTGAAGCCTGGAGCGGAGGAAAGCCACCCACGAAGATGGGTGGAAAGCGATGACAGAAAATAACCCGGCACCGTACAAGGTATTCTTTCATTGCGGGGAAGAACTTGGCCTGAAGGCGAAAGTTCAGAAGGGTAAAGCGTGGCTGGATGATGACGGGTTGCACGTCGAAGGCCCTGCCGGGCCTCTGCCAGTAATTCCGAACTCTGCTCTGCTGTCGGCTGAACTTTTCAGGCTCCACAGCCTGGCCAGCGTCATCCGCCTGGACTACCGGGGTGGTCGTTTGTTCTTGTCGGTAATCCGTTTCTTAATCGGCGGTCAGTTGATGCTGGTCAACTATTACAAGACTGTCGAATTACACAGGAGACTGGCTGCCATTGCCCCGCGATCCTAGATATTGGGCGCATTTCAAGAGCATAACTTGACGAATCTGCTTGACACCGTTATGGCGCAGGTCATAATGCGGAATTCTTGGTGATGGTTGTGCCCGGGTCCGGCAGCAGACGTTCTCCGATTCGGGTGGCACGAAGGGGGTCTCTTTATGAGTGTTCTGGAACTTTGCGATAAAGACGTGGCTTCGGTACGAGTCGAAGTGAGCGCGGCGGATGCCATCCGGTTGATGCTGGACCGGCATGTCGGCGCGGTGGGCGTGGTGGATAGTGAGGGCCTGGTGGCGGGCATCTTTACCGAGCGCGACGTGCTGCGCAAGCTGTCGCTTACCGGCCGCAATCCCGAGGTGACGCCGGTCCGGGATCTGATGACCACTCCGGTCGAGCTGGCGACCATCGACACCCGGCCGGGCGAGGCCCTGGCCACCATGCTCGAACGGCATTTTCGTCATCTACCCGTCGTGGACAACTCCGGCAAGCTGCTGGGCATGCTGTCTATCCGCAACCTGCTGGAGCAGCGGATCGATGATCTCAGCCACGAACTGGACGCACTCGAGCAGTACGTTACCAATGACGGGCCCGGGGGCTAGGCCCTGAGTTGGACGCTTTTGTGTTCGGATTCTGAGGCCTGCCCTCCCGCGGGCCAGGTCCGTCTGATGATGAATCCACATGAGCCTGGCCTCCGGATACACTACATAACCTGATGCGCAACCTCTCCGGCGCCCTTCCCAAAACTATTGCCGTCGTTCGCATCGCCACGTCGGCTTTCTTTTTGCTTTTTGGCGAATACAAAGTCTTCGGCTCCGAGTTTACCCATGGTGGGTTCCAGCAGTACCTTCAGGGCTTCATCCAGAACGGCGCGGTGAGTTTCTACCAGCCGGTGCTGGCCAACCTGGTGCTGCCGCACGCGGTATTTTTTGGATACGCGGTCGGAATCATGGAACTGTTTATCGGGACCTGCCTGCTGCTGGGAATCTGGGTCCGTCCGGCGTCGGTATTGGGTGCGTTGCACATGCTGAGCCTCACGCTCGCTACCTGGTGGGGGCCCGGCCAGGGAATCTCCGTTTGGCGCTACTTCGGCGCGGAACTCGACCACTTGCCGCTGCTGTTTCTGTTCATCATCTTTTTCGTAGCCGATGCCGGGAAAGAATGGGGCCTGGACGGGCGTCGCCGTGCATAGCGCAAGAAAGAACCCGTGGGGACAGCCGCCCTCGGCTGTCCGGCGGAGCGAAGCTCCGCTAATGCCTTTCCGGCAATGAAATATTGTCGAGCTGCGCTCGACCGGACAGCCGAGGGCGGCTGTCCCCACGTGTTTAACGGGGGCCAAAATGAAGAAAAAAGCACGACGTAATTTTCTCGCCATCATTCTCGCATCATTATTTGTGAGCGCCCTGGCAAGCGCGCAGGAACCCAGCTCCGGTCGCGTCATGGTTCACGCCGGAAAACTGCTGGATGTCCGCAGTGGCAAGACTCTCACCGATCAGGCCATTGTGATCGAAGGCGGCAAGATCGTCAGCGTCGGTCCATTTTCACAGGCCAAGCGCGTTTCCGGCGATCGTCTGATCGATCTTTCGACCGCGACCGTGCTGCCGGGCCTGACGGACGCGCACACCCATCTGACCGGCAATCCGCAGGATGCCGGGCCTCAGGCTCTTGGCATTTCGCTGCCGCGCGCCACCCTGACCGGCGCGCGCAATGCCCGCGTCACGCTCGAGGCGGGCTTCACCACCGTGCGCAATGTGGGGGCGGAGGGTTACAGCGACGTTGCCCTGCGCGACGCCATTGATGCCGGCGATGTTCCCGGTCCACGCATGCTGGTGAGCGGGCCTCCGCTCGGCATCACCGGCGGACATTGCGATGAAAACTTTCTGCCCTTCGACTTCCATTACTCCGCCGAAGGCGTGGCGGATGGGGTGGAAGGCGTGCAGCACAAAGTGCGCGAGACCATCAAATACGGCGCCGATCTGATCAAGATTTGCGCCACTGGCGGCGTGCTGTCGCACGGCGACAATCCGCAGGCTTCGCAATATACGCTGGAGGAGATGAAAGCCATCGTGGCCGACGCGCACCGCCTGGGACGCAAAGTCGCCGCCCATGCGCACGGCGCCCAGGGCATTCTCTGGGCTTCCCAGGCCGGAGTGGATTCCATCGAACACGGCTCCTACATTGACGACGCTGCCATCGCTGAGATGAAGAAGGACGGTACCTACCTGGTGCCGACGCTCTATCTGGCCGACTGGTTCCTGGAACATGCGGAGCAGGTGCACGTTCCCCCGGAGATGATTGCCAAAGGAAGAACTGTGATGGCGGCGGCCCGCAAGAACGTGGCGCAAGCCTTTGCCAGCGGAGTGAAGGTGGCGTTTGGCACCGATGCGGCTGTCTATCCTCACGGCCTGAATGCGCATGAGTTTGCGGTCATGGTGAAGTTGGGAATGAGCCCGCTGCAATCCATTCAGGCAGCGACGATCAACGCTGCCGACCTGCTGGGCTGGTCGGACAAGATCGGCGCGATTGAACCTGGCAAGTGGGGAGACATCATCGCAGTGGACGGCGACCCGCTACAGGACGTGACCACTCTTGAGCACGTGAAGTTTGTAATGAAGGGCGGAGACGTGGTGAAGAACGAATACGGAAAGTGAAGTGTGTGTGGGGCGGGCGCCCTCGCCCGCCGTTTTGAAGTTGATGCTAACTCTTAGAAATCTTGCGGCAGGCCATCGTGTTTGCGTTGTTGATCTTAGTGTCAAAATCAACTTCAAGGTCAAAGGCGGCGGGCGAGGGCGCCCACCCCACACTTTCACACACCAACACCAAAGGCCGGCTTTTCAGCCGGCCTTCACACAATGCCAGAAAACGAAGACTACTTCTTGGGGGCGATCGCGTCCTTGGTGGCCTTGGCGACGCGGAACTTCACCACGGTCTTGGCTTTGATCTGGATGGGTTCACCAGTCTGAGGATTGCGTCCCATGCGGGCCTTGCGATGCGCTTTTACCAGCCGGCCCAGTCCGGGGATGACGAAGATGCCGTTCTTCTTGGTCTCTTTGACGGCGGTGTCGGTGAGGTGCTCGAGAAACGATGCGGCGGTCTTGTTGTTCACTTCGATCTTCTCGGCCAGATGGCGGACGAGTTGTGTCTTGGTCATGCCTGAAGCCATGAAACCTCCTCTGAATTCCCTAAAATTTTCCTGCGGTGAGCGCTATCTTATACCAGCGTTCTGTGGAAAAGTACCGTTTCAGCCCCATTTTATGCGGATTTCCTTACAGGGAACGCGGGAAAGACCACAAGAAATCACGTTCGCGCGCATGCCAGTGTCCCAAAATGGCCCATTTGACCTATGAAACGGCGACCCGAGAATCACGTGGGGACAGCCGCCCCCGGCTGTCCGGTCGAGCGCAGCTCGACAATCGTGCCTGAAAAGAATAGCGGAGCCTCGCTCCGCCGGACAGCCGGGGGCCGCTGTCCCCACGTGGTTCCTGCGGCTATGCACGGTGGCCTGGTGTCATAATGGTTTTCGGAGAATCCATCCTGTGAGTTGTGCGATTTGCGAGAAACGTAAGGAGAAGCGTTTTTGCCCGGCCATCCACGGGCGCATTTGCCCGCAGTGTTGTGGCGAGCAGCGCGAGGTCACGCTCGACTGTCCCAGTGACTGCGCCTATCTGCAGCAGGCCCGCGAGCATGAGAAGCCGCGCCGCCTGGCCGACCTCGACCCCGCCGACCTGTTTGTCCAGGTGGAAGTCGAAGACCAGTTCCTCTACCGGCACGAACACCTGATCATGGGACTGACCTTCGCTCTCTCGAAAAGCGTTCGCGCCGACCGCGGGCTGAAAGATGCCGACCTGATCACGGCCCTTACCTCGTTGGCAAAAACATGGGAAACGCTGGTTAACTCCGGCTTGCATTACGAGAATCCGATTGCCAGCCCGGCGCAGCAGGCAGTGGCGGCGGAAGTGCAGAACATGATCAAGGAATATCGCGAGGCCGAGCAGAAGCACGTGGGATACGTTCAATTGCGCGACTCGGAAGTGCTGCGCGCCCTGGTGTTCATGGTACGAATGGCCCACGCCCGCACCTCGGGAAGGCCGAAGTCACGCGCCTTTTCGGACTTCCTGCTGGGACAGTTTCCCGAGAAGCCCTCCGGAATCGCCGGCGCGGAAGAGCCCGGCAGCAGGATTGTGGTGCCGTAGGGCGGACTTCGGGCCTCTGGTGTCGGACTTCAGCCCCTCGGACTTTTGTTTGCGCAACCGGTCTTGGGAAGGGCACGACCTTGGTCGTGCCACTCGTGATTTAAGATGTGTTGCGCTTCAGCGCCTGGGGTTCGACGTTCGGACCCCAGCTTGAGTTTCTTCGCCACCAGTCGCGGCCCGCACCTTTCCATCGCCTTTGGCATCCAGCGCGCTGAATGGGATAATCATCGCGGTGCCCACGACTTCCAAATCCGATCTTTACCGCAAACTGCCATCCGTCGATGAGTTGTTGCGCAGCGCTGCTTTGGTTGCCATCGTTTCCAGCGAAGGCCAGGCCGCGGTGACCGATGCCGCCCGCGCCGTACTCGGGAACTTGCGTACGGAGATCGCGGCTGGGAGACTGGACGCGGCCGCCGTTGATCTCGCCCTCTCCGGAATCGCGGCCGCCGTCGTCCGCCAGGTCCGGCAGTCGCTGAGTTATGCGTTGCGTCCGGTCATCAACGCGACCGGGGTCATCCTCCACACCAACCTGGGACGCGCCCCGCTGGCGGCTTCCGCGCTGGAACACGTTCGCGAGGCTTCCTCGGGATATTCGAATCTGGAGTTCGATATCGAATCCGGGCAGCGCGGCCGGCGCGATGTGCACGTGGACCGGTTATTCCGCAAGCTGCTGAATGAACACGTGGGGACAGCCGCCCCCGGCTGCCCGGGCGAGCAAAGCTCGCCGGTCCGTGAGGCAGAGGGTCAGCCGCCGGCTGGCATCTCCACCATCGTCGTCAACAACAACGCGGCCGCAGTCCTGCTGGCGCTGAATACACTGGCGGAGGGCGGAGAAGTCATCGTCTCGCGCGGCGAACTGGTCGAGATTGGCGGATCGTTCCGCATCCCGGACGTCATGTCAAAGTCGAACGCCACTCTGCGGGAGGTAGGCACGACCAATCGCACCCGGGTGGAGGACTACGAGCATGCAATCAGCGATAAGACCCGACTCCTGCTGCGCGTACACCGCTCCAATTTTCAGATCACGGGATTCACCGAGCAACCGGAGCTCGCGGAACTGAGTGCGCTGGCCCGCAGGCGGAACCTTCCGCTGATGGAAGACCTCGGCAGCGGCGCGCTTTTCGACTTGCGGTCCATCGGCGTGAGTGGCGAACCGGGCGTGCTCGACAGTCTTCGGGCGGGCGTGGACGTGGTCAGCTACAGCGGCGACAAACTGCTGGGCGGTCCTCAGGCTGGAATACTCAGCGGGCGCGGCGATCTTATTGCCCGCATGCGGTCGAATTCTCTCTTCCGCGCCTTGCGCGTGGACAAGTTGACCTACGCCGCACTGGAGGCCACGCTGCTGGCCTACGTAAAACACGACCAGGACGCGGTTCCCGCGCTGCGCATGATGCATTTGTCCAAGGACGAAATCGGCCGCCGCGCGGAAGCTGTAGCCGCACTCCGGTCGTCGGGATTGACGGTTGAGATCATTGACGGCGAATCGGTGATCGGCGGCGGCGCCGCGCCCTCGGCAGTCCTGCCCACCCGCCTCTTGGCCGTGACCCGCGAGGGCCTGAGCGCCGACGAACTTTCCGCTCGCCTTCGGGCCGGCAACCTGCCAATCATTGCGCGGGTGGAAGAAGGCCGCGTGCTGCTGGACCTGCGTACCGTATTCCCGGAGCAGGATGAGAACGTGATGGCAGCGCTGCGAGCGTTGTGAAGTCGGAACCAAAGTATTTGGTTTGTCATCTTGAGCGGAGTAGCTGCTTCGCTTCGCGAAGCAGTTACGAAGTCGAAAGACCCCTATGGCGGCTGAACCATGATCGCCGATGTTAGATTCTGTCGCCTCAAAAGTTCGCAGCGTGCTGATGGCGGCATTTCGGTTTTATAGGGGTCCTTCGACTCCGCCGGAAGTTCGCGAAGCGAACTTCCGGCTGCGCTCAGGATGACATTCGTATCTGATCTCTGAAATCCAGCACAGCGCTACAATCGTTGCATGCCGTCACGCGTCGCCATTCCTGTTCCGCACTCCGGAGATGCGGAATATGCGGAGCGCGCCTTTCCTCAATACGCTCACGCTGTCGAAATGGCCGGCGGAGAAGCGGTTCGAATTCCGCTCGACCAGGCATCCGCTGATGTGGCGAAACTCATCCGCAGCTGTGATGCCGTGCTTCTGCCCGGAAGCAAGGCCGACGTGGACCCCGCGAAATACAAAGTTGCGACCGACCCAAAGACTGCGCCTGCCGATCCCGGGCGCGATGCGGTGGACGAACTGTTGCTGCAGGACGCCTACAACCTGCGCAAGCCGCTGCTCGGCATCTGTTACGGTTTGCAAATCCTTAACGTGTATCGTCACGGAACGTTGTTGCAGCACATCGAGTCGGCAGTCAATCACGATGTGGGAAGAAGCGTGCCCATCGCGCATGCGGTGAAGGTGGATACGGGAACGCGGCTGAGCCGGATTGTCCTGCCGGGGGCTGATGACGGCGTGACTTCCATCGCGGTGAACTCAAGTCATCATCAATCGGCGGAGAGTATCGGTGAGGGACTGCGGATTGTGGCCCGATGCCCGGAGGACGGCATCATCGAGGCCATCGAGGGCACGTCTCCAGACCATTTTGTGCTGGCCGTGCAGTGGCATCCGGAACGTTCCGTGGAAGATGACGAGGGCTCGCGGGCCATCTTCCGGGCGCTGGTGGAAGCAGCGCGCCGCTGATCATGTGGGCGAATCATGTGGGCGCGAGCGTCCCGCTCGTGCCGCTCTTATATGACCGAAAACGACCGCGCCGCGACCAAGCTATTTCCGGGCCTTTCCAGCCGCTTTCTTCTGCAGCAACACCACAGCATGCGCGATCGCGGCGTTGTCCGTCCCCATGCCTTCCGGTGTCTTGGCTTTCACGCCGACGCAATCCGTAGGAATTCCCAGCAACTCCGCCAAATGCGTTCGAATCGCCAGCGCGTGCGGACCGATCTTGGGCGCAGCCAGAATCAGGGTCGAGTCCACATTGACCACTACGTAACCTGCCGCCTTCACCCGCTTGACCGCCTCGGCCAGGAAAAGCGCGGAGTCCGCGCCTTTCCAGCGCGGATCAGAAGGAGAAAAGAGAGAACCAATATCGGGAGCGGCGACCGCACCCAGCAGGGCGTCGGTTACGGCGTGCAGCAGCACGTCGCCATCAGAATGGCCGCCCAGTCCCTTGGAATGAGGCAGCGTGATGCCGCCGATCTTCAGCGGAATGCCGCGCTTGAATTCGTGAGAGTCCCAGCCGTAGCCGATGCGAGTTTCTGGTTTCAAGGTTTCCAGTCTTGTCGTTGGTCGTTGGTCGTCCGTCGTTGGCAAAAATTCAATCGCGTCATGCAACCAGCCACGGCCGTCGGTCTTACAATTGGTAATCGCTGACGACCGAAGTCTGACGACCGACGACTAGTCGTGTGATCCGTGAAAATTCGTGGCCGTCCCTACCGTTTCAGGAAAAACTCGGCCAGTTCCATGTCGGCCGGAGTGGTGATCTTGATGTTTCGCGGCGAGCCCATCACCACCGCGACCTCATGACCTGAACGCTCGACCAGAGAGGCCTCGTCGGTGCCGAGAAAGCCGTCCGCCGTGGCTTCATCGAAGGCCTGCTTCAACACGCTATAGCGAAAGCCCTGCGGGGTCTGGGCCATCACCACCCGCTCGCGGGGCAGGGTGGCGGTGATGACGGCGCCTTCGGAAGTGCGCTCCACCTGCTTGATGGTGTCCATGGCCGGCATTCCTGCGATGGCTGCGCCATATTTTCTCGCGGCTTCGATCACGTCGTGAATGATTTCGGCGGTTACAAAGGGACGGACCGCGTCGTGCACGAGAACAATATCATCCGGCGCCGCTGCAACTGCCGCGATCGCATTGGCCACGGACTGCTGGCGATGCTCGCCGCCCTCCACCAGTTCAATCTTCTTGGCCGAAAGTTGTGTGTCTGCCTGCAAGCGAGTTTTAAAACCTGCCATCTCGTTGGCGCGCAGGGCGACATAGATTTCCGCGACCTCAGGGCTGGCTGCGAACTTGCGTAAGGTGTGAACGAGGATCGGCGTTCCCCCAATCTCGGAGAACTGCTTGGATGCCACCGGCTTCTTGCTCCTGGCATCGGAGGCCGGAGCCATGCGTGTCCCGAGACCCGCCGCCGGAATGATGACTACTACCTTCATCGCGGCCTGTAAGTATAAGGGCTGGCGGGGAAAGTGTTCAAATATTCCGGCGTGTGTGGGGCGGGCGCCCTCGCCCGCCTGCTTCTGACCTTAGTAGTCTTGATCCTGATTTTGGTCTTGAGCTTGATCTTGAATTTGGTTCTGAATCAGATCGGAGTGAGGCTACTCACTCTGGACTCGAAAATCAAAGGCAACTGCAAACGCGTCGGACAAGAGTGTCCGACCCACACTTCCGAGCTGTATCGATCGGCCGCTCCCGAGCGTCTTACTTTTTCGGAGGCTCCCACAACTCAATCCGATTGCCGTCCGGGTCCATGATCCAGGCGAAGCGCCCGTACTCGTAATCCTCGCGGTGCGGATCGATCTTCACGCCCTCTTCCTGAAGCGCCGCCAGCAAGGCATCCAGATCATCGACGCGATAGTTGATCATGAACGGGGAAGGGCTGGGATCGAAATACTTGGTGTCGTGGGGAAAAATCGACCACACCGTCATGCCCTTCGTCTCCGGTTCATCCACTTCCCGCCACTCGAAAGTTGCACTCGTTCCATCCGGGGCACGTGGGATCCCCAGATGCTTTTCATACCACTGGTAAAGCGCTTGTGGAGCTTGTGCCTTAAAGAAAATGCCGCCGATGCCGGTCACGCGCTTCATATCTTCCGCTCCGCCGTCTAAGGTATTTACGGTATGACATTTTGCCCGGGCTGTGAACTTTTTGCCAGGTGAATCCTCTTTCTTTCGCCGGAACCCACGAATCACCGCGATTAGTGCAACCAGGATAGTCGGTTAGCGCACCTAACCAGGGCACTCCGGATCGGCCCTGGAAGTGCTAGCTACACTTCCGTGCGACGTCTGGAGGCGAATATGAAACCGGTGCAACGGTCATGGCTGTCTCTAGTAGCTTTTTGCGCGGTGAGCGGAATGATTGTGGCGCTGGCTTTCGCCGTTCTGCTGGCTGGCGCGTCGCTGGCGTTTGCCGTTTCCCAACCCGCGCCGGGCGCGGATGCAGGCGCGCTAGCCGAGGCGTCCGCCGACCAGACTATGGAACAACCGGGCGCTGCGCAAACCGGGGCCGACAGCCAGAGCACGGCCCAGCCCGTTGACGACAGCGGCGCAGCTTCCACTCAGACTTTTGCCGGCATGATTACCGACTCGCGCTGCGGCGCGCGCCACCGGATGAACTCGGGCAAGACCTCGGCGGAGTGTGTGCACTCATGCGTGCGCAACGGGGCGCACTATGTTCTGGTGGATGGTGAAAAAGTCTATGCCCTGGAGGGTGATCCGGCAGAATTGGAGAAGCTGGCGGGCGAGAGAGTGAACATTGTAGGAATGCTCGAAGGCGACACGATCAAGGTCAAGGCGGTGGTGACGGAGTAGCCACCGGCAGCTGAAATCGCGCGCCCGCTATTCCGCCGGCCGCTCCACCATCACTGGCGGTGATTTTTTCGCATCTGCACTTTGCACTGGGGGCGCGGCCGGGGAGGCAACCGGCACTGCGTTGATCCCGGCGCGCGATTCGCTGCGGCTGCCGGGGCGCTCATCCCATTTTCCAAAAATCATTTTTCCCGCCGTCGTCTGCAGCACCGAAGTGACCGAGATGTCGATGGTCTTGCCAATCACCTTTCTGGCGTTGTCCACCACCACCATGGTTCCGTCGTCGAGATAGGCCACACCCTGGTTGTATTCCTTGCCTTCCTTCAGGATAAAGACCCGCATGGTTTCGCCGGGCAAGACAATCGGCTTGAGCGAATTGGCCAGTTCGTTGATGTTCAATACCGCGACACCCTGAAGCTGCGCCACTTTGTTCAGGTTGAAGTCGTTGGTGATGATTTTGCCTTCATAGAGCTTGGCCAGCTCGATCAGCTTCAAATCCACTTCGCGGACGGAAGGAAAGTCATCCTCGACGATCTGGATCTGCAGCGAGGGAACCTTCTGCAGGCGTTGCAGAATGTCGAGACCGCGGCGTCCCCGGTTGCGCTTGAGCGAGTCGGCGGAGTCGGCCACCAGCTGCAGTTCGCGCAGCACGAACTGCGGAGTCACGATGGTGCCGTCGAGAAAGCCGGTCTCGGCAATGTCGGCGATGCGGCCGTCGATGATGACGCTGGTATCGAGGATCTTGTAGCTCTTCTTGCCTTGTTTCTCGCCGCCGAAAACGCCACCCAGGGCGGCAAGGTTCAGCAGGTCACCCTTGTTGGCCCCCACCACCAGGCCGACGTAGGCCATCAGCAGCATCACCAGGATTTGCAGGAAACTCTGGGTGTGCCCGGGAGCAACGCTGTTGCGAATGACCAGGGAGAAGAGGTAGGCGCCAAAAATGCCGAGAACACTGCCGATGGCAGCGCCAATCAGGCGCTTGAGACTGACTCGCCGTAACCGCCACTCGAACAGGACGATCGCGAGCCCGATGAGCACGCCCACTCCCGCATCCAGGTTGGCAGGAAGGCCGAACGGGTCTGTCAGATAGCAAGTAACAGCAATTATGAGAACAAATAAGACACGAACCAAAACCAAGTCCACTGAAGGACCTCCCCGGAACCCATCCGCGGACCCCTCCGCAGATGAACGTCCTGCACCGGTTCCCCGACGTTCCTAAATTCGGTACCGGTGATCTGTTAAACGGAGCCTATGAATTTGGATATGAAAAGCGCTCCGACCTCTCCTCCCCCGGCTGCCCATATGGCTGTCCATTAAGGAAGCAGAGCCCCAACTGTGTTACGGAAAGTATATACCTGCCACAAAATACTACGATGCGTCCGCGCGGCGAGGCCAATCGATCGTAATATCGCCACCTCGCGCCTGTTACACTGCTGCCCATGAAGGCCCTTGTCATCAGCCGGTTAGGCGACCCCGAGGTGCTGGAGGTGCGCTCGGTCCCTGACCCGGAGCCCGCCGCGGGGCAGGAGTTGGTCAAGGTAGAAGCCGGCGGCATCAACTTCGCCGACATCATGAGCGCGCAAGGCGGCTATCCCGGAACTCCGAAACCCCCGCTGGTGGCGGGGCGCGAATTCTGCGGAACTCGCATCAGCGACGGCCAGCGCGTCATGGGCTACGCTCAGTGGGGAGCGTTTGCCGAACGCGTTGCCGCAACGGCGCAATTGCTGTGGCCGGTGCCCGAAGGCTGGAGCGCGGAAGAAGGCGCGGCATTTCCGGTCAACTATTTCACCGCCTACTTTGCTTTTTGGAAGGCAGGTCTGCTGCAGGCGGCGGGCAAGACGGCGCCGCGAGTCCTCATCCATGCCGTGGCTGGTGGAGTAGGAACAGCCGCGGTGCAAATCGGAAAGCTGCTGGGCGTCGAGATGTACGGAACTTCTTCTTCGGAAGAGAAACTGGCGCGGGTGAAGGCGCTGGGCCTGCAGCATGGGATCAATTACAAGCTGCACGATTACGAAAAAGCGATTAAAGACCTGACCCACGGCGAGGGTGTGGATGCAGTCTTTGAAATGCTGGGCGGCGAGCATACCGCGAAAAGCGTGCGCTGCCTTCGCGATTTCGGCCGGGTCATCGTGTACGGCGCGGCCACTGGCCAGCCGGCGCACCTGGACGCGCGCATCCTTTACGCCAAAGGCGCGAGCGTGCACGGCTTGTGGTTGACCTATTTGTCGGCGAAGCGCGAACTGATGAATCAAGCCTGGCAACAACTCTCCACATGGATAGCGCAAGGGCATTTGCATCCCGTGATCGGGCATGTGTTTCCGTGGGAAAAAGCTGCGGAAGCTTATCGCTTGCTGCTGGAGGGCAAGAATTTCGGAAAGGTAGTGCTCAGGTTAGGTTAGCTCTCTCCCCAGTGTGTCCGACCCACACATAAACACCATAGACAAGACAAATGGCTGTTGTGTTGCGGCTTTCAGGCTGGCGAACGGCTGCTAACAACCACGCACTCATGTCGTCCAAAGAGGTGCATGCGAAATGTGCACCGGAACTTTTCAGCGGCAGGTTACGTAGCAGTGATTGCATACGCGCCTGAAGGAACGATCACCAACTGGTCCGGTTTTTAGGAAGAGAGAAAATTTCAGGGGTTACAGGGACTGGCTCACGCTCGGTTTGGCGGCCCAGGTGAGGACAATCCCCGGAGCAGAAAGCTCGCGGCCTTGCGGCCGTACTCTTTTCGCTTAACCCCGAGGCAGCATTTTAGGCCTTCGACGGCAAAACGCAAGGTTTTCCTGCCCCAGGCAAATCCAGGCCGCCCAGAACCGGTTCCCGACGACATCGGGAAAGAAAAAAGGAGTGACATGAGCGTATCGAAACTCTCCAAAGGCTTGCTGCTGGGATTGGCTTTGCTGCTGGCCACAAGCGTATTTGCCGCCAACAAGGGTACTCTGCAGGTGAGCGACTCCGTAACGGTAAACGGAAAGCAACTCGCCGCCGGCGAGTACACCGTGAAATGGGAAGGCGCGGGACCGAACGTCGAACTGAATATTCTGAAGGGTAAGAATGTGGTTGCCACCGTACCCGCGCGCATGGTCGATCTCGATCGCTCGCCGGACCGCGACTCGGCCGTCACTGTACTCAACAGCGATGGCCGCAAGTCACTGAATGAAATTCGCTTCGGCGGGAAAAAGTATGCCTTTGCAATCGGCGAAGAGTCTGCCAAATCCAACGCCAGCGGCAGCAGCAGTACCAGCGTTCAGTAATTAGCCGTCTGACCATCTTGGGCAAGGGGAGCGCGCAATCGCTCCCCTGTTTTTTGAAGGACCGGGGCACATAGGCGCCGGCGATCCGGAGTAGACGCAGTCGAAAAAAAGGAGCGCCCATCACGGCCCTGCTGACGACTGAAGACCGACGACTGACGACTGCCTTCAGTACTTCGGCATCTTGGGATCCACGCGGTCGGCCCAGGCCAGAATGCCGCCGGCCAGGTTGTGTACTCTCTTGAATCCCGCCTGACGCAGAAAATCCACCGCCTTGCCACTGCGCACGCCGGAGCGGCAGTGCGCCACAATCTCGCGGCTGGAATCCAGCTCGTTGACCCGTTTCGGCAGGTCGCCCAGTGGAATCAGGTGTCCGCCGATGTTGCAGATCTGGTATTCGTGGGGTTCGCGTACGTCGAGCACGAACAGGTCGTCGCCCGCGTCCAGCCGCCGCTTCAATTCTTCCACCTGCATTTCCGCACCAGATATTTCCACCGGCTTCTCCTCACCGCGAATTCCGCAAAACTCGTTGTAGTCGATCAACTGCTTGATCGTGGGATGGGTCCCGCAAGCCGGGCAATCGGGATTCTTGCGCAGCTTGAGCTCGCGAAACTTCATGTCCAGGGCG
This sequence comes from Terriglobia bacterium, assembly GCA_963797385.1. Lineage (GTDB taxonomy): Bacteria > Acidobacteriota > Terriglobia > Terriglobales > Acidobacteriaceae > JAIQFF01. Next base: position 79,819 of record CAWCPY010000017.1, read on the forward strand.
TCGATGAGCAGCAGGCGTCCGATCAGCGGCTCACCCTTGCCCAGAATCAGCTTGATGACTTCGGTGGCCTGCATCACGCCCACCAGCCCCGGCAGAATGCCGAGCACGCCGCCCTCGGCGCAGGAAGGAACCAGCCCCGGCGGTGGCGGCTCGGGATAAAGGCAGCGGTAGCATGGGCCTTCCTTGGTGGCAAAGACACTGGCCTGGCCTTCGAAGCGGAAAATCGAACCGTAAACGTTGGGCTTTCCGGTGAGCACGCAGGCGTCATTCACCAGGTAGCGTGTGGGGAAGTTGTCGGTGCCGTCGGCGATGATGTCGAACTCGCGAAACAGTTCGAGCGCGTTTTCGCTGGAGAGCCGGGTGTCAAACTTCCGAATATTCAGGAAGGGGTTGATGGCCTTCAGCTTCTCCGCCGCCGAATCCAGCTTCTTGCGACCCACGTCGGCTGTGGAGTGAATGATCTGCCGCTGCAGGTTGGTGTAGTCCACCACGTCGAAGTCCACGATGCCGAGTGTGCCTACACCCGCCGCCCCCAGGTACAAGGCCAGCGGCGAACCCAGACCGCCCGCGCCGATGCAGAGAACTTTCGCGGCTTTCAGCTTGAGCTGCCCTTCCATGCCTACCTCAGGCATGATCAGGTGGCGCGAGTAGCGCTGGATCTCCTCGTTGCTGAGGGTAGCGGCTTCGGGTTTGACGTCAAGTGTCGCGGCCATGAGAACCTCTCAAAATCGAAGAATTGTCGGATTTACGGATTGAAAACAGCTATCGACGGGAGGGACAACAACAGCGGCGGACTGTGAGGTCGGGTTTCAATTCGGCAATCCTAATATCCGGCAATCCGGCAATCATTAAAGCCCTCCGGCAATGGAAGGCACAATAGAAATACTATCATCGTCCTTGACCGCCGTGGCGTCCTTCTGCAGGTAACGGACGTCCTCGTCGTTAAGGTACACATTCACAAAGGCGCGCAGCTTCCCCTCGTCGGTATAAAGATGCCGGCGCAGGTCAGGGTGCCGGGCCACGAGGTCGGAAAGGGCTTCGCCGATCGTGCCAGCCTTGACTTCAACGGCAGGCTGCTTGCCAGTGTACTGGCGCAGGGGGGTAGGGATTTGGACCTTGGGCATAGACTATACATGATGCCACAGGTGGGCCAGGGGATTCAGCCCGTGTAGGGCGGGCGCCCTCGCCCGCCGCCTTTGACTTTGACTTGGGTTGTTGTTGACTCTCGCCTTTGACTTTCTTGCATTGGACTTCAGTGCTGAACCTTTGCTTCTCAGGCCAAACGGCAACCACCCCAAAGACAAAGGCGGCGGGCGAGGGCGCCCGCCCTACACATGAATTACTCCACCTCTATTTTTTCCCCCAACAGCTTCTTTTCAGCCTCATCGCCGCCGGTCAATTCGAATGAATTCGTCAGCACGGACTTTCCCTTCTCCACGCTGGTGATCACGTAGGAGCAGCCGAACCAGTGCGCCTCCGCCAGATCGGTCTGCGACCACTGCGCCGGGTGGTCGGGGTGGGAATGATAGAAGCCGACGATGTCCTCGCCGCGCTCGCGCCCCTGGCGCTGAATGCGAACCAGTTCCCTGGGATCAATGTTGTAACGGTTGTGGGCGGAATCGGTGCGCGTGTTGCCGGCGCGCGCCACCGAAGTCACGGTACGTACGCCGTCGTCGTTCATCTGTCCGAGCAGTACGCCACAGCACTCATGGGGATAGGTCTCTTCGCCGTGCCGCCTGAGAGCTTCGTATTCTTTGCGACCGATCTTCAGCATGAAGGACTCACAGCACCACCGAGGCAGAGAGTCACAGCGACCCCAGACTCTTCGAGGGCGGAGCAAAACTCGCGATAAAAGAAAGCCAGTTCCCGGTTGGCAGTTTGGAGTTCTCGGTCGCACCCGTGTAATTTCAGGCTTCTTCCCAGAATCTCTCGCTCAAATACTTGTCGCCGGAATCGCATAGAATCGTCACGAATACCGCGCGCTTTCCCTTACCTAGTTTCCGGGCCACCTGCAGGCAGCCCACCACGGCTGCGGCGGCCGAGATCCCGACCAGCAGTCCTTCTTCGCGGGCCAGCCGCTTGGCCATGCCGTAGGCGTCCTCGGTCGAGATGCCAATGTCCTCGTCGGCCAGCTTGGTGTCGTAAATTTTAGGAATGATGGCGCTGGCCATGTGCTTGGCGCCTTCGATTCCATGGAAGGGCGAGTCGGGTTGAAGCGAGATGCAACGAATCGCGGGATTCAGTTCCTTCAGCCGGCGGGTGGTGCCGACGAAAGTCCCGCTGGTGCCCAGCATAGAGACGAAGTGGGTGACGCGTCCTTCCGTCTGTTGCCAGATTTCGTTGGCTGTGCCATGGTAGTGGGCCTGCCAGTTGGCGTCGTTGGAATACTGGTCGGCATAAAAATATTTGTCGGGGTATTGGGCGTAGAGTTCCCGGGCGGCCCGTATGGCTCCGTCGGAACCGTCCCCCGGGTCGGTATAAATAATGTTGGCGCCATAGGCATGCAGGATGTGCTTGCGCTCGATCGAAACATTCTGTGGCATGCACAAAGTCACCGGGAAACCCTGTGCAGCCCCGATCATGGCGTAAGCGATACCGGTGTTTCCGCTGGTGGAATCGAGCAGTGTCTTGCCGGGGCCGAATTTTCCACTGGCGCGGGCCTGGGCCACGATGTTCGAGGCGGCGCGATCTTTCACCGATCCGCCGGGGTTGTACCACTCGGCCTTGCCCAGCAATTCGATTCCGGGCAAATCGCGAGTGAGACGCTCCAGTCGCAAAAGCGGAGTGTTGCCGATAAGTTCGAGGCTGCTCCGGCCGATCGGGAGAGAGTGATTCCCAGTCGACTGCGTCGGGTCGCCGGCACGCGCAGCGGTCGCAGAATCAGGCACTTCCGTTCGTCTTGCCGGGACGGGTCGCATAAGATTTACGCTGGGGCCGTGACCATCGTAACGTATGGCGGGCCCGAATTAACGCTTTTGCAACGGATGATTGGATTATAAAAGAGGCTGCTTCGATGCAGCCAGAATGCGGAAATGCACTCTTTTCCGCGAATTTGCATCTCATCGGTAGAGATTGAAGCTTGGAGCAGTAGAAGGGATTGGGAATCCGAACGAATGACAACCAAGGCCGAACAGCGCGGTTATGAGGATGCATTAAGCTGGCTGAAGGAGCACGGCTTCGACCTGATCGAAGCGCCGGGCATGCAGGGGCGTGTTTTCCTGAGAAAGTACAACGTGTCCGCCGCCATCCAGAAAGATGGCGACGACGGCGTGAAAATCTTCGCTTACCCCGGGTACCTGATCGGCAGCGAGATCTCCAAACTGGTCAACCGCGGCTACCAGCAGTTTCTGAAAACCGCCAAGACCGAGGTCCCTGCCACGGCAGACCACCTCAAGGCGCTGCAGCAATTTACCGAAGAGTTGAAGGAAGGCCTTGGACTACCTGTCCTGTACAACGAATCGCTGGGCACGGTGAGCGAATCGTATCACTACGATCGCATCAAAGACCGCGACAAGCCCAAGGCAGAGCGCCCCAAGCGCCCCTGGGAAAAAGCGGGACTGACCGCAGCCGCCGCAAAAAAGGGCCGCGCCTAGAAACAAGTTATTCTCCTGTCATCCTGAGCGCAGCATTCCGATTCGCTTGCGAATCGAAATGCGGAGTCGAAGGACCCCTATAAGCGGATTGAGTTCGCCCCGAGGCATTTCCCCACCCACATTCTTCTGTGCGACACTGCTTGCCTCAGGAGCTCCGCAATGCGAATCCTCTTCCTGCTTTTCGCGCTCATCGCGCCCCTCGCAGCGCAAGATTCAGCCATCCAGCAGGTCCTCCAGCAACAGCAGGCGGCCTGGAACCGTCATGATCTCGAAGGCTTCATGTCCGGCTACTGGAATTCGCCCCAGTTGACCTTCTTCGGAACGACCAGGACCTCCGGCTGGCAGGCAACTCTCGAGCGCTATCGCAAGACCTACCAGGGCGAAGGCAAGGAAATGGGAAAGCTGGCGTTCTCCGATTTGCAGATCGAGGAGCTTGCTCCCAACGCCGCCTTGGTTCGAGGCAACTGGAAACTGACCCTGTCAGACGGCAAAACGCCACATGGATTTTTCACCCTGGTATTCCGCAAATTTCCCGAGGGATGGAAGATCGTGCACGACCACACATCGGCGGAGCAATAAACAGTAGCGCCGGCATCTTGCCGGCTGTCCCGAGGGCGTCTCGCCCTCGGCGCGGGCGGGGGCTCCCAGCGGACCGCAGAGCTACGCCGCGCTCCGCGCAGGCGGGAACAAATCGAAGCGACTGTCGGTCCGAACTCACCAACGGTCCGCTATTTCTTGATCCGCACTTGCACCCGGGTCCCTTCCGGCAATTGGCCGTTCAGGATTTTGATCATTCCGCCCTGCACCACACCTTCGAACTCCTGGGGCGTTACTGGAACGGCCGCGGGCGAGGGCGCCCGCGCCACACGGCCTGTACCCTTGTCCATGGCCTGGTTGGCCAGGTCGTCGGCTTCGCGGTTGTGTTCGCGCAGGGCGTGATCGATGGAGAACCATTCCAGTTGAGCAATCAATTCTTTGGCGCGCCCGTGAAGTTCCTGCAGGGTTGCGTTCTTCACCTTGTAGATGCCCTTGATCTGGCGCACCAGCAGCTCTGAGTCGCTGATCAACTTGAGCGCCTTGTGTCCATGCTCGAGGGCATACTCCAGCGCGGCAATCAGGCCTTGATACTCGGCAAAGTTGTTGGTCTGGTGGCCGAGGTATTGGCTGAGCGCGGCAACTTTCTGTCCTTTTTCATCCTGAATTACGACCCCGTAACCGGCAGGCCCGGGGTTGCCGCGTGCGCCCCCGTCGCTGTGTGCGATCAGGTAGTGGGCGGGCATTTTGGCGTGCGACGCCGGAAATAGATTTCGGCTCGGGTAAGAGGGCATGAAGAAAGTTTACATCGCTAGTGTCTGACCCACACTCTGATCCCCCTAGCGAGTGTGGCGCTTGAAAAATTCACATATCACTTCGGTGCCATCCAGATTGCGGCTGGCCTTGCCCACCAGAAAGGCGGGCAGGTACTGGGGCCCGTGGGGCCAGGTGTGGCCTCCGCCTTCGATGACGTAAACCACAACTTCCGTGCCTTGCTTGCCGCCGGCATAGACTTCGCGCCGCACGCTGGTGCCGTCCTCTGTCTGGTTGGGCAAGTTGTCAACCACAGGCTGGGAGGATGCGCCGTCCCACTTGCGCCAGAATTCCGCCGCCTGCGCCAGGGAAATCGCCACTCCGCGATTACGCGGCACCGGCCCGCCCTCAATGCGCACCAGCGGATCCTTGGTACCGTGCATGAACAGCACGGAGATCGGCGCCGAGGGATGGCACGCCGGGACCAGTGTATCGGGCATGGTGGCGGCGACGGCGGCGATGGCGGCAAATTTGTCGGTCAAGTCGCAGGCCAGACGGTTGGAAAAAAAGCCTCCATTCGAAATTCCAGCCGCGTAAGTTCGCTTGGGATCGGCGCGGTGGGTGCGCTGCAATTCTTCGATCACTGTCCGGATGAATCCTACGTCATCGGCCGGAGAGAGTCCCCGGGTGTCGCTCCAGCTCTTGTTGAAACTCTCGGGATAGGCCACCAGAAACCCCTGCTGGTCAGCCAGAAGATCGAAATGGGTGAAGTTCGGCATGTTAGAGGCGTGGCCACCGCCTCCATGGAACACCAGCACCAGCGGCACCGGGCCGGTCTTTGGAAGCGACTCGGGAACGTGCAGAAAATACATGCGGTCCACGCCGCCGATGTTGACATGTACCTGTTCGTCGTCAGCCGGCGCTCGTGCGGCGGCGCCCTTCGCGGCGGAAAGGCCAGCGCTGACCGCAACCATGAGGACCACGGCAAGAAAAGGGATGCCCTTCGTCATTGATGACTTCCTTGGGGCCAGAGCCCTCTTCTTTCAAGGTCATTTTATTGCAGAGGCAAGGCCCCTGCTCCCACCAGGAGCTGACTGTTGGGTAGACGAAGGGTAAATGCCGTGGCGGAGCTGGTTGAAGTAACTTGTTATCTTCCCGCCGCCAGGCGCGTGGCCAGGCGCTGGGGCAGATTGGCGGCCATGATGCGATCCTGCGCCTGCTTCAGATTGTAGGGCACCCGACAGAAGGTCACGATGCGGGCGTCGGAATCAAACACGGCGAAGGCCGCGCGCCAGTCTCCATCGCGGGGCTGTCCCACCGAACCGGGGTTGACCATGTAACGCATGCCTTCCTTAAGCGGAACCTCCATGGTCTCGCTTTGCCCCACCGTGTTGTACTGCGGACGAAAATAATCACTGGCCACGTTGTTGGTGCAAAAGCTTCCCTGCAGGTGGGTGTGACCGAAAAACGTCAGCGGCGTGACCGAAGTCAGCAACGGCTCGATCGCATCGCGCAAGGTCACCACGTACTCGTCTTCGTCCACGGGAGAGCCGTGCACAAACTGGATGCCGGGCAGTTCACCGGTCTGGATCGGGCCGTGGGGCAGGCCCAGCAGCCATTTCAGGTTAGGTGGGGTGAGTTGATCGCGGGTCCACAGCGCGGCTAGTCCAGCGATGGGATTGAAGTCTCTCAAATCCATTGCGCCACTGGCCGCCTTGTCATGATTGCCGCGCACAAAGATGTGTCCCAGGGCGCGCGAGCGCTCGATGACTTCATTGGGACTGGCGCCGTAGCCGACGATGTCTCCAAGATTGACCACCATGTCGTGCGGTGGGGCCGCCGCCAGGCACGCTTCCAGAGCTTCGAGGTTGCTATGAATATCGCTTATTAAAAGGACGCGCACAGATCACCGGACAAACTGGCGATTATAGACCTGTCGAGCACGGCCGTGGGCCGAAAACATTCCCAATCCCAGTGTGGGGCGGGCGCCCTCGCCCGCCGCCTTTGATTTTGGGTTGGGTGGTGTCTCGGCTCTGATGAGTTTCAAAAGGAAGTCAAAAGTGGCGGGCGAGGGCGCCCGCCCCACAAATGCAAGGCTAGATTGATGCATTCACCACCGGACACCGCGCCCAGTGTCCCTGCGCAACTTCCACCAGCGGCGGAAGGGTGCGGGCGCATTCCGGCACGCGAAATTCGCAGCGCGGCTCAAAAGGACAGCCCGGCGGGACCGCATGCAGAGGCGGTACCGCGCCTTCGATAGTCTCGAGCGGCTGATCGCGGTCCGTCTTCAGGGTAGGTACGGCATTCAGCAGCCCGCGCGTGTAAGGATGCGCCGGCGCTTGAAATATGTCGCGCTTCGACCCCAGTTCCACCAGGTTGCCGGCATACATCACCGCCACCCGGCCGGCGACCTGCGAAACCACCGCCAGATCGTGCGAAATGAAGAGCATGGTCAAACCGAACTTGGTCCGCAATTCAGCCAGCAAATCGAGGATCTGCGCCTGGATGGTCACATCGAGCGCAGTGGTGGGTTCGTCGGCAATCAGCAGTTGTGGACGGTTGACGATGGCCATGGCAATCATCACCCGCTGCCGCATCCCACCCGAGAGCTGGTGCGGATAATCGCGCGCCCGGCGTTCGAAATCGGCGATGCCCACTTCCTTCATGGCAACCAGGGTTCGCTTCCAGGCCTCGCTCTTCGCGACTTGATGATGGGCCAGAACGGCTTCCGCGATCTGATCGCCGACTCGCATCACCGGGTTCAGGGCGGTCATGGGTTCCTGAAAGATCATGGCCAGATGGGAACCGCGCAAAGGACGCATCGCATCGCCCGACAGTTGCAGCAGGTCGCAGACCCCGCTGCCGTTGCCAAAGCGAATCTCCCCCCTGATGCGCGCGTGTGGCGGCAGCAAGCGCATCAAGGCCAGCGAAGTGACCGATTTTCCGGATCCGGATTCGCCCACCAGCCCCAGCACTTCGCCCGCCGCAATCGAAAAACTGAGATCGCGGACTGCCACCAGCCCGCCGCTTCCGCCACCGTGGCTTGAACGGGGAAATTCGACGACCAGATTCCGCACTTCAAGAAGATCAGCCATGCGCAGGTAGCGCCGGCGTCCCGCCGGCTGTCCGCAGGGCGTCCCCGCCCGCCGCTTTCTGTTGCCGCAGAATCACTGTCCCCCCAGAATCAAAGGCAACCCGTTCTTGGAATTGCCGATCACAACCACTTTGGCATTCGCGCTCTTGGCCAGATTCTCGGTTGCCTCAATCCCCTTCCATTCCAGCAACTGCGGACTGATCCCCTGGGCCACGATCTGCTGGAAGTCGCGAATGCCGGCCGCTTCAATGCGCTTGCGCTGCGCTTCCTGGGTTTCCTTCTGCAGCCGGAAGCTCATGGCAAGGGCTTCCTGCTCGGCCTGCTGCTTGGCTTCGATCGACGACTTCAGCGTGGCCGGCAGCTGAATGTCCCGCAGAAGGACGCTCTCCACCAGGAGGCCGCGTTCGCCAAGTTTGGTGGTGAGCTGATCCAAAATCTGTCTTGCAACCATTTCCCGCTCGCCGGTGTACAGCGCGTTGGCCGAGTGCGACGCCGTGGCCTCGCGGATGGCCGCCCGCAAGTTTGGTTCGATCAGCACGGCCATGTAGTTTGGCCCGATCGTCCGGTACACCTCGGAGGCTTTTTCGGGATTGAGGTGATAAATGAGTGAAGTATCAAGATTCATCACCAGCCCCTCGCTCGACGGCACGCTGGCCGATTCCTTGAGCTCCTGCGTGCGAATGGAAAGCTCATGGTTGGCCTTGAAGGGATTAATCAGGTGAACGCCTTCAGGCAGCACCTCTCCCGTGACCCGCCCGAACAGGGTCAGCACGCCGACATGCCCGGAATCCACCCGGGCGACGGAGGAAAAGATCATAATCACCACCACGAAGGCCGCCGCGGCAATTCCCAGCAGTCGCAGTACCGAGCCGGAGTTCGCATCAATCACCCGGCCATGAGGTTCATTGAATATCGCCATAAGAGATTTCCTCCCCGCCGCGATTGTACTGCCAACTTATAAGTGCGCTAAGTGCCCGACACGACACGCACAGCCCACAAGCCTGCGCCTACGTAGGGGCGGGTGCCCTCACCCGCCCAGCCGAGCAAGGCTCGGCCGGTTTTCCGCTTCCATTCCCGTCAAACCCAGGGCGCGTTGCGCGCCCGCCCGGACGAGGGCGTCCGGGCCTACGCGGGTCGATTGGAAGAAATCAAACCCGCATAGCAATTGATTTGCGCGGAAATTTTCACAATGGCCAAAGTTCGGACGTTATCGCGCCGCTCTGATTCTGCCAGCGCAATCCCTTGAAAAATCGCGCTGCCGTTAAGATCGCGAACCAACGCCCGCTGACGCGCTGCACCAAATCCGGTCACCCCCTTGTGGAGGGGCTGCACTCGCCTGCAAGTAAACGAGATAAATCCCGCCATTTTTTATTGACTATAAAAACAGGAGGAGTAAAAACAACCTCGTTCTTTGACGCGTTCTAAAGTTTACCCGGTTGGTGCGGCGTCCGGGGCTCGAGCGAGATCACTCTGAAGCATCGCAAGATGAATCAGGGAGGGTCAGTAAGGGTCTGTAGCCAAGCGCTGGTCGAGGCGAACAGGAACATCCGTCAGAGGCAAGATAGAGTCCCGAGGCGTTGAACAGTTTTTCCGGTTGGCGGTAAGCCCGGAGCCCAAGCACAGATCGCGCCCGTCGTCTTCGCAAGGAGACACGAAAGCAGGTCGGCAAGGGTCTAAAGCGAGCTACTGGCCGAGACGAACAGGTTCAACACCACCTCGGGACTCTTAATTTTGATAGCCACTTCGATTCCTTTCATGTCAGCCTCCCCAAAGGCCCACCACCTCGAAGATTCCCGTGTGTCTGCCCTGCTTCACCCCACCGCGCACCCCGTAGTCGGTAAGTGCAAGCCTTGATTCGGGCCGAACGAGGTGTGGAAGGGCCCGACTTCAGTCGTGCCGATTAGATGCCAGGGGATGTGCGGCTTCAGCCGCTGGGGTTTACTCGTCCAGCATGGAGGGGCGAAAAGAGTCGCTTCTGATTTTTATAGCGGTATGTTCCCATGCTTCTTCAGCGGATTTTTGTCCCGCTTGGTCTCCAGCATGGCCAGGGCTTGAATCAGTTTTTTGCGCGTCTCCCGGGGCTGGATGACGGCATCCACAAAACCGCGCTCGGCGGCCACGTAGGGATTGGCAAACCTTTCGCGGAACTCTTCGATTTTTTCCTTGCGCAGCTCTTCGCGCTTGGGCGCGCCGTCCAACTCGCGCTTATAGACGATGTCTACCGCGCCCTCTGGCCCCATCACCGCGATTTCCGCCGTCGGCCAGGCGTAGTTTACGTCGGTGCGGATATGCTTTGACGCCATCACGCAATAGGCTCCGCCGTAGGCCTTGCGCGTGATGACCGTGATCTTCGGCACCGTGGCCTCGGCAAAAGCAAACAGCAGTTTGGCGCCGTGCTTGATGATTCCGCCGTACTCCTGGGTGATGCCAGGCAGGAATCCGGGCACGTCTTCAAAGGTAATCAGCGGGATGTTGAAGCAGTCGCAGAAGCGCACAAACCTCGCGCCCTTGGTGGACGCGTTGATGTCGAGCGTGCCGGCCAGGAACGCCGGCTGGTTGGCAACGATCCCGACCGGACGTCCATCCATGCGGGCGAAGCCAACGACGATGTTCCTGGCGTAGTGTTCCTGCACTTCGAAGAAATAGCCGTCATCGGCGACGGCGTGAATTACGTCTTTGATGTCGTAGGGCAGGCTGGACTCAGCCGGCACGATGCGGTCGAGGGCGGCGTCGGCGCGGTCGATGGGATCAGTACATGGCCGCCGCGGCGGATCATCCAGATTGTTGGACGGAAGAAAACTCAGCAGCTCGCGCACCATGGAAAGGCATTCCGCATCGTCGTGCGCCATGAAGTGCGCTACGCCGGAAGTTTCGTTGTGCGTGTGAGCGCCGCCCAGCTGCTCTTTGCTGACCTCTTCGTGCGTGACCGTCTTGATCACGTCCGGCCCGGTGATGAACATGTACGAGGTGTTCTCTACCATCAGGATGAAATCCGTGATGGCCGGCGAATAAACCGCGCCGCCCGCGCACGGTCCCATAATTGCGGAAATCTGCGGCACCACTCCGCTGTATAGCGTGTTGCGCAGAAAAATATCTGCGTATCCGGCCAGCGATACTACGCCTTCCTGGATGCGGGCGCCGCCGGAATCGTTCAAGCCAATGACCGGTGCGCCCATCTTTGCGGCCAGGTCCATGATCTTGACGATCTTGGCGGCGTTGGTTTCGGAGAGCGATCCGCCAAATACCGTGAAATCCTGGGCGAAGACGAACACCAGCCTGCCCTCGATCCGCCCGTAGCCGGTGATGAAGCCGTCGCCGTAATACTTCTGCTCGGCCATACCGAAGTCGTTCGAGCGGTGCGTGACCAACTTGTCGGTCTCCTCGAACGTGCCCTCGTCGAGCAGAAACTCGACCCGCTCGCGGGCCGACATCTTGCCTTCCTTGTGCTGGCGCTCGCGGCGCTGCTCTCCGCCGCCCTCGGCAGCCAGGCGATCGCGTTTCTTCAGCTCTTCGAGCTTCTGTTCGAGATTCATTCCAGACCCTCAGGCGTCGGACGTCAGGCCTCGTACCTCAAGACCAGGGTTTACCGAGGTCCGACGCCTGAGGCCCGCTTTCCTACTCCATGCTGGAGCCGATCGGCTGGTAGCGATATCTCTTGCCGTCCCAAAAAGTTGCAGAGGTCATCCGGTCGCCGCCGGATTCTTCGGCGTAGATGGCCATCTTCGGTTTCTTTTTCACGATCAGCTTTTTCACCGTCACCTGCTTGAAGGGCAGGTTGATGATCACGAACTTGGCCTTGGGCGTCGCTGAACGCCAGGCTTCCGGACCGTCGCCGTGAATGATCAGCAGCACCAGGCCCCGGGTGGCAGGGTCCTCCGAAGCAAATTGGGTGGTGATCTTGGTATTTCCGTACCCAAAAAACGTGTTGTAAGGATCGATCACGGTAAAGTTGTCTTCGGCCTGGTCTCCCAGCGGATTGGTGCAGCGGGCGGCGACCACCAGGTCCTCGATGCCATCGCCGTTGAGGTCCGCCTTCATGGGCAGCGGGCCCGGCATCAGTTTGCAGGTCGATCCAAACTGCTTCTGGATGAAATCATCATCGACCGCCGCAGGGTGCGGCGGTGCCTGCTGGGCCAATGCGCTGAATGACAGTAGAAACCCCAAAATGACGAATCGAGCAATACGCAAAAACTGCATGAGGATACTTTAGTCCCATTCGGTCGCTGAAAATAGAGGCAGAGGAGGTGACACCACGGGCCACGTAGGGGCGGACGCCCTCGTCCGCCCTGGTCGAGCGAAGCTCGACTATTCTTTGATGAAGGCAACCGGGGAAAACCGCGTCGAGCTTCGCTCGACCGGGCGGACGAGGGCGTCCGCCCCTACGTGGTCTGCGGTTTCTTGAAATGCTCCCAGCCCCGCGCCGCCAGCCCTTGCCTGACGCCTGTCCTATCCCGAAGCCAGACGTTCCTGCTCCGCGTGACAATGCCGATCTGCTGGATGGCAACTCCCGCGAAGCGCGGCGGAACCTGCTTTCCCTCCGGCACGGTGAACAGCAACTCGTAGTCTTCCCCGCCGTGCAGAGCAAAGCGGAGATCAACCCTTCGCCCCGTCTTTCCCAAATTGGCGAGTGGAATGGCGTCAGCTTCGATCTCGGCTCCCACCCCACTTTCCTCGCATAAATGATGGAGGTCGGTAGAGAGCCCGTCACTGAGGTCGATCATGGCGGACGCCAATCTCTTTTCGCGGAGAAAACGGCCGACCGCGATCCGGGGCGTGGGATGAAAGTGCCGGCCATAGTCCAGCGGTCGGAGCTTTTTTCCTCGTGAAAGCAAATTGAGCGTGGCCGCCGAAGCGCCGAGCTCGCCGGTCACGTAGATCCGATCACCCGGACGCGCTCCCGAGCGCAGCACCGCCCTACCCTTCGGCACCGAGCCCAGCACGACGATATCGGCCAGAACTCCGCTGCGAGACTCGGCGGTGTCGCCTCCGGCCAGTTCCACTTTGAAGTCGCCGGCCAGCTTCAGCAGACCGCGAAGGAAACGATCCACCCAGCTCTGGGGCAGATTCCGCGGCAGGGCGAGCGAAAGAAACGCTGCCAGCGGCCTCCCGCCCATGGCGGCGATGTCACTGAGCCCGCGCGCAAGACAGCGGTGCCCCACACTCTCCGGCGGGTGCCATGCCCGCCTAAAGTGAATGTTCTCCAGACTGAAATCAGTGGTAACCAGGGCTTGATGACCACCGGGGACTGAGACCACCGCACAGTCGTCCCCGATACCGATGCCAAGGAAGCCGGCAGGCCCCTTTGCGACCTGCTCGCGAAGCCGACGGATCAGCGCTCTCTCAGGCAGGGGCACAGCGCAATCATATTTCATTGCCACTGCCTGTGTGGGGCCGGGTCTCCGACCCGGCCGGGCCGAGCATGGCTCGGCAAGTCGGCTGCGACGGTCGAGCTTCAGGCAGCTGGTTGTCGAGCTTCGCTCGACCTGGCCGGGCCAGAGACCCGGCCCCACACGGTTCGCGCGCCTGCACAGCGGTCGCATTACCCTCTGTCCGAAAGTCACCACCGAGTAACAGGTCCCTTCGGGCAGTCCTCAATACCCGGCGTTGGTAAGGCCGCCAACGTTGACAGGGGGGAACCTACTTTGTTACCGTTGCGAAGCTGTCCAGACACTTGTGGCCGAACTAAGTGCTGCATTCAGTAGGGATTGCAGACACGAGTTTCGGTCATCCCGGTTCCGGTAGGGTTCGGGCGCGTTAAACGGCTGGAGTTGCAAGATTCAAGGCTGGCCCGGATTCAGGATGGCAATGGGGCTCTCGTAAGCGCGAGCCGCCCACATTGGGCCGATCCTGATCGACTAACGGAAGGATTAAATTGCAAAAACGCTTCTACATTCTTTTTGTGGCACGCGGTGACGACGGTCAACTGCGCAAGATCCCGATCCCCGTTCACTACCTGTACGTGTTTCTGGTAGGGGCGTCGATCGTGGGCCTGAGCCTGACCGGCATCGCCAGTTCGTATCTGCGCATGCTGCTGAAGGTGTCGCATTACAACGAGCTCCGCACCGAGCGGGAAGATCTCCGTAACCGTTACTCCCGGCTGGAGCAGGTGGCCAAGGAGCGCGATATTCAGGTAGCCTCGCTGGGTTCGCTGGCGGGCGAAGTTTCTTCGCTCTATGGGCTGAAGTCGGATCCCAACCTGGTGACTGCGTCTTCAGAAAACGTGGCCAGCATTCAATTCGTGTCCTCGCTCGACCAGCTATACGCACTCAGGACATCGGCGCTGACCGGCGCTACCATGACCGGCCTTTCTCTGGGGCTCACGCGCAACGTGACCACCGCCGACTGGCTGAGGGCAAACTCCGCTCCTAATCTCTGGCCGGTGGAAGGCCCCGTGACCGGATCCTTTGGCGAGCGGATCGATCCATTCAACGGAGAAGGCGCCTTCCATAGCGGAATCGATATCGGATCCACCGACGGGCAGCCCGTCGTGGCCCCGGCCGATGGCATCGTCACCTTTGCCGACTTCCTGGGCGGCTACGGACGGGCCGTCATGATCGACCATGGTCACGGCATCACCACTCGCTACGGCCACCTGGCCAACTTTGCCGTCATGCCCGGCCAGCACGTGCATCGCGGCGACACCATCGGATTCGTCGGGGAGAGCGGCCGCAGCACCGGTCCCCACCTCCACTACGAAGTCCGCATCAATGACACGCCGGTAAATCCCCACAAATATTTGCGGCTCACGGTCGCGAATGTGGGTGGATTCTCAGCCGGAAGCTAGCTTCAAATAAGTTTCTGGTTTCCCGTTTCTGGTTTCTGAAACCGGCCGGTTGGTCACTGCAGCCGGAAGCGTTCGTTCATCAGGCGCTGCAATCGAGGGCGGTAGAGGATGTCGTAAGCCAGTTCCTTGTCGGGGAACATGGCCAGGGCCGCGCGCCTCGCGCCGGCTACCAGCTCTGAGGCTTCTTCCACGGTCAGATTGGCGTCCTGGCTGATCACCGACATGACCATGCTCATCATGAGCTGCAGTCGCCGGATGTTTCTGGCTTCCTGCTCCTTCTCGGTCAGGTGCGCGGACCGTTCAGCCCGCTCCTGTGCACTCATTACGCCCCCCGGACTTGTTCAAAACCTACAACCAATACCGGCTTCCAGTATTTTTCGATGCACCGCCGCAACCTGACGTTGCGCTCATCTCCATTCGCCTATTCTGTGGGCTTTCGGAGGCGAATACAACATCTCCGGGGTGTAGGACTTCGGTTACCCCCGCAACCGGGTTACAATCACTCAGTTGCAAAGACGGAAGACCGAAGCGGGCTGATCGATGTGCATGATTCGTGGCATTTCGCTTCGCCGCCTGCCGCCCCGATCGGAGGAGCTATGAACCAACGTCCCGCTGCGCGCCCTAATGCAAGGCTGGTGCGGGTTTTTGACACGGAACAGGAATCCGAGGCCATGGTGGTGCACGGCCTGCTCGAGTCCACCGGGATCGATTCCGACATCACATCCATCGACGCCCAGCAGGACATCCTCCCGGGAGTCGGCGGCACCATTATTCTGGTGCGGGAAGAGGATGCGGGGCGGGCGAGGCGGGTGATCGAAGAATATCGCCGGGCCCCGGGCAGCGATGAAACCGCGGAAATCGATATCAGTGGACTTCCGCCTGAGGAAGGCCAGGGATGACCGCTGTGCCGTCCAGATAGAAGGTGACCGCGCCGTCGAGATCGGTGCGGTAGGTCATCACGTGGGCTTCACCCAGCCGGGCCAGAACTTCTCTTCGAGGGTGACCGTAAGTGTTGCGCGCGCCCACGGAGATCACCGCGAATCGCGGATGCACCCGGTCAAGCAGCAGTGGAATAGTCGAGGTTGCGCTGCCGTGATGCGCCACCTTGAGCAGATCGGCTTCCGGTTTTTCCTCCGCGATTTGCTGTTCCGAACGTTTCTCCGCGTCTCCTTCCAGCAGAACAGATGTTTTTCCGTAAACCAGTTTCATCACCAGAGATTCATCGTTGCGACGCGCGGCGAGGTCCTGCGCGCCGGGAGCCAGGATCCGCACCTCCGCCCCGCCAAAGTCGAATTCGTCACCGGCCTCATGCTGGACCACGCGCACCCCCAGTTGTTGTGCCTGCTGCCGCAGCGCTTTCATGTCTGGGTCCGACGGGTCGGCCAGCCACAACTCGCGCGGCCGGAAGTTGGCCAGAATGGCCGCGGCCCCTCCCATGTGGTCGGCATGCGCGTGCGTGATGGCCACCGCGTCGAGGCGATTGATGGCACGCGACCACAGGTAGGGCGACACAACGTCTTCGCCAATGTCCAGATCCGAATGCACCCAGCGCGGCAGGCCCCCGGCATCCACCAAAAGCGTGCGGCCGGCGGGAGATACCAGCAGGATCGAGTCTCCCTGGCCGACGTCAATCGCGGTCATCTCCAACACCGCCGGGCGAAGCTGTGGACGCGGCGGGACCGCGGAAATCCAGAGCGCGCTGGCGACCAGTGCCGCCAATCCCGTGGCGGCCATCCAGGGACGGCGCCGCACCAGCACCATGGCCAGCGCGATTGCCAGGGCGCTGAGCAAAATGACGGCAGTTCCTGGCGTGGGTACGCGCAGATCGGCGATCCGCAGTCCGCCCAGCCAGCGCACCGTGCCCGCAATGCCCTCAAGCGCAAAGCCGGCGATCAGCACAGGAACCTTCGCCAGCGCGTGCGAAACATAACCTAACGCCATGGCCGCCACTGCCGCCGGCATCAGCAGTTCCATGAGAGGAACCACCAACATGTTGGCCGGCAGTCCCACCACCGTGGCGCGATGAAAGTAATAGGCCATGGGAAGCGCCAGCCCGATCTGCATGACCACCGAGATCAGCAGCAGTTCTCCCCCGCCCAGTAACGTGCGCGCAGTCCCGGCCAGCAGCGGCAAGGGCAAGCGGCGGCCGGGGAAGCGTCGCAGCCGTCCGGCGATCATGCGCATATCCAGGCGGAACTGCACGACTCTTGCTGGCAGAACAAAATCGTAGGACGTGGAATCGATATTTCTCGAGCCGCGGACAAAAGGCTGCGTCGTCCGCTCCAGAATGGGTATTCCAACCGCCGCGAGCAGCCAGACACACAGGAAGGTGAGCTGGAAACTGGCGCCGAACAGAACTTGCGGGTTCACGATCAGGAGAGCGAGCGCCGCCGCCCCGATGGCGTTGAGCATCGACTTCTCGCGATAGAGCAGACGCGTCCCCAGATAGAGGGCCAGCATCAGCGTGGCCCGCCAGACCGGGGCACCCAGCGCCGTCAGCCAGGCATAGCCCAGCATCAGCGCTACCGAAATGACTCCCGCCAGAAGATCGCTGACCCGTAACCGCCGCAGGAACCAGAACGTGACCAGGGCGAGGATACTCACGTTCATCCCCGAGACCACCAGCACGTGATAAGTGCCCGAGCGCTGAAAGTCCACGCGCGTGGGCCGGTTGATGAACGCCTCTTCACCAATCACCATGGCGTCCATCAGCGAGGCTTCCCGCGCCGGCCACAGGGCGTGGACTTTATCGATGATGCTGCGATGGACTCGCGCCCGCCAGAATTCAGCCCGGCTGCCGGCAAAGCCAGGGAGGACTTCGACGTTCGCGGCCTTGCTGGAGGCCAGAGCGACGATCCCGTTTTCCGCCAGGTATCCCCGGTAGTCAAACGCACCCGGATTGCGGTAGTTGCGCGGCGCGGAAATTTTGGCCGGAAATCGAATGCGCTCGCCATAGCGAAACTGGCGCATGGCGCTGGCTTCCTGACGCGGCTCGTTTTTCAGCTGCGGCTGATAGACATTTATTCGCAAGCCGGAACTAACCGCAAATTTCTGGCCGCCTCGGGCAATCTCTTCGGTCTCGACCTCCAGCCGCTGCCGCACGCTGCCCGGACCGTCCTCTTGCGGAATGCCCTCCTTGGTGACGTGGGCCGTAACCACGACCTCGGTCCCGTCGGCAAAGCGCAGCAAGTTGGAGCTACTGGTGTCATCCAGACCCCGCACTTGAACCATGAGCGCCGCCAAAAAAAAGAGCGCTCCTAGTCCCAGGATGAATGCCGGCGGCCCGCGTCGCCGGAACAGGTATGCGCCCGACAAAGCGAAGACAATCCAGGCCGCCACCCACCACACCGGCGGTCGCCAGGCGTGAACTCCAACCGCAATCCCCGCGGCAAAAGCCAGCGCAGCCCAAAGCAATGGCTGCCGCCCGCCCGGAGTCGAACCCGAATTGGGGCGTGAAGTCACATTGCTCACGTGGGAACAGCCGCCCTCGGCTGTTCAGTCGAGCGCAGCTCGACGGGGTTTACTGGCGAACCGCTAGCGGAGCGTTGCTCCGCCGGACAGCCGAGGCGGCTGTCCCCACGCGAGCCCCTAGCGGATGAGGTGGAAAACGCTTTCCAGGTGGTAGGTCTGAGGAAATAAGTCGACCAGGTGCGCCGCCTCCACCCGGTATCCCGATTGGAGCAGGCGAGCCAGATCACGCGAAAGAGTTGCCGGATCGCAAGAAACATAAGTGATGCGAGGCGCCGCCAATTTCAACAATCCTTTGATCACCCGCTCTCCCAGCCCGCTCCGCGGCGGATCCACAACCACCAACTCGGGGCGTAATTTGCCCGCCGCATTTTCCAGATACTGCTCCGTAGTGGCGCGAACCGCCTTTACGTTCGCGGGCGAATTGTATAGCAGATCGGCATGAGAAGTCGGTGACGACTCTACGGCAATCACCCTTTCAAATTCCCGATTCAGGACAGAAGAGAAAAGCCCAACCCCTGCATAGAGATCAAGCGCAGTCCCCGTAGCGCCGGCGTCCCTTCGACTTCGCTCAGGGCAGGCCCCGCCGGCTGTCCGGCGGGCGTCTCGCCCGCCGTCACTATGACCGAGAACAACATCCACCAGCTCATCGGTCAAATGACGATTCACCTGAAAGAACGCCCCGGCGCTGACGCGATACGATGCCAGCCTGGTTCCATAAGTAAGGTTCCCGCTGCCGCCGAGTTGCTTCGCATCACCCTGACCTTCCGCTTTCGCCGGCCGGGCCGCGAAGAACACGATGCCGGAAATTTCGGCTAGCTCAGCCTTTAGGTCTGCGGTAAATGCTTCGGATACGGTCTCAGGCAAGCAGTAAACTTCCGCCAGCAGTTGCGTGTCATCGCCATTGGCGAAGAATTCGATCTCCTGAATCCCACGTGGAACGCCGCCGGCCCGTCCCAACAGCCAAGCTGCGGCCAGGGCGCGATTGATCAGCGGCGAACTGATCGGGCACTCTTCCACCGCGAGCAAGTCGTGGGAATTCAATTTGTAATAGCCCAGCGCAAATTCCGGCGAAGTCTGCATTTTGAAGCGGGAGCGGTTGCGATAATTCCAGGGCGGAGATGGATGCACCTGCAGCTCGGCATCCAGCTCCAGCCGGGCAAGGCGGCGCAGGTTTTCCTTCAGGATGGCAGCTTTGATCTCCAACTGATGTTCGTAGTCAGTGTGCTGATAGTGGCATCCGCCGCAGCGTTGAAAGTAGGGGCAACGCGGACCGACGCGCCGAGAGGAGGCGGTGACAATTCCGTCCAGCTGAGCGCGAGCGAACCCGGGCTTCTCTTCCCGAAGAGTTGCTTCCACACTCTCGCCGGGCAGGACAAAGGGCACAAATACTGCCTTGCCGGGACCTCGATCGTCGGCGGGAAGGCGCGCCAGCCCGTCCCCGCCATAAACCAGTTTCTCGATGTTGAGTCGCAAGCCTCGATTCTACAGGGACAGCGACGGGCGCGAGTGCAAACCAGTCTCGGCGAGGAAACCTAGAAACCGGAAACGAGAAACCAGAAACTGGTTCTTATTTTCCCTTCAACATCTCCACTACGCGATCAAAGTCCTCGAGGGTGGAGTATTCGATCACGATCTTTCCTTTTCCCTTGCGGTCGCGGATGCGCACACGCATTCCCAGGGCTCGCTCCATCTCGGTCTGGGCCGCGCGCACATTGGGATCGACCCAGCGCGCCCGGCGCTGGGTGTCGTCCTTCACCATGGGCACATTGGTCTGGTCCACCAGTTCTTCGAGTTGCGCCACCGACATGTGCTTCCGCACTGCCTCATCGGCGATTTTCACGATCAGTTCGGGATCGAGCAACTGCAGCAGCACGCGGGCCTCGCTGAATCCCAGCCGCCCTTCTTGCAGGTGCTGCAGCACCGCGGCCGGCAGTTTTAGCAGCCGCATGTAATTCGAGACCGATTCGCGGGAGACTCCAACCCGTTGCCCGATCTGCTCCTGGGTCAATCCGAAATCACGGCTCAGCTTGGAAAACGCCGCCGCTTGCTCAATGCAATTCAGGTCCTGGCGCTGCAGGTTTTCGACAACCGTCATCTCCGCCGCCTGCTGGTCGGAAACCCGCCGCACGATCGCGGCAATGGTTGTCTTTCCCGCCAGCTTCGACGCCCGGCAGCGCCGTTCACCCAGAATCAGGAGATAACGCCCGTCCGCGCCGGGACGCACCACCACCGGCTGTACCACACCGTTGACCCGGATCGAGTTCGCCAACTCCTCGAGCGCCTCCGGGCTGAAGTGACTGCGCGTCTGGTAGGGATTTTCTTCGATCTGCTCAAGCGAAATCTGGACCACGGCATCACGCGCCTCTGAAAGGGATGGCGCGTGTGCAGCGGGCGCCCCACCCGCTTGAGGCGTCGCTACCGTACCCGCTGGGATTGGGTTTGGAGGCACAACCACCCGCGGCCCGCCCGGCAGCAACGAATCCAGTCCCCTACCCAGAGCCCTGCGCTTGTCAGGCGGAGCTTTCTCCGCCTCGCTAACCACCTTCTCCGCTGTTGTTGTCATGTTCCCTCGAATCTGAAATGCCCGCGTGGGGACAGCCGCCCCGGCTGTCCGGCCGAGCAAAGCTCGGCTACCGGGTTCGCGCGCAAACTAAATAGATAAACATCGATATTACATATATACCGATGTCGATATATTAGGCCGTCTTGTCCATCTCCTGCACCGGCTCGGCTTCCACCGGCAAGTGGTGCGAGATAATCTCCTTGGCCAGGCGGATGTAGCTCTCCGCGCCCTTGGAGCGCGGATCGTACAGCAGCGCCGGACGTCCGTGGCTGGGAGCCTCCGCCAGCCGGATGTTGCGCGGAATCGTGGTCTCACAGAGCTTCTCGCCAAAGAACCTCTTCAACTCCGCCATGACCTGCTGAGCCAGGTTAGTGCGCTCGTCGAGCATGGTCAGGACCACGCCCTCGATGGTGAGTTCCGGATTGAAGCTGCCACGGATCCGTTCCAGCGTATCCATCAGCTCGCTGATACCTTCCAGGGCGAAATATTCCGCCTGCATCGGGATCAGCACGGCGTCCGCGGCGACTAGGGCATTGAGCGTGAGCAGATCGAGCGCGGGCGGGCAATCGAGCACAATGAACTGGTAGCGCTCTCTCAACGGTGACAGAGCGTCTCTTAGCCGAAATTCCCGGCGCTCGGCGTCCACCAGTTCGATATTGGCGCCGATCATGTTCTTGTGCGCCGGCACCAGCCACAGCTGTTCCAGCTCAGTCGGTTGCGCTGCCTGTTCTGCAGCGGCAGCACCCGT
>CAWCPY010000018.1:0-12476 GCA_963797385.1 Terriglobia bacterium
AACAAATCCAGTCGTTTCTTGCCAGTAATCGTGCCAAATGCAGCAATTATCGCCAAAAAGACGTCTGCCATACCACTTTTGTGACGGGATAACACTATCCACGGATTGATGCTTCACAAATAAGCTAACTATTACCACTTATTACCAGTATGGTACATAGGTATTTAACATCATGGTTCGTGCTACCCGATGTTCGCACGTAAACGAACCAGTGCTCCTAATATCCCACTAAATGCATTTATAGCGACCAAAAAGTAGTTTTTACTATCATGCATGATGTCAATAGTCCACAAACTGATCTCCTGTTCACTATTCTGATTCGTTCCTTCCGATGATCACTACCCGGCTTGATGAAAGTGGAAGGCCGATTGGTTCCCTCCACTGCAGCCCCGGCAAGAGCTCCCGGATATGTTCCAGCTGAGACTTTCCGGCCATTACTGCCAGACGACCACCAGGGCTTACCAGACAGGCGGCCTGCAGAAGAATCGATTCGAACCGCTCGACCGCTCGAAACGTCACCACATCTCCAGAGGTCCCGAGGTAAGCCTCGGCGCGGGCGGCAAAGACTTCGACATCCGCCAGGCCCAGATGGCGAATTACCTCGCGCAGGAATGTCGCCTTCTTCTGGTTCGCCTCAATCAGCGTGAGGTGAACATGCGGCGCCCATATCTTGATCGGCAGGCCGGGGAAGCCGGCTCCGGAACCAATGTCGATCACATGCGCCGTTGTGCCGGCTCCAGCCTCTGGTCGAGGAAACAATTGCCTTGCAGCAAAGATGGATTCTCCAAAATGGCGGGTGACTATTTCTTCCGGCTCGCGTATCGCGGTGAGATTGACGCGGTCGTTCCAACGCAATAGTAAATCGACGTACATCGATATATGTTGCGCCTGGGCAGGGGACAGAGTCGGCGCGCACCGGCTACCTGTCGTGCTTTCCTGGGGTCGGCCGTCGCTCAGGAAAGGTTCGAGCAACTTCGCGATGCGGGCTTCATCCATGCGATTGGAGATTGTAGATGGCGGAGAGAAATCTTGAAACCAGGGAGGCCTCGGAGAACTGAAGCAAAAACCCAGTTTTTCAGTGAACAGTTCGCCGTCCCCAGTTCAACGAACCACTTTCTCGATGGCGGAGCGGAGTTCCTCATAGGGCATCACGCCGGGATGGTAGAGTGCCACGCGGCCGGCACGATCGAGCAAGACGAGGGTGGGCGTAGTGCTGGCGCCATAGAGATTGAAGTTCTCTTTGCTGACCGGAATCGGAACTCCCTGCAGCCCGGGATAGAAGTGTTGCCAGACCCGTTCGACGTAGGGGAGTTCGTCCCTCGGCTGGGCATCTTCTCCACGAGCCCCGTAACCGTATAGCTGGGTGGGAGCCATCAGCATCAGCCCACGGGGGCCGAACTCGGAGCTCAGTCGGGCAATGACCGGGCCCTCCGCTTTGCAGTCCGAGCACCAGTGGGCCCAGAAAAACAGCAGAACCGGGGAACCATTGAGCTGGGTAAGAGCGACCGGTTTGGGCCCCAGGTAGAGCGCGGCTTTCAGTGGAGGTGCCGGCTTTCCCGTGAGGCTGAGAACGTTGAGATTCTTCTGCAACCGTGCCCGGATCGAAGTGTTCCGGTAGATTACTAAACTGCGGCGGAGCAGGGCGGCTGCCTGACCTGGTTCCCCCCTGGCAGCCAGCACCTGGGCCTGGACCTCGAGGGCGGCGCCCAGAGCGGTCGGAAGGTGAGGCTCGGCATCCAGCGGGCGTTTGGCCAGCAATTGCCGCGACAAACTCTCGGTCTGCCGGGCATAGGTCTGGGCACGATCCAACTGGTTCGCTTGAAGACTCGCCCGGGCCATCCAGGAAAGCGCTTCCACGTAATCCGGCGTCACTCCCTGATGTGCACGATAGCTTTGGAGTTCAACCGCGGCAGCTGGAAGGTCGTTCCGCGTCAGGGCTAGGCGAACATCATCGGTTATTCCGGCAAGCGCGGCGGTCGAGAGCGCTAAAAGAATGCCAAGCTGGCGAACCATTGCTCAATGATAAACCCAGGCTGGGATCTGGCCACCCGTCATGTGCTAATGGCTTGCTCCGCCGCAGTCACTGAATCGACAAAGCGGAAGAACTGCTCGACCCGGGTGACTTTGAGTGCGCTACGGACGCGTTCATTCACGCCGACCATGTATAAACTACGGCCGTCCTTCTCATGGGTGACGTAAGCGCCCACCAGCGCCCCAATGCCAGCTGAATCGACATAAGGAACGTTGGTCAGGTCCAGCAGCAGGGTTCGTGAGGTATCGGTGCGGACCCGGGTCTGGAAATCGAACAGTGTGGACATGGTCAAAGGGCCGGTGAGGCGCAGAATGCGCTGCCCTTCCTTGGGCCCAGGGACATCTTCAATGACTAGAGGCTCCTGTGGCATCGCAAGATATTAGTCGGTGGCGATGTGGGAATTGTTAAAGCATTGTTAATTTTGATGCGCGAGCCGCGGCAATGCCCTATGGACGGCCCAGGCGCCTCGTGCACCCGACCGGTTCGGTTAACATGAATGGAGGAGGAATTGATGCCCCTGAAGGTGGGAGACACAGCCCCGGATTTTGAACTGCCTGCGGTCGAAGGCGAACGCCATCTGAAGTTAAAACTCAGCGACTTCCACGGCAGGAAGAACGTCGTCGTGAGTTTCCATCCGCTGGACTGGACGCCGACATGCGCGGCGCAGGTTCCCGCATTCGACGCCGACCGCGACAAATTCGCCAGCCTCGACGCCCAGGTCGTGGACATCAGCGTGGACTCGATTCCCAGCAAGATTGCCTGGCAGAAAAAGGAAATCGGACTGATGCACACGCCCATGTGCGCGGATTTCTATCCTCACGGCCAGGTTTCGGAGCGGTTTGGAATCCTGCGCAAGGAGCAACCCTTTCCCGGCATCAGTGAGCGCGCCGTGTTTATCGTGGACAAAAAAGGGAAGATTGCATTCGCCAAAATCTATCCGCTGGACCAGGCGCCGAATAACGAGGAACTACTGGCCGCGCTGAAAAAGATCGGCGGGGCGGGCTGAAGAAGAGCGACAAGTTCAAACCGCGTTTGCGCCAGGAAATTCCTCGATGCGTCTTTGTGGGATCAGCGGCTTAGGTTTCTGCTCCGGCCCCGGTTTATTACTGTCGCTAACGTCAGAAGGCTGAAAGCCGAAATCACGCCCAGTGATGCCACACAGTAAATGCACCAGACACCCAGAAGGTGCGCTTCGATGTGGGCCAGATAGAGGGAAAACGCGAGCCCCGCCAACGCAAGCGGCAACAAAACCGAATACCAGCGTTTGAACGCCAGCGCGCCCAGCAGCAGATAGCCGACAATCCCGATAGTCGCCACGGGCACGCCCCAAAGCACGGCGTAGGGACTATGGTTCACGATCCCGCAATCCCATTTCTCATTGATGCTGCAGGGCGAAGTGTCAGTGCGATAGTGCTCGCGCAAGGCCATGGCGGAAACTGCCACACCTGCGACCGCCAGCAGAACCAGAACGACTCTCATCTGCTCGTATTCTCCCATTATTGGATGCGCTGCGCCGAGGTCAGGCGCCTGACGTCCGACGCCCGCCCTTAGAATCGGAACCTGTATTTCACCTGCACCGAGATTTCGCGCGGGTTCACATAGTGTGTTCCGCCGAAGGTATTGCTGTTGTCCAGCAGATAGCGGTGATTGGACAAATTGAGACCGGTCAGACGCACGTCCCATTTTTCGCCAAACGACTTCCCCACCGACAAGTCAAAGGTCTCATGCGAAGGCAAGTGCTCGGGTCCTTCGCCATCGACGAAACCGGAGCCGTAATTCGCGTTGAAGTCAGCCCATGCGCGCCACGGCAACCTGAGATTTACGCCGGCAGAAAGCGTGTGACGCTGGTCGTGATCGAGGAAAAAATATCCTTCGTCCGGCGGTTCGAAATCGGTGAGGCCGCCGGTGACCCCGCCGGCGCCTTCCGTGTACTGATGAGAATAGGCGGCGTGGAACTGGGCCCGTCCTGCGATGCGGGGCGAGTTCAAGGTGCCTTCCCATCCCCGGATGCGGGCGCGCTCAATCGTGAGGGGAAAGAAAATATTGGAATTGCCCAGGATGTCGTGGTCGAAAAAGTTTTTGGCGGCGGTGCGGAAGTTGGAGACATCGAAGGTCCAACCCGCCACCGGGATGGTCACGCCGAATTCGTGCTGCTCATCGCGCTCGCCGTGCAGCGGCAGAAAAGCAAACCCCTGTTGCGCGGCCTGCTCCAGCAGCGGACCGTTCACTGTGAGCAGAGGCGGCGCCTGATAGTAGCGTCCGTAGAATCCGCGGAACACCCAGTTGAGGCGCGGCACGCGAATGGCGGCGCCGATCCTCGGATCAACCGCGTTTTCGCTCACGGTTGATCCGAAATGCGTCAGCCGTACTCCGCCGTTGATGGTCAGCCAGCTGGTGAGCTTGTACTGATCTTCCAGAAACAGCGCTTCCACATTCCCCCATACCTTTTCGCGCTGGCTCAGCGGCGGGTTGCTGCCATCGCTGGTGACCACGCCAAAAAACTGGTTGTCGCGCGCCCCGAAGACCTGAAAACCTCCACGAAAATTGTGCTTGCCGTGATTGACGGCGAGAGAAGCCACGCCCCCCATGTAGTTCGAGCCCCGGTTGTCCTCGGGAACCACCACGTCGGGATCGGGCTGGCCCACATAATCGCCAATGTAGTGGGCCTGGTTGAAATGGTAGAAGGGTGAAACCGTCAGAATCGTCCCCGGGCTGAAGGCATGCAGCCAGGAAAAGTTGACCAGATCATCGCGCTCGTTTTCCACGTCACGAATACCAAGGTCCTGCTGGTCGCGATCGTTGGGGACCTGGTAGTGGTCCCCTCGAGCGGACGCAACCAGGCGAAGCTGGTCCTTCGGGTTCTTATTGAATGTCAGGGATGTGAAGGCGCTGAGCCCGGCGCCCAGATCGTGCAGTATCTTGGTGCTTCCCGTTTCCAGTCCCAGGTCCGTGCGATTGCCGGACACGCTGGCGTAATAAGCAAAGCGGTCGGTGTGATCGCCGATGCTGAACTGATCTTCGGTGCGATTGAAACTGCCATAGCTGGTCACCAGCTCAGCCTGTCGATCACGTTCAAAACCGGAGCGGGTTACCACGTTAAAGACGCCGTAGGTGCGGTCGCCGTATTCCGCCGAATAGCCGCCGCGCTGCACTTCGAGATAATCGATGTCCTTGGGATCGAACTGCGGTCCCACGTTCGAAGCAATATTCGTATTGGGTACGGGCACGCCGTCAATCAGCCACGAGACCTGGTGCCCGCCACGGATGTGGAGCTGGTCGTGCACCATGTAGGCGCTGGGTACGTAATTCGTGATCATGCTCAGACTGTTGGTCTGGTCGGCGCCTGGAGTCTCCGCAATCTGCCGGCGGCTGACCAGGGTTGCGGTGGTAGAGGACTCGGGATTGACAGCGATGGATTCGTCCTTGACCTCAACCGTTTCTTTGGTCTGGGCAACGGTCAGCGAAAAGTGGGTGCGGATATCGCGGCCCGCACTGAGGACGAGTTTCTGCTCTTCCGTGGCGAAGCCAGCCAATTCAACGGTTACGGAGTATTCGCCGAGAGGCACGCTGTCAAAACGAAATTCGCCGGAGTCGTTGCTGCTGACGGACTTCGTCCAGGCGGAATTGGCTGCGTGCAGTGTGACCTGCGCCCCTTGCACCGGACGGTGCTGCGGGTCGTGAATCAGGCCGCTGACCGTGCCGAAGATGGTGGCGTATGCGACCACGCTGCTCAGCAGAAGTGCGACAAGTACCGATGCTCCCTTGTAGGTCATAGCGGTTCTCCCGATGCCCAGTTCTAATGCTGGCCTTGAGTTGCGGCTGCGCCGATCCTGACTTCCGCGGCATGCAGCGAGTTGTCGTTTTTGTGGGCATGAATCACCACGCGGCTTCCCACCTGAACGTCCTTGATGGTGGCTGGCGCATCGCCCTTGAGGAACTTGGTTTCGCCATCGAATTCCACCGTCCTGGCCGCCCCGTCGCGGGTCTTTACCGAGAGAGAATGGTCGGTAATTGCGGTGACCGTCCCCAGAATGTGTTCCATGCCGTCGTGAGCAAAAGCCAGCGTGCCCCAGAGCAGAGTGCAAATCAGAATCCCAGTTACCATCAACGCCAGCTTTTTCACGGTTTGTCTCCTTGAGATATTCATCGGGATTTCGGGGCCTGATCACCAGCCGGCCCGCCATTCAGGAATTCCTGCTCTTCCTTTTCTTCTTTACGGTCGGCATCGCTCTTCGGATTAAAGCGTTCCATGTCGCGGAGTTCGTCTGCTGTCAGGTTGGGCAGATGGCGGATGAAGAAGACCAGTTTCCAGCTATCCAGGTCGTTATCATTGCCGGGCTCGCCCCATGCCGGCATGCCCGTCCAGCGAACGCCGTTGTGAATGATGTAGTAAAGCTCCCCATCACTGAGCTGCTGGGTCTCCGGCAGCCGCATGTCGGGCGCCGGCGGATAGAGATTCTGTCCAATCTCGGTGTTGCCGTCGCCTTTGTTCCCGTGGCATGAGGCGCAGTGATCGGCAAAGTGCCGGGCCGACTCTTGCAACACCTGGGGTGATGTGGTCACCGGGTTCCGGCGCTGGCTGGCGCCCGCCGGCAACGACCAGGAGCGCAACCGCCGCGCCAGAGCGGCTTCCACCCGGCTGGGAGTCTGCCGCGCGCCACAGCAATGCGAGACCAGGCCGGAGAGCCAGAACCCGGCCCCCAGCAGCAGAACGACAATCAATCCAGCCCAGAGCACACGAGACATGTGTATCTATCCGACAGTGTTCTTGTGCGCCGCCCTTCAAGCGGCAGTCGTGGGGGTGTCTTGCGCTCGCCGGAGGAGCAAACGATGCCCTTCCTGCCAGGCAGCCAACGTTGCCCTCAGCAAATGGCCAAGCGAGGCCAGCGCAGCTTCCGCCAAAAATGCGGAAGCATACGCGCAACCGGCAAGCCGATGTAAATCACCAGGCGCAAGTCAGAGCAGATGGGTCAGCTGAGCGGGGGGCCGCGGACGGGTTGGAGAGAGTTGGAGTAGTGGCTGTGCAGGACGGGATGCGAATCCGGAGTCAGGAAGCTGAGCAGAGGACGGAGCGTGGAATCGATTCCCGACCCCAGTTCAGCCCAGTGAGCAGTGGTCACGGGAGGACAGCAATTGCCGTGTCGTCCGCCCACCGCCTGCATTTCACGGCTGCCCGACCCTTGATCGTGCATGGCCTTCCGCATACAGCAGGCATGCGGCAGAGGCGCAGAGATCGCCATGCCCACGGGGACAAAAATCCCGGCGAAGAGAAACACCAGCAAGAATCTGGCGGTCAGGCGATGCATAGTCAGGCTACAAATCCTGGTCACAAGGATAGGGGACGCAGGGCTCGCGCGCAAGTAACTCCCGGACAGGGCGCGAATCGACCGCAATCACGTGGAGACAGCCGCCCTCGGCTGTCGGGTCGAGCGCAGCTCGACAGGCCTCGACGCAGCAGAAATTGCGGAGCCCTGCTCCGCCGGACAGCCGGGGGCGGCTGTCCCCACGTGCTCCTCTCCGGGGCCATCTACTTCATCAACACCCAGCGCCCGCCGCCGGTAAACATGATGACCAGGTTCATCACCACGAACATCAGATCGTAGTGCCATCCGGAATTCTTTTCTCCCCAGAACCCGGTGCGCCACACGAAAATCTTCTTCTGGATCGCGCCCAGCATGATCAGGATCAGGCCCAGCGCAGCCCACTGGATCAGGACGCCGAAGATAATTCCCAGGCTGCCGGCCACCTCCGCGGCGCCCAGAAAAATCGTAAAGCCTTTGCTCGCGCCGATGCTCTGAGCGCGCTTTTCAGGGTCCTTAAGATGACTCCAGCCACTGGTGATAAAGACCACGCCGACCATGAGCCGGAGCAGTAGAAAGCCAAAGTCCGAGAACTGGGTAAGTTGCGGAAACATCGGTCTGACAAATTGTTGCTGGGCTTAGCCCGTAAAAAGATTGCCTACCACTTAGAATCGTAAACTCGGTGTGCCGTTACCAAGCCAAAAGGACACTACCCCTTAATTTGCTCAGCGCCTAGGGATGCGCGAATTCGAGTCTAGTCGACAGGCATGGGAGACACAGTACCGGTTTCGGGCAAACCACCGATACCAGGTATGGATGAGCCAGTTGAATCCCGGGAGGCTGAAAATGGCATAGAAGGGCCACGCCCACCAGATTCGCCTGGTCACCTCTAGATACACAGCGGCTGCTGACGCCAGGTCGCCTTCGCGGGTGAGCAGGCGAATGTCGTACAGAAGCTCGTCTACTGGCAGTTGCAGCCTTTTTGTTACCCAAGGCTCTTGTAGCGCTACGCTATCGAATCCATGTTTCGCCAGGGTCGGCTGCCAGAAGCGCAGCCAGCGCGAGCAGAAGCCGCATTGGCCGTCGTAAAGTACCCACCCACGGGCGGGGTCCGCGGACGAACCAGTTTCGGAAATTTTCCTCATAACCTCCTGCCCTTATACACCGTAACCTCGGAGCCCTCGGCGAGGAATGAGGACGCCGGCCGCCCCTTCAGTACGTCTGCGAGTTCCTCGCCGTAAAGCTGTTCCACGTTACCGTCAAAGCGCGCATCCCGCGTGCTCCAAACTCTCCACGGTGGATGGGCGACTTGATATTCGACGCATCCGCCATCCCGCTGGCGCGCGTATCCCCAGTAGTGCTCGGTAATGAATTGCTCCTCGGAGCCCGGGGCCGGAAGCGCAGGGTCATTGCTCACCGTCAGGCTGATTCTGTTCCATCGATTGCCGAATTTCCACGCGTAGCTAACCGCCATCCCCGCATCGTAATGGGATATGTCATGCGACATGGGCAGCGAGACATAGTTTTCGTTATAGAGTACGCGGGCCAGCGTTGCGATTGCCCAGCGGGGAACGATCTCGCGAATGAAAACGACGCCACGCCGGATGAGGAGCCCGTCCCGGCGGCGTACGTACAGACGGAGGTTAACTTCTTCGAAATTGGAATGAAAGGGGACGGCGATCCCGAGGACTCTGGTCTTGCGGAAGCGAAATCCTACCAGGCTTAGGAATGCACGGCCGTTCCACAGGTCCGGTTCGGTCCCCGCGGGAACAAATCGCTTGATCAGGACGGGATCCACGTCATAGTTCAGCATCGCAAGTTCCCGCCATTGCGCGGTGAGAAATTCTTTGCCAGTCTCCGGATTCATCACGCCCTAATATATGGGCCCTCGCGCTAGAAGTCCCGCCATTTGAGTTTCCGCGCTTTGCCTGGACGAACGATCAGAGTGGAACTATATTCGTTGGGCTGTTACGGGCTGGTGGTCACGACGATAGACCCAATGGAAAAGTTAAGCAGACTTGGCCGGATTCTTTTCGCCATCGCCATGGCGGGGTTCGCCATTCAATTCCTCGCCCATGCGTTTTTGGTGGTGCCCGCGCCCGGACCTCCCTGGAGTCCTGGCCGTCCTCTCTGGGCATACATAACGACGGCTGTGTTACTCGCGGCTTCGGTTTGTGTTGCCATGGGGAAGAAACGGCATTGGGTTGCATTGCCGCTGGCCCTCCTGCTCTTGCTGCGCGCTCTGATTGTTTTCGGACCCAGACTGGCCGCGAATATTCACGATCCGGGCCCGTGGACCAGCGGCTCCGAACTTCTGGCCCTATGCGGCGCGGCGCTGGTCCTGGCCGGAGTAATGAAGCTGGGACGAATCCTGTTTGCTGTGCCTCTCGTGGTCTTTGGCGTTCAACACTTCCTGTATGCCCGCTTCATCGCAACCCTGGTGCCGGCATGGATTCCGGGCCGTCTATTCTGGGCATATTTTGTGGGGGTGGCATTTGTCGCTGCAGCGTTCTCTATCGCCACTCAGAAAGCGGCTCGGCTTTCCGCAATTCTGTTAGGCCTCATGTTCTTTCTGTGGGTGCTCATTGTGCATCTGCCCAGAGTGGCTGCCGCGCCACACAATGGAAACGAGTGGACGAGCATGTTTGTGGCCTTGGCCATGTCTGGGGGAGCGCTACTGATCGCCGGATCGGTGAAAAGCGGGTGGACGTTCTGGACGGCGCACGTGCCCAGGAGATAGGCGTTCGCAAAGGACTGATCAATCTAAACCCAGACGTTCTACGGCCAGACGCTGGGCGCGAGATTGTCCTTGCGGAGAATCGCCGCAGCAATTTCCTTCACGAACTTGGCGCACACCATGGCGGTCTGGCCGTGCAAGTCCCGGGTTGGGTTGTACTCAACGATGTCGGCGCCGACGACCGGCACGTTCAACCCCTGAATGCAGCCCAGCACTTCTCGTACGGACATTCCTCCCGGCTCGTAGTGCGAGATGCCCGGCGCGAAAGCGGGATCGAGCACGTCCAGGTCTAAGCTGATAAAAAGCGGGCCCTCAAACTTCAGGCTGGAGAAGCGATCAAGGTTCCGCATGGTGATGACTTCCACGCCGAATCTGGTGGCTTGCGAGAGCTGGTGCCGGTTGATGGTGCGAATGCCCACCTGCACGAGGCGGCGGGCCAGTTGTTCCTCCATGATGCGCGCGAAGGGGCAGGCATGCGACAACCGGTTGCCATCGAGCACATCGTAAAGATCCGGATGAGCGTCGAAGTGCAGGATGGTCAGGTCAGGACAGTGCGTGTGAAAAGCCTTGATCGTGGGATAGGTCACCGAGTGATCGCCGCTTAAACAGATCAGCGGATGACCCAGCTTCAAAGTCTGATCGACGGCGGATTCGATGGCGAGGAAGGCAGCCGCTGCGTCGTCGGGTATGGCGACATCTCCGGCGTCGTGAAAGGAACCTGGCCGCCCCAGGTCAATGCCATCCTCGGTCCACAAATTACTGGACCCGGAGTACAGTTCGTCGCGGATGGCTCGCGGGGCTTCCGCCGGACCGCGCAGGTACGAAGAATTCGCGTCGAACGGAATTCCCAGAAGCGAAATTGCTTTTACCGCGTGTGCGGCTGGATTGGGGTTGCCCATGGATATTCAGTTTAGCCCGTTAGGCGTCATGCTGAGCTTGCGAAGCATCTGGCGTGGAGCGATGTGCTGGTGGCCGGAGTTGCGCCCTCCACGCCGGATCCTTCGGGACTGAAGCCCCTCAGGATGACGCCGCTGGAGAGGGATGGTTTCGAATTGAAAGTACCGGTCAATCCGATTAGGGCCTGACGGATCGTTCGCGCCGGACCACGGCCCGCAGTAGGGTCGCCTTCGGAACCCCACCCGTTGGGAAACCCACTCGGTTGGAGTTTCGTAGAATCAAACGACCCGAACGCCCTGTTGATTTGACCTTGGGCGTGCTCACCCTGCTCTGGCGCAAGATACCGCTGCGTCATCTCAATGCTGGCGTGGCCCAGCCAATGTTGCACCGTGCGGATGTCCACGCCGCGCCGAAGTGCCCAAGTGGCGAAGGTGTCGCGGAATTTGTGTAGCCAGAACTTCTCCTCGTGCTGGCCCGACAGCTTGGCGTATTCCTTACAGAGTCGGAGGAAGTGCCCTTCGACCTTGCCCTGCTCCGTGGGAAATAACAAAAGTGAAGTTGGGTTTTTCACGCGCCATTCGGCCAGCCTGTCAGCAAGGCCACGTTCCAGCGGAATTGTGCGCGACTTGCCGGTCTTCGTACGGAAATTCTCCCGCGTCTTGTAGCTGACAGTCGGAGTCTTCCCGAGATCGAGATGCGTCCATTCAAGGGTAGCCAACTCCTGCTCACGTGGCCCGGTCTTCAACATCAATTCAAAGGCCAGCGCGTCACGCTCCTTCGTGATCACGAAGAAGAACCTTGTCATTTCGTCTGTCGTATAGGCTTCGGGAGTTTCCTCAACTGGCGAAGGCCGCTCCGACTGCGGCAGCAGCTTTTTGTGATCCACGCCACAGAAGTGAAGGAAGCAAGCGATGCTGATGTAGAGGTTGCACACGGTCCGGTGCGAGACGCGCTCCCGCTGCTTGACCATCCAGTCCTTCAAGTCCTGTTTGGTGATGTGCGCGGGGTTTGATTTCTTGATGATGTCCAGAAACTCTCGCGTCACCTTCTCGTAGGACGAAATCGTGTCCGGGTCTAACGGCGTTCCGTCCTTCTTGAACGTGGTCTTTTTGTCGTGGATAAATGCCGTTCGAAGCTCCTCTAAGGACTTCGGCGCGGCGGGTGATGGTTTGGGTGGGATTGCTTCCTCGCGGAGCAAAGAAGACTCCTTCGAGCGTGCGTCGGCCAGAGCGAAGGTGTATGTACGAGTGTGGATACCTTCCCAGACTCGTTTCCCGTTAATTTCGTAACGCAGGAAGAACGGCCCGGTGGACCCTCGTGTGGCTTTGGTGTAACGGCGGCGACCGCCGCCCGTGGTGGCGCGTGTGTAGATTGAGACTTTCGGCATTGGCTTCCTTCTCCTGAGGAGCCAATACTTGGAATCTTGGGGATATCAGCGATTCGGTAGCCGTGCTGCGGTAGCCCGACTCTATTACGTTGGTTCTAAAGGTCTGGCGGAGAGGGAGGGATT
>CAWCPY010000019.1:0-6300 GCA_963797385.1 Terriglobia bacterium
GCTCTGGCTTGTGTCGACGCGGACGACTCGCCCGCGCCGGGCGCCGGATTGTCCCAATACTTGCGCACGACCCTATTCTACCTGTCCTAAAAAAACAAAGCCCCGCAAAGCGGGGCCAGCCCCCTCCTTTGTTGCAGAGGTGGCGGGTTCCATGGTGGAAACGCTGCACTCCGTTTAGAATCTTTTCCGCCAGTAACATTCGTAGCGAGGATCACACAATGCGCACTATTGGGATGGTTGCTACGGCTCTTGTCCTGCTTTCTTTTGCGGCCGCAGCTCAAGATCAGGACTTCAGCAAAGTTGAGATGAAAGTGGTCAAGGTCTCCGGCAATGTGTACATGCTGCAGGGATCCGGGGGCAATATCGGGGCCTCCGTCGGCGAGGACGGCATTGTGATCGTTGACGATGAGTTTGCCCCCCTGGCAGATAAGATCCGGGCCGCGCTCAAGGGCATTACCGACAAACCGGTGCGCTTTGTCATCAACACGCACTGGCACTTTGACCATACCGGAGGCAACGAACCCTTCAGCCGACTTCAACCGTTATCGCGCAGGAGAACGTGCGCAAACGCCTGATGGCCGGCGGCACGATGGGAAACAGCGGCAGCGTGAAGATGGAAGTGAAGCCCGCGCCGAAGGGAGCGCTTCCGATCATCACTTTCGATCACGACGTCAGTGTGCACCTGAACGGTGAGGACATCCGCGCCTTGCACTTTCCGCATGGCCACACCGATGGCGACAGCGTGATTTTCTTCCCCCAGTCCAACGTGGTGCACATGGGTGACGACTTCGTGACTTACGGATTTCCCTTCGTGGACCTGCGCAGCGGTGGCAGTGTCGAGGGCATGATCGCTGCCATGGAGCAGGTTTCAGCCCAGCTTCCCTCCGATGTGAAGGTGATTCCCGGACACGGTCCCGTCTCAACTCTCGATGACGTGCGCCGCTACGTGACCATGCTGAAGGAGACGAGGGACGTGATTGAAAAGGGCATCAAGGCGGGCAAGACCCTGGACCAGTTGAAGCAGGAAAATGTCCTGGCCCCGTGGCAAAAGTGGAATGGCGACTTCATCACCACCGAACAGTGGCTCATTACGCTGTACAACGATTTGACGGGAAACCAACCGTCCGAATTCATCAAGCACAATTGACCGCAGCACGTTTCAACGGGCGGCGGGCGGACACATCTTTTGTCACCGCTCACCTGCCCGGTGGAGCTTCATGCGAACACCAGGTCCTGCCACTGCGCTTCGCTTCGGTAGGGATGCGGATTCGGGCGAAATTAATTGGTCCCCGCCTGGTCAAGGCCTGGTTGGTCGAAGTTGATTACACGAGTGATCATCGGTCAACATCTCCGCCCTGATTTCGCAGTAGGTGCGAAGCTGGGATGGAGCACCCTCCCTACGCGCTCCTGACCAAAGCCGAAGCTCCAAATTGACCCTTCTCGAAGGGTGGGACTAGACTTCCTGCGGAGGTGTCACATGCGATGTTTGCTCAAGGCTGTAATGCCAGTTGAGAGCGGCAACGCCGCCATCAGCGACGGCACTTTGCCGACTACGATTGAATCCATTCTTGCCGACATGAAGCCCGAGGCTGCCTATTTTTCCGAAGAGAACGGCAAGAGAACTGGCTACATCTTTTTTGACCTGAAGGATGCGTCCCAGATCCCGGCTGTGGCGGAGCCGTGGTTTCTGGCTTTCAATGCCCATGTCGAACTGCGTCCGGCCATGAACTTGGAGGACCTGAAGAAGTCTGCACCGGGGATGGAGAGAGCGGTCAAGAACTATCGCCGGGGTGCGCATACCAAAGCGGCTTGACCCTGGGGACAATTCTGCCCAGGTTTGAAAGAACCCACCCTCCTTCGCAACAGACGCGAAGGAGGTGGGGCACTGTGGTTTCGAATTCTGGGGATTAGCGGGCTACCATTCGGTGTAGATGCTGTCGGAGACAATCTTTCTGATTTTGTCGAGGCCCTTGAGCCAGGCCTGGTATTCGCTGCTGGCGTTGGTTTTGGCGACGGCATCGGCAAACGCCGCCATGTTGGGATACTCGATGCCCACGACCACCGCACCGGCGTCCGGGCCCGCGAATCTGGCTTGCCACACCCGGGTCTGGCCTTGGACTCCGAGGCTCTTCATCACCTGCCTGCCTTTTTCGATTTCCTGAGCGTAGGCGGCGGGATCGTCCGTCTTGACCACAACCACTCGCAGCACAGTTGCCTTCTGCGCGAAGGCGGCGCTCGACGCTGCACAGACGAGCAGGAGAATCACCGCGGCCATCGCGGCATTTCTTATCGATCTCTTTCTCATTGATGCTTCCTCTCTTCATTCTTTCGATTTGCTTGACTACCCGGGCTCGGGCCGGGCCAATGGTATGTCCGGGGCGTGGGCAAGTCAAACCTGAGCGCGAAGGCGCCCCATCGATTGCGTCCTTTGAATGGGCGGGGACGCGCCGCCGATGCGACAGGGACGAGTGGGGAATGCTGCCGAGCGAAACCCGGCCGGGACAGGCGGCCAGAGGCCTGACCTCACACCGCCTCTGACGGAAACCGCGTTACCTGGTAACTGCCGCGAGAATCAGTTTCTGATTTTTCAGGATTTCATCGAGGGCGGCCTGGTTCTTCTTGATGACGCCCTGGTTGGCGATGATGGTCTTCTGGTTCTTCGCGATTGCGCTCTGGTTGGACAGGATGGTCTTCTGGTTTTTTGCGATTGTCGCCTGGTTGGACAGAATGGTCTTCTGATTGGATAGAACTTTGGCGTCCGCCATTGTGATTTCTCCTCGATGTTTTCGCGAACAGTCTATCACTCGGCGGCGGACGGTTTCCGTCAGGAAGGGCCGGGCACCCTGTCTTCGATATTCGCCGGCGCGGCCTCGGGTTTCTCTCCGCGATAGACGCGGGCGATACCGCGCACCAGGCGGCGCAGGGGCAATCCACTTCTGGGGTCAGCGATGAAGATTTCTCCGGAACGGGTGCTGCGGTAAAACCAGCGTTTGAGCAGGGCGAGGTGCTCCATGGTTTCAAGAGCGGTTTTTGCATTTATTGGCGGAAGCGCGGCCAGCGCCGCCTGCACCCGGGACTCCATGGACTGCGATTTGGTGTGCTCCGTGGCCTGTATGGGGAAGGTCAGCGGGCCGGCGATCACGCCGGCGTCGATAAAGAAAAATGTCACGGATTCGGATAAGGCCGACGGCTGCACCATGACCGCAGTCAGTTGATCGATGCGGCGCACGATTTCGGGAAGCTGCCCAAGCACGGGTTTGAGCTTTTCCACGCGGGCGTGCAGCGCTGCGGCGCTTTCAAATTCCAGACTGGACGATGCCTGCTCGCGTTGCGTGCTTATCTCCCGCACCAGGGAGTGACCGCCGCTCTCGAAGAAGGATTGCACCCGCGCCACTTCGGCATGGTAATCCTCGTCGGTGCAGCCCTTGAAGCAGGGCGCGAGACACATCTTCATCTCGGAGTAGATGCAGCCGGGAAATTGCGGGTCGGGATGGAGATCGTCCACACAGCGGCGCATCTTGAAGAAATCGAGCGAGTCGTTGGCGAACTTTTCCGCGGCGACCCGCGATGGGAACGGCCCGTAGTAAAGAGAGCGCCCGCCCATGCGTCCCAGCCGGGTGGTGATCGAAGCGCGCGGGTATTCATTTTCCATGTGCAGCTTGAGCAGCGGGGCGAAGCGCAGGCGGAGGCGGTCGGCGTACGTCTTGGGGAAGGCCTCGCGCAGCACGCGATACAGCAGAAACCCGGATTCGAAGTCGGAACCCGTGGCGGTGTACTCGATGGACCGCACACGGTCGCGCAGGTTCAGTCTTCGCGTCTGTTCCGGAGGGCCCAGGAGGCGGTGCAGGCGGCGGCGCAGATTGGCGGTCTTGCTGACATAAGGTTCGGCCTGGGGATCGTCGCCGCGCAGCAGAAACACTGCCGGCGCGGCCGGGGCCGCTGCGAATGCTTCCGCGTCGCGATCGGGGACGAACTCCAGGCGCTCGGTCAGCACCTAGGCATTCTAGTTTGAATCAACCACGGAATGCAGGAAACGCGGCCACGGATTAACCCCGATAACACGGATCTGGTTTGCGACAGGGGTGGACGAGTGCGGACCGTGTAGGGACGGGTCTCCGACCCGTCCAGGCCGAGCAAGGCTCGGCAAGCTTTCTTCGCCGTCGCTAGCGGAAGTTGGCGCTGCGAAGCCGTCGGTAATCTGCGCCATCCATCTCGATGATGCGGCACATTTCGTGCAGCCTCGAAAGCATGCGCTCGCCGATGCGGTCGCCCAACGTTTCCTTCTCGGCTGAATATTTCGCAGCTTCCAGGCTGCGGATGCCGGCATTGCGATACCGCTCGCGTTCGCCGAGATTGGGCAGGTTGGTAGTAATGATCGTCGTGCGTTTGGCATTGTAGCGGGTGTTCAGGATCAGGCTCACCGTGTCCCAGACCCACTCTGTGGGTTTGACCGCGCCCAGTTCATCCAGCACCAGCACCTCGGTTTCGAAGACCGGGCGCAGGACGTCCAGTTCAGTGGCCTTCACCGAATCGTTATAAGAATTCTGGATCTGTTTCAGCAATTCACGGTAGTCGTAGAACAGGCAGCCAATGCCCTTGCTGAGCACCAGTTCCTTGATGATGCCGACCGCCAGGTGGGTCTTGCCGACCCCAATGCTCCCGATCAGCATCAGGCCGGTGCCGTCCAGCGGATACTCCTCCACAAATTTGCAAGCGGCCATGCGAGCTGGAAACAGTTGCCGGTGCGCCCCGTCGAAGTCGAAGTTCGAGAGCTCGCAATGTTCGTAACGTTTGGGAATGCGGGCCGCGGCGAGCAGGGTCTGGGTACGCGCCTGCCGGCGGCAGTCGCAACGGGTTACACGACGATCGGAGCCGATAGAGACTGATTTCCAGCCAGTACCTTCACACAGAGGACACACGTCCGCGGAAACTTTCATCACCTGGGTTTCTTTTCCTTCTCTAAACTGTGCACCGGCGACCCGCTTTTCGCAAGTGCCAAAGCCGGTGTGCCTGTGTACATCCTGTGCAGTCGAGAAAGGAATTGTGGAGGGCTGAGGAAATAGCGTCCACCGGCGGATGCGCTTCGCCGGGCAACGCCTTCACGGCCAGCAGGAGCCACTTTTCCCGCCTTTGCCCCTGGGAAGAGGCTTTTTCTCAGGCCCGGAACGGGTGCGATTTCCCGGAGTGACCCAGACTCGGCACCGGACGCGGATTTCCACAGTTGACATTCTCTTCAGACGGTAGCTAAATAGGGCCGTCGGGTTTCCCCACTCAGCGAGTGTTCATTCGTTTCCTCCCCTGTGC
The DNA here is from genome assembly GCA_963797385.1 of Terriglobia bacterium. Taxonomy (GTDB): domain Bacteria; phylum Acidobacteriota; class Terriglobia; order Terriglobales; family Acidobacteriaceae; genus JAIQFF01. The sequence goes on from CAWCPY010000019.1 coordinate 5,305, forward strand.
GCGCTGGGGGACTAACGAAACCTGCCAGGAGAGAAGATGAATAAAGCCGATCTCATTGACCGAATCTCAGCTAGCTGCCACATCAGCAAGGCCACGGCAGCCACGGCTATCGACACTACTGTCGACAGCATCACTTCTGCTCTGAAAAAAGGAGATCGAGTAGCGTTGATTGGTTTTGGCACGTTCTCCGTCTCGCAGAGAAAAGCCCGCAACGGGCGTAATCCGCAGACCGGCGCCACCATCAAGATCGCTGCCCGCAAAGTCGCCAAGTTTTCATCCGGAGCCGAACTCAAGAAAGCGGTCAACCGCGGTAAGTAGGCCCACAGTTTCAACCGAGAACGGCAGGAGGTCGGTCCTGCCGTTTTTGCTTTTTGCAGACAACACATGGCTTGTGTAGGGACGGGTCTTTGACCCGTCCAGGCTGAGCAAAGCTCGGCTAGGTTTTCGGAATTAACATAACCCGTTCACCTCCAAAGGCAGCGGGACAGCTGGCAGGACGCCGGCGCCACCCAAAGCCACCCCGCCGGGGGTTGCTGAATCCTTCACGAATCCTTTAGAATCTAATGTCTCGAATAAGTTTGGAGACCCCATGAAGGCAGCCATTCATCCCGCTTACAACGAAATTCGCGTCATGTGCGCCTGCGGCAGCAGCTTTGCCACCCGCTCGACCCACAAAGGCGATATCCACGTGGAAATCTGCTCCGCCTGCCATCCTTTCTTCACCGGCAAGCAGAAGCTTATGGATACCGCCGGCCGCGTGGAGCGCTTCCGCCGCAAGTACGCCAAGGCGGAGCCGGCAAAGAAGTAACTTCGCCCACAGGATCTTCCCAGCCCCTGCTCCAGCAGGGGCTTCGTTTTGAGGGGAAGAGGGACGTGACGGTGCCCCATTCTAATTTCGCGTTTTTCGCGAAATTAGAGTGGGGGTTTTGACCTTGAAGATTCAGAACTCCCAACCACTGTCATCCCGAGCGAAGTCGAGAGCCTGCCCTGAGCGAA
>CAWCPY010000020.1:0-18781 GCA_963797385.1 Terriglobia bacterium
TAGCCACCACCAGCGCCGGCGTCGCTTTCAGCCTGGGCTATCCCGATGGCCAGCGCATTTCGCGCCGGGAGATGCTGGAAGCAGTCCGCCGCATCGCAACCGCCGTCCAGGTGCCGGTCACGGCCGACGTCGAGGCTGGATATGGCGATCGTCCTGAAGACGCCGCCCGCACGGCGCAGGACGTCCTGGCTGCCGGTGCGGTGGGGATGAATCTGGAGGATGCCACCGGCGATCCGCAGCGTCCGCTGCTGGACCTCGCCCTGCAGGTCGAAAGGGTGAAGGCGGTGCGGGAATTGCCGATCGTTTTGAACGCCCGCACTGACGTTTACCTGCGCGAGATCGGGCCGCCGGAAAAGCGCTACGACGAGGCCCTTCGACGGCTGGCGGCGTTTCGTGATGCCGGCGCGGACTGCGTGTTCGTTCCCGGCGTGCGCGACCCGGGAACCATCGCACGCCTGGTGAAGGACTTGCAGTATCCAGTCAACATCCTGGCCGGCCCGGGACTTCCCCCGGTGCCGGAACTGCAGAAGCTGGGAGTGGCTCGGGTCAGCCTGGGTTCGGGCCCCATGCGGGCAACGCTGGGTCTGCTGCGCCGCCTGGCCGAAGAACTCAAGCATGCGGGAACATACTCCACACTGGAAGGCGCCATCCCCTATGCGGAACTAAACCGCATGATGGAATGATTTCCAAATTCAATTTGACCGGCCACGATTAGGGCGCCCGTTTAGCGCTGCTTCGAAGGATGGCGGCTATCCACGCGGATGTAGGATGGAAGCGTGGAAAAGGTGGTTCAGGCCGTTCTCGACTACATCCGCCGCCAGGATCTTCTGCACGCCGGCGACCGGGTAGGTGTCGCAGTCTCTGGTGGGGCAGATTCGGTTGCACTGCTGCGCATCATGCTGGAATTGCGGCCGGAACTCGGTGCCGTGCTTTCCGTCGTCCACTTCAATCACAAGCTGCGCGGAGTTGAAGCCGAGGATGACCAGCAGTTTGTCACGCAACTCGCCCACCGGCATAAGCTGGAGTTGCACCTGGGCAGCGGCGAGGTCGCGGCCCACGCTCGAAACCAGCACCTCAGCACCGAGGCTGCCGCCCGCCAGCTTCGCTACCGGTACTTCCGGCAGCTGTTCGAGGAGCAGGGACTGAACCGCATCGCTACCGGGCACACTCTGGACGATCAGGCTGAAACTGTCTTGCTTAGAATTGTTCGTGGAGCCGGTACCCGCGGACTGGCTGGGATTTATCCCCAGTTGCAAGTCAAAGGTTCTCAGTTCTCTGTCGTCCGTCCGCTGCTGCAGACCCGGCGAAGGCTGCTGGAAACCTATCTGGCAAAAATCGGTCAGGCGTGGCGCGAGGACTCGAGCAATCGTGATCTGCGTCATGCGCGCAACCGGGTGCGGCACGGGATTGTGCCCCGGCTGGAGCGAACTCTGAATCCTTCCGTGCGTGAAACCCTGGCGGAGACCGCCGACATTGCGCGCTCCGAGGAAGAGTACTGGCAGAAAGAAGTTGACCGCGTGCTGCCTGAAATCTGGCAGGCGGAGCGCCGAACCCTCGAACCGACAGGCCTGGCGGCCTTGCCGCTGGCCTTGCGGCGGCGGGTGGTGCGGACGGCGGCAGAGTCGCTGGGTTTGCGGCTTGAGTTCCGGCACGTGGAAGAGGTTCTCGACCTGAGCCGCACCGGAGCCCGGTCCGCTATGTTGCCGCAGGGCTGGGTTCTTTCTCTGACCAAAGGCGGGCTGCAATTCGATTCTCCCCTGCCGGCTGCGAGTTCAGACTATCAGTACACCTTGCCGGTGCCCGGCGCTGTCGAAGTTCCTGAAATCAGGACGCGGTTTGAAGCGGCGCTGGTGTCGGGGAGCGCGACATCGGGTTATAATCCCGACCACATGCTTGATCCGGTCTTGCTGCAGAACGAGTTGACCGTGCGCAACTGGCGCGCGGGTGACCGCTACTGGCCGGCCCACAGCAAGGCTCCGAAGAAGATCAAGGAATTGCTGCAGGAGCGGAAGTTGACCGGCTCGGAGCGCAGGCTCTGGCCGGTGGGAGTGAGCGGACATGAGATTGTGTGGGTGCGCGGCTTTCCCACGCCGGCCCGATTGCATCCGCCGGACGGCACCCAGGGGGCCCTGGTAATTCGAGAGTTGGCCAGTCTTGGAGGAGCGAAGCATGAATGAGTTCGCAAGGCCGGGGCTGCCGCGCACCGTGATTCCCGCCGAACAGATACAGAAGCGGGTGCGGGAAATGGGACGGCAGATTTCCGACGACTATCGCGGCCAGTCCATCCACCTGCTGGCCCTGCTGGAAAATGGCTTCATTTTCATGGCCGACCTGGTGCGGGCGCTGGAAGTTCCGGTGATCTGCCAGTTCATCAAGCCCAAATATCAGCTGCACGAAAAGGACGGCTCGGGCGGGGTCCTGGAGATTTTCTTCAGCCACGAACCCGACATTCGCGGGCAGAATTTGCTGGTCGTGGAAGGCCTGGTGCATTCCGGTATCACCACCGAATTTCTGATGAGCGATCTGAAGGCAAGGGGCGCGGCCTCGGTCAAACTGGCCACCTTGCTGGACCGGCAATCCGCCCGCCGGGTGCAGCTACAGCCCGATTATTTCGGTTTTCTGGTGGATGAGGCCTTTCTGGTGGGTTACGGTTTAGGCTCACCCGAGCAGACCAACCGGAATCTCCCCTATATTGGCGCTGCAAGCTGAGCCGAGCCAATGACTTAAGTCATTGGCAGAAGGCCGACCTTTTTTCCCCTGAAACGGTTAGAATATGGTTCTGGCAACTTGTCCAATCCAAAGCCTGCGGCTTGGCATCTAATTAATGTGCCGCCACGGTTCGTGTTGGCGTGCGTTTTTATCAGGAGTCTTCGGTGAATTCTACAGTCAAGACAGTGGTTTTCTGGTTGGTGATCGTGCTTTCGGCTTTCCTGCTTTGGCAGGTGATGAAGGCCGGAAACGCGGGGCAAAAAGATAAGTCGGTAAGTTTCTCGCAATTTCTGACCGATGTGGACCAGGGCAATGTGAAAGAGGTCACCATCAACGGTCAGGAAGTCCGCGGCATCTACCGCAACGATAATTCCGCCTTTCATACCACCGCCCCGTCCAACTATCCCGACATGATCAAGACGCTGCGCGACAAGGGCGTCAGCATGAATATCCGCGACATTACAAGCGGCAGTTGGCCTCTGCAGTTGCTGGGAACCTGGGCCCCGCTGATTCTGCTCGCCGCCCTCTGGTTCTTCATGATTCGGCAGATGCAGACCGGCGGCAACAAGGCGTTGTCCTTCGGCAAGAGCCGGGCCCGGCTGCTCTCCATGCAGCAGAAAAAGGTCACGTTCAAGGACGTTGCCGGGGTTGACGAAGCCAAAGAAGAACTGAAAGAGATCATCGAGTTCCTGCGCGAGGCACAGAAATTCCAGAAGCTGGGCGGACGCATCCCCAAGGGCGTGCTGCTGGTTGGACCTCCGGGAACGGGCAAGACCTTGCTGGCCCGGGCCGTGGCAGGCGAGGCCAACGTACCGTTCTTCTCCATCTCCGGCTCCGACTTCGTGGAAATGTTCGTAGGCGTGGGCGCAAGCCGGGTTCGAGACCTATTCGAGCAGGGCAAGAAAAACGCTCCCTGCATCATCTTTATTGACGAGATCGACGCCGTTGGGCGCCATCGCGGCGCCGGCCTGGGCGGCGGCCACGACGAGCGCGAGCAGACCCTGAACCAGTTGCTGGTGGAAATGGACGGTTTCGAGTCCAACGAAGGCGTGATCCTGATGGCCGCAACCAACCGGCCCGACGTGCTGGATCCAGCTCTGCTGCGGCCGGGACGTTTTGACCGGCGCGTAGTCGTCAGCCGTCCCGACGTGCGCGGACGCGAAGAGATCCTCCGCGTGCATACCCGCAAGATTCCCTTGGCCGATGATGTGGACCTTTTCGTGTTGGGCCGCGGCACCCCGGGCTTCTCCGGCGCAGACCTGGCCAACATGGTGAACGAGGCGGCCCTGGCGGCGGCGCGGCAGAATCGCAAAGCTGTACTGATGTACGACTTCGAACTGGCCAAAGACAAAGTCCTCATGGGCGTGGAGCGCAAGTCCATGCTGCTCTCGGACGAGGAGAAGAAGAACACGGCCTATCACGAAGCCGGCCATGCTCTGGTGGCAGCCCTGCTGCCTCATTCTGATCCGCTGCACAAAGTGACCATCATTCCTCGCGGCATGGCTCTCGGCGTCACCATGCAATTGCCCATCGACGACCGGCACAACTACTACAAGAACTATCTCGAGACCTCGATTGCCATCCTGATGGGAGGCCGTCTGGCAGAGGAGATGTTCCTGGATTCGATGAGCACCGGAGCCGGCAACGACATTGAACGCGCCACCGAACTGGCGCGCAAGATGGTTTGCGAATGGGGAATGAGCGATCTGGGACCTCTCACCTTCGGCAAGAAGGAAGAGCAGATCTTCCTGGGCCGCGAGATTGCCCAGCATCGCGATTACAGCGAGGCCACGGCAGTCAAGATCGACGCGGAAGTGCAGAAGCTGGTCAAGCGCGGTTATGACTCGGCCAAAGACCTGCTCCATTCCAACCGCGATGTGCTGGTCAGGATCGCACTGGCCCTGATCGAGCGCGAAGTGCTGGATGCAGCCCAGATCAAGATGATCATCGACGGCCAGGAATTGCCCAAGATCGTTCCTCCGGTCAAACCCGATGACGGGGTACAGCAGGTGATCAAGCCTGACCTTCAGCCGGGACGCGCCAAGGGCGGCGAACGGCCTGCGCCGGCGTAGAGCGGGCGTCGGACTTCAGCAAGGGCGGCCAAAAGCCGCCCTTTTTCTTGTCCGGAATGCCGGACGTTCCTGAACCTCGCTGACGGAGAATCGCATGAGGTCTCCCAACGCCGCACCGAAGAGCGCCTCAACTACAGGGCTTTCGTCGAGTGCCCTCGGCGTTTACACTTCGGAGACAGGCCGCTTGCTGGCGACCGCTGCAGTGCTGGCAGCGGAGAATCGGGACTAGGGCAGAATCATGATTGATCCATTACAAATCGAGAGGAGTCAGTTGATGGCGGCCGCATCTGCACAGCCCGATTCCCCCGAGCGGATTCTCGCGACATGCATTTCCAGGTCTCAATCCAGAGCGCAATTATGGGCTGAATTTATACAGTCGACCGGGGTAGAGCGGATGGCTGAGGTAGGTGTCTACCGGGGAGATTTCGCGACCGAGATGTTGCGGCGTTGCGAGGGTTTGACCGCATATTACATGATCGACGCTTGGAGGCATTTGGACGACTGGAACAAGCCGGCAAATCAGGACGACGCAGTGCTCGGGGAGTTCTTCCGAGAAACAAAAGCCAAGACCGACTTCGCCGCCGGCAAACGAATCATCTTGCGGGGAAAGACGACTGAGGTGATCGGACAGATACCCGACAGCGAATTGGATTTTGCCTATATAGACGCCGATCATACCCTCAAGGGCATCGCCATTGATCTAATTCGCGTGTACCCGAAAGTCCGCACTGGTGGCTTTCTCGGCGGCGATGACTTCAGCAGGTCCGTATGGGAGCATAGCGCCCGCTTTGAGCCGACGCTGGTATTTCCTTTTGCAGTGTACTTTGCGGAAGCGGTAGGCGCTACGATCTACGCACTGCCCTACTCCCAGTTCTGTTTGAAAAAAGGTAATGGTGCGCAATTCGCCTTCGTCGATTTGACCGGAAAATATGACGACGTCGGCCTTCAAAATCAATTCACTCCAGAAAAACTCCTCAAGATCACAATGTGGGAGAGATTTCCGCGCCTGATGCGAGTCGCCAGGAAAACGAGAGACTTACTCCTTAGATGATCACGGTTGCCGGCTGAACGGACAGCGCGTCGGAGGAAATCAGGAATGCCGCCAGTTCAGGGCGCGATCGCGATCAGAGGCTTGGTTCGCGCCAGGACTTCGCCGATTTCGACTGCGGGCACACCTGCGGTCTGGAGATCGCGAAGCAGGCCGGGAGCATGCTCCCCGGCGACCGCCATCAGGAGTCCTCCAGCAGTTTGCGGATCAAACAGGATTGTCCGTAGTTCCTCGGAAATTGCTTCATCGTAGCCCGCCGTACACTCCGCGAAATCGCGGTTATTTTTCAGGCCGCCTGGAATATCGCCGGCGCGAATGCAATCCAGGGCGCCTTCAATTACGGGTATTTGATCGATGTGGAAGCGCAGCGAGACATTCGAGGCAAGGGCCATCTCGCGGGCGTGGCCGATGAGGCCGAAGCCGGTGACGTCGGTCAGGGAGTGGACCGGCCGTTGGTCGTTGGGCACTGGCTGTTGGCTTAAAGACGCCGAGCTTCGCTCGGCCGGACGGCCGAGGGCGGCCATCCCTACGTGGTTCGTGGTGGTCCAGAACGCGGTAATGACTTCGCTGGCAGTTTTGTTCAGCGTGGTCATCGAGCGGGTGGCGGCGTCGATCCAGGACTGCTTGGCACTGCCCCTCTTGATGGCGGTGGAGATGACGCCCGTGCCCAGCGCTTTGGTAAACAGCAAACGGTCGCCGGGGCGGGCGCCGCCATTGGTGAAGACCCGGTTGGGATCGATGAGGCCGGTCACCGAATATCCGAACTTGGTTTCATCGTCGCGGATGCTGTGGCCGCCCACGACCGTGCACTTCGCTTCCATCATCTTCGAAAGTCCGCCGGCCAGGATCTGTTCCAGGACTTCCAGGTCGCCCTTGGCCGGGAAACACACGAGAGCTAGCGCAGTAATCGGCCGGCCGCCCATGGCGTAAACGTCGCTCAAGGCGTTGGTGGCGGCAATCTGGCCAAACGTGTAGGGATCGTCCACCATGGGCGTGAAGAAATCCACGGTCTGCACCAATGCGGTGTCGGGCGCGATCTGGTACACGCCCGCGTCATCGGCGTGATCGAAGCCCACCAGTACGTTGGGATCGTGCTGGCGCGGCAGTTTGCCCAAGACCTGATCGAGAAGAGCAGGGCTCAGCTTGGAGGCGCAGCCTCCGGCCTTGACCGTCTCGGTAAGCCGGATTTTGACTTCAGGCATAGGAGCATTCTAGAAGAAATTGTCGAATTTACGGATTTTCGAATTGACGGATTGAGAGACTGGAAGAAATGGCTTTTCAGTTCGTCAAGCCGTAAATGCAACAATTCGACGATTACTTCGCTACCACATCCGTCACTCGCACCTCCGGATACTCATGGTTCCAGTCGGCGGTGACGTGTTCGAAGATGAGGCGAAAAGGCTTGCTCTGGTGCGGCGTCAGAGGTGCGACGCGTAGGTCCACCGCCTCGGGGTAGGGCCCGATGGTCTGGAGAATGCGCAGCGGGACGTCTTCGGACTGCGCGATCTGGCCGAGCGAATCCTTGAATGTGACGTTCACCGCGGCATGGCTGACGGTTTGGTCTCCGTTATTGGTCACTGTGCCGTCAAGATAGGTGACAGTGGCTCCCACAAAATTCTCCGCTGCGCTCATCTTCAGATCGGAGAACTTCAGGTTCGCGGCGTAGAGATCGGGCGCATTCGCAATTTTGGCATCGGTGCGCAAAAGCAGCGAAGCGGCTACAACCACGATGACCACCAGCACCACGCCGAATACGATCGGAAGCCAGTTGGAACTACTCTCTTCCGGGGCCGTGGGCGTGGGCTGAAGCAGAGTTCCCATAACAAGATTGTACGGGAATTCAGATGGGAGATCTTGGATTGATGATTTCAGATTGCAGATTTCCAAGCCCAATGGAGGGTTTCCACTCTGAAATCTCGAACCTACAATTTGAGATCGTCTCACTCGCCGCCGACGATCAGCCCGTCGATGCGAATCGTTGGACTGGCCATGGCGCCCCGAAATTCGAGATCGCTGGCAATCTCGGAAATGTTGAAGAACATCTCTTTCAGATTGCCCGCCACCGTGATCTCTTCGACGGGATAGGTCAACTCTCCGCCTGAGATCCACAAGCCGGAGGCGCCGCGGGAATAGTCTCCGGTCACCAGGTTGGCCCCGTGGCCGAGAAATTCGGTGACGTACAGGCCCTCGGGGATGTCAGCGATAATCTCCTTCGGAGTCTTTTTCCCCGGTTGCAGGAAATAGTTTCCCGGACCGATGCCCGGCGTGCCGGCCAGTCCGCGGGAGGCGTTCGCGGTAGTCTGGAGGCCGAGCTTCTTGGCGGTGTAGGTGTTGAGCAAATATGATGTCAGCACGCCCTTCTCAATGACCACGGTGCGCCGGGTTGGAATGCCTTCGCCATCGAAGGGCGCGGTGCCGAAACCACCGACCATGGTACCGTCATCAATGATAGTGACGTGATCGCCGGCAATCTTTTCGCCCAGTTTGCCCGCCAGAAATGATGCGCCGCGATAAACCGAGTCTCCGTTGATGCCTTCGAAAATATGTCCCAGGATGGACGTGGCCACCATGGGATCAAGCACGATGGGGACCTTCGCCGTCTTCACCTTGCGCCCGCCCAGGCGCCTCAAGGTACGCTGCGCGGCGATCTTTCCTACTTCTTCAGGAGAATCCAGTCGGCCCAGATTGCGGGCCACCGAAAACCAGTAGTCGCGCTGCATGCCGCCATTTTTCGATTGCGCGATGGGCATGGCGACGAGCTGGCAATACGAGCGGCGGTACTCGCCTACGAATCCGTGAGAATTGGCGAGGACTTTGTGGCCGGTGGCGGCGTCGAACGATCCGCCTTCGGAATTTTTGATGCGAGGGTCGTAGTCGAGCGCTGCCTTCTCGGCGCGGCGGGCGTAGTTGATGCGCTCTTCCCCAGGCAGGGAGTACACGTCGGCGGAGTAGAGGTCGAGATCGCCGGCCAGAGAACCCAGTTGCGAAGCGTCCGGAATGCCGCTGAAGGGATCTTCAGAGGTAATCTTGGCCAGCTCCAGCGCGGACTTAAGCATGCGGTCAAGCGCGTCGCGGGAGAAATCGCTGGAATGAGTACTGGCGGAACGCTGGCCGTGAAAAACCCGCACGCCGATGGAGCGGGAGCCGGCTTCCTTTAAAGTTTCGACCTGGCCCAGACGTACAAGCGTGGAAAATTCGTCGCCCTCGCGAACCACGCATTCCGCGGCCGTCGCGCCTCCGGCCACGGCTCGACGGACGATGTCCTGCGCCACTTCTCGGAGATCAGTTTCCAGTTTCTGGTTCCCAGTTTCCAGTTGAGTTTGAGGCATAAAATAAAGATGATTTCAGATTTGTGATTGCAGATTTCAGATTTAAAATCCCGCAGTTTCAATCTTCAATCTAAAATCTGCAATCTGAAATGTTCTACTGCATGAAGCCGCCGGGATCTTTCTTGGCCGTTCCACCCACGGTCAGGCGATCAACTTTTAGAGTCGGAATGCCGACTCCCACGGGTACGGCTTGCCCATCTTTGCCGCAGGTGCCGACGCCTTCATCCAGTTTCAGATCGTTGCCGACCATGGAGACGCGGGTGAGCACGTCGGGGCCGTTGCCGATCAGGGTCGCGCCCTTGATGGGGGCAGTGACGTGGCCGTCTTCAATGAGATAGGCCTCGGATGCGGAGAAGACGAACTTCCCGCTGGTAATGTCCACCTGGCCGCCGCCGAAATTTACCGCGTACACACCGTGCTTGACGGAGCGGATGATGTCTTCCGGATCGTCCTGCCCAGCGAGCATGTAAGTATTGGTCATGCGCGGCATGGGGATGTGTTCGTAGCTTTCGCGGCGGCCGTTGCCGGTTCCGGCCATGCCCATCAGTCGGGAGGAAAGTTTGTCGCTGAGGTATCCCTTCAGAATTCCTTTTTCAATCAGGACGGTGTTCTGCGTGGGCTGGCCTTCGTCGTCCACATTGAGCGAGCCGCGCCGCCAGGGCATGGTGCCATTATCGACCACGGTGCATTTTTCGCTGGCTACACGCTTGCCGATGAGTCCAGCAAAGGCTGAGGTTTGCTTGCGATTGAAGTCGGCTTCAAGGCCGTGACCTACCGCTTCGTGCAAAAGCACGCCGGGCCATCCCGGACCGAGTACTACTTCCATTTCGCCGGCTGGGGCTTCACGTGCGTCCAGTTGCAGAATGGCCTGGCGGGCCGCTTCTTTCGCAAAATATTCGGGAGTTTTTTCACCGAAGAAGAAGTCGAGGGCAACGCGTCCGCCGCCGCCGGAAGTACCGCGGGCGGAATTGCCTTCGGTCTTGGCGATGCAGGAAACGTTCATGCGAGCCAGGGGCTGGGAATCTTCCGCAAATGTTCCGTCAGAACCCACTACCAGGATGTTGCGCAACTCGTCGGAGTAGCTGGCGCGAACTTCCTTGATGCGCGGATCATAGGCGCGGGCCGCCGCATCGCCGCGCATGACCAGCTCAACCTTGGCGGTAATTTCAGCATCCACCGAAGGCAGCGTCACCGGGTAAAGACTGCGCGCGGCCTTTTCCTGGAAACCCACCACCGGAGTCTTGGAAGGGCCGCTGGCGATCAGGGCTGCGGTGCGCGCCGCGTGCAGAATGCGCTCCGACGAAAGGTCGTCGGTATAAGCGTAGCCCGTACGCTCGCCTACCACAACGCGAACCCCGCAACCCGCGGAGATTCCCTGGGACGCGGACTTCACCATGGACTCGTCCACCATCAGCGATGTGGAGGAGAGGTACTCGAAGTAAAGGTCAGCGTATTCCCCACCGGCGGAGAGGGCGGCCGCCAGATAGCGCTCCAGATCATGTTCGGTGAGGCCGTAGTGCTGGAAAAAGAACCGATTTTTATCCACAGTAATTAGATGTCCTCGGACCGGGAAAGACTCCCCGGAAGTTTCTTCATTATCCCACATGGCTTGAGGCGGCCCGAGGTGGCTCATGTGAGGCCACATGGAGACAGCCGCCCTCGGCTGTCCGGCGGACCGAAGTTCCGCTATTGCGCATTCCCCGAAAAACCTGGTCGAGCTGCGCTCGACTGGACAGCCGGGGGCGGCTGTCCCCACATGGACTCTCGCGATGGTCATACGTCACAGACACGGATTCGGGAAGGTGAAAGCATCTTAATCATGACCCCCGAAGCCCTGGCCCGCACCATTGAGGATTTTCTCGCCGGCGCGCGCGATGCCATCGTGCTCGATGACGGCGCTGCCATGTTTGACCTGGCGCAGGCCAGGTATTCCATTTCCGGCGAGCGCAACAAGTGCCTGCTCCACCTGTGGTCGGACGAGAGAAACATGGTGCGGCGAGTGCTGGATGTGGAAATCAAACATGAGGTGCTGCGGCTGGCGGTGCAGCGGCTGGGGCAGACGCGCCCGAGCAAGCTGGAAATCTGCCGGCAGCGCGACCGCCGCACACCTACCGCGAAGCGCGCCGCGCGAGCGGCCTACCAACGCAGCTTGCAGCGTACCCTGGAGCGCCGCTTTCCCACCTACCGTGCCTCTCGCCTGACTATTGCCCCTGATCTCGAGCGATCGTTCGGACCGATTTACGCTCGCGGGCTATTGCGCCGCGGACAGTCCGGCTTCGCGGTTCTGGGCGTCAATTCGCAGGAGACCCAGTCCTCGATCGATGCCGCTCTGACCTTCGGAATCCTGTGGCTCGATGTCTGTCGCCTGGCCCAAGCCGGGAAAGTAATGGTGGAAGGCCTAAAGCTGTTCTTGCCGGCGGCGACCTCAGAGCTGACCCGCGAGCGCATGGCACACTTGCATCCTGGTGCCGCCAAGTGGCAGTTATACGAACTGGAAAGGCGAGACGACAGCCTCAGGGAAATCGAGGTTTCGGACCGCGGCAACGTAAGGACGCGGCTGGTGCACTGGACAGACGAGGCCCAGGCCAGGGAACGCTTTGCGGCGCCAATCAACCGGGTCCGGGAACTGATGCCCGAAGCCGAAATGGCGGTAATCTCTCCCGCCGAGATCGTCTTCCGCTGCCATGGACTGGAATTTGCCAGGGCACGTCTGGCCCACCAGCCCGGCACGCTGTGTCCCACGGCGGAGATCGTATTTGGAGTGGGCGCGGACGAAAGAGTGCTCGGAGAGCAGAATGCAGATGCCTTCCGGCGTCTGGTGCACAGCGTGGGAGAGGTTCGCCATGCTGAAGGTCCGCGAGATCACGCGCTTTGGCGGTTGCATCCCGAGCGCTGGCTGGAGTCTCTCGTGGTGCAGGATGTGTCCGAGGTGGATGAGCGCCTCGATCCCGTCAGCCTGTATTCGCAGGTGCCGGCCTTCTCTGCCTCGGACCGCGCCATGATCGATGTGCTGACCACCACCCACGCCGGCAGACTGGCGGTTGTCGAACTGAAAGCCGACGAAGACATCCACCTGCCGCTGCAAGGTCTGGACTACTGGTCGCGGGTGGCGTGGCACCATGCTCGCGGAGAGTTTCAGCGCTTCGGATATTTTTCCCGGCGGGAATTGTCGAGCGAACGGCCCTTGCTGTTTCTGGTGGCGCCGGCGTTGCATGTGCATCCCGCGACCGACACGTTGCTGCACTACATCTCGCCCGAGGTGGAGTGGACGGTGGTGGGTATTGATGAGCGCTGGCGCAACGGAGTCAAAGCAGTATTTCGGAAGCGCCCGCGCGACATGGAACTGAAGATCGATCCCAGGTCCAGAGACCCCAGGTCGCGAGACTGCGCCTGACCAGACCCTCACGAACCCGCAGATGTCATCATTTGCAGTTGTAGCGCCGGCGTCTCGCCGGCTGTCGAGGTGGCATCCCGCCGCCTCAACGCGTAAGTCGAAAGCAGGTTGGCGTCACCCTACATGGATTCTTTGGGTGCTGTTCTGTCCCAGAAATACATGGAATATCGAAATGTAAGCGGCGCAGGTCGAGTTGGCTGAAACAGCAGGTCCCTCCACTGCGCTCGCTTCGGTCGGGATGACAATGTTAATTCAACGAATTTCCGGGACGGGACACTAGCGAGCCGCTGCAGAAATCTACTTCTCAGGCCAGGCCCCCAGCAGGCGCCGGACGTCCACCAGCTGGGCCACGTGATATGCGTTGTGATCGGCCAGCAGCAGGGCTTCGCGCAGGATGGTCTGACCCTCACCCCAGGGAATGCGCGCATAGAGGTCAGTCTTCGGATTGGCAACCAGGTCCTGCATGGCCTTGAGGTCCTGGCGGAATTTCCTGATGCTGGCCTTCCACCTAGCCGCAGTGGGCGGGGCTTCGCGGCGCGGCCAGTAGCCCTGGGGCCAATCCGGCGAAACGTGTTTTCGGTTGCGGCTGAATTCTAGGATGTCCCATTGCGCGATGCGCAGGTGCTCGAGCAGCATCCACGCGGAATGCGGAAATCCAGCCGGCTTTTGACCCCGTAGTTTGGCCGGGATGCCCGCGATCGCTTCTTCAAATCTGGTGTGAGCGCCTCCGCCCTTCAGCAGATCATGAAGGTGCTGGCGCAGGGAAGCGTCCTGATCGTCTTTCATGTTCTCTCCTACTCCGCGGATCGACCGGCTGGCGACCCTGGAAATGTAAAGATCCTGACCGTAGCCAGTTAAGGGTTTCCCAGAAAAATAAGAGCCGGCTGGGAGCGGCCCTTTACGGGCTGCACCGCATTCCGTTTAAACTTAATTCATGAACGTTCGACCCGGCCAGCTCCCGTATCGCGAGTTTTACCGGATTCTGATCAACTCTGTCGTACCGCGCCCCATCGCCTGGGTTTCCACCCTCAATGATGGACACCTGAATCTGGCGCCCTTCTCTTTTTTCAATGCGATATCGGCGAAGCCGCCGCTCCTCGGCTTTTCTCCGTCGCTGCGTCAGGTCGAGGGACAGTCGGCTCCAAAAGACACGCTGCGGAACATTCGCGAGACTGGTGAATTTGTGGTGAACGTGGTCACCTTCGCCGTCGCCGAGGCCATGAACCTGACCAGCGGCGAGTATGACCCCTCGGTGGACGAATTCGCGCTGGCGAAACTGACGACCCGGCCCTCCCAGGTGGTGCGACCGCCCCAGGTCGCGGAATCTCCCCTCAGTTTTGAATGCAAACTCAACCGGATTATCGATTTTGGCACAGAGGCGCCAAGCAGCAGCCTGGTGATCGGCGAGATTGTGTGCGTCCACCTGGAAGAAAGCGTGGTGAAGGAAGGACGCCTGGATCCGGACTCGTTGGACCTGATCGGCCGCATGGGCGGCACGCAATATTCCCGCACCACGGAACGCTTCGACATGAAACGCCCTGAGTTGCAGCGCCCCTGAGTGCATTACTCCCCAGAAAATCGGCGTCTTCGCCCAGATTCCGGACCTGTTCGCGGGCCTGCGGGGACCTCTCGCGTCGTTCTGGCCTGTCTCTAGCCTCTGTTTTTCGCAAATTCGCTGTGATGGCGGCTGTAGAGGATGTAGATAGCCAGGCCGAGCGCAAGCCAGACGACAAAGCGCAGCCATGTGATCACGGTCAGCCCGGTCATGAGTCCGCCACACAACAACACCGAGATCAGGGGAAACCAGGGGACAAACGGTACGCGAAAGGCCCGCGGACGGTCAGGCTGGCGCCGGCGCAGAAGAATGACTCCCAGTGACACCAGGACAAACGCGAACAGCGTACCGATATTGGAGAGGTCGGCGGCGTCACCGATGTCCACCAGCCCCGCCGGTATCCCCACCGCGAAGCAGGCGATCCAGGTGGACCAGTACGGAGTCTTGAACTTGGGATGCACGGCGGAAAAAAGTTTGGGCAGCAGCCCGTCGCGCGACATGGCGTACCAGATGCGCGCCTGCCCGTACTGAAAGACCAGCAGTGACGAAATCATGCCGGTCAGGGCCCCCACTACGATTACGGAGCGGAAGAACGGGTGCGCGCCCAGGTACTTCAAAGCATAGGCCACCGGCGCTTCCGCGGCTTCGCCGGAAACGAAAGTCGTGTACTTCATCATGCCCAGCAAGACGATCGCGACCCCGACGTACAGGATGGTGCAGACGATCAGCGAAGCGATGATGCCGAAAGGCAGGTCGCGCTGCGGCGTCTTACACTCTTCGGCCGCAGTGGATACGGAATCGAAACCGATGTAAGTGAAGAACACGATGGCGCCGCCCGTAATAATTCCGGCGAATCCCGAGGGAGCGAAGGGCGTCCAATTGGCTTTGTTTACCAGCATCCCGCCGACTACGAGGAAGGTGAGGATAGCGCCAATCTTGATCATCACCATCACGTTGTTGGCGCCGGCCGACTCCTTGACACCCCGCACCAGGAGCAGCGTGAGAATAAATACGATCAGGAAGCCAGGCACGTTGAAATAAGCGCCGGTCCAATGTCCCGAAGCCCAGACCGGACTTGCCCACCCATTGGGCAGATTGAGTCCAAAAGCCGCCAGTTGCGCTTTGGCATATCCGCTGAAACCGACGGCCACGGCCACGTTGCTGACTACATATTCCAGGATCAGGTCCCAGCCGATGATCCAGGCAAAAATTTCGCCCAGCGTCGCATAGGAATAGGTGTAGGCGCTGCCCGCGATCGGAATCATCGACGCCAGTTCGGCATAACACAGGCCGGCAAAACTGCAGGCGACGGCCACCAAAAGGAACGAGATGGCGATAGAAGGTCCAGCTGGGGGGCGTCCGTGCATCAACGCTCCCGCCGTAGTGCCGGTGCGCAGGAAGGTGCTAATCAGGTCCAAAACCTGCGCATGCAGGATCGACGGGGCCGCGAAATGTTCTCCCGCCGCCGCCGTGCCCGTGAGCACAAATATTCCCGAACCGATAATGGCGCCGATTCCGAGCGCGGTGAGCGACCACGGGCCGAGCGTCTTCTTAAGACGATGTCCCGGCTCGTCGGCTTCCGCGATCAGCTTGTCGATGGACTTGCAGCAGAGCAGCTGGTTGTTAGACGTGCGGGCCGTTGGTGGTTGTGCCAAGGGGTTTTGGTCTCCTGTGCTTCTCACGTCAGCACCGGCAATTGGCACCTGGCACGTAGCGAGTGAACGCGGTCAATGCGCCCACTACTAGTTGCCAGGTGCGGTCCTTACCGTTTCGCTGTGCCGCGCGCCATCTTCTTGACTTTGCGCTTCGCCGAACCGCGAGCATATTCGCGCGGTTTCAGCGGATTGTCTGTCTTGCGCTTCTTGCGCGACGCCCGCTTGCTTTTCTTGCGTTCTTCCTTGCTCAGTGTGCTTGTGTTTGCCATGAGTGCTGTGTGTTTCTCCTTAAAAAATCTCTGCTAGCTCGCAAGCTTCTAGCCAAACAGATTCAGAATCCTCGGTATCGCCAGGAGCCAGAAGCTAACGGCTAAGCGCTCTAGACTCCCTCCAGCTGCGCGTACTTCTCCACCAGCTTCTTCAAACCGAAGCGAGGGAATTGTACCGTAATCTTGGCCTCTTCACCTTCTCCTTCGCGCTGGTAGACGGTTCCTTCGCCATATTTCGGGTGGCGCACCTTCTGTCCCGGACGGAATCCCTTCTTGCCTTTGGGCGGCTCGACCGGCACTTTCGGCACGCTGAACTTCTTGCCTCGCGAGGCGAAAAAGTCCGCAATATTGTCGATGGAGTTGTAGACTTGCCGGAATAGGACGCTGCCGGCGTGCGTGGCTTCTGTGGATTCGTCCAGCTGCACTCTGGTCCTCATCTTCATAGGCGTAGTGAGCCGATTCCTGCTCGCGTGGCTGGCCGTGTGGTCGCGGGCGACCCGTCCGCGAATATCCGAACGCGGGCGAGTCGCCCGCGGCCACGCGACCTCTTCTTGGCTTTCCCAGGTCTTCCACCAGCTCCACCGGAACTTCTTCCAGAAAACGCGACGGAATGCTGGCCTCGGGCAGGTCGGTCCCATAGCGGCGGCGATAGACGGCCCGGGTGAGAATCAGCGTGTCCATCGCCCGGGTCATGCCGACGTAGCAAAGGCGGCGCTCTTCTTCGATATCGTCGGGCTGCAGGAAAGTGCGCGAGTGCGGGAACAGGCCTTCCTCCAGCCCTCCGAGAAAGACCAGCGGAAACTCCAGGCCCTTGGCGGCGTGCAGTGTCATGAGCGTGATCTGGGCGCGCTCGTCGTAGGCTCGGCATCGCTGACCAGGGCGGCGTGGTCGAGAAACTGGTCGAGAGTTTCGCCGCGGTCCCGCGAATCCATGGCGGCGTTCACCAGTTCGCGCAGGTTCTCGATCCGGGAGAAGGCCTCAGGAGTGTCTTCTTCCTCCAGCAGCTTGATGTAGCCGGTGCGGTCGATCAGGAATTTGAGGAGTTCGGCAGTGGTGGGGCTCGCCGGGTAGCGCCGGAATCCTGCCGGCTGTCTGAGGCGTCCCGCCTCCACTTCTCGGCGAGCGGGCTGCTCGCCCGCTCTAGTCCGGCGGGCGCCGGCGCTTCTCTGGCTCGGCTCGCTGAAGTCGAATGAGAAGTTGCCGGGGCCGAAATCGGTGTCATCTTCGCGTGCGAAAGATCGATATCTTCATCCCTCCGAACAGCCTCGGCCGCCGCGGACTCTTCCCGCCGCTGCGCAATCGTGCCCGCCAGGATGGCGCGCCCGTCCTCGATGATGTTGGCAATGTCTTGAGTGCAGCCACCGCGCGCTGCGGCAATAACTGCCGCTTGATCGCCTCCCCGATCGCTCCCCACAGGAAAGTCCGGTCTCCAGCGCAACCCGCTCCAACGTCTCGATGGTGGTCTTGCCAATCCCGCGGACCGGCGTATTGATCACACGCAGCAGCGAAATGGAATCGTCAGGATTATGGATGACTTTCAGATACGAGATCAGGTCCTTGATCTCGGCGCGCTCGTAAAACGAGAAGCCGCCGACCACGTGATATTTCAGCCTGTAGCGGCGCATGGCTTCTTCAAACAGGCGCGACTGCGAATTGGTGCGATAGAGCACGGCGGCACGCGCATTTTCGCCATGTCTCAGTCGGCTTCGCGCACGTATCGCGATGTCGTCGGCGGCGAAGAGGGCTTCGTTCTCGCCGTCCGGAGCTTCGTAGTAGCCGATCTTGGAGCCGCCCTGGCGTGAGGTCCACAGATTCTTGCCCTTGCGCCGGACGTTATTCCCCACCACCGCCGACGCGCCTGCAGAATGTTCTGTGTGGAGCGGTAGTTCTGCTCCAGGCGGACGATCTTCGCTTCGGGAAAGTCCTGCTCGAATTCCAGAATGTTGCGGATGTCGGCGCCGCGCCAGGAATAGATGGACTGGTCTTCGTCTCCGACAGCGCAGATGTTGTGGGCTGCCCGCCAGCAGCCGCATCAGTTCATACTGCGGACGATTCGTGTCCTGGTATTCGTCGACCAGGATGTACTGAAAGCGCCGGTTGTAATATTCGCGCACCGCCGCCACCGACTTCAGCAGACGCATGGCTTCGAGCAGCAGGTCGTCGAAATCCATGGCGTTGGCTTTTCGTAGTTCCTTCCGATATTCCTCGTAAATGTGGGCGATGCGTTCGGTCTTGGGATCGGCCGATTGCAGGTAAATTTCCTGCGGATCGAACATGTGATTCTTGGCCCACGAAATTTGCGAGAGCACGGTGCGCGGAGTGGTTGCTTGTCGTCGAGTCCGATGCGCCGCATTGCCCTTCACGACCTGTTGTTGATCAGACTCGTCATAGATAACGAAATTCTTGGTCAGGCCGATAGGCGGTTGTCCGGGCACAGACGATGGGATGCGCAGCGCCTCGATATCTCTTCTCAACACACGCACGCAGAACGAATGAAACGTCGAGATCACCGGCTTGGCGATGGTCAGTCCGCCGACCAACTTCTCCACGCGCTCGGCCATTTCGTGGGCGGCTTTGTTGGTGAAAGTCATCGCCAGGATGGACTCCGGCATGACGTTCATGTGCTCGATGAGATACGCAATCCTGAACGTAATCACGCGCGTCTTGCCGCTCCCGGCGCCCGCCAGGATGAGCACGGGGCCGTCGACGGTTTCGACGGCTTCGCGTTGTTGAGGGTTTAGTTCGTCGAG
>CAWCPY010000021.1:0-28312 GCA_963797385.1 Terriglobia bacterium
CGTTAGGCGTGCAGCAGAAGCTGATGCGGCACGCTCAAATCTCGACCACTATGAACGTCTACGGCAACGCGCTGATGGACTCGAAGCGCGAAGCCAACAGCCGGGTAGCACGAATGGCACTGGGAATGGCATGAACCGAAAGGCTCGCAGCGACGTTCTTGTTTTAGCTGACTTTCGGAAGTTGCTGCTATTTTGGGTTTTCTTGGGTCGGCGAAACTTGTAAGTGGTTGCGGGGGCTTGCAACCATCCGAACGTACCCTCAATTCCGTTCTCTTTTGAGCTACGCCCCAACCACTTAAAGCAAAAACCGTAGGTTCGATATTGTTAGAAAAGTCCTTTTGGCACAGATAAGCCTCAGCAGCTAGGCCGTTTGCACCCTTGCTTCTGTTTCGTGTCGGAAAGCAATCATTTTGGCTCAGTTTCCGGTTTGCCGACCAACTGGCCAGAACCTTCTTACTCCCTTAACAGAACGCGTTGAAGGTCGCGAGGCACCACACGTTCGGTTTCTTGACTAGCCATGGGTGGGGCCTAATCACGCCAAGATAGGGCGAATTCGCAACTCGAACTCCATCCGAGTTTCGGGCCAGAGCCGCTGCTTCTTGTTCTTCGATGCCGCTAGCACGCCTGCCAGGGAGATGTCAGTTGATAGCGCGATGTTCCTTCGCGCCATCAATTGATTCAGCTTAGCTGTCCGGCCTTCTACAGACCCACATTGTCCAGTATCCAGATGCTTCCGGAGACTTCTGCGATGGTCAGCACTAGTTTCTCTTGGGTAAGCGAAAGCTCAACCGGGGGTATGTTCGTCGGAATCATTAGGCTGGGGCTCTCGAACGACGTTACCTCGAAGGGATTTCCGACGGGCTGTCCTTTGATCGCATCGAAACGGATGCCCCACACATTGAAGAAGCCTTCTCGACCGGAGACAAAATATATGTTGTTGCTCCAAGATAATGTCACCCCCTAACTGCAACGAGACTTTGTCACCCTCTCAGGATGGTGACGATGAGTCAGAAAGAGTTCCAACGGGTGAAAGTGATTGAGAATGCAGTGGGCGGGAGGCTGAGCGTACGCGAAGCCTCCCGTCTGCTGCAGCTGAGCGAACGGCAGGTGCAGCGGCTGAAGCGTCGCTATCGGCCCGACTCCGTCGGCTGGGTGCAGCACGGCAATCGCGGACGCTCCATGCCTTGGGCTTTGTCTCTTCCCCAGAAGCAGTTGATCTTGCACTTGGCCCGCGGCAAGTACCTGGGCTTCAACGATTCCCATCTGGCCGAAAAACTTCGCGCCGAACAGAACCTCGCCGTCAGCCGCGAAACCGTGCGCCGCATCCTGCGCGCCGCCAAACTAGTGTAGTGCGTCATGCAGAGTGACCTTTATGCAGCGCCCGGCGGGCGCGTTTGACCTTCTCCAAGATGTCGGAAGCGCGGGCCGTCCAGATGAAGGGTTTGGGATTTTCGTTGTGGCGGTCGATGTAACTGCCAATCGCCATGATAAGTTCTTCGAGATCGCGAAATACACCGCGCCGCAGTCGGTTCTGAGTGAGGTCGCGGAAGAAGCGCTCCACCATGTTGAGCCAGGATGCACTGGTCGGAGTGAAGTGCATGTGGAACCGTGGACGGCGTGCGAGCCAGCGCTGAACCTTGGGATGCTTGTGGGTCGCATAGTTGTCGCCGATCAGGTGTAAGTCGAGATGCGAGGGCATGGCCTGATCGAGGAGGCGCAGAAACTTGAGCCATTCCTGATGTCGATGCCGTTCCTGACAAAACCCGTAGACCTCGCCGTTGGCCGCATTGAGAGCGGCGAACAGGGTCGCAGTGCCGTTGCGTTTGTAGTCGTGGGTCAGAGTCTGGCTGCGTCCCCGCTTCAGCGGAAGGCCCGGTTGGGTACGATCCAAAGCTTGGATCTGGCTTTTCTCATCCACGCACAGCACCAGCGCGTGTTCCGGCGGGTTCAGATAGAGGCCGACGATGTCTTCCAGTTTTTCTGCGAACTCGGGATCATTGCTGATCTTGAAGTTCTCCACCCGGTGCGGTTTCAGGCCGTGACGGCGCCAGATACGACGCACGCTGGCCTCGCTGATGCCCACCGCCCGGGCCATGCTGCGCGTGCTCCAGTGAGTGGCGTTCGCCGGCTTCTGCTGAGTCGTCATGCGCACCATACGCCGCGCCAAGCTGGCGGTGATCTTGGGAGTACGGCCGGGCCGGAAGGCATCGCGCTCCAATCCTGCCATGCCCAAGGTCAGAAACCGGCTACGCCAGCGCGATACTTTCTTGGGCGTGATCTTCATCGCGCAAGCGATTTGCTTGTCCTGTCGGCCTTCGGCGGCCAACAGGACGATCCGAGCACGCTCCACCATTCGCGCCGGAAGCGACCGGCTGCGAGCCCATTGCTCCAAGGTGGCTTGCTGGTCAGAACTCAAGGTGATGGCAGGGGCGATCCGCATCCACGAGGTCTCCTGCCTATTAGACGGGGGTGGAACTATAAAGGTTATTACTTATAACGCACTACACTAGCCTCTCCGCAGAAACGCCGACCGCGTCAGTATCGCTCCCGCCGTCCGCCCCGACCACGTTTCGGCATGATGGCGCTCACCGACGCCAGCCGTCACCACTGGCTCGAAGGTCGCGGCCCCGCGCTCACTCTCATCGGTTTTCAGGACGACGCCACCGGCCAGATCCTGGCCGCTCACTTTCAACTCGAAGCCGAAAATACCGTCGGCTACCTTCGCGCTCTGCATTCCCTGATCGCCACCCACGGCGTTCCCCTCAGCCTTTATCGCGACCGCCACTCCATCTTTCAGCGCAACGATGCCTACTGGACCCTCCCCGAACAACTCGCCGGAAAACAAGCTCCTACCCAACTCGGACGCGCACTGGAACAACTCGGCATCCAGCAGATCCCCGCCTACTCGCCCCAAGCCAAGGGCCGCATCGAACGCGCCTGGCGCACCTGCCAGGACCGACTGGTCAGCGAACTGCGCCTTGTCCAAGCCGCCACTCTGGCTCAGGCCAACACCGTGCTCGCCCGCTTCTGCGCCGACTACAACCAACGCTTCGCTCGTCCTGCTGCCCAAGCCACTTCGGACTTTCGCCCTTTGCCACGCCGCTTCGATCTGGCCCGCTGCCTGGCCTTGCAATATCGACGCGTCGTATCTGCCGATCACACCGTCACCCTGGGAGCGCAATCGATTGCCCTGCCGCCTCTGCCCGGCCATCGCGGCTACGCCGGAGAAACCGTCGAACTCGCCCATCACCTGGACGGCAGACTGCACATCCATCGTGGAGATACCCTGCTGCTGGCGCTGCCTCTGCCCCTGGAAGAACACGCCGAGCGACGTCCCAAGCGCTTGACCTCGGCGCAGAAAAGAAAAACACCGCGCATCTTCAACCTCTCCGGCCGCCCGGCTTTAGCGGCCGTTACTTAATCGATCGGGGGTGACAAAGTCTCGTTGCAGTTAATACGATATTTTCTGGTTGCAACAACACCGGAGACAAAATATATTGTCTTCCCATCCGGTGACCACCGAGGCTTATCGTCCCAATGCTTGCCGTCGGTGATGCGAATCCACGGCCCGCCGGTCGCTGCCATTACATACACTGTTGTTTCGACGGGCGAGTATCTCACGGCTTGAAAGACAATCCATCGACCATCGGGAGAGAAGTGGCATTGATAAAGGTCGTACTCCGGGTTAGAAGTGACTTTTTGCACCGCCGTTTCTGCATTAGCAGGCTGCTGAAAAACTACTGCTCTGCCATAAGCCAATCGTGTTAAGAGTGGAGCATGCGAGGCATAGATCATCAGCAGAGTCAGATGTTCAGTTATTTGTCGCCGGAGACGCGGGTACGGAAAGATCATCCGCTGCGCGCAATCCGGTCCATGGTGGACGAAGTCCTTGCCCAGCTGTCGCGACGGTTCGACACCATGTACGCGAGCGCTGGCCGGCCCTCGATTCCTCCCGAGAAGTTGTTGCGGGCGCAGTTGCTGCAGATGCTGTACTCGATCCGCAGCGAGCGGTTGCTGATGGAGGAGATTGATTACAGCCTGCTGTTTCGCTGGTTTGTGGGATTGAACTTGGACGAAGAGGTGTGGGACGCGACCACGTTCACCAAGAACCGGGACCGGTTGTTGGAGGCCGAGGTGGCGAAAGAGTTCCTGGCACAGGTGGTGGCGCAAGCGCGGACGAAAGGCCTGACATCGGACGAGCACTTCACGGTGGATGGAACGTTGCTGGAAGCCTGGGCGGGGGTGAAAAGTTTTCAGCGGAAGGACGGAAAGATTCCGCCTCCCCCGGACGATCCGGGCAACCCAACCGTGAACTTTCACGGGGAGAAGCGGTCCAATCAGACCCACGAATCGAAGACCGATCCCGACGCCAAGCTGGCACGCAAAGGCAAGGGCAAAGAGGCCAAGTTGAGTTACTGCGGGAACCTGCTGGTGGAGAATCGCAACGGGCTGATCGTGAACAGCGAAGT
The DNA here is from genome assembly GCA_963797385.1 of Terriglobia bacterium. Taxonomy (GTDB): domain Bacteria; phylum Acidobacteriota; class Terriglobia; order Terriglobales; family Acidobacteriaceae; genus JAIQFF01. Next base: position 4,470 of record CAWCPY010000021.1, read on the forward strand.
ATTCGAGGCCAACGGTACCGCGGAGCGCGACGCGGCGCTGGTGATGCTGGAGAAGATTCCGGGTACCAAGCCGGTGACCGCGGGCGGGGACAAAGGCTATGACACGTTCGATTTCGTGGCCGAGTGCCGGAACCTGCAAGTCACGCCGCACGTAGCACAGAACCACGAACGGCGAGGCGGAAGCGCCATTGACGAGCGCACGACCCGGCACCCAGGCTATCGCATCAGCCAAATCAAGCGGAAGCGCGTCGAAGAATGTTTCGGCTGGCTGAAGACCATCGCGCTGCTGCGGAAAGTTCGGCATCGTGGAATTTTCAAGGTGGACTGGGTATTCAGCTTCGCTTGTGCCGCCTACAATCTGGTGCGCATGCGGAACCTGAGCCGAGTGGCGGTATAGTCCGCCTAACTCGAGGAACTTGCATTCCTGAAAGCAAGACCTCAGAAACCGCACAACGCCGGATACGCTACAAACAAACATCGAAAAGGATAGAGGGCTCCGTAAACATCAATTTTTCAGCAGCCTGCTAGTACTACTGTGTTATAAACTGGATACCTTGAGCTGAAAAACCACCCGGTCTGCCATTCTTTAATGTTAAGTTGCCGGTCATGAGCGCCCATTCTGTTGCGCCAGGCGCCCAGCAAAAACGCTTCGCGGCCTTTCTGAATCGCCTGGCGCAAGCCGCGGGGCACCTGGATCGCGTGGTCCCTCTGAAGTCCTATTGCACCGGCTTGCTGCTTCCCGGGGAACGCAAGAGTGTGGAACCGATGGCGGCCCGCCTCTGTCCCGACAAGGTGCGTCAGACCCATCAGTCCTTACACCATGTCGTGGCTCACGCGCCCTGGAGGGATGAGAACATCTTGGAGGCGGTGCGCCAGTACGCCTTACCCGCCATGCAGAAGCAAGGACCGATCGAAGCCTGGATCGTCGATGACACCGGGTTGGTGAAGAAGGGGACGCATTCGGTAGGAGTGACCCGACAGTATTGTGGGCAGGTGGGCAAGCAAGAGAACTGCCGGGTGGCGGTGAGTTTGTCGGTCAGCACCCGAGAGGTGAGTTTGCCGATTGCCTGGCGTCTCTACTTACCCGAAGTGTGGGTTCACGATAAGAAGCGGAGGAAGGCCACGGGCATACCGCGGGAAATCCGTTTTCAAACCAAGCCGGAAATTGCTTTGCAACAAATTCGCACTGCCCTGGACCGAGAGATCCCCACCGCTCCGGTACTGACGGACGCCGCCTATGGCAACGACACCGGATTTCGCGATGGCATCACCGAATTAGGTTTGCTGTACGTAGTGGGTATCCAGTCGTCGGTGAGCGTATGGAAACCAGGCCAGGCACCGCTAGCCAAACGGAAGTGGAAAGGAATCGGACGCCCCACCAAGCTGCTACGCCGCGATGGCCAGCACAACCCGCTTGCGGTGCGCGAGTTGGCGATGAGCCTGCCTTCCTCCGCCTGGAAGATGGTGCGCTGGCGGCAAGGAACTCGTAAGCCCCTGCGTTCCCGGTTTGCGGCCCTGCGCCTTCGTCCCGCACACCGCGACTACGAGAGCAGCGAGCCCCGTCCGCAAGAGTGGCTGCTGATGGAGTGGCCGAAAGCGGAAGCCGAACCGACCAAGTACTGGTTATCGACTTTGCCCGTCGACACCCCGCTTGCCGATCTGGTGCGCTTGGCCAAGCAGCGCTGGATCATCGAGCGTGATTACGAAGAACTGAAGCAAGAACTCGGCCTGGGCCATTATGAAGGACGGGGCTGGCGCGGCTTTCACCATCACGCGACTCTCTGTATTGCGGCTTATGGGTTCCTGGTGGCCGAACGGAGCCGTTTTTCCCCCTCCGCTCGCGCCGGTCAAGTGGACGTACCCGTCGCCGAAATGCCGCTCAAGTTCCGCCCTCGGGGTTCGCCCAGTGCGCGCGGAGCGGCATAACCCCTGGTCCATTGCTACGCTTCGACAAACCATCGCACGAGTTCTGCTCCGGCAACTCTCGGGTTGTCCTTTTTGTGGAGCTCCTTTTTTATAACACAGTAGTACTAGAGCATCGCGCAGGAAAGCGATGGTGGTGTCGGTCTTCTGATCGGGCAGGATCTGAGTGAAGGCGAGACGGGAGTGGTCGTCGACGGCGACGTGCAGGGCCTCCCATCCGGGATGTTTGTGCTGACCACGACGGCGACCGTCGGCGCGCCAAGAGACTTGCTGGAAGCGGGTCATGCCCCTGATGTCGAGATGGAGCAGATCGCCGGGAGCGGCATGTTCGTAGCGGACGACGGGCGGGGCAGGATGCAGATCGCGCCAGCGACTGAGCCGGGCGCGGCGCAGAATGCGGCTGATGGAAGCCGGACTGATGGCGGTGCGGCGTGCGATCTGATAGCCGGGAGTATGGCAACGTCGCAGATGAATGACGTGCTCGATCACTGCGTCGGGGAGCCGGCGCGGGCTGCGATGGGGGCGCGAAGACCGATCATATAACCGGCCTGGCCCTGGTCGCGATAGCGCTGTACCCACTTGGTGGCGGTCTTGACGGTGACGCTGAAGGCGGCCGCGGCCGCCTTCAGCGTCAGAGCTCGTTCGACTACGTGTTGGACCAAAGCCTCTCGACTGCGGAAGCTGAGTCGGGCATTCTTGTGAATGTCCATTCGATCGCACCTCGGAAACTGGATTGCTCGTCACAATCAGCTTCTCTGGTTCCGTTCGAATGGACAACGTCTTGAAACATCACAGCTAGCCCATTCTAAATTTCGCGTTCTTGGCGAAATTTAGAGTGGGGATGTTGCAGGCTGATCCAAAATTGGCAACCGGCTGTGAGGGGAAAAAATGGAGATCGAGTCGGAGTGGACGGCAAGCAAGCGCGAACGAGCGGAGGCGACACTCGATCCAGCCGTCAAACTGCCCCACTCAAGCCAAACCGGGCTTGAGTGGGCCACCGTCCTTGTTTTGTTCCGCCGGGCCTAAGCCGCCTGGAAGCGATCATGGTTCATGACTTTGCTCCATGCCGCCACGAAGTCTTTCACGAACTTCTCCTTCGCATCCGAGCTGGCATAGACCTCAGCGAGGGCACGCAGCTGTGAGTGCGAACCGAAGATCAGGTCGACGCGGGTGCCTGTCCACTTGACCTGGTTCGTCTTGCGGTCACGTCCCTCATACACGGTTCCGGAGCCGTTCGATTCAGCGGACGGCTGCCATTGCGTGCGCATGTCGAGCAGGTTGACGAAGAAGTCGTTGGTCAGCGTGGCGGGCTTCTGAGTGAAGACACCATGCTTCGAGTTGCCGGCATTCACGCCCAGGACGCGTAGGCCACCCACGAGGACCGTCATCTCCGGCGCCGTCAGCCTCAGCAATTGCGCCTTATCGACCAACATCTCCTCAGGTGACAGGCGCTGCTGGCCGCGCAGATAGTTGCGGAATCCATCTGCTTTTGGTTCCAGCGGCTCGAAGGATTCAACATCGGTTTGCTCCTGCGACGCGTCCATGCGCCCCGGCTTGAAGGGTATCTTCACGTCGGTTCCGGCGTCTTTCGCGGCTTTCTCGATCGCCGTATCTCCGCCGAGAACGATCAGGTCCGCCAGCGAGACTTTCTTCCCGCCAGACGCAGAAGCGTTGAACTCTTTCTGGATGGCTTCCAGCTTCGCCAGCACTTTCTCCAGTTCCGTCGGATGGTTAACTTCCCAGAACCTTTGCGGCACCAGACGAATGCGCGCGCCGTTCGCTCCACCGCGCTTGTCCGAGCCGCGGAAGGTTGACGCCGACGCCCAGGCGGTCGAGACCAGATGGGAAATAGACAGGCCAGACGCGAGAATTTTCGCCTTCAACGCAGCAATGTCGGGCTCGCTGACCAGCGGATGATTCACAGCCGGGATCGGATCCTGCCAGGGAAGTTGCTCCTTGGGAACCAGCGGGCCGAGATAACGGACGATCGGCCCCATGTCACGGTGCGTAAGCTTGAACCAAGCCCGGGCAAACGCGTCTGCTAGCTGGTCCGGATGCTCGTAGAAACGCCGCGAAATCTTTTCGTACGCAGGATCGAACCGCAAAGCGAGGTCGGTGGTCAGCATGGAGGGCGCGTGCCGCTTTGAGGGATCGTGCGCGTCCGGCACCGTACCATTGCCTGCGCCATTTTTCGGCGTCCACTGATGCGCACCGGCTGGGCTCTTGGTGAGCTCCCAGTCGTATTTGAACAGGTTCTCGAAGAAGTTGTTGCTCCACTTCGTCGGCGTGGTAGTCCAGGTGACTTCCAGGCCGCTGCCGATGGTGTCAGCACCAAAACCCCTACCGAATTTATTCTTCCACCCGAGGCCCTGGTCCTGAATGTCGGCACCTTCTGGCTCGGGGCCCACATAGTCGGCGGGAACGGCAGCGCCGTGGGTTTTCCCGAAGGTATGCCCGCCGGCAATCAGTGCGACCGTCTCTTCGTCATTCATGGCCATCCGCTTGAACGTTTCGCGAATGTCCTTGGCAGCGGCAATGGGATCGGGCTTTCCATTGGGCCCTTCCGGGTTGACGTAAATCAGACCCATCTGGACCGCAGCCAGCGGATTCGAAAGATCACGATCGCCGCTGTAGCGTTCATCCGCCAGCCAGGTGCCTTCAGGACCCCAGTAGATGTCCTCTTCCGGCTCCCATGTGTCCGCGCGACCACCGCCGAAACCAAAGGTCTTGAAGCCCATCGACTCGAGAGCGACGTTGCCGGCGAGAATCATCAAGTCAGCCCACGAGATTTTACGGCCGTACTTCTGCTTGATCGGCCACAGCAGCCGGCGCGCCTTGTCGAGGTTCACGTTGTCCGGCCAGCTATTAAGCGGCGCGAAGCGCTGCTGCCCGGCTCCGGCGCCGCCGCGGCCATCGCCGATGCGGTACGTGCCTGCGCTGTGCCACGCCATGCGGATGAACAGCCCTCCGTAGTGCCCGAAGTCGGCCGGCCACCACTCCTGCGAGTCGGTCATGAGAGCATGCAGGTCTTTGACCACAGCATTCAGATCGAGACTCTTGAATTCCTTGGCGTAGTCGAACTCCTCGCCCATCGGATCAGACAGGCCTGAGTGCTGGTGCAGGACCTTCAGATTCACCTGATTCGGCCACCAGTCGCGGTTGGTGGGAGCGGAAGCGCCGTGGTTGAACGGGCACTTGGATTCGGTTGACTTGCTTTGGCCCTGATCTTCCGGGGAAACGGTCCCCGATGAAGAAGCCAGCGTGTTTTCCATATGCTTTGGATTTTCCATATGCTTTTCCTTTGAATGAATTCAAAACTGCGATTTACAACCCATCAGACTGCGGTTCGCCCAATCCGGTGCCGACGCGACTTCTTCACGCATCTCCAGACTTAACGGGAAGCACGCCGAGCGCACTTAGCGCAAAGCCCGCGGAAAATCAGCTGGCATTCGCGAACCACTCGTTTAGCGAGAGAACGCGAGGCTGGCCTGGGCACGTCGTACCACTCCACATCCTCCACATTCCCACAGCGGTCACAGATGAAGTGGTGGTGGCGCATGCCTTCCAGATCGAATCGCCCGGCCCGGCCCTCGACCGCGACTTCCCGCACCAGACCCGCTTTCACCAGGTCGCGCAGATTGTTATAAGTCGTGGCCCTCGAAGATCGGGGATCTACCCGATTCACGGCCTCAAAGATCTCCGCCGCCGTGGGATGTCCCTTGTGGTCTATCAAGCATGCCATCACGGCGTAGCGTTGCGCAGTGCAGCGCAACCCCCTGCTCTCGAGCGAATGCTTGATTGCGTCGGTTTCCATATCGAATAATTAGATTATATCTAATCTGATAGTTTGTCTAGATTACGATTGGCGACTGGGTAGGCCGCCAACCCGCAAGACTATGAGATGTTCCCGCTAGACCTTCAGCCAACCGCGGAACCCCCGGCCGGCATAGTAAGACTCCGCACCGTTGTGATACACGAACACAGTGTCGAAGCGGCGATCACAAAAGAGGGCGCCGCCGAGGTTTCGGACGGCAGCAGGTGTTTTCACCCAGCTCGACGTTTTCGTATCAAAAGTTCCAAGTTTCTGCAACTCTCGATATTGTTCTTCCGTCAAAAGCTCGATGCCCATGGCAGCTGCCATATCCAGAGCGTTGTCGCGTGGCTTATGTTCTTTCCGTGACTCCAGCGCGTCACGGTCGTAGCAAATACTTCTGCGGCCTTTCGGACTTTCCGCCGAACAATCATAAAAAATGTATTCGCCTGTCTTTTTGTCCTGGCCAACAACGTCAGGTTCACCGCCAGTCCTTTCCATTGCATGCAGTGACTCCGGCTTTTCGATATTTGCTTCCAGTTTTGCTTGCACTTTAGCCCATTCAAAACCCTTATGGCGGTTCATGTTGTTCTCGAAACGGGCCTTCAATGCTCTGAGTAGTTCGTAACGTTGCTTTTGAGAAAGGGTAACGTTGGACATAGCTTTGTTTTGGTGATCCTTTCGAAAATAAGTCGTGGACTTACTCCACAACCGCGTTCGTCGTGACTATGGCCGCCGCCATTGCGAGCTTGTGGTCATTGTTCCAGGGCGGCCCGACGGCTTTCCGCACCTTGAGAAAGTGCGCGTCGAGGTTCTCTACCCGCAGCGCCTGGCAGGCCGCTTCAAATATGCTCTTTGCGTCGTACCAGTGGACGGGCCAACCCCGTGCCTCGGCCGCGGAGGCCAGGGCCTTGCGGTACATCACCCAGTCAGCATTGTTCTGTGCACGATAGTCCGTGATACGCTCGGCAATCGTGGGTGGAAGCGATGGGCACTTGCGAAGGGCGATACCACGGATACGCGGCACCGCTGTCGTGACCGCGTCCAAGGCAAGCACCGCGTGCCTCTCCGCCGACACTCGCACGCGCTCGACTAACTCCACGGCCTGGTCGAGCGGGAGCCCTTGGCCTTCGCTGTGGTGCGGAATCTTTGGCAGGCCCTCGCCCACCAGTTCCACCCGGCGGCGGTCGAGGAGCGTCCCATCACGCGCCACCGTCACCAGCACCGCCCAGCCCCCATGATCTGATACCCCGATGATGCCGCCGTTCTTCGACATGATTTTCTCTCACCGCTACCTTAATCGCCGATACGACAACTCAAACAACAACCAGGGATGCTTCGTTGTTCCTCTAACGTTTCAGCGCTTCGGGTTGCCAGGCGGCCAGTTGGGCGTTTCTACCCCGAACTGCCCGGCGTACTCGGCGTTCAATCGCTGCCAGCCGAACTTCATCGCCTCGGGGCCAACGATGCGACCGATGGCAGATCCGCCGAGAAGGTGATCCAGAACGTCGAAACAAATGTGCCACCCGGCTGCACCCATGGAAATGTAGCGGCGATCGATGTTGTGCCACAGCGTGAGGCGCGTCCCGCTGCCAAGCGCTTCGAGCTCCCACCGGATATCCTGCGCGCCCCAGTTGTACTCAAGCACCTTGGGAGCGTCGGCTCGCACCACTATTGTTTCGGAAACCTGCGGCTTGGGCGCTGCCACCGTGGTGAGCTTCACCGCGACTCCAGCCTTACCCAGGCTTCCGTCGGCTTCAAAGGGGGCCCACTCGCGGAGATGCGCCGGATCAGTAAGCGCCTGCCAGACTTTTTCCGGCGAGTGTCGCAGCTCTCTGACGAGAATGAGCGTCCACCTGTCTTCCCCGTTGTGTCGCCGGTCTTTTCGTACCTGCGCGCCCCTGGCTGGACCCGGCGCGTACTGCCCGCGCTCGATCACGTTCTTCTCCCTTCGCCTTACCAGTGTGCCAGCTGTGCGAGCTGAATGAGATTACCGCAAGTGTCGTTCAGCATCGCAATGGTCGAGCCGGTCACCTCGGTGGGCGGCATGGTGAACTCGACGCCGCGGGTCTTGATGCGCTCGTAGTCGCTCTTGACGTCGTCGGTATAGAACATGATCGCTGGCTGGTTCTGTTGAAACATCGCCTCTTGATAGGCTTTGGCCGCGGGATTGTCGTTCAACGCCAGCTGCAGCTCAGTGCCCTCCGGCTCCTCGGGCGCGGCCACGGTCAGCCAGCGAAATGGCCCCTGACTGAAATCGGTCTTCTTCGCGAAGCCCAATACCTCCGTATAGAAGCGCAGGGCCTTGCTCTGGTCGTCCACGTATACCTTGGTCACTTTGATTTTCATTTCGCTTCTCCCTCGTCACGTCCTCGGTTTGGGCCGCGTCATCTTCTTCTTTGTCTTCCTTTTCGTTGGTGTTGGTGATCCATATTGTCGATGATCCATGCGATCGTGATCCATCCCATCGCGATCGATGAGATCGAGGTGGCGTTCGAGAGCATCTACGTGAGCCGACCAGAACCGGCGGAACTGAGCCAGCCAGGTATCGACCTCCTGAAATGGTTCAGGTTTCAGCCGGTAGAGACGGCGCTGCGCGTCCACGGTGGACTCCACGAAACCGGCCTCGCGCAACACTCGCAGATGCTTTGACACGGTGGGCTGCGGCATTCGAAGCTGACGCTCAATCTCTCCCACCGACTGTTGCGACGAGACCAGGAGGCTCAAGATCGCCCGGCGGTTCGGCTCCGCAATGATTTCGAACACAGATTCCATTCGATTAATATACTCATAAGAGTATATACTTGGCAAGGTATTTACAATGCAGATATTCGAGGAAGTAAAGGGGTACCGGGATCTCTCGCGGGCAGTATTCTCCTACGGACGCACCAACATCTTGATGGCCCTGCGCTCGTCCATCTCCCGACTGTGGGTTGGAGTTTTCGGTGTCACCTCCGGTCCGATGTCGCAAACGAGCCCACAACGAACTGGCCGGGCTTGATGTTTCTGACTTCCTTGCCGACCTCTTCCACGATGCCGCAGTATTCATGCCCCATGGGGCCCGGCTGAGAGATTGGCTGGATACCGCGGTAAGGCCACAAGTCCGACCCGCAAATGCATGTCGCCGAGAGCTGGAGAATGGCGTCTGTCGGTTTGATGATCGCGGGGGCTGGCCGTTCCTCGAAACGGATGTCGCGCGGTCCATAAATCATAGTTCCTTGCATACTAGTGGCCTGTCGCAGTGAGTTCGTTACCACGGACACGGCGGGTGGGGTCGGAGTATTTCCATTGGATAGGCCGTGCGGCGGCGGAGTAGGCGTTGATGTAGCGGCGGAGCTTGCGAGCTAGATCGGAGACCGAGGTGAAGATTCCGCGCGCGATGACGTCGCGTTCGATTTTGGCGAACCAGATTTCGACCTGGTTGAGCCAGGACGAGTACGTGGGGGTGAAGTGAAACCGGACTCGCGGATGTTCGTGCAGGAAGTCGCGCACCGCCTGGGTCTTGTGCGCGGAGAGGTTGTCGAGAATGATGTGAATCCGTTGCCGCAGCGGGCACAGGGCGACCACCTCGTTTAGAAAAGCGACGAACTCGCGGCTGGTGTGGCGGGCGGCGGTTTTGCCGTGGACGCGGCCGGTGGCAGTATTGAGCGCCGCATACAAGGAGAGTGTGCCATGGCGGTAGTACTCGAAGCCATGGCGTTCGGCGCGTCCTGGCGAGAGCGGCAGGACGGGGTCGAGACGATCCAGGGCTTGAATGGCGGTCTTCTCATCCACGCAGAACACAGCCGCGTGCTGCGGCGGGCGCAGATAGAGGCCGAGGATGTCGGCGGCTTTGCTTTCGAACTCGGGATCGTCGCTGGCCATGTAGCGTTCGAGACGGTGCGGCTTCAGGCCCGCTTCTTGCCAAACGCGATGCACGGCGTCTTTGCTGACGCCCAGCGCGGAGGCCAGTTTGCGACAACTCCAGTGCGTGGACCCGTCGCCGGGCTTTCTCCGCGTGGCAGACAGGATGCGGGCGCGCAGAGCCGGAGTCAGCACACGCGGTTTTTGGCCGGGATGATAGGTGTCCAGTCCCTCCAGTCCGTATTGCCGGAAGCGCTGCTTCCAGCGAACGATGGTGGGCGCCGTGGTCTGGAGCTGTCGCTTGAGGGTGTTGAAGGACGCGCCTTCAGCCAGCATCAGAATCAACTTGGCGCGAAACACGTATCCGGCGGGTAGAGAACGGGACTGGGCGATGCTGCTCAGGTCGGAATGCTGTCGCTTGGTGAGCAAGATCTCGCTACCAGTAGCCATGACAGCTTTGATGCTAACAGTCTAGTAATGGTTACTCTGCGACAGTCCACTAGCCTCCTCTTAAAACCTTCTTCGTAAGACATCAGGGCGCAATCGTCATTCCGCCGTCCACGGTGAGTGCCTGTCCCACCACGTAACTCGCTCCCGGACTGCAAAGCCAGAGAACAGCCGCAGCAATCTCCTCGGGTCTTCCCGCCCGGCCGAGGGGAACGCTCTTTGCGATTTCGCCGTAGGCCTGCTCGTCGCCGCTCACGACATCGCGGGCGATTTGCGTGTCGATCAGGCCCGGATTGACCGCGTTCACGCGGATGCCTTGCCTGATGTATTCCAGTGCGGCCGTCCGCGTAAGGCCAATAACACCGTGTTTGGACGCAATGTATGAACCGATGCCGGGATTGCCGGTCAACGCGCCTACCGACGCGTTGTTCACGACTGCACCACTGCCTTGCCGTGCCATCTGCCGCAGTTCGTGCTTCATGCAACTCCACACTCCACGCAAATTGATCCCGATCACGCGGTCCCATTCCTCGCGTGTACTGTCGGCCGTCGGAGCGATGCGTGCCATGACGCCTGCGTTGTTAAAAGCTGCGTCTATCCGTCCAAACTCAGCTACGGCGCGATCCACCATTGCCGCGACCTGTGCGTCGTCGCTCACGTCGCAGCGGATGCTAATCGCCTTGTGGCCTCCCGAAACCAGCTTCTGCGCTTCAGCCTTCACTACATCTTCCCGGAAGTCAGCCAGCACGACCGCCGCACCCGCTTCGGCGAACGCCTGCGCTGTCGCGAGCCCCATGCCGGATGCCGCGCCGGTCACCAGCGCCACCTTGTTCTCAAAAGGCCGGTTCATGATTGAAGTCTCCTTTTACCGATCTCAGACAAAAGGCTAAGCCCAATCGCCACGAATGATAAGACTGGACAATCCGCAAATAGTTGTGAATATAATTCACAAATGAAAACCGACGATCTCAGCGACCTGACCGTGTTCCTCACGGTGGCGGAGGAACGCAGCTTCACGCGGGCAGGAAAGCGCCTTGGCGTTTCCCCTTCCGCCATCAGCCACGCCATGCGGAATCTGGAAGAACAGATTGGGGTGCGCCTGCTCTCACGAACGACACGCAGCGTTGCACCTACCCCGGCGGGTGAACAACTGTTCATGCGCGTGCGTCCGGCCGTCTCCGAGATTCGCCGCGCCCTGGAGCGGGTCACGGGACACAAAGATCATCCTTCCGGGCGGGTGCGACTTCTGCTGCCGAGGTTTGCCGTGATGACGGTACTCGCTCCAAAACTCGGACAATTTGCGCGCGACTACCCGGATGTCGTGCTGGATGTAACTACCGATGACAGCCGCATGGACATCGTCGCGGCTGGTTTTGATGCAGGCATTCACTTCGGGGAATATATCGAGAAGGATATGATCGCGGTGCGCGTATCTCAGGATCACCGTCCGGCCATTGTGGGATCCCCTGAGTATTTCAAAACGCATCAGCCTCCGAAGCTTCCACGCGATCTTCTACAGCACCGATGCATCAACTTCCGCCATGGGTCCGCAGGCCTCTACCGCTGGGAATTTGAAAAAGGAAAGAAATCCTTGTCGGTGTCCGTAAACGGTCCGCTCATCGTGGATGACGTGGGGCTCGTCACCCGTGCCGCGCTTGACGGCGTGGGCCTCGCCTTTATGTCCGATGAAAACGCTGCACCGTATTTTGAAACCGGAAAACTTGTCCGCGTGCTGGAAGACTGGTGCCAAACTTTTCCTGGCTTCTTCCTCTATTATCCTAGCCGCCGACAGCAATCGGCAGCGTTGTCGGCGCTCATTAAGACTCTACGACTCTAGTATTGATCAACGATTTCCGTGGGTTCAGTTGCGGGTTGGATTTTTTACTTCCACTCACTCTTAACTGCTTTAGACTGAATGGCGGGGACGACGGGACTCGAACCCGCGACCTCTGCCGTGACAGGGCAACTATGAGATGTAACTGATTGATACCAAACGGTGTCGGCGGACATCGGTTGGTGTCACAAGGTACCGTACGTCACTTCTTATTGTCCCCTTAACGTCCCCAGATTGCCTCGCTGTGTGGCTAGGGATGGTTGAGTCGGGGACGCCAGCCTTTTCAGTGTGCTAATAACCAGTGCTTTTAACAACTTGCAAGGCTACGTGAGACTGCCAAGTACCTGCAAGGACATGCACGACAGAGCAACTGCGGACTGGAAATGCGGACTGAGTTCTCCGCGCTCTGTGCAAAGGCGTCGATCATCGCCGTCGAGGTGTGTGACGGCGTTCCTCCTCCATCGCAATCGGCATGCGTAAGGTTTGCTGCTGGATCGGGAGGACCCGTTAGCTAACGAATTTGGTGCCGCACGATACTTTCTTTCCCTTAGTCTATGTTCCTGTGTTCCCCCTTGCGTTCACGGAACACCTGGGTTGTTACTGTCATTGGCGACCCGAAGGGTCCTGCTTCAAATAAGCCTAGAGCCTGGACGAAACGAGACCCCTGTCCTCCATTGACAAAGCACCCGAGATAGATTTTTACAAGGTGTTTCTGAGAGTTCTTGGTGTTCTTTACTACCGCCACGAACGTTTGTGATGCGGAAAAGGACCGGGCGAGAGTAGCGACCACAGGTAAAAGCCCGGGTTGCCGGGTCCCACTGGGGCCGGAATGGTCGTCTGATCCCCGACGTACCGAAAAACCCCTTCCGTCAGGCCATCAGACCGCCCCGCGGCGTCAACGGTGACCGCGAACGTGCAAGTTTCCCCTGCGCTGGCTGGACAAGCGACTTCTAGCGGGGCGACGAGAGGGGCGAAGGCGCTGTCACAATTTGAGATACTCTGGTCACAGCCGGCACCACTTCCTTCTGTATATTGTCCCACCTGAAACGTCGTGTCCACCAATTTGAGATTGCCCGTTGTAAAGGTCGGTACTTCCGTCTGAGCTACAGCCAAAGACGAAAATAGCAAGATGGTAGCTGCTTGCTTTCTTGCGGCGGAGCAAGAGTCACCTCAACGTAGACCAGGACGATTAGGCTATGAGCGGTGCTCATGCCTAAACTCTCTAGAGTTTTTGTTGGGATCCCGGGGCCGAGCGGCTTGACATCTAGGAACAGCTGCTAAGGGGGATCGGAAATATTGCGCGAGAGGGGGTACTTGCCGCGCACCTAGATGCCGAGAGCGTACTGCGGGAATATAGTGTCGGAATGGCAAAAAGTTCCGCTACGAACTAGGGCGGCTCGTATGGGTGCAACAAGCCATTGCTGCCTTCCGTTCCGCCAGCGACCGTCAACCAAAACGCAAAAAAGCCGGGCGACCGAGCCGCCCGGTTTGCCGTCTTCATCTAGCGAAACGTATCTAGTGGGAGAGCCGCTTAGAGATTAGAGTGGCATGGAGTACGCCAGCCTTTTCCCATGTGCCCTTGCAGATTACACGATCCCCATCCTTAACTTGGCTTGAGTCGATGTCGTTGACCCTTTTGTCGCCGTGATACTGACTGACCCACTGCGTCGAGCTGTCGTACTGGATGGTCATTTCGGCGCTGGACGATCCCGTCTTACGTACTGTCAGCGTGGACTTGTCCGGATCGCCTCTCACGACGGTGCCCTCCCAGCGAGCCTCTTTTGCCATCTTCTCTTTGGCCGGAGCCTCTTGCCCGAACACCGCCGTTGACAGCGGAAGGACAAGTACAGATGCGAATAGTACAGCGAGTAGCTTCTTCCCCATGAGACTACCTCCTTTTTCATCGGAAAGATGGGGTTGTGTCCGGCGTCAAGCATTCTTTCCGGTCAACGACAATTAGATTTCCCGATCTTGTTTGAGAGATACCAGCAGCAGTCGGGGCTGTGGGAAAAGTGGGAATCCCGCGGGTTTTGCGGGATTTCCAAGGGCGGTGGGAAGCGAGGGAAACCTGCTTTTGGTTTTCCTCGCTTTCCACCGCCCGGCTTTTTCCACAGCCCAGCGGCCGCCGCGTTTTTGTTGCTGAAAAAAACATGGATCGTCACTTAGCTTCTGCGGACTCCAAGCCAGCGTCTCGATTCTTCTTGGCTTGTTCCATGCGGTAACTCGGGATGTTCAGTTCCAGGATTACGCAGTGATGGACCAGGCGATCGATCGCGGCCGCTGTCGTCATCGCGTCTTTGAAAATTCCTTCCCATTTCGAAAACGGTAGGTTGCTCGTCAACAGCACGCTGCTGCGTTCATAACGCTCCGCCAACAGCGTGAACACTACCTCCATCTCCTCTCGACTTTGCTGCACATACCCCATCTCGTCGATGATGAGACCGTCGTACTTCGCCAGCTTCTTGATCTCCTTGCCTAACCGCAGATCCCGCTTCGCGGCCAGCAGATCTTGCACCAGCAATGGACAGGTGGCGTACTTGATCTTTCTCCCCCGCACCGCGATCATCTCTTGCGCAATGGCACACAGAAGATGGCTCTTCCCCGCGCCAGGATTCCCGAAGATCAGTAAATTCTCTTTGCGGTCCAGGAACCCTCCCTCCAACAGCACTTTCATCTGTCGACTTACCTTCACCGGCAATCGCTTGCCGTCGAAGTTCGCCAGGGATTTCTCCAGCGGCAGTCCGGATTCCTTGAGCAGCTTTCCGATCCGCTTCCGGCGCCGCTCCTCACACTCTCGCTGCGCCAGCTCCAGCAGGTACCGCTCATAACTCAGCGTTTCCTTTTCCGCTCGCCGCGCCGTTTCCTCAAAGCAGCCTCGCATCGCCGGCAGATGCAGCTCTTTCAGATTTTCCACGAGCGCTGTTCTCACCTGGCCCATCTCCCCATTCATTGCAGCATCTCTCCACTCCCACAGAGTTCATCAAACAACCGCAGGTCCACGCTGGCTACTTGCACATCGCGAATGCTCCCCTTCCGCTCTGCCCTCAGCCTCTCGCGCACCGCCTCCGCCCTCACCCAACCTTCACCTTTTTCCAGTAGCCCGCGTAGGGCTTCATCCACTTTCGCCTCGCTCTCCTTCGCCGCCAGTTCCAGGATCGCCAGGTATTCCTTGCTCCCCCGCGGACCCAACTTGTCCTTCAGTTCATCAAAGGCCATGCGAAATCGGCTCGTCGGAAACAACTCGTCCCGGTAGCGATAGTTCTCCAATGCCCCCGGCTTTCTCACCAGCCAGTCGATGATGTGGCGATAGTCCACCCGGTGTCTGTTCCGCCCACGCAACCGTGGCATCTCTTCCACCTTCTTCTGGCCGTACCAGATCTCCACCCGCTCCATGTACAACCGCGCTTCTACCTGCTCGCCGATCAGCCGGCTGGGCACCGAGTACACATTTCGGTCCGTATAGATCAGACTGCCCGAGTCCACCTTCACCCGCTCCCGCTTGCACGACTCCAAGCGTCGCTCCGGCAACTCCTTCATCACCGCGATCTCTTCTGCCAAGCGCGCCTTTCGTCCTGCATTCAATCGTGCCAACAATCCCTTCACCAACTCCTGGTAGTCCTCCACGCTGACAAAGTCCTTGCTCCCACGCAGCATCAACTCCTGCGCCATGGCTCGTTTCAATCGATGATGTCGTTGTTCCACATCGCCGTTCTCATGCCCTTGCCCCGCCTGGATCTTCTCCCCCTCCACGCCGTAATAACGCAGCAGGGCGGCGTAGCGTTCGGTGAACTCCGCGGGCGTGGTCATATTGTTCACCGCCGTCGACAGCCGATCGGTTCGGTGCCGCTGCGGCACTTTCCCCAGCTCCCATACTGCATTCTGAAATCCTTCACACAGGCTTTCGAAGCTCTCCGAAAAACACACGGTGGCCGATTCCCAGTTCGAGTAGGTCAGCACCAGGTGATAGATCAGGTGCGGAAAGCTCTGCCCCTGGATCGTGATCCCCAGCTCACTCATGTGCGTGAAGTCGGAAGCGCTCAGCCTCCCAGGGTGGTGGCGCTGGGCGAAGAACACTTCCTTCACTGGTCCTTCCGTCGCTCGCCATACCTTCACTCGTCGCTGCAGCGTCCGCAACTGCCCATCGGCAAATCGCCCGGCATAACGTCGCTGCAGATACTCAAAGATCGTCTTCGCTTCCAGCCCAGGGTTCACCTCCAGCAGGCTCTGTACTTCTTCCCAGACCTCCGCAAAGGAATCCTCTCGTGTCCGCCACCGTGACCCGGGCGTCAACTCGCTCGGCACTCGCCCCAGCCGGCGATACTTGCGCGCCGTCTTAGCATCCATGCCCGCTTTGGCCGCCGCTGTTTCCAGACTCGTTTCCACTTTCCCCAAGGCAAACAACCTCCTCACCTGCTTGTCTGTCACCAAATTTTGATGTCGCCAAGAATACAAACCACAGAGCTTGGCTATTGTCGCTGATCGGGAATTCTAATTGTCGTTGCCCGGGAGTTCTGATTGTCGCCCATCAGGGTTGTTGCGGGAAGAACAATAGACCCACGGACGGAAAAGAACAATACCCACGGCAACGGCGTGGAACCAAGGGGTGGCAGAGGCGCTCGTGCCTGGGAGAATTGGTGGTGCTGCCTGGCCCATCTTAATTATGTGTCCAATTGGGTCGCAAAGGAGTAGACTTCCGCCGGTATCCGAGGGAGGCTTTCGATGAACGTACTTCGCCTTCGGTGCCGCGGCCTGATTCTGGCCGTGGTGGCGTGTCTGACTTGCCAGCTCTTCGTGGTTTCCTCAGATGAACCAACCCTGACCAAAGACCAGATAAAGAACTTCCTTCTCACTGCCAAGGTAGTGAAGAGTGTGCAGTCCAAGAAGGGTATCACCAACCCGTGGCGTCTCACGCTCAGCGACGGCACCATCACCCACGACGGTTCCTTCCAGTCAGTTGATGAACACAAGCAAAGCGTGGAGTTTGCCAGCGGTACGGAACTGAATTTCGTGGATTCCTACAAGTACAACATCGCTGCCTATACGCTGGCGGAGATGCTTGGCATAGAAGACATGCTGCCGGTGTATGTCGATCGCAAATGGAAAGGCGAAGAGGGCTCGCTCAGCTGGTGGTTGCCGGTGAAGATGGATGAGGTCGAGCGCCACAGGCAGAATTTGACGCCCCCGGATGCGGACGGATGGAACAATCAGATGTACAAGATTCGGGTCTTCGACCAACTAGTCTCCGATTCCGATCCCAACCTGACCAACGTCCTGATCGGTCAGGATTGGAATCTCTGGAGAGTTGATTTCACCCGCGCCTTTCGCCTTCAAGGAAAGGTGAAAAGTCCCGACGATCTGGTCCGCTGCGACCGGCACTTGTTTGAGAAACTCAAGGTGCTGGACGGGAACGAACTGCAGGAAAGGACCAAGCACTACCTCAACAAGATGGAAGTGAAAGCGGTGATGCAGCGACGGGACGAGATAGTGAAGCGGTTCCAGAAACTGATCGCTGAAAAAGGCGAGAGCGAAGTGTTGTACTGAATCGCACTGCCCTCTGTCTTTCGCTGTGCCGCGCACTGCGGTGCATTTTGGAGATCAGGCACTGTCAGAGGCAACCTCGTCGGGGACACTGCGAGGATTGGCTTCGTGCCAAGTTGAACTCTTTTGGGCCCAAGGGCCATTGTTTCCGGCCACGTACCATAACTTCCCGGCGAGCCGGTGAATAAGGAGAAAAATCATGTTGAAAAAGTTACTGGTTTGGTTGCTCACCTCGGTACTTACATTCCCGCTGGCCACGACGGTGTTTGCGCAAATGGCTCCGGCCAAAGAGAAGGTCGCAAAGGAGAGCCGATGGGAGGGCAACGTTATACGGAGCAGTAAAGATGAATCCACCCTGACTGTGCGCAAGGTGGGTGGGTCGGACGAACGGACGGTTAAGTACGACAACTCGACGCACTGGGTCAGTCAGGAACACGGGAGTAAAAAGGTCAACGAAATTGATGCCAGCGAAGTAAAGGACGGTGACCGGGTGATCTGTAAGGGCACCTGGGATAAAGATGGCGTGCTCCATGCCACCTTGATCTCGAAACGGCTCACCGGCATGTAGTAGGGAGCTCGAAAGATAGTAATTAGCAGTTGACCCGGGGGGACAGGCCATTTGAATTGAAATGGTAAATGCGGTGGTGTGCAAGTTCGTGGGTAGTTCCCGGTTTTCCTCCGAGACCCACGGTATCAAGGCCGCCTGCTGGCTGTACATTTGCGGGTTAATGGCTCATGGGACTAGCCAAATGTTTTCAACTTGTTGACTGATTTGACTTTGTCGGCCTAAGGTGCACCGCAATAAAGGACGTCCTGCGGAACTCAGTGGTTTCGTTCAAATCCGGCAGGGCTCGGCTGTAGGAGGCAGGAAAATGGTCAGCCCTCCGGTCTGGATTTATTCCCGCCGCGCTTGCATTTCCCTCCTCGTACTACTTCTGTCGGTCGGGCTGGCATGGGCGAAACCAAAGAAAACTTCGGTAGAGCCTTCAGAATCCCTGGTCGCCATCGGAGATGTTCACGGCGATTTTGACGACTTCGTCGCCATCCTGCAACACATCGGTCTCATAGACAAGCAAGACCACTGGACAGGCGGTAAGACCACGTTGGTGCAGGTTGGGGACATCCTGGATCGCGGCCCCAAGCCGCGCGAGGTCATGGACCTATTGATGGCACTGGAGAGGGAAGCTGGCCAGGCCGGCGGCCGGGTGCTAAGCCTGCTCGGCAATCACGAAATGATGAATATCATGGGTGATTTGCGCTACGTCACACCCGTGAACTACGCCAGTTTTGCCGACAGCAATTCCGAGAAACGGCAAAAATCTGCCTATGACGAGTACACCAAATGGCGCAATAAGCACCCCGAGTTAATAGCCGAGCTTTCCCAGCCCATGGAGTTGACTGAAGCAGAGTGGATGGCGAGGCATCCGCTGGGCTTCATTGAGCAGCGCGAGGCCTTCAGCCCGAAGGGAGAATACGGTAAGTGGCTGCGCGGCCACAACGCCCTGGCCCAAGTTGGAGCTGAGATCTTCTTGCACGGGGGCATCCATCCTGACTTGGCCAAAATGAAAGTTGATGCGCTGAATAAGCGGATTCGCGACGAAATCGGATCGTTCGATGCGATGAAGCAGTACCTGCAAGATGAAGGAGTGATCCTGCCGTTCTTCAATATGCAGGAAATCACCTATGCGGCTCAGGCTGAAGTCATCGCCGAGCGCAAGTCGCGTGTTCCAGCGAACCAGGAACGCGAGGCCAAGATCCTCGAGTTCCTGAAGTACGGGGAGTGGTTGAGCGTTAGGCAAGATGGACCCCTATGGTTTCGGGGTTACGACCAGTGGAACGACACAGAGGGCACGGCGCAGATAGACAAGGTCCTGGACGCCTACAAGGTAGCGCATATTGTCGTAGGACATACGGTTCAGCGGAGCGGGCGCATCCGGCCTCGTTTTGGAGACAAGGTGTTCCTGATCGATACCGGCATGCTCAGCAGCTACTACCCCGGGGGCAGGGCGTCAGCCCTCGAAATCTGCGGCGATGCCAAATTCACAGCCAAGTATATGGACCAGCAGATAGTACTGATCGACCCCGGCGCTTCGCCCGGAAAGGCAGGTTCCGGGCTGGCTTCGGGAGTTGAAGATGCGGCCAGGACTTCGGAAAAACCTGACGTCTTACCAACGGCCGGTGGTGTCTGTCAGGCAACGACTCCGCCACCACAATAGGAACGGTGGCAAGAGAGAGTCTTCCGCGGATGAAGAAATGGATCGAACGCGCGCTGAACATCCACTCCGGCGATCTGGGGCGCGGTACCCTGCTATCCACCTGTTTGTTCCTTGTGATCAGCAGCTATGTAATCGGCAAAGTGGCGGGAGCAGCGTTGTTTCTGTCGCGCTTCCAGGCGAGACAGCTCGCCTACGCCGATATTTCCAGTTCTGTAATCGTGGCCCTGGTGGTAGCGGGCTACGTGCTCGTGGTGCGGCGAGTCGCTTTGCAGGGCCTGCTGATCGGCAGCACGATATTTTTCGCCAGCAATTGCATGATCTTCTGGGCTCTGGCTCACTATCGCCCCCACTTGGCCTGGCTGTTTCCGGTGTTCTACATCTGGGTGAAAGTCTTTGGCGTGCTGGCGCCGACCCAGATCTGGACTCTGGCGAACTATGTTCTCACCACCCGGGAGGCCAAGCGGGTCTTCGGGATGGTGGGCGGAGGCGCCATTGCGGGCTGGATCTTCGCCGGCTATTTCTCCAAAGCGATCGCCAGGACGTTCGGCACGGAAAGTCTTCTGCTGGGCATGGCCCTGTTCCTCTTGATTTGTACCGGACTGATCGTCTTCATTTGGCGCAGCGGGCAAGTCGCGGTCGGCGGAGCGCATGGGACGGAGGGATCCGCCGAATCCGGCCCGCGAAACATTATTGCCAGCATGCGGCTGGTGTTCTCTTCGTCATACTTGAGAGCCATCGCCGCTCTGATCTGCATTTCATCTCTGGTAACCACCTTGACGGGCTGGCAGTTCCTCGCCCTGATGCAGCAGTTCCTGGTGAAGAAAGACGCGATAGCTGCTTTCTATGGCACCTTCAATTTTTACGCCGGCATATCATCGCTTGTATTCCAGTTGGTGTTCACCAGCAGGTTCTTGCGCAGGTTTGGCATAGGTACGGCCCTGTTCGTGCTTCCAATTACGGTGTTGCTGGGATCGACCGGCCTTGTGATCTTAGGCACGCTGGGCGCCGCGGTAGCGCTGAAGGGTTGCGACCAGGTGCTGCGCTATTCGCTCGACAAATCCACCACGGAATTGCTCTATCTCCCGCTTTCTGTCCGGATCAAGTTACAGGTAAAATGGTTCATCGACACTGTAGTCTGGCGTCTGGGCGACGGCCTGGCCGGGTTGACCGTTCTGATTTTCGCCACTACCCTGCACCTGGCGGCACAGCAAATCAGTTGGATTGCGCTGCTGCTGGTCAGCGGTTGGCTGGTGGCGGTTGTGGTGGCGCGGCGAGAATATGTCGCCTCCCTGAGAGAAAGCATCGCACAACATCGAGTGGACGTGGAGCACGCCTCCCACTCGGTACTCGACCGTTCGACCGCGGAGTTGCTGGCGACCAATCTTTCCGCCTCGGATCCCAAAGAGATCCTCTATGCCCTCAGCCTGTTTGAAGTGGAGCGGCAGAAGGCCGCACACCCCGTAATCCGGAGCTTGTTGTACCACTCATCGCCGCAGGTCCGGCAGAAGGCAATCACGATCCTGTCCGAAACAGGCGACAATACGGTGCGGCCGGAAATCGAAATTTTGCTCAGGGATCCGGATCTCAATGTGCGCACCGAAGCATTGCTTTACCTTACCCACCGTGCCCATATTGACCCGCTGGAGTTGATGCGGGACGAAGGCGACTTCGCCGACTTCTCGGTCAGCTCGGCGGTCGTGGCATTTCTGGCGCGGCCGGGCGAGACTCAGATCCTGGAGGCTGCGCAGCAGATTCTGACCACCATGGTCGGTGAACCTGCGCCCGAGCGGCAGCGCCACCGGGTGGAGGCGGCCCGCTTGCTGGGCGAGCTCCCGGACTGCTTCGATCCCCTGCTCTCGAACCTGCTGGCCGACCCCGACCCCGCGGTCGCGCGCGAAGCCATCCACTCCGCGGGAAAACTGCGCAAGCGGCGGCTGGTACCCGACCTCCTGGACCGGATGGCCCATCACGAGCTGCGTGCCGAAGCCGCCAAGGCCTTGGGAGAGTTCGGAGACTCGATCATCGGCGCGTTGCGTGACCATCTCGCTGACACTTCCGTGGCCATCGAGGTGCGGCGGGAAATCCCGAGCATCATGGTAAGCGTTGGCACGCCGGCGGCGGCGCAGGTGCTCATGGAAAACCTTATGGAAGGCGATACCACTCTGCGCTTCCGCATCATTAGCTCACTGAACAAGCTCCAACGCCTCCACCCTGAGATCGAAACCGACACCCAGATGCTGGAGACCGTGTTGGCCGCAGAAATCCTCGGACACTACCGCTCGTGCCAGATCCTCGACCAGCTGGGAACCGTTGACAGCGAAGATCCCGCGGCACGCGCATTGAACGAGTCCATGCAGCAGGAATTGGAGCGCGTCTTTCGCCTGCTGGGCCTGCTGTATCCCCATCTTGATGTGCACAGCGCTCATCTGGGTCTGCAATCCAAGAGCGTAGCCGTTCACGACAACGCTCTGGAGTTCCTGGATAACGTCTTGAAACCTCGGTTACGGGAAATGCTGGTGCCGCTGCTGGATAACAAGGTCACGGTGCGCGAGCGGGCTCACCTCGCCCAACGGTTAGTGCGCAGCAAAATCGAAAACCAGGAACAGGCGGTCGCGGCCCTTGTCGCCAGCGACGATCCCTGGCTAAGGTCCTGCGGCGCTTATGCCGTGGGCGCGTTTGGCCTGAGATCTTTGGAAGATCAGTTGAATCGATGCCTGAACGATTCGGATCCGCTGCTACGGGAAACCGCCAGGGCAGCCAAATTACGCCTGGACGCGCTGGTTACGAAGGCTTGAAGCTTCAAAGGCAGAAAAAGCCATTCAGTTCGGGGAGGTACTCCGGTGTGCACACTTCATCGTCCATGGTGGAGGCTCATCATAGCGACCGTTTGCTTGATCTGCCCATACCTCGTCAGCGCAACGGATGAGACTACTCTTACCAGGGAACAGATCAAGCACTTCCTCCTCACCGCGAAGATCGTCAGCGGCAAGCAATCCAACATAGGCATTACTCAGCCCTGGCGGCTTACGCTGAGCGATGGCACATTGACCCATGACGCTTCCTTCCAGGCTATCGACGAACACAAGATCAACATGACGATGGCGAGCGGCCGAGTTGAAATGAACTTCGTAGATTCATACAAGTACAACATCGCCGCCTATGCCTTGGCTGAACTGGTTGGCCTCGATGACATGGTGCCGGTGTATGTGGAGCGATCATGGCACGGCAGCGTGGGCTCGCTGAGCTGGTGGTTGCCTGTAAAGATGGATGAAGCAGAGCGCATCAAACAAAACATACCGGTTCCCGATCCGGATGCTTGGAACAATCAGATGTACAAGGTACGGGTTTTTGACCAATTGGTCTACGATGACGACCCAAATCTCACCAACGTGTTAATCACTCAGGACTTCAAGATTTGGAGGGTTGATTTTAGCCGTGCATTTCGAGCCTACAGGAAGTTGCGAAACAGCAAAGACCTGGTGCGCTGCGACCGGCAAGTGTTCGAGAAGCTGAAAGCACTGGACGCGAACGAACTGGCGACAAAGACCAAGGGTTATCTCTCTAAGGATGAAGTGAAGGCGGTGATGGTGCGACGGGACAAGATCGTCGCCCAGTTCGAGAAGATGATCTCCGAAAAGGGTGAAAAAGAAGTGCTGTACTGAAAGCGCCTGACTCTCTGAAGGTTCACGGGGTCGGACTGTCCGTCTCGCAATGGCAAGCCTTTACATTAGCCCGGTTCCGCAAGCACCCTTGTGAGACCCCAGCCGGTACGACGGACTAGCCCTAGTCCTTCAGCGCTGGGATCAAACGCTCGGTTGCCCCGGACAACCGTTGCCCCGTTCGCCCCAGCACTGGCGGTAGGTACCCTGATCGCAGGAAAAAGTCACCAATCTTTTTGACTCATCGCAAAAGCACTGATCGGGTCCTCCGCAACTACTGGACTCGCCGTCTGATTTGCACTTAGTCCAGGCCTCGTAGTTTCTTGGTAGCGGATAAACAGCTTCGCAAGAAGGTTTGCCCCTTTTGTTCGATGAGACCAGTTTTTCGTTGAGGAAGTCGGCTCTGCCATTGGCGGTATTCACACCCTTGAGCTGAGATAGGCCTAAGCCGTTTCCATTCTGCTGGCCAACAGAAGCGAATGCAAGAAGTAGCAACACCGATGTCCTGGCAATCATGTCCACCTCATGAATTCAATCTAATACTACACCGATCCAAACCAAAACCCAGACCT
>CAWCPY010000022.1:0-88375 GCA_963797385.1 Terriglobia bacterium
CTTCGTAACTCCCATCCCGGATTGAGCCGCGATATTCTAGTCGCACCTTTCCCCCAAGGGTGACCTCTGGCGTCTTTCCAGAAGACTGGCTGTTCATTGATGTATCGGGGCTCAGGGAGCAATGGCCAATAAGATCGGGCGTTTCGAGATACTCAGCGAAATTACGCACTCCGAAATTGGTGCGGTGTACAAGGCCGCCGATGCGGAGAGCGGGCAGACGATCGCCCTGAAGACCATCCAGCTTCAGATGCTGGCCGAACAGGCCGACACCGTGATGCAGTACATTGTGCAGGAAGCGGCGGGGACTTCGCCGCTCAGCAGTCACAATATCGCGCAGCTCATCGGCGTCGAACAAATCGATACCCAGTGCTGTGCCGCCATGGAGTACGTGCAGGGCAACAGCATCGCCACCATGCTGGCCCGCAAAGAGGGTTTTTCCATCTGGGACCTGCAGGACATCGTGCGCCAGACCTGTCAGGGGCTGGACCACGCGCATTCGCACAACGTCGTGCACTACAGTCTGGAGCCGGCCAAGATCATGGTCACGTGGGACGGCACGGTTAAAGTGCTGAGCTTCGGAGTTTCCTGCATGGGAGCGTTTACCTGCCAGGCCTCCGGCAAGGCGCCAGAGGTACTGCACTACGTTTCCCCCGAGCAATTGCGGGGAGATCCGGTGGACGGACGCTCCAACATCTTCAGCCTGGGCGCGATCCTGTACGAGATGGCGACCGAGACCAAAGCCTTTCCCGGAGACGACGCGGACCAGGTGCGGCAGGCGGTTGTCGAAGCCACGCCCGCTGCCCCGATCGCGGTCAACCGCAAGATTCATCCCGTGCTGAGCGAAGTCATCATGAAGGCGCTCTCCAAGGCGGCGGAAGATCGTTATCAGAGTGGACAGGAACTGGTCAACGATCTGGAGCGCTGCAAGGAAAGCGCGGCCAAGGCAGTCGGCAAGAAAGCAGCCGCGCCCGCCCAGGGATTGAACGCGCCGGCGGCGCAAAAGCCAGCGGCCGCTCCCGTCCCGGAGGAATCCAAACCCGTTACCGCCAAGGCGCGGCCCTCTTCAACCCCGACACCAGTCCAGGCGGGCGCAAGTGATGCCGCGCCGCCGGCTTCGGCAAGAGCTGCGGCCGCTGCTGCGGGATGGGAAGGCGCGGACGCCACTTCCACCGCCCAGCCGGCGAAGGCAGCCAAAGCCGCCGCAGGCCCGGCGACAGCGTCCGGGCAAGGCAATTTCCAAGAGCGGGCCAGCGCCGTGGCCGAGACAGTTGAGCCTGCGTCCGAGACACCTGCGTTTCAGGTTGATCCGTCGATGGTGGAAGAAGCCAAAGGCGCGACGCGCGGCCCCAGCTTTTCCGAAATGACCGAACTGCCGCCGCTGAAAGAGGTCTACATCGCTCCGCCCCCACCTCCGGTTGCGGCCGAGACCGAACCCGAGCCGGTAGTGTCGTCACTTCGGGCGCAGCCCGAGAAACCCAAGGTGCAGCCGCGCGAAGTGGCCCGCAAGGCGGTGAAGGAAATCCGGAAGACTCCGCCCAAGCTCTTTCTGTATTCGATCACGGGCGCGGTGGCCGTCATTCTGCTGGTGGTGGGATTCATCGCCTACCGTATCCATTCCGAAAATTCCGAGGATGAGGGCTCAGCGGCAACGCCGGCAGCGACCGCGCCCGTGGCCGCGGCCAAGCCGGCCTGGAACCCGGCTCAGTCGCCGGTGACGGCCGCTGCACCGGTACAGCCGGAACAAGTTACGGCGGGCCAGGAAGCGCCAGCGGTTTCGGTCGTTCCCAGGTATGGCAAGAACAACAAGAAGAAGGCCAAAGCTCAGCCCGTTGTTTCTGCCACCGTGATTCCCGGTCAGTTGAACATCAACTCCACCCCGGAAGGGGCCGAAGTTCGCATAGACGGACGAAGCGATCCCAGCTGGATCACTCCCTTCAACCTGGCCGGACTGACGCCCGGGCAGCATAGCGTGACCGTCGCTCGCGCGGGATATGCGCCCGAGAGCCGCACCATCGATGTAGCCTCCGGCAGCAAATTATTCCTGGTGATCCAGTTGGCGCAGATTACGGCTGCAGTTGCAATCAGCAGCCAGCCTGCGGGAGCGCAGATTTTCATCGACGGCAAGGATACCGGGCGCGTGACTCCGGCCCAGATCTCCGTGGACAAGCCGGGCGCGCACACTTTCCTGGTCAGGAAACAGGGATACCTGGAGCAAACCTCCAGCGCCAACCTGCAAGCCGGTCAGGTCTTCCGTTTCGCGCCCGCGCTCAAAGCGCTGGGCTCAACCGATGAGATCAAGATCGGCGGACGATTCAAGAAGCTGTTCGGCGGCGGAGACACGGCCGGCATGGGGGCGGTGAACATCAAGACCCAGCCCAAAGGCGCACAGGTCGCGGTCAACAACCGCATCGTGGACAAGTTCTCTCCGGTGGACTTCTATCTCAACCCCGGCACCTACGTGATTGACATCACCTTGTCGGGATTCAAGCCGATCCATCGCGTGATTGAGGTGGAAAAGGGCGGCAAGGTTGCGATCGACGAGAACCTCGATCGGCAGTGAAGGGCAACCCTTGGCATTTAGCGTACGTTCATGGTGAATAAAAAAAGGCCGCCAGAAATGACGGCCTTCTTTCGTGAATGGGCCAAGTGCTGCTCCTAGTAGCCCCAGCCTCTGCCTCCGCGATAGTTTGATTCATATCCCGCCGCATAGCCGCTGCTGTATTGCGACCGGTAGTAGTTCTTGTCGCCGAACGAACTGTTGTAACCGTGCGTCCGGTTCCCGAACTCATTGCGTGGATTCGGATTGAAAGGCTTGTTCTGGGACATGTCCCGCTGCGCCATGTAGCGCCCGTCCTGATAGCCGAAGTTGTAGCCGCCGTTCCCGCCACGGCCGTAGCCGCCACTGGGATAGCCGTAGCCGCCACCGGGATAGCCATAGCCACCGCCACCGCTAGGGTAGCCGTAGCCGCCACGGGGGTAGCGGTTGTAAATCTGGCCGCCGCCATAGTAGCCGTCGTTACGACGGTGGTCCCGTTCCCATCGTCCACGATCGCGGTCACGGTCGTGGTCGCGGTCATGACCCCAGTTGCCCCAATTGTTATTCCCTCGATTTCGGTCGCGGTCGTGATTGCGATCATGATCGCGATCCTGATGACGGTCGCGATCGCCATGCTTGTCCCAGCGATCATGGTTGTCTTTATACTGATCGTGGTCGCGGGCCAAGGCGAGGCCGCTGAACATCAGGGTCATCG
Source organism: Terriglobia bacterium (assembly GCA_963797385.1). Classification (GTDB taxonomy): domain Bacteria; phylum Acidobacteriota; class Terriglobia; order Terriglobales; family Acidobacteriaceae; genus JAIQFF01. The sequence goes on from CAWCPY010000022.1 coordinate 3,252, forward strand.
CGACTGCCAGGGTTGCCATTTTCATGCTGCGCATAGTTCCTCCCACCCGGCACCATCGTTCGCAGGGCTTGATTGCAATCACGCCTGCCCTCGAAACGATTCCTGGGACCGGTTTGCTAGAAGTTCGGATGCCGACGCAAATCAAATCGGCTGTACCGCGGAGCATATTTTTTCGAAGCTTAAGCGAACCTTAAATCTAAGCTGTGCAATCACTTGAGGGTGATAGACTGAGCACGTTTGAGGGCGAAGGAGAGGCGATGATTTATGCCAATTGAGCGGGTGGGAGTGATAGGCGCGGGCACCATGGGCAACGGCATTGCCCACGTTTTCGCGCGCTGCGGATACCGCGTGACGCTGTGCGATGTGGAGCAGAAATTCCTCGATCGCGGTCTCGAAACCATCGCCAAGAACCTCGACCGCGAGCTGGCCAAAGGCAAGATCACGGCCGCGGACAAGGCGGCAGCGCTGAAGCGGATTGTGCCCGTGCTCGAGCGCGCCCAACTTGCGACCTGTGACTTTGTGATCGAAGCGGCCACGGAGAAATTCGAGATCAAGGCGGAAATCTTCCGCGATCTCGACCAGATTTGCCGTCCGGAAATAATTCTGGCTTCGAATACATCTTCCATTTCGATTACTCGCCTGGCGGCCGTCACCCGGCGTCCGGCAAAAATTATCGGAATGCATTTCTTCAATCCGGTGCCAGTGATGAAGCTGGCCGAAGTGATTCGCGGGCTGGCCACCTCGCAGGAAACTTTTGCGACGGTGCGCGATCTGGCACTGCAACTCGACAAGACGCCCATTGAAGTGAACGATGCGCCTGGCTTTGTTTCGAACCGCGTGCTCATGCCGTTGCTGAATGAAGCCATGTACGCGGTGATGGAAGGCGTGGCCACCGCGGCGGCAGTCGATGAAGTGTTCAAGTTGGGCATGGCGCATCCCATGGGCCCGCTGACCCTGGCAGATTTCATCGGACTCGACGTCTGTCTCGACATCATGCGCGTGCTGCAGGACGGCTTGGGCGATCCCAAGTACCGGCCTTGTCCGCTGCTGATCAAGATGGTGGATGCAGGCTGGCTGGGAAAAAAGAGCGGAAGAGGCTTCTACAAATATTAATGCGTCTTGTGTAGGGCGGGCGCCCTCGCCCGCCGCGGTTGACTTTTGTTGACTGGGAGGGAAAGTCAAAAACGTCGGACAGGAGTGTCCGACCCACACAATCTTAGGATGACGGACAAAAGCGATCGCGGCATCTACCTTCTTGGCACCGTGCTCGGCGTGTGCGCTGGATTTCTCGATGTCAAGATCGGCGACTTGCTGCTGACTGCACTCTTTGTGCTGGCGGCCAGCATGCTGCTGGGCGCGCTTCGTCCGCAGCGGCCGTGGCGGTGGACGCTGACTGTGGCCGTCTTTGTGCCGCTTGTCCAGTTCGCGGCGTTTGCGCTGTTGACCGAAAAGCCTGATCGCGCGCAAATCTACGAATCGTTTCTGGGCTTCCTCACTGGAATTGCCGGCGCGTATGGCGGAGCGACGGCGAGGAGAGGGATTACGATCTTGTTTGGAAAGTAGGGCGGGCTCTCAGCTCTCAGCTTGTGGAGCATTAGTCTGTCTCGCGTTGCGTCCCGGGAGTACGGAAGTGACAAAAGGCAAACCCGTTTCGCTGCAAGTCTCGGTTAAGCTGCTAGGGATCCTTCGACTGCGCTGGGCGATTCGCGAGCGAATCGCCCAGCTTCGCTCAGGATGACAGGGTGCTGGTGTGCTGAAAGCTCAGTGCTGAAAGCTGATGGCTGACGGCTGAGAGCCGAGAGCCGAGGGCCGAGGCTGACCTCTGACGCCTGAGGTCCGCCGCCTGCCTCTCCTCCTCATCCCATTAGTTACTCGCGTTTCCACAGGCGGCGCGAGTATTCTTCGAGCATGGGAGTTTCGGTTTCTGTGCTGGCCAGCGGCAGCCGGGGAAACAGCACCATCGTTTCCAGTTCGCGCACCAGAATTCTGGTGGATGCGGGAATTTCCTGCCGCGAGACGGTCAAGCGCATGCGGGCGCAGGGCGACGACCCCCGAACTCTTTCCGCCATCCTGATTACTCACGAGCACTCCGATCACGTTTACGGGCTGGCGGTGCTGGCGCGAAAATTTCAGGTGCCGGTATTCATGACCGGCGCCACTCACCAGGCCTGGGCACGGTCGCTGCGCGACGAGGCGGGTGAGTTGCCGCCACTGGCGCGCCTGGAAATTTTTTCCGCCGGCCGCGGCTTCCAGGTCGGCGACATTTCGATCACTCCGTTCACTATTCCGCACGATGCCGCCGATCCCGTGGGGGTGACGTTGCGCAGCGACGGCATCAAGGTGGGAATTGCGACTGACCTGGGCTACATGCCGCCCAATGTATGCGATCAGTTGCGTGGTTGTGATGTGCTGGTCATCGAATCCAACCACGATCTTGAAATGTTGCGGGGCGGGCCCTATCCCTGGTCGGTCAAACAGCGGGTGGGAAGCCAGACCGGACACCTGTCGAACGACAAACTCGCGAAATTCTTATGCACCGAATATGACGGAAACGCATCATACATAGTGCTGGCGCATCTTTCTGAGCTCAATAACCATCCCGAGCTTGCACGAGTGACAGCGGAAAAGGCCTTGGGCCGACGCCGGACATTACTGCACAACCGGGTGATGCTGGCACAACAATCGCAGCCAATGGAAGCGATCCAGCTGTAGCCTCGTATGAGTGAGTGCGTTGATCCTATTGTTGGGAAAATTCTGGCGGGCTGGCGTTATGACATCTCCGGCCTGGCGCCGGAGATGCGTGAAGATTACGAAGACCACTTCGACGGCTGCGCCCACTGCCGTTATCGCCAGCGTCTTCACCGCAATATCGACCTCGCGCTGATCGGTCTGGCATCGGTGTCCGCCGCCGTCTTCCTCCTGGCGTTTGGCGTGATCCTCCATCTGAATCCGCGGCATGCCTTCTGGCTGGAACTGGCCGCGCTGGTAGGCTTCGCGCTTTCCGCTCTGATCTGGCTTGGTGTTGCGGTGGCCACACCTGCGCCCATGGCGGTAGTCGATGCGGCCAAGCTGGGAGCGCGCCGCGTCCACGATCGCCTGCCGGCTGAGATCCGCGCCCGCCTGCCGGAAGAACTCCGATTGAAAATCACCGGCTCGTAACGACTATCAAACTGTGTAGGGACGGGTCTCTGACCCGTCCAGGCCGAGCAGCGCTCGGCAGGCTTTTCCGGGTTGCCAGTTTTGGCACACAAGGGTGATTTTTCCTCCTGCACGTCGGACTCTGGAGCAGAATTCCAAGAATGGAATCTTCGCTCAGGCTCTTGCGAACCGTTCAGGTGGCGTTGCTGGTCAGCGTTGGCTTGTATGCGTTCATCGCCGACCGCCTTGGACCCGCTCCCAAGGTAGTGTCCGCTGCATTCATCTACTCGATAGCGGCGGTGGCGGCTTCCATGGTTGGAGCAATCCTGTTAGTACGCCGAATCATGCTAAAGCCGGCGGAGAGCACGCTGACGAGGGATCCTGAAAACGCGGCTGCGCTGAAGCGCTGGCGCGCCGGCTATATTGTCACATTCGCGCTCAGTGAGACAGTCGTGCTCTATGGAGTTGTCTTGCGGTTCGCCGGACTCGGGCTTCGGCAGGTGGTCCCGTTTTTCGTTGCAGGTTTCATCCTCATGCTGTTTTTCGGCCCGCGCCGTCCCTCCAATGCGATAGGCTAGAGGTATGTCCATCAATGGTCCGGATGATCTTTCCGGCATGCGCGCTGCCGGCGCCATTGTGCGCCGCATGCTCGAAGCCATGAAGCTGGCAGTACGTCCCGGCATCACCACCGCTGAACTGGATGCAGTCGGCGCCGCGGTCATGCGCGAACACGGTGCACAATCGGCTCCCCAACTGGTGTACAAGTTTCCCGGAGTAAATTGCATCAGCCTGAACGAAGAAGCGGTGCATGGCATTCCCGGAGAGCGAGCGGTCGAGGCCGGCGACCTGGTGAAGCTCGACGTCACCATTGAGAAAGATGGATTCATGGCCGACGCCGCCGAGACCGTTGCCGTGGGCGAAGTCTCCGCGGAGAACCGGCTCTTGATTGCGTGTGCCGAGCGCGCTTTTACCAAAGCCATGCTGGTGGCCCGCGCCGGATTCCGTGTCTTCGAGATTGGACGTGTGGTGGAACGCGAAGTGCGGCATTGCGGCTTTTCCGTGATTCGCGATCTGGGCGGACACGGTATTGGGCGCACCATCCACGAAGAGCCCCGCGTGCCCAACTATGCCGATCCCGAGGCCAACCAGGTTCTGACCGAAGGCCTGGTGATTACGGTCGAGCCCATTATCGCTGCGGGATCAGGACGCGCCATTGTCGCCGGCGATGGTTGGACAGTCCGCACCGCCGATCGTAGAGCATCGGCACACTTCGAGCACACGCTGGTGATCACCCAAGGCGAGCCCATCCTGTTGACTGCCTGAAATTGACTGTCTGAACTTGACTGTCTGAACAAGGCATCAACCACGAAGGACACGAAGGTACACGAAGGAAGCCCAAGGCAAGGGGACTCCTTCGTGCGCCTTCGTGTCCTTCGTGGTTTACGTTTTTATGCTTGCTACAATCCAGCTGTGTCTATTTCGTTTCAGATCGAAGCTACTTCTGGCCCTGCGCGCGCCGGCCGCCTGACTACGCCGCATGGGGTCATCGAAACGCCGGTGTTCATGCCGGTGGGGACGCTGGCTTCGGTCAAAGGCGTTTCGCAGGACATTCTGGAAGAGCTGGGCGTGCAGATCCTTCTGGGGAATACCTACCATCTTTATTTGCGGCCCGGAGTGGAGCAGGTGCGGCAGTTGGGCGGCCTGCATCGCTTCATGGCCTGGCCGCGTCCGATTCTTACGGACTCGGGCGGCTTCCAGGTGTTCAGCCTGAGCGAGTTGCGCCAGGTCACGGAAGAAGGAGTGAAGTTCCGCTCGCATCTGGACGGATCATCGCATTTCTTCAGCCCGGAAAGCGCCATGGAGGCGCAAATTGGACTGGGCGCCGACATCATCATGGCGTTTGACGAATGCACCGAGTATCCGGCGGGTAGCGAGCGGGCGCGGCAGTCGATGGAATTGACCCTGCGCTGGGCGGACCGCAGCAAGAAATATTTTGAGCAGCATCGCCACGAAGTTCCGTGGAACGAAAACCACGTAGGGGCAGACGCCCTCGCCCGCCCAGCCGAGCGCAGCTCGGCGGTCTTGGATTCGGCGGTCTTGGCGAGCCGGGGTCAACCAACCTCGGCGAGCTTGCGCTCGCCCGCCCGGACGAGGGCGTCCGGGCCTACGCGAGTCGAGGCGGCCCAGGCCCTTTTCGGCATCGTGCAGGGCGGCATGGATCTTGCGCTGCGCAAAGAATCGGCCGAGCGCACCATCGAGACCGGCTTTCCCGGATACGCGATCGGGGGCTTGAGCGTGGGCGAACCGCGCGACCTGACCCGCGAAATCGTGCAATCCACACTTGAGCACCTGCCCGTCGACCAGCCGCGCTACCTGATGGGCGTGGGCACTCCGGAGGAGATTGTCGAATATGCCAACCTGGGAGTCGACATGATGGACTGCGTGCTGCCCACGCGCGCGGCGAGGCATGGTTTGTTGTTCACCTCCCAGGGCAGGATTTCCATCAAACAGGCCAGATTCGCCGCCGATCAGGGGCCGCTGGACCCGGAATGCGGCTGCCGGGTTTGTCGGCGTTATTCCCGCGCCTATCTGCGGCATCTTTATGCCGCCAACGAGGTTTTGGCCCAGGTCCTGAATACTGTCCACAACCTCAGCTTCTACCTTGACACCATGCGGTCGGTGCGTCATTCTATTGCGCTTGGGAACAGGGCCCAACTTCTTGCTGGGGATCGGTCGGGAGTAAAACCATGAGTCCGGCATCTCCAGTGCATGCCTGAAGTAAAGGAATCTCCGGCCTGAGGAAGTGAAATCCTGCGGTAAAATGCACAGGGCCAGGACGCGCCAGGGGCGAAGTCCTGATCTATTGGGATGGGAGCGAGTCATTTCATGGGCAGCGGGTTATGAGCATCGCAAACTTACTGGCGCTACAAACGATTGGGTCGGGGGGCTGGCTGGGGTTTGCTCCGCTGATCTTCATCTTTGCCATCTTTTATTTTCTCCTGATCATGCCCCAGCAGCGCCGCCAGAAGAAGTGGCAGCAAATGCTGAACGATCTGAAGACAGGAGACAAGGTCATCACCAGCGGAGGGCTGCGCGGGACCGTTATCGCGCTGCGCGACGATTACATACACCTGCGCGTCCCGCCGGACAATTTACGCATCGAAGTGACCCGGGCCTCGGTGGCATCGGTAGTTGCCCCGGAGGACAAGAACAACAAAGCGGCATAAGTCGTAGTGACTGCCATCCCGGCGGCTGTGAGGGGACATTCCGCCCTACCGCCGAGGGCGAGACGCCCTCGGGACAGCCGGCAGGATGCCGGCGCTACAGAGAAGAAGAAATTTGTCAGGCCATGAATAAGACTCTCGGTTGGAAGCTCGGACTCAGCGTTGGCATCCTGCTGCTGTTCCTGTTCGGCATCTTCGGAATTCCGAAGGACTTTTCGGGCGGCGGGCTGCTGGCGGCGATCACGCAACGGATTCATCTGGGGCTCGACCTCAAGGGCGGCACTCACCTGATTCTGCAAGTGCAGGTCAATGACGCGGTGAACGGAGATTCGGACCGCGCGGTGGAGCGGCTCAAGGAAGACCTGCGCACCCACAAGATCAATTACACCGAGATCAGCAAGCCGGATCCGGTGGGCCATCCCGACCAGATCGTGCTCAAAGGCGTGCCCCCGGAGAACACCTCGGATTTGCGCTCGGTGGTAAGCGAACGGCTGCCCGAATACGACCTCAACTCGGGCGCCGAAAATACATGGACTTTCTCCATGAAGCCGCAGGCCCTGGCGGAACTGAAGAACCGCGCGGTAACCCTGGCCATTGAAACCATCCGCAACCGCATTGACCAGCTGGGCGTGACCGAACCGGTCATTCAGGAGCACGGTCTGGGCCAGTATCAGATTCTGGTGCAGCTCCCGGGAGTGGACGATCCCGGCCGGGTGAAGGAAATCATGCAGTCCACCGCCATGCTTGAAATCAAGCAGGTGCTGGGCGGGCCCTATTCCAGCGAGCAGGACGCATTGCAGCAACACAACGGGGTGCTGCCTCCGGACTCGATGCTGCTGCGCGGAACCAGCATCGGTGGCCGGACCGCCGATGATACCGGCGAGCAGTATTACCTGGTGACACGCAGCTCGGCGGTGGCCGGGGCGGACTTGCGCTCGGGAGGGGCCTCGGTGGGGCGCGACAGCAATACCAATTCTCCCGACGTAGGCTTCGTTCTGACTAATGAAGGCGGAAGGAAGTTTGCCGCATTCACCGGTTCGCACGTCGGCGACAAGCTGGCGGTGGTGCTGGACAACCGGGTGCGGGAAGTGGCCACCATCAACGAGCAGATCCGCGATCAGGGGCGCATCAGCGGCGGCGGAATGACTGACCAGAACGCCAAGGACCTGGCTCTGGTCCTGAATTCGGGCGCGCTGCCGGCCGGCATCAAATATTTGGAAGAGCGTACGGTAGGTCCGTCGCTGGGATCGGATTCTATCCGGGCAGGGGTCCGGGCCGCGGTCATAGGTATGATCGCTGTGCTGGTCTTCATGCTGGTGTACTATCGCGGCGCGGGCCTTAACGCCGACCTGGCGCTGATTCTGAACCTGATTATTCTGCTGGGTTTCATGGGATACTTCGGGGCTACCCTGACCCTGCCGGGAATTGCCGGCGTCATCCTGACGGTGGGCATGGGCGTGGACTCGAATGTGCTGATTTTTGAGCGCATCCGGGAGGAGCTGCGGAACGGGAAAACTCCGCCTTCGGCAGTGGAGCAGGGCTTTGCGCATGCCTGGATCACGATCGTCGATACCCACGTGACCACCATCGTTTCGGCCGCCATCCTGTTCATGTTTGGCACCGGTCCGGTCAAGGGGTTCGCGGTCACTTTGACCTTTGGCCTGCTGGCGAACCTGTTTACCGCGGTGTTTGTGTCGCGCATGATTTTTGATTGGATTCTGAGCCGGAAGCAGCGCGGAGAAGCGTTGAGTATTTGAGTTTAAGTCAGCGCGATCAAGGGCGGAGTTTCTTTGCGTCCTTTGCGGTTTCTTTGCGCACTTTGCGGTAAAGAGCTTTTGACCGCAAAGGTCGCCAAGGGCTCCGCAAAGGACGCAAAGGAAAGCGACGATTGAGTAGCCAAAAGAGGGGTTTGACGACAGCGTGGAATTTTTTCGAAATCCAAACATAGACTTTCTGGGCAAGAAGTGGTATTTTCTCGCCTTTTCGCTGGTGTTCAGTGTGGCGGGTGTATTCTCCATGCTGTTTTGGCATGGGGTGCCGCTGGGCGTAGACTTCCGGGGCGGGACCCTGGTCTATGTGAAGTTTTCCCACCCGCCGAATGACAATGCCATCCACGAGGCATTGGGCAAGGTGGGATTGACCCAGGCGAAGATACAGCGCCTGGGCGTGATCACGAACAACGAAGTGCTGATCGACCTCGATGTGCGGGAGACCAGCGAGAAAGCGCTCGATAAGGGCAAGATTCAGATCATCAATGCGCTGGAGACCAATGCTCCGGCGGGCAAGCTGGACCTGAACAACAGCAGTTCTTTGACAATCGCGAACTATTTGCTGGAGAAGGACCCGCTGCGTGCCGGCACCGATGCCAGCCAGCGTTACGCAGCCGTGGCCAAGGCCATCGTCGACTATCGCGACAAGACCAAGGGCGGAGTCCTGAGTTCCTTCGATGAACTGAAGAGCGCGACTGATCCCGCGGTGGTCGCGGCTCTGCAGGATGGATTCTTTCTTTCCGATTTTGGTGTCTATCAGGTAGAGATCGTCGGGCCGCAGGTGGGCTCACAGTTGAAGGGGCAGGCCCTGCGGGCAGTCGCGTTTTCGCTGCTCGGGATGCTGGTTTATCTGGCCTTCCGCTTCGAGTGGATTTACGGCGTGGCGGCGGTCATCACCGTGTTTCACGACACCCTGATCACTGTGGGCGCTTTCTCCCTGGCCAACAAGGAAATCTCGCTGACCGTGATCGCGGCCATCCTGACCCTGATCGGCTATTCGAATAACGACACCATCGTGATCTTTGACCGCATCAGAGAGAACTTGAAATTGATGCGGCGAGAAAAGTTGTCAGAAATCGTAAACCGGAGTATTAATCAAACGCTGAGCCGGACGATCCTGACTGCGGGTCTGACGTTTTTGACGGTTGTGGCTCTGTACCTGTTCGGGGGCGAGGTGCTGCATGCCTTCTCGTTCGCCCTGGTGATAGGAATTCTGATCGGAACTTATTCCTCGATCGCGATTGCAGCGCCTATTCTGGTCGCCTACCAGGACTGGCGCTCGAGCCGGGGCAAGCCGGTGGCGGTCATAGCCGGCAAGAGCAAGGCGGCCCCCAGCAAGGGTCGGGTGGCGAGCGGCCGGTAGGTTCGAGATCCGGAGCGGGCGCGGAATGGAATTGAGTGTGGTTTCAATAGTTTGAGGCGGGCGTTGTAGGCAGCGAAGTATTCCCTGTCGGTTGGGAGCAAAGCATAGGCGGGCGGTGTCTAAACATACGTAGGGTCTTGCAGGAGAATCCTCATGTTTGAAGATAGCCTCATTGAATCGGGCGGCAGGCTGAAGACAAAGCGCGGCCTGACCACCTTTTTGTCATTTGGTTTGCAGATCGCACTGGTTGGGGTGCTGGTACTGATCCCGCTGCTGTTTACCGAAGCTCTGCCCAAAACCCAGCTGATGACGTTCCTGGTGGCCCCGCCACCGCCGCCACCGCCGCCACCACCACCCGCTGCCACGCCCATCAAAGTGGTAAAGCAAATCCAGACTGACATCATTAACGGGCAACTGCGCACCCCCACCAAGATCCCGGAAAAAGTCCAAATGATCAAAGAAGAAGAGGCACCGCCACCGGTCTCGACCATGGCCGGTGTGGTGGGCGGCGTCCCGGGTGCAGCTGGCGGACAAATGGGTGGAGTGATCGGCGGCATTATCAACTCAACCCCGATTGCCGTGCCCAAGGTGGCCACTCCGCAGCGCGTGCGGGTATCGCAAGGCGTGACCCAGGGCTTGCTGATCCGCAAAATTCAGCCCACTTATCCACCCCTGGCCCGGCAGGCACGCATCCAAGGAGCAGTGCTGCTGCAGGCTGAGATCAGCAAGGATGGCACGATTCAGAATCTGCGCCTGATCAGCGGCCACCCCATGCTGGCTCCCTCCGCCATTGAGGCGGTGAAGCAGTGGAAGTACAAGCCGTACATTCTGAATGGCGAGCCGGTGGAAGTGGAAACGCAGATTACGGTTAACTTTACCCTGGCCGGAGGTTAGACTCTCGGTCTGCCCAACGGCAAGGCAGTTCGCAGCATGAAATAGTTTTGCAATCTGACCAGCTCTGAGGAGGAACGCGACTCATGTTCGTAGCCAATCTAGCAGCGCTCGCATTTACACATATGTCCACGATGGCGGCCTGGTTTTTCCAGGCGCAGCCAGCGGTGGGTTGGGACCCGATTTCGCTGTGGCACCAGATGGGTATTCCAGCGAAGGCAGTGGTCATCATTCTGTTCGTCATGTCGGGCTGGTCAATCGGAGTCATGATTGATCGCGCCATGGCCTTCAGTGCCGCTCGCAAACAATCGCGTGCGTTTGCTCCGGCCGTGGCCGGCGCCCTGCGCGATGGCAAGATCGAAGAAGCCATCAAAGTTGCGGAGCGTAACAAGAAGAGCCATCTGGCCAAGGTTGTCACCGCGGGCTTGATGGAATTCCGCGCTCACCAGGAAAGCGGTGAGATTCCGGGCGAGACCATTGAAGCCTCGAAGCGCGCGCTGGAGCGCACCGAGGCCATCGTCCACGCTGAACTGAAGCGCGGCCTGGGCGGTCTGGCAACCATCGGATCGACGGCTCCATTCGTGGGGCTGCTGGGCACGGTGGTCGGCATCATCAACGCGTTTCAAGGCATTCAGTCCGAAAAGGCTACCGGTCTGGCAGCCGTCGCCGGCGGCATCTCCGAGGCGCTGGTAGCCACGGCGATCGGATTGTTCGTTGCCATTCCGGCCGTGATGATGTTCAACTATCTGACCGGTCGCGTGGAAGCCTTCGACGTGGAGATGGATAACTCGTCGAGCGAACTGATCGATTATTTCTTGAAGCGGCGGGGAATGCGCCGGTCCTAGGCGCTGCTCCCAGCCTGGCTACAACCTCTGAGTCGCTGACCTGACGCCGGGCAAACCCCCGGCGCCAGGTTCTTAAGACCCGAGGCGCTGAGAATCATCTCAGCTCGGGCGGTCTTTCAGACACCGCCCCAGGAGACGTGAGTTTATGGCACTGGCAACGCGGAACGAAGGAAGCAAAGTCAACTCCAACATCAACGTGACGCCCATGGTGGACGTGATGCTGGTGTTGCTGATCATCTTCATGGTGATCACGCCCATGTTGCAACACGGTGTAAGCGTGGACATGGCCAAGGTCAACAATCCGGAGTCGATGCCCGACGCCGACAAAGAAGACGCCCTTCTGGTGTCAGTCATGCGCGACGGGACGGTTTACTTCGGGACGGACAAACTGCCGGTCGACCAGTTGACCGGCAAGGTCAGGGACCGTCTGGCGAATAAAGTGGACAAGCGGGTCTTCGTCAAGGCGGACGCGCGGGCGCGTTTCGGATCGGTGGTTGAGGTCGTGGACAACGTGCGCGCCGCGGGAGTGGACCAGTTGGGTTTGCTGACCGAGCAGCGCAAGGCGCTGCCGCCAGGCGCCCCGGAGACCCCTGCCGCCCCCACGGGCGGGCAGTAGTCCAGAGAGTTCGAGGAGAACCTTTATGGGAATGGCAATGGGATCGGGTGGCGGTCAGAGCGCGGACATGAACGTTACGCCTCTGATTGACGTGCTGCTGGTGCTGATCATCATCTTCATGGTGATCACGCCAATAACCCCCAAGGGGCTGGATGCGCTGGTGCCCCAGCCGCCGCCGCCGAATGCGCCCAAGAACACTACTCCGGACCGCACCGTCGTGGTGCAGCTGATCGACCGGGGGGCAGGCCAGCCGCCCGCGTTGAAGATCAACCAGGAGGAAACGACCTGGGACAATCTGCAGGGCCGGTTGACCGACATCTTCAAGACGCGCGCGGAAAAGGTGATGTTCGTCAAGGGTGATGACGCTGTCCCCTTTGCCGACGTGGCCAACGTGATCGATATCGCGCACGCCTCCGGCGTCGATAAAGTCGGCCTGATTACGGCCAAGATCGAAGCCGGCGGTTAGTCCTGTAATTTTCTGCTACACCGTGGTGGGGCGGACGCGGGTCCGCCCAGTCGTCACAACCGCACACATCTGCCACCTTCGCGTGCGGGTCGTCCGTTGGCACAAGCACAGGCCTGACGATTTCTGGCAAGGGAGACTTACAGCGCAATGAAAACAAGCATACGAATGCTGACGATGGCAGCGCTCGGTTTGGCGTTGCTGGCCACCACGGGCTGCAGCAAGCTGAGGGCGCGCGACCAGCTCAACAAAGGCGTGCAATCCTACAAGAACGCCAGGTACGAAGAGGCCATCAACCACTTCCAGCAGGCGGTGTCGCTTGATCCCACCCTGCTGAACGCGCGCCTCTACCTGGCCACCGCATTCGCTCAGCAATATATTCCCGGCGTGGATGCGGAAGACAACAATCGCATGGGACAGAACGCGATTGACCAGTACGAGGCGGTGCTGGAGCGCGATCCCAGGAACATCAACAGCGTCAAAGGGATCGCCTACCTCTACCTGCAGATGAAAAAGTTCGAGGACGCCAAGACCTACTACCGCAAGGCCATTGCCCTCGACCCCAATGACCCTGAGCCTTACTACTCGGTGGCGGTCATCGACTGGACCCAGAGCTACCAGCCGCGCATGGAAGAACGCGCCAAGGCAGGTCTGAAGCCGGACGAGTGGATCATGAAGGACAAGTCCAACAAGAAGATCTGCGAGGAGCTGCGGGAGAAGAACTCGGGCGTCATCGAAGATGGAATTACGGAGTTGCAGAAAGCGCTTGAGTTGCGACCTGATTACGACGATGCCATGGCTTATCTGAACCTGCTGTACCGGGAGCGGGGGGACTTGCAGTGCGATGAACCGGCCGCACACGCGGCGGATTTGAAGACGGCCGACGAATGGGTGGACAAGACCATGGCCACCAAGAAGGCCAAGGCCGAGAAGCAGCCCGGCGCTCAGGGCATCACCATGCCCAGCAAGTAAGGATGCCGACCACCTTTTAGCTGACAAAAGCCTCTTCTGCATAAGAAGAGGCTTTTGTATTTTGTAGCGCCGGCGTCCCGCCGGCTGGCTGGAGGGCATCTTGCCCTCGGTGCTGCGAGTGCGAGACGCCTCGCGACTGCCGGCAGGATGCCGGCGCTACGGTCGAGGGCAAGTTGCCGCGCGGGAGCACGAGCGTGAGCGCTCGCGCCCACATAAACCATGTTCAAGAAGATTGTCATCGCCAATCGGGGGGAGATCGCGGTGCGGGTCATTCGCGCCTGCCGCGAGTTGGGAATTCTCTCGGCTGCGGTCTACTCCGATGTAGATCGCGCCGCCTTGCATGTCCTGAGTGCTGACGAGGCCTACTCGGTTGGCGCCGCTGCCGCGGCCGAGTCTTATCTCAACATCGACAAAATCCTCGGGGTCACAAAACGCTGTGGCGCGGACGCGATTCATCCCGGCTACGGCTTTCTTTCGGAGAACGCGAAGTTCGCCCAGGCCTGTGCCGACGCAGGGATAAAGTTCATCGGGCCCACCGCCGCCTCCATGGAAATGATGGGATCAAAGACCCGGGCCCGCCAGGAGATGGAAAAGGCCGGGGTCCCGTTTGTGCCGGGAACTTCGCACGGGCTGGAGTCCGTCCAGCAGGCCAGGGAAGTGGCGGCGAAAATCGGCTACCCCGTAATGCTGAAAGCGGCGGCGGGCGGCGGCGGCAAAGGGATGCGCCTGGTGCATACGGCGCACGAGCTGGAATCCGCCCTGGAAGCGGCGCAGAGCGAGGCGCAGCGGGCGTTCGGAGACGGTGAAGTTTACCTGGAGAAAGCCATTCTCAACCCCCGGCACATCGAGATGCAGGTGCTGGCGGACGAACACGGCAACACGGTCTATCTGGGTGAACGCGAATGTTCCATCCAGCGCCGGCACCAAAAGGTGATGGAAGAGGCGCCCTCGCCGCTGGTGGACGCGGAAATGCGCCGGCGCATGGGCGAGGTCGCGGTCCGCGTCGCACAGGCTGCCAATTACCATAACGCCGGCACAGTCGAGTTTCTGGTGGACCCGAATCAGGCGGATCAGGAGAAGAAGTTTTTTTTCCTGGAAATGAATACGCGTCTGCAGGTCGAGCATCCGGTGACCGAATTGGTCACCGGACTGGACCTGGTGGAGCTGCAAATTCGAATCGCGGCGGGAGAGAAGCTTCCGTTCAGGCAGGAGGACATTCTCATCCGGGGGCACGCCATCGAGTGCCGCATCTACGCGGAAGATGCGGACAACAATTTCTTCCCCAGTCCGGGCAAGATCGAAACCCTGCTGACTCCGGCCGGGCCGGGAATCCGCCTGGACAGCGGAGTGTATGCCGGCTGGACTGTGCCCATTGATTACGATCCGCTGCTGGCCAAACTGATCGGTTACGGACAAGGCCGGCAGCAGGCGATTTCCCGGCTGACCCGGGCCCTGCCGGAATACTTCGTGGCTGGAATCAAGACTAACCTGGGTTTGTTCCGGCGGATCCTGGCCGATGGAGATTTTCAGGCCGGCAAAATCGATACCGGGTATCTGGAGCGCCTGCTGGTGGCGAAGGCAGGCAGCGAGGATATGGCGGCTGAGAAAAGCGTCGCCGCCATTGCCGCAGCGGTTTTCGGCGTGCTTGATTCGACCTCGAACCCGGAACCACGGGCTGGCGCTACCAGTCAGGCCGAGTCAGGCTGGAAAAGAACGGCCCGCACCGAAGGGCTGATGTAGCGCGATTAAATGAATAAGATGGAGGACGGGCGGGACGCCCGTCCTTTCTTATAAGAATGATTTACGACGTCACCATCGACGGAGCCAGCTACCGCCTCGATCTGAATCTAGATCGCGCGACCGGACGCTGGTGCTGCCGTGTGGACGGACGCAACGTCGAGATGGATGCTGTGCGGGCACAGCCTGATGTGCTTTCAATCCTGATCGAAGGGAAGGCGTGGCAGATCAGGCGTGAGCGTCTGGCGTCCGGCCTGCAAATCTGGGTGGGCGATCACCCTTACGCTACCGAACTAAGAGATCCCCGATCTCTGCGCAGCCGCAAGGTCCGTGGCGACTCTGACAAAGGGCCTCGACATCTGGTGGCCCCCATGCCTGGGAAGGTGGTCAGGTTTCTGGTTGGAGAGAATTCTCCGGTGGAAGCCGGACAGGGCGTAGTGGTGGTCGAGGCCATGAAGATGCAGAATGAAATCAAGTCGCCGAAAAAAGGGATTGTTCTGAAGTTGGCCGTCAGTGAGGGCGCAGCAGTGAATGCCGGCGATGTGCTGGCGATTGTGGAGTAGGAATACCGATTGCTCCCCAGAAACCACGTAGAGGCGGGTGCCCTCACCCGCCCGGCCGGGCAAAGCCCGGTCTTTTTTCGCCGTGAAATCCACCAAACCCCTAGGCGAGCTGCGCTCGCCCGCCCGGACGAGGGCGTCCGGGCCTACGTGTTTTTGGTTACTGGGCTGTGCCGTTTCCGTCCAGCACTTTTTGCGCGTAGTAGTTTTCTACCTTGGCCTGGTCGCGGAGGACCTCGTAGTAGGCTGCCTTGAGCAGTTGCTCGCGCCGGTCGCGAAGTTGGGTGCGGATGGCTTGCTGCACTCGCGGATCGGCCAACTCGCGCTGTCCTGCCGGCTCCTTCGAAATCAGCTTCACAATCTGAAATCCCATGACCTGCTTGTTCATGGGGTTGGCCAGCGTGATCAGGCCGCTGTACTGGCCGGGCTTCAGCTTGGCCACGGCATCGCGGGTGCCGGGGTCCGTGTTCTGGAGAGAAGACTCAGGCGCGAAGCCCAGGTCGCCTCCGCTGCTCGAAGTCTCCGCATCCTCGGAATAGTTCATGGCCAGGGTACCGAAGTCGTCGCCGCTGTCCAGCCGGTTCATGATCATCTGGATTTTCTTGCGGGCGTCGGCCTCGTTCTGAGCCTTGTCGTTCTTCAGGTTGTGGACCTGAGGGTTGGGGGTGGCGGTCACCAGGATGCGCGCCAGGTGATACTGGGGTTGGATCAGGTTAAATTCTCCTTTGTGCGCGTTGTAGTAGTTCGTGATGTCCTGGTCAGTTACGTTGATCTTGGAGGTGATTTCCTTGTTCAGGACTTTGTCCACGGTAAGGGAACGGCGCAGATCGCGCTTGAAGTCATCCACCGTGATCTTTTTTTCCTTCAGGCGGGCGTCAAACTGCTCCTTGGTGTAGGGAGACTTGATTTCGTTCAGCTTGGCGTCCACCTCTTCATCTGTGGCCAGCAGTCCCAGCTTCTCCGCGCGGCGCATGAGGATCTCGTTGTCGATCAGTTCTTTCAGGATGCTGAGGCGCAGGCTGGTCGCCTGCTCGCCGACCGGCACCTGGTCGGAGCCGGCAGTCTGGTTCTGATAGTATTTTTCCACGTCTGCCTTGTAGATCTTGCGGCCATCGACGGTGGCGGCCACATCGTCGCTGGCGCGCTTGGAGGTGCAGCCGGCGGAAAAAATCAGGAGGCCGACAGCGAAAAGTGCAACCAGGCTGTGACGCAAGAGATCGTGTATTTTCAAGTCAGGTCCTCCGCATTGCCCGTGGTTACTGGGCCCGGTCCGTCCCATGGTGAGTTTCAGGATTATTTGCTCCCCGGCTGCGCCGCACCGGCCGGGGCTGGGGCCGGGGCAGGATGCACCGGCGCCGTCTCGCCCGCTTGTACCAGGGCGCGATCGAGGACAGCTCGAAGCTCATCGATCGGGAGCGCTCCATCTACCTTTTCGCCGTTGATGAACATGGTCGGCGTGGCTTCCACGCCCAGGTCCTCGCCCTCGTGGACGGAAGCCTTGATGCGGTCGTCCTGTTGCGCCTTGATGCAGGCCTGGAGCTTGGCCCCATCCAGATTGTGCTTTTGCCCCTGCTCCGTGGCTATGCGGTCGAGCGCGGCAAACTGGCCGTCGTGACTCTTCTCGGAATTCACTTCTTTCTGGTTGGCATGCATGTAGTCGGCGAAATCCCAATACGCGTCCGGGTTTTGCGCTGCCAGGCAATTGGCGTCCACCGCGGCGTGTGTGGCCCAGGGATGAATCTCGGCCAGCGGGAAATCCTTGTAGAGGAACAGAACGCGGTCGCCGTATTCCTTCAACAGACTGGGAAACAGGGTCTGGTGCATGCGCGAGCAGAACGGGCATTCGAAGTCGTCATAGTTGACGGCCACCACCTTGGCCTTGCTGTTGCCGCGGGTGGGACGTCCGTTGACATCGATCTTTTTCATGATCTCGGCAAAGGGGTCCTTGCTGAGGTCCAGCCTGGTCATGCGCAATAGCGTCTTCCCATCCTTGGCCAGAAGAAAATCGTAGGTCTTCTTCTTGTCGCCACCATCGAAGGTGATGGTCAAAGCGTCGTAACCCGGGAACTCGCTGGGCTTGGTCGGGCCCAGAACGACTTTCACGTTGGGTGGAATAGTGTAGAAAATCCGCACCTGTTGCTCAATCCGCCGCGACACCTCGGGAGGCGCCGACTGGGCGGAGCAGCCCAGACAAATGAGTAGAAGCACAAGTGTGGCACGCCGCAGAAACGTCACTAGAAACCGCCTGTACATTGAAGATTAACCAAGATTATCTCACAGGGCCGGGAGGGCCAACCGCGGAATGGCAGGGTTTGGCGGCGGCCCACTTTCAGGTTCTGACCTTCAGGGCGAGTCATCCTGAGCGAGCCCGCCTCTTCGCTGGCGAAGAGGCGGGGGAGTCGAAGGACCCCTGCCCGCGCTCCATCTGCCCCGCTTGGCGCGTACGTTTGTAACCGCGCGCCGCCAAGTGCTCTTGTGTGGTAGGGGTCCTTCGCCTTCATAACTGCTTCGCTTTCGCGAAGCAGTTACTGCGCTCAGGATGACTCCGAATCCGAGTTTTGGCGGGTGAAGTCAGCGACCGCGGGTCAAAACCTCGGCGGACAGCAATGTGTTCATGGAGCCGGAGCGGAAGCCTTCGAGGTCGAGGGTTACAAACTTGAACCCCAGAGCTTTGAAGATGCGGGCGAATTCTGCCGCCATCTCCGGGCTCAGGGCGCGCGTAAGTTCCTCGCGTGCAATCTCGATGCGCACGATATCTCCATGATGACGGACCCGCACCTGGCGGAAGCCGAGAGCGTGAAGCGCGTCTTCACCCTGTTCGACGACGTTCAGGGCCTCGCGTGTGACCTCGCGCCCGTACTCGATGCGCGAAGACAGGCAGGCCGACGCAGGTTTGTCCCATATGCGCAGCCCGGCGGCACGGGATAGCTCGCGGATATCCTGCTTGGTCAGCCCGGCCTGGCGCAGGGGCGCGGCCACGCGATGCTGGTCGGCAGCCTTTTGCCCGGGACGGAAGTCGCCCTGGTCGTCGAGATTTACTCCGTAGGCGATGGAATCGAAGCCACGCCGGCTGCGAAATTCTTCCATGGTCGTGAATAACTCATCCTTGCAATGAAAGCAGCGGGACGCGTCATTGCGGGCATATTCCGGGCGATCGAGTTCGCTGGTCACAATAATTTCGAGCGGGATGTCCTGCTCGCCGGCGAAGGCAGTTGCGTCCGCTAGTTGAGTGCGAGCCAGGCTGGGCGAGTCGGCGATGACGGCCAGCATGTTGCCGCCCAGAGCCTGGTGCGCGGCCCAGGCGAGAAAGGCTGAGTCCACGCCGCCGGAATAGGCGACCAGGGTTCGCCCCAGGCCGCGGAGATGCTCCTCCAGCAAGGCCTGTTTGGCGGCGAGATTGGTTTCGTCCGGCACAGTGATATCTTACGACGGCTGGCGGATTAGCGCGAATAGGCTCACGTAGGGGCAGATGTCCCCATCTGCCCGGCGGAGCGAAGCTCCGCTTTCTTCACCGGCAGACAAAACCTGTCGAGCTGCGCTCGACTGGGCAGATGAGGACATCTGCCCCTACGTGGTCATTCGTGCCTTATACTTTCGCGTTGGCATGCCGCCTCCCCCCACACATCGTCTTGCCTACATCGATTGGATGCGCGGCCTCGCCTGCGTGCTGATGTTTCAGACCCACTGTTACGACTCCTGGCTGAATCCTGAAGCCCGCAAGACGACGTTCTTCATGTGGTCCCAACTGGGCGGAACTTTGCCGGCGCCCCTGTTTTTATTTCTGGCAGGAATCTCCTTCGCGCTGGTGACCGACAAGTTGCAGCAGAAAAGTGTGGCGGCGAACGCGATCGCGCAAAAGACCATCCGGCGCGGCGCGGAGATTCTGGGGCTGGGGCTTTTGTTCCGCCTGCAGGAATACGTCCTCGCTTGGGGATGGGCCCCGTGGAGCGATCTGTTGCGGGTGGACATCCTGAATACCATTGGCGTTTCGATGATGCTGATGGGCGGCGTGTGCTGGATTGTGCTGTGTCTGGTGCCTGCGTCCCGCATGCGGCAGGTTCTCGGAGCGACGGCGGGCGGAGTGGCCATGGCAATTTCTCTGCTGACCCCGCCGCTCTGGACTGCGTGGCGACCGCGGTGGCTGCCCTGGCCCATTGAGTCGTACATTGACGGTGTACATAATCTGGGGCAACCGCAAGGCTGGCTTTTCCCCATCTTTCCCTGGACGGCGTTCGCCTTTGCCGGACTGGCGATCGGCTTTCTACTGCTGAGCGATTGGGCGCGCCGTCGTGAAGCCGTAGTGTTCGCGATGGCAGGCGCGGGTGGACTGGGCCTGATCTATCTGGCGCGATGGATGGATGCCCGCCCCGAACGGCTCTATGCGGTCTATGACTTCTGGCATACCAGTCCAAATTTCTTTCTGATTCGGGTGGGCCTGCTGCTCGCGATCCTGGCGGCGACCTACGGGTGGTGCCGGTGGGGCGCCGGCCAGCGGGGATTCAGTCCTCTGATCCAACTGGGGCAGACTTCTCTGCTGGTCTATTGGGTGCACATTGAATTCGTGTACGGACGGCTTTCGATTGTGCCCAAGCATGCCGCCGGCATTCGCACGGCGTCGTTTGGACTGCTGGCGATTTTTCTGGGCATGCTGCTGCTGTCGATCTTGCGAACCAGGTGGAAAGCCCGCAACTGGACGCAATGGAGGACGGGCGTCCCCGCCCGTCAGCTGTGAAGCCAGGGTGGGGGCAGGGATGAGTCTGCACGAGCGAGGACGCTCGCGCCTACATTGACACTCGCGCCTACATCAACAACACCTGGCGCATGGCATTTTCCGCCAGTTTCAGCGCAATCGCCCAGCGCTGGCGGGCTTGCGCGTCGTCGTCCCCGTAGCCGAAGAGATAGAGCGTGATGTAGAAGCCCTCGCGGGTCTCGTCGCCAACGTGGTAAAAGCAGCGCCGGACCAGCAATTCAGCCGCCGCGGGAATTTCAGGGACGCGCTTCAGCAGTTGGGTAATCCGTTTCGCGAAATGCTCGTGTTCTGCGAAAGAACAGCGCGAGGTCTCCGGCGAGAACAGTATGTCCACATAAGAGCCGAATTTGTACGCCGCCCCGAAGATCTCCTCTTCAGGATTGATCTCCATGCTCGACCAGGTGTCACACTTCGCGGTTTCAAGAATTCCGCCGGGCGAGTTCATGACCGCAAGAAAGTCGGCCAGTTCCGGCGCGTGGCGGGCCTCTTCGACCTCCGGCAGAAGCTCGGGTTGACGCTTCAGATCGTAATAGCGCGGGCCGCCATCGGCGGCGGCCCAGGGCAATTCCAGGGTTTCGTCATCGGCCCCAAGTTCGACTGCGAAATCGGCTTCCACGCTATTGCGCGGGTTGCGGCGTGGCCTGGGGTGGCGTTGTTTGGGGAGCAGTCGGCGCGAAATTCACCGTCGGTGCCTGGCGCGATCCCTCGGCGGCGGCGAAATACGCGTCGTTGGGCTTGAAGCCTGCCCAGCCGGCAAAGATGTTGTTGGGAAATTTCTGGATGTAAGTGTTGTAGTCCTGCAGCGTGTCGTTGTAGCGCTTGCGTTCAACCGCGATGCGGTTTTCGGTGCCGGCGAGTTCGTCCTGCAGGCGCAGGAAATTTTCGTTCGACTTCAGCGTCGGATAGTTCTCCACAATCACCAGCAGGCGGCCCAGCGCGCCGTCCAGTTGCTGGTTGGCGGCAATCTTGCCCGCGGGAGTGCCGGCGGAGAGCAAGGCCGAGCGGGCCTTGGCGATGTCGCCGAACACGGTCTGCTCCTGCTGCGCGATGCCTTTCACGGTTGCGACCAGGTTGGGGATCAGGTCGGCGCGGCGTTGCAGCACGATGTCCACCTGCGACCAGGAGGCCTTCACTGCCTCATTCTTGGTCACCAGCGTGTTGCGGACGCCAACATATTGCCCGAAGGCGACAAAGGCCAGCAGCGCCAGAATACCGATCACGATTAGAATTTTGACCATACCTTCCTCCTGAATCAAGAGTCACAGGAACGTCAAACCCCGGTCCCGCTCGAACATGTCATTTATCTTTATCCAGCATTGTATCGACTGCGGCGGTCACGTGCTGCACGGCGGCCAGATAGCGGGTAAAAACATCTTTGGCGTCGAACTGTTTGCGGTCCGCCTTGTGGTCGCGGATGTCGAGCAATTGCAGGAATGCCGAGGGCTCGAATGGAATGCGGGCAGCCAGAGTCTGGATGGTCTCGCGCTTGGAGTGCGGAGTCGCGTCGCCCAGCGCCAGCAGGGCGTGCCGGAACAGGGTTGCGAATGCCGACACCGAGCCCAGCAGCAGCTGCCAGAGGGCGCGGTCGTTGTCGCCGGCTTCCAGCAGTCGCTGCCGCAGCAGGATGAGTTTCTCGCGCAGTTCATATTCCAGCTGGGCGCGATGCTGGTGCAGGGGGATTTGCAGCGGGCCCAGCACTTCCTCACCAAAAAGTACGCGATGGTGATGCTGCATATCGAGGAACTCGATGGAGAACACGTCGGTGGAATGTTCCAGTTCCTCCTGGGTCATGATCAGGGGCGCGGGATTTCTCTGACGACGCCACCATTTCCGACGATGCCACCATTTGACCACGGGCGCGATGGCGGAAAGCTTGGGAAACGAAGTCTCGTGCAGGATGCAGAGCAGGTTCAGGTTGGAGAAATCGTTCTGGAAGTCTCCGGTCGCGGCGGAGCCGTAGAGAACTATGCTCTGCAGATTCTGCCCGGCAGCCTGCTTCATGCGGCTGAGGAATTCCTCGATCTGCTTTTCTGCGTCCATTCCGAAACCTCCCTGCTTCGCTAAACTAGTGGAGGACGCGCGTTCCGCCCGTCCATCCTTTGAACTTCACGAGAACAATATCCGCACACGCCGAGGGCAAGATGCCCTCGGGACAGCCGGCGGGACGCCGGCGCTACAAAACGCCGGCGCTACAAAATGCAACTACCAGCTTCCGCTGGCGCCACCGCCGCCGGAGCTGCCTCCGCCGAATCCTCCGAAACCGCCGCCGCCCCCTCCGAAGCCGCCACCACCGCCTCTGTAACCGCCACCGCCGCCACCAAGTCCGGAAAGCAGAATCCAGAACAGGACGCTGCGCAGGGGAGTGAGCAGGACGATGAGCAGAATGACGCCCAGAATCAGCAACTGTTTTCCCGACAGGCCCCGTTCAGGTTCACCCTGGGGCTGCGAAGTGAATTGCGGACGGTCCCCTGTCAACTGGATGCCGGCATCCTGCGCGATGACCTCAGCGACCCGCGAAGTCATCAGCGACACGGCGCCGTTGTAATCGTTCTGCCGCAGCAGCGGGACCGCTTCGCGGCCAAAGCCTCCAACCTTGCCATCGGTCAGGATGGGCTCCAGTCCGTAGCCGACTTCGATGCGGTATTTGTGGTCCTGCACCGCCAGCAGGATCAGGACTCCATGGTCCGTGGCTTTGCTGCCAATGCCCCACTGCTTGTACAGGGCGACGGCGTAGCTCTCAATGTCGGAACCGTCGAGCGAATTTATTGTGACTACGGCAATCTGCGCATGCGCTTTCTGGTCAAGCTGCTGGCAGATGTTATCCAGTTGCGCGATCGTCGTCTGATCGAGGACGTGAGCGAAGTCGTTGACGTAATCAGTGGGGCGTAGTTGCGAGACGGGCTCTGCCGCAAGCAGGAAGGGGAGCGCCAGCAGGATGATGGCGACGCGGATCGACTGCAGGAACTTCATCCGCCGTGATTGTATAGGAAAGCGAGTCGAGCTTTGCTCGACCGGACAGCCGGGGGCGGCTGTCCCCACGTGGGTTTTCTAGAATTGGCGCAGGAATTCTACGACCTGCGATTCAGCCCAGCGCCCGTCACTACTGCCGTTGGCTTTGGCCAGGTAGGAGCAGTGGCCGCCGTCTTCGGTTTCGACGAACGTAATGTTGGGATTGCGCAGAATTTTTTCGCGGGTTTCGGGAAGGATACGAATGAAAGGATCATTCGCCGCGTTCAGGATGAAGGTAGGTACGGCAATACGGTCGAGCACGTGCGCGGCGGCGGAGCGGTCGTAGTAATCGTCGGCGCCGGTGAAGCCGCAATAGAACGCCGTGATTCGGTCGTCGAATTCGCGCAGGCTTCGAATGCCACGCAGGCGCGAGGTATCGAATGCGCCGGGGAACAGGCGGGCCTTGGTGCGCAGCCGGCGATTCAGGTTCCACAAAAAATATAGTTCGTACAGACGATTGCCGGGCAAATGCAGGGCGTCAGCCGAAGCGGCCAGGTTGACTGCCGGACAGACCGCTGCCATGGCGCGAAATTGCGCTGGGCCTGCGCTTCCCCACTCGCCGGCCAATTTCAGCACCAGATTGCCGCCCATAGAAAAGCCCGCCAGGGCGAAACGCGAGATGCGGTCTTGCGCGATCAGATTCTGCGCCACCGCCGCTACGTCATGCGAGCGGCCGGAGTGGTAGAGCGTGGGGGCCAGACCTTCGGTGCCGCCGCAGTTGCGCTGGTTCATGCGGACCACGTTCATGCCGGCGGCAAGACCCTTGGCGGCAATCCCCTGCATGTAGCTGGAATCGCTAGAGCCCTCCAGACCGTGGACGATGATCACCGTCAGCGCGTTTTGCCGGTCGCTCTGCCAGTGACAGTGGGCCAGCACCTTGACGCCGGGTTCGACTTCTATGAACCGCGCCTCGGCCGTAGGCAGAGCGATGCGGCGCGAGAGGAAGAAGCTGGCCAGGGTCTGCCGATGTCCGCCGCTCAAGCCACGCCGCGCTACGAAAGCCGGCGTTTTCGTTTGCACACTCTCCACTTCATGATTTTAAATGGGGATGAAGTTAAACGGGGCTGGCGGCACAGGCTGTCGTAAAGGAGTCGCAGCAATGCCAATTTTCGAGTACATCTGCAAGCAATGCGATCACCAGTTCGAAGCCCTGGTCTATGGCCGGCAGAAGGCAGAGTGTCCCAAGTGCCACGGTAGCCAGCTGGCGCCGCAGCTCTCGGTATTTGCCGTCAGCGCCAAGGGCGGCTCAACTGCTCCGGCCCGGTCAGGCGGGGCTTGCGGCTCCTGCGGCGACCCCCGCGGGCCGGGCTCCTGTTCGCTCCCGAATTGAACCTGGCACGATTCGGATCATCCCGTCTAAGTATATGTGCAGCAAGCGCTTGACTGGATGACCACGGGCACCAGACCCGCGTGACTGGGGTAAGTTTCCTTCCCCATCCCATCACCGTAGCATCCTCAAAGCAGCAAGCCTCGAAGCTCAACTTCGAGGCGGAAGGAGCACGGGATGGACCGTCGTCGCAATCCTCGCGTCACCGCAAGTTTGCCGGTACGAATCTGGGGCGTGGACGCGCATGACCTGCCCTTTATGCAGCTGGCCAGCGTCAAGAATCTGAGCAGCACCGGCGTGGTCATTCGGGGGATGCGCCGTCAGATCAAGCCCGGCGAGATTCTGGAAGTGCAGCTGGACGAGGAAAAAGCCCAGTTCCTGGTGATCTGGACGGGGATGCACGGCACCCCCGGCGCCGGCGAGATGGGCTTGCAGCGGCTGGCCTCAGAACCCTGCTTGTGGGGCGTGGCCCTGGGCTGCTACAGCGAAATGGTGGCCGAAGGGTAGTTCTCGCACGAGGGCACGTCCACCGTCTCTAAGTTCCCTTAAAAGCACACATTCATCCGACCAGTTTGCACCTCGGCAACGGTTTCCACTATGCTGCCGAATTCGTGCCATTTCGTATCATTTCGGTATCAGCAGACTGCAAAATCAGGGGAGAGCGAATCGTGCGAACTATTCTGGCGATGATGGTGTGCATGATGTTCACATCCGTGGTTGAGGCGCAGCAACCCTTGAATCTCATGCCCCTGCCCGCCAAAGTGCAGGCGGGCAATGGGCAGCTTCTGATCGATCGCAGCTTCTCGGTCTCGATCGCCGGCCATCACGAGGCGCGGCTGGATCGCGCGGTCGAGATTTTCCTCGGCCAGCTTCGCCGGCAAACCGGGATGCCTCCCATCGACATGAAGGTCACCGATTCATCGAGCGCTACGCTCGTCATAGAGGCGGTTGCAGGAACCAAAGCTGTACAGGAGCTGGGCGAAGACGAGTCCTATAAGCTTGATGTGACCGATTCCGGCGCCAGGTTGAATGCGGGGACCACACTCGGCGTCATGCGCGGCCTCGAAACTTTTTTGCAACTGGTGGGGACCTCGAGCGCAGGCTTTGCCGTGCCCGCGGTATCGATCGACGACAGCCCGCGATTTCCCTGGCGCGGACTGATGATCGACGTGGGGCGGCATTTTATCCCGCTCGACGTTTTGAAGCGCAACCTGGACGGCATGGCGGCGGTGAAGCTGAACGTCTTTCACTGGCATCTTTCGGAAAACCAGGGCTTCCGGATTGAAAGCAGGAAATTTCCCAAGCTGCAGGAGATGGGTTCCGACGGGCTTTATTACACCCAGGCCGAAGTCCGCGACCTGATCGCGTACGCCCGCGAGCGCGGCATTCGTGTGGTTCCGGAGTTCGACATGCCCGGGCACTCTACCGCCTGGTTTGTCGGCTATCCCGAGCTGGCCAGCGGGCCGGGGCCCTACCAGATCGAGCGCCAGTGGGGCGTTTTCGAT
This sequence comes from Terriglobia bacterium, assembly GCA_963797385.1. Taxonomy (GTDB): domain Bacteria; phylum Acidobacteriota; class Terriglobia; order Terriglobales; family Acidobacteriaceae; genus JAIQFF01. The sequence goes on from CAWCPY010000022.1 coordinate 29,421, forward strand.
CCCGCCATGGATCCCACCAAAGAGGAGACCTACAAGTTTCTCGACAAATTCATCGGCGAGATGGCGGGACTCTTCCCCGACCAGTTTTTTCATATTGGCGGCGACGAAGTAAATGGCAAGGAGTGGGACGCGAATCCCAAGATCCAGGCCTTCAAGCTGGCCCATGGCCTGAAAGACAACAACGACCTGCAGGCGTACTTCAACCAGCGGGTGCAGAAAATCGTGGCCAAGCATGGCAAGACCATGCTGGGCTGGGATGAAATTCTTCGTCCCGATCTGCCCAAGGACATTGTGATTCAATCGTGGCGCGGGCCGGATTCACTGGCGCAGGCGGCGAAGCAAGGCTATCGCGGATTGCTGTCTTCCGGCTTCTATATTGACTTGATGTGGTCGGCGGAAAGGCATTACGCGACCGAGCCACTGAGTGGCGCCGCCGCCAACCTGACTCCGGAGGAACAGAAGCTCATCCTCGGCGGCGAGGCTTGCATGTGGTCGGAGTACGTTTCGCCGGAAAATATCGACTCCCGCATCTGGCCTCGAACCGCAGCCATCGCCGAAAGACTATGGTCGCCGCAGGACGTGCGCGATGTGAACTCGATGTACCAGCGCATGGCGGTGACCAGTCGCTGGCTGGACGGGTTGGGCCTGACCCACAATTCGAGCTACGCTCCCATGCTTCGCCGCATTGCCGGGACGGACAACATCGCAGGCCTCAAAGCTCTGGCTGATGTGCTCGAACCGGTGAAGGACTACACCCGGGAGGAAACCGCTCCGGCGCCCGCGACCAGCGCCTCGCCGCTGAATCGCGTGGTGGACGCGGTGCGTCCCGAGAGTGCAACTGCCAGGCAATTTGCCGAAGCGGTCAACGAACTTACTGGCGGCGCAGCCAGGCCGGGGACCGAGGCCCGCATCAGGGAGATGCTCAGCCGCTGGCGCGACAACCAGGTTGAGCTTGGGCCCCAGTTTGAAAAATCTCTTCTGCTCCAGGAGGTCGCGCCGGTTTCCATGAATCTCTCGGCGCTAGGCGGCGCAGGCTTGACCGCTCTGGAGTATCTTGATCGCGGTGAGCCCGCCCCTGCGGGCTGGGTGACGGCGCAGCTGGCGCTGATCGAGCAAGCCAAAAAGGCGCAGGCCCAACTGCTGATCATGGTGGCCCCGTCAGTCGAGAAGCTGATTCAGGTCAGTGCAGGGCAAGACGCTCCGTCCTCAGCGCCGGCAAAATAGTAGCAGGTAATTCGTTATCTCCGATCGCACGGGCGCAACTCACAGCCAGGGGTCTCCACGGAGATTGTCGCCTCCCTTACCACCACAATCGCACAAGAGCAGCTGGTCCAGGCGGCAGGTGCCTTGGCCCCTCTCTTTTGCAATTTTACAGGGGTCCGTGCTAGACTAGACTAGTTAAACTAAGTCCGATTCGCACTATGAAAACAGTCAACATTCACCAGGCTAAAACTCAGCTCTCGAAACTCATAAAAGAGGCCTCAAAGGGCGAAGCCTTCGTTATTGCGAAAGCTGGCAAACCAGTCGTAAAGGTCACTGCACTTGGCGCTCCGACCGGTTCTCAAGTACGGCGGCTCGGTTTCATGGCGGGGCAGATCTCCGTGCCGGACGACTTTGACCGAATGGGCATGGCCGAGATCGAGCGAATCTTCGGCGGCGGTGCATGAAACTTCTGCTGGATACTCATCTTCTGCTCTGGGCTGCCGGTGAGCCCAGGCGGCTGTCAAAACAAGCCCGAGCTCTCATTGACAATCCGGACAACGAGCTTCTCTTCAGCGCAGCGAGTCTATGGGAAGTGGCAATTAAACGTGGTCTGGGCCGGGAAGATTTTAAAGTGGATGCGCGGCTGCTGCGCCGGGGTTTACTGGACAACGAGTACCGCGAATTGCCAATCATCAGCGATCATGTCGTGGCCACGGAGAGTTTGCCGCTGCTTCATAGGGATCCTTTCGACAGAATCTTAGTGGCACAGGCAACTGTCGAAGGCATCACGCTGCTGACCATCGATTCCTTGGTGTCGCAGTACCCGGGTCCTATCAGGACAGTGTAGAAATCTTCGCCATCGAAGCGGCAAGTAGAATCAAAGAGCGGGCAGTGGCGATGGATGAAGAGAATACCGGCTGGCGGAAAGCACCTGCAGACGGTGAGAGTGCCGCGCCGTGGAGCCTTGTAAAGGCGGCAGCCAGGAGAGACCCATGACCCAAAACGACTTCACTACCAGGCCTGAATCCTGGCCGGCGCTGCCGCTCGAAGCCTGGCAGGACACCTATGCCACGCTTCACATGTGGACCCAGATTGTGGGCAAGGTCCGCCTGGCGCAGAGCCCGCTCATGAATCATTGGTGGGAAGTGCCCCTATACATCAGCGCACGAGGGCTCACCACTTCGGCCATCCCTTACCAGCGCGGCATCTTCGAAGTGGAGTTCGATTTTCTCCGGCACAACCTTGTCATCCAGACCAGTGAAGGCCGGGACAAGACCATTCCTCTCGCGCCGCGTTCAGTGGCTGATTTCTACAACGAGTTCATGGCCGCGCTGGCGGGGCTCGGCATCGAGGTAAAAATCTGGTGCATGCCGGTCGAAATTCCGAACCCGATCGCCTTCGATCTCGATACCCAGCATGCGTCCTACGATCCGGAATACGTGACCCGTTTCTGGCGTATCCTGCTGGTGGTGGACAGTATTTTTCAGGAATTCCGTTCGCGCTTCATTGGCAAAAACAGCCCAGTGCATTTCTTCTGGGGAAGTTTCGATCTGGCGGTCACGCGCTTTTCCGGACGGCGCGCGCCCGAGCGAGAGGGCGCCGACCCCATCACTCGCGAGGCCTACTCGCATGAGGTGATCAGCGCGGGCTTCTGGCCCGGTGGCGGTGAAATCAAAGGACCGGCGTTCTATGCCTACGCCGCCCCGGAACCGGCCGGTTACGGGCAGAGCCCGGTGCGCCCGGCCAAGGCCTTCTATCATTCCGGGATGAAAGAATTCTTTCTCATGTACGACGACGTTCGTACGGCGGCTTCACCGCGCTCCGCCCTGCTCGAATTTCTGCAGAGCACCTACGAGGCCGGCGCCAACCTGGCGAAATGGGACCGGGCGGAGCTGGAAAGAGCGGGTTAAGACTTCCTTCGTGTACCTTCGTGTCCTTGGTGGTTAGTGCCTTTGTCTGAGATCCAAAAAGCCTCAACCACCAAGGACACGAAGGTACACGAAGGAAAGCCTATAAAACCCTTCATGTCAATGACTTAGTCTCGATTGAGACGGTCGTCCAAGGCCTTGAGCAAAATCTGCATGGTCTTCCGTTACCTGTCCAAGGTTACTGATGGGTCCTATCATCAATCGACTCTTATTCGACTATGGCGACTCCGACTCTCGACCCCAAGACCAGCGACACGGTCCAGGCACTGGTGCAACTTCTCCGCTCGCGCTCCTCGGAGGAGATACGGCAGCGCATGTACGACAATCCGCCGGGAAGCCCGTGGTGGGCTGCCTGCAAGACCGAGCTTGATCTGCGCAACAGCGAACGGGCGGCGACGGCCCTGGTCGATACCTCGCGCATATTAGACAAAATGCGCAGCGCCACCGATCACCTCGACGAACTAACCGACAAGCTCCTGCAGGCAACAACGGACATGGCCGACGTGGTGAAGAGTGTGCGCGAGTCTGGCCGGCGGATGGAAATTGCAACCTACGTGATCGTAGGATTGACCATTGTGCAGTTGTTTTATATAGCCTTTCAGTTTTCCACTAGACACTAGAAGTGTGGGCGCGAGCGTCCCGCTCGTGCAAGGATCGCCACGAACGGCAGTATTTCGTGCTGCAGTCTTTGCCGTATGCCTCGGCCTCCGTTACCATAGCCCGCGTGGCCAACTACATCGGGGCAATCGATCAGGGCACGACCAGCACACGCTTCTGTGTGTTTGACGCCGCCGGCAAGACGGTAGCGGCGGCGCAAAAGGAGCACCAACAGATTTATCCGCAGCCAGGTTGGGTGGAGCACGATCCCGCAGAAATCTGGCGGTCCACGCAGGATGTGATTGCCCAGGCGCTCGAGCAAGGCAACCTTCGCGCCGCTGACCTGGCTGCGATCGGCATCACCAACCAGCGTGAGACCACCGTGCTGTGGGAGCGGAAAACCGGCAAGCCCGTGGCTAACGCCCTGGTCTGGCAGGACACACGCGTCGATGACTACGTCGCCGAACTTTCGCGCGAAGGCGGGGCTGACCGCTTCCGGACCAAGACCGGGCTGCCACTCAGCACTTATTTCAGCAGCCTGAAGATTCGCTGGCTGCTCGAGCATGTGCCGGGCGTCCGCAAGAAGGCGGAGGCCGGTGAAGTTATTTTCGGCAACATCGATTCCTTTCTTACCTGGCACCTTACCGGCGGGCCCGACGGCGGACTTCACATCACTGACGTCACCAACGCCAGCCGCACCCAACTGATGGACCTCGATACCCTTTCCTGGGACGAAGACCTGCTGACCGCGTTCGGCGTTCCCCGAGCCATGTTACCGCGCATCTGCTCGAGCGGCGAAGCCTATGGGACGGTCAAAGTCGGCGCCGCCCAGGGAGTCGCGATTGCGGGAATCCTGGGCGATCAGCAGGCCGCGCTGGTGGGCCAGACCTGCTTCAAATCCGGCGAAGCCAAAAACACTTACGGCACAGGCTGCTTCCTGCTGATGAATACCGGCGAACGCGCTGTACGTTCTCGCCACGGGCTCCTTACCACCGTCGCCTACAAGCTCGGCAACCATCCTGCGCACTATGCGCTTGAGGGCAGCATCGCCATCACCGGCGCGCTGGTGCAATGGGTGCGGGACAATCTGGGCCTGATCAAAAGCAGTCCCGAGATCGAAACTCTAGCCCGAACGGTGGAGGACAACGGAGGCGTTTATTTTGTGCCGGCGTTCTCCGGCCTCTACGCCCCTTACTGGAAGCACAACGCCCGCGGCGTCATCGCCGGCCTGACCCGCTACGTCAACAAAGGACACCTGGCGCGGGCCGTGCTCGAGGCGACAGCCTTCCAGACCCGCGAAGTGGTCGAAGCCATGGAGCAGGATTCCGGCATTGCGCTGGATGTCCTGCGCGTGGACGGCGGCATGGTGGACAACGCTCTGCTAATGCAGTTTCAGGCCGACATTCTGAACCGCCCGGTGGTCAAGCCGTTGATCAAGGAAACCACGTCGCTGGGCGCGGCCTACGCCGCCGGCCTGGCGGTTGGCTTTTACAAGAGCACAGACGATCTGCGGGCGCGATGGTCAGTGGGCCAGACCTGGAATCCGAGCCTGGAGGAATCGAAACGCGCGGAGATGTACCGGCTGTGGAAGAAAGCGGTGACCCGCTCGTTTGACTGGACGGAGTAGATTTTCCGCTCACCAGATGGTGCGCAGCGCCTTGGATTTCCTGATATCTTCGTCCGCGGACACTAAGGAAATCCCCTCGACCAAAGCGGTGGCTCCGATGATGCGGTCGGCTGGATCCTTGGGATAGGCGGCTGGAAGGGCCATCGCACGTACGCAAATCCGGCCGGTGATCGGCAGGACAACAAATCTCGACTCCACCTCGGTCAGGAAGGTTTCCAGGCTGGCGCTTAGCTGGACGCGGCGTTTGCTTTCGATGACGGCGATTTCAAGCAGAGTCATATCGGATATCGCCAATCCCTCGCCGCTGAGACGAGTTTCCTGAATGGCCGCTGCAGCTTTTCTGGAAATCCTGTCTGGCGCAAGAGCCAGCCAGAGTACGACATGGGTGTCAACCAGAATCATCCCAACTCGCCCCACTCATTCGCTGAAAGGACCGGAGAAACCACATCACCGGTGATGCGGCCGCGATTGCGGAAGAACCCGAAAATGTCGTCCACCGAGGTTTTGACCGGCACGAGCATCGCCACTGGTTTGCCGTGTTTAGTGATGACTACCGACTCTCGCTTAGCCTTGACCTCCTCCATCACGGCAAGACAGTTTGTCTTGAATACGCCTGCGGGCATCGTTTTCATTGCCTGACCTCTTGACCACCATGGTCATTATACCATGGTCATAATTCTAAATAACGACAATGCACGCTGTGCGGGCCGTGGAACATGTGCTTACCGGTTAGAGCCAATCCAGGGAATATACCGAAAAGATTCGGTAGGGGCCTGGCTCGGAATCATTGAAGACTCCATCGGAAAGGCTTCTTTCGGCATTCTCGAAACTCGCGAATAAGCAGTGGGCATTCGTGGGAATTTTGTCTGCCAGCGAGTTGCACGAGAGTGGTGAGCATTCCGGAGAACTTCTGGCGAAGAAAGTGACCACGTCGAAGCCCTCAAGTTTCTTTCTGGCAGGTGGGGTCACATTGACCGGGAAATTGGGGGCGAAGGTGTCCCAGCTTTTGCCGTCAAATTCCAGCTCATGGACTTCGTAATAAAAGAGGGTTGTGGCGGTGATATCAATCGAGTTTTCCCGAGCGACCGCCAGAATGATTTCTGGGGAGTCAAAAAGCCAATAGCCGTTATGCTTCCATAAGCTTATGTAATTGGCGAAATTCTCGCTTATGCAGGAACTCACTGAATATATGCTTTTAACCTGGGCCGCCTTGAGAGAATCTGGCTTCTCGCGTACATGCTTTGCCATGTAGCCAGCCGGGATCATTCCCCCTCGCCTACCTTGAGGACGGCCAGGAACGCTTCCTGCGGAATATCCACGCGGCCGATGCGCTTCATGCGCCGCTTGCCTTCTTTTTGTTTCTCGAGCAGCTTGCGCTTGCGCGAAATGTCGCCGCCGTAGCACTTGGCGATGACGTTCTTGCGGATCGCCGACACGGTCTCGCGGGCAATGATCTTGGAGCCGATCGAGGCCTGGATCGCGACTTCGAACATTTGCCGGGGAATCAGTTGTCGCATTTTGGAAACCAGAAGCTTGCCGCGCTCGTAGGCAAAATCGCGATGGACAATGATGGAAAGCGCGTCCACCGGCTCGCCCGCCACCAGAATGTCCAGCTTCACCATGGGCGATTCCCAATAATCGGCCAGGTGATAGTCGAGCGAAGCGTAGCCGCGGGAAACCGACTTCAGCCGGTCATAGAAGTCGAGCACGATCTCGTTCAAAGGCAGCTCGTAGTGCAGCATCACGCGGGATGAGCTCACGTATTCAAACGTCTTTTGCTTGCCGCGCTTGTCTTCCACCAGCTTCAGGATCCCGCCGACGTATTCTTCGCTGGTGAGAATGGTGGCCAGGATCACCGGTTCCTGGACTTTGGCAATCTCGCTCGGGTCCGGCCAGCGCGAAGGGTTGTCCACCTCGATCAACGTGCCGTCAGTTTTGGTGATCTTGTAGCGCACGCCGGGGGCGGTGGTGATCAGCTCCAGGTTGAATTCGCGCTCCAGCCGTTCCTGGATGATCTCCATGTGCAGCAGGCCGAGAAAGCCGCAGCGGAAGCCGAAGCCCAGCGCGACTGAACTCTCCGGCTCAAAAAAGAACGACGAATCATTGAGGCGCAATTTTTCCAGCGCCTCGCGGAGTTGGGTGTGCTCGTGCGCGTCCACGGTGTAGAGCCCGGCAAAGACCATGGGCTTGATTTCTTCAAAGCCGGGCAGCGGCTCGATGGCGGGATTGGCTTCGTCGGTGATGGTGTCGCCGATTTTCGTGTCCGCCACAGTCTTGCTGTTGGCCATCAGGAAGCCGACTTCACCGGCGCGCAGTTCTTCCACTTCCACCGGTTTGGGGGTGAGAATGCCGAGAGTTTCCACCTCCAACACGCGCCCGTTCCACATCAGACGGATTTTTTGTCCCTTGCGGATGGTGCCTTCGAAGACCCGGGTCAGCACGATCACTCCGCGGTAGGGATCAAACCAGGAGTCGAAAATCAGAGCCTGCAGCCGGTTGTCCGGATTGCCTTTGGGCGGAGGCACACGCTTGACGATGGCTTCCAGGACCTCGGGCACACCCTGGCCCGTTTTGGCGCTGATCAGAACGGCGTCGGAGGCGTCGAGCCCGACCGCGCCTTCGATCATCTCTTTGGTGCGTTCCACATCGGCGCTGGGCAGATCGATCTTGTTGATGACGGGAATGATTTCAAGACGATTGTTGATCGCCAGATAGGCATTGGCCAGGGTCTGCGCTTCCACCCCCTGCGAAGCGTCCACCACCAGCAGCGCGCCTTCGCAGGAGGCCAGCGAGCGCGAAACTTCGTAAGAAAAATCCACGTGGCCCGGGGTGTCGATCAGGTTGAGCTGGTAGGTGTGGCCATCCTGCGCGGTGTACATCATGCGGACGGCATGCGCCTTGATGGTGATGCCGCGCTCCCGCTCCAGGTCCATGGAGTCGAGCACCTGGGCCTGCATCTCGCGCGCGGTGAGCGAACCGGTCAACTCCAGCAGGCGGTCAGCCAGCGTGGATTTGCCATGATCGATATGAGCAATGATGGCAAAATTGCGGAGAAAGGCGGCGTCCATGGCTGCAGCGGTCAATATGTGATTCTAACAGGGAGGACCAGGCCTCACCCGCCAGCGCATGGTTTGCTTTGCCGAAATCTGACGCCTGACGTCCGGTACAATTTGAGGCAATGCTCGTACTCGCTTCCGCTTCTCCGCGCCGCCAGGAGTTGTTGCGCAACGCGGGCATCTCGTTCACCGCGCACCCAACCAGCATTCCTGAATTGCCGCGGCCGGGAGAGGGCGCGCGCGATTGCGCAGAGCGCCTGGCGCGAGAGAAGGCGCAGGCCGCGCTCCGTCAGCATCCCGGCAAGCTTGTTCTGGGCGCGGACACCATCGTCGTGGTCGAGGGCGAGATCCTCGGCAAGCCTCGCGACGAAGGCGACGCTACGCGCATGCTTCGTCTGCTTTCCGGACGGACCCACCAGGTCACCACCGGCGTTTCCCTGGTCGGACCCCAACTGGGAACGGAGAACCAGAAACTTGAAACTGGTTTTGAAGACACACGTTCCGAAACCACCCTGGTAACGATGATCTCACTGAGCGACGAAGACATTCGCTCCTACATCGCGACCGGCGAACCCATGGACAAAGCCGGCGCCTACGCCATACAGGGCATGGCTTCGCGCTGGATTCCCTGTATTAACGGGGATTATTTCAACGTCGTGGGCTTACCCGTGGCGCTGGTGTCCAGGATGCTGCAGGAACACGGGTTTGGCGGGCGGGAGAAGTTAGTGGTGGAGCTTCCGGGAGGCGCCGGCGATCTAGGTCTTCTTGTCCGCGTCCTGCTCGCCGTCTTTTACTGCTGACTTGAAATTCTTGATGCCTTCACCCAGCCCTTTGCCCAGATCGGCCAGCTTGCTGGGTCCAAAGATCAGAAGCGCAATGGCCAAAAGAATCAGAATCTCCGGCAACCCTAGTTTTCCAGGCATGTGAATCCTCCCTAGCGGGTTTGCCAAGCGCTCCCTGAGCGCACTACGAGTTGGCGAGGAACCCTGTGGAAATTCTAGGCTACATGGTGGCTGTAGTCAAAGTACGTGCGGTCGAGGCTGCTTTTTGGCGAAGTGAAAGGTCTGAGGAGCTGCCGCGCGGGCGCGTCGCCCGCGTCCACATCAAGCGCGCTCGATCAACTCCGCGAGCAGCGCTGCCCGGCGGGGCAATTCGGAGACGATGATGGACTCATGAGCGGCGTGGGCGCCTTCTCCTACTCCTCCGAGGCCATCCAGCGTGGGGATTCCCAGGCTGGCAGTGAAGTTTCCGTCGGAGCCCCCTCCGACTGCAGCTTCTTCCAGCTTCCAGCCCAGTTGTCTTGCGATCTCGCAAGCCTTCTTGTAGAGCGCGGCCACTCCAGCGCTGCGTTCCATCGGCGGACGGTTCACGCCGCCCGTGATTTCCAGCCTGCACTTGCGATTGAAAGGTTTGAGGGCTCTCAGCTGGCGGTCGATCACAGCCGCGTCTTTCATGCGCGCCACGCGTACGTCGAGAGAAACCGTGGCCTCCGCGGGGATCACGTTGGTGCGAGTTCCCCCGGAGATCATGCCGACGTTCAAGGTCAGTCCGCGCTTCAGGTCAACCAGTCTGGAGATGGCCACGATTTGCTTTGCCATTTCAAGGATCGCGCTCTCGCCCTTTTCGAAATCCAGTCCTGAGTGCGCCGCCTTTCCGGTCACTTTGATGGTGTATTCGCCCACGCCTTTGCGGGCGGTCTTCATCGCGCCCTTTGATTCCGTAAGCGGGCTCCAGCACCAGCACTGCCTCCGATCTCCGGGCCAGGCTCTCCGTGATGCGGCGGGAGGAACTGCTCCCGACTTCTTCGTCGGACACAAGCAGCACAGTGACGGGACGCGGCAGGCTGTCACTATGCCAGGTACGTAGTCCTTCAAGAGCATGCAGGGCCAGAGCAATGCCGGACTTCATATCGAGCGCGCCCGGCCCCCACAGCCGTCCGTCAGCCACGCGGCACGGCATGGTTGAGAGCGTGCCCATGGGATAAACCGTATCGATGTGGCCCAGGAGCAGGACCGGTTTGCCGCCGCGCGCGCCGGCAAAGTCCACTTGCAGGTGGTCGCCGAAATTCTGAACGCGATGGAACTTGGCGTGGCCGCCGATTTTCTCGAAGCGGCCGGCCAGAAACGCGCCCAGTTGGTCCACGGCCGGTTTGTTGTCGCTGGGTGATTCGATTTCCACCAACTGGCGGATGGTTTCGGTGATGGAATCCTTGCGTTCGGTAAAGAAGCGCAGTCGATTGGCAGCTTCGCCGGAGGGGGGATGGGATGGCTGTGGCTTCTTGAGGACCTTCTTCATATGGACATTCTCGGAGGCAGTCAGTCTCATAAAATCGTTGAACCACCAAGGACCCCAAGTATCACGAAGGGTTTAGTCATCAAGGTTTCCTTCGTGTACCTTCGTGTCCTTCGTGGTTAACGGTTTTCGCGAAACTGACCCGTTACCTTATTCTCGCAGTATTCCGCGCCCGAGTCGCGGTACAGTATAATCTTCGCTCCTGACCAGCACAGCCTGACGAGAGAAAATGACCGACACCGCTCACCCTGGGACCACAGCCCCGGCGCCGGAAAAGACCACGCTGGACATTATCGACATTTTCCACATTCTGCCGCACCGCTTCCCCTTTTTGCTGATTGATCGGGTGATTGAAATCCAGCGCCGGCAGCGCATCGTGGCCATCAAGAATGTGACGATTAACGAACCCTTTTTTGCCGGGCATTTTCCCAATCTGCCCATCATGCCGGGCGTGCTGATTGTGGAAGCCATCGCTCAGGCCGGCGGGGCATTGCTGCTGACCGAGGTGGAAGACCGGAAGGACAAGCTGATCATGTTCACCGGAATCGAGCGGGCCAAGTTCCGCCGGCCGGTGGTGCCCGGCGACCAGTTGCGCATTGAAGTTGAGCTAAAGAACTGGCGCGCCCGGGCGAGCATGATTGCCGTCCGCATGGAGGGAAGGGTTTACGTTGGCGCCAGGCGCGTAGCCGAAGCCGTCGTCAGTTGCCAACTGGTGGACACGGCCCGCGGGCGTGGCGGCTCGGATGGCGCCGTAGAGGCGGACGAACCGGAATAAGTTCCGTATGGCCATACGCCCACAGCTAAACAGTCCATCGCAGCCTGCATCTCCGGCGAAAACTTCCGCACAGGTTCATCCCACGGCGATCATCGATCCCCGCGCGAAAATTCATCCCTCCTGCAGGATTGGCCCCTATTGCGTGATCGGGCCGGAAGTCGAACTGGGCGAAGGCTGTCATCTGCTTTCGCACGTCACCGTAGAGGGTCCGACAAAGGTTGGATCGGACAACGGGTTCTTTCCCTTCTGTTCGATCGGAATGGCGCCGCAGGACATCACCTACGCCGGCGAACCCACCCGCCTCGAGATCGGCGACCACAATGAGATTCGCGAGTTTGTCACCATCAACCGGGGCACGGTCAAAGGCGGCGGAGTGACTCGCGTCGGCAGCCACACTCTGGTCATGGCTTACACCCACATCGCGCACGATTGCGTCATCGGGAACCACGTTATCCTGGCCAACGGCGCAACTCTGGGAGGTCACGTTACGGTCGGGGAATGGGCGGTGGTGGGAGCGCTTTGCCCGGTGCATCACTTCGTGCGCATTGGCGCGCACTCGTTTATTGGCGGCGGTACAACCATCACCCGCGATGTGCTTCCATTTTCGAAGACGGCGGCGGCGCGGGACACTCACGCCTACGGGCTTAACGCCGTGGGGCTGGAGCGGCGGGGCTTCAGCAAGGAACGCATTCGCAAAATCCACCACGCTTACAAGCTCTTGCTGGCCTCGAAGCTCAACACCTCGCAGGCCCTGGAGCGATTGCAGTCCGAGGCCGAGCGCGGGGAAGACGTGGACTTGCTGATAAAATTCATCGAAGCTTCGGAACGCGGCGTGATCAAGTAGGCGGGGCCTGAATTTTCTAGCAGATCGGCCAAAGTCCGGGACACAGCTTCTCTTCTTGGAGAACGTGGGAAATTGTCCATTCGTCGAGGATGTCAACCTCAGGGTCCTTCGTCAGTTGCGCGTTGATCATGGCCCGCACCAGCTTCTCGACGTTGCCCTGGGCTTCGGCTTTGCGTTCCGCGAACTCGTGCAAACCAACTTTGTGGGTTTCAAGGCCCGATTTAATGAGCGCCTTGAAGGCACTTTCGCACCGGATGGAGAACTTGAAACGACCCCTGGCCGCCGCCCGTACCGCTGCGCCCCACAGGTGTCCCGACGGGTGCTGGATAATGGACGGGGTTTCAGCCATAAGAGGTTTCGCGGCAAAATTCGCGTGAGAGGATTGTGCAACGTGACGAGAAGCATAATCAAGCATGTGTCCGACTTGTGGTCTCTATTCAAGGGTCATCCTGGGCTGGCAAAGGATCTGGCTCACAGTTTGTCATCCTGAGCGGAGTAGAAAGTTCGCTTCGCGAACTTTCTGTGGAGTCGAAGGACCCCTACCTGGCCTGGGATTTGTGAGGCTATAGGGTCCTTCGACTCCGGGAATGTTTCGCAAGCGAAACATCCCGCTCCGCTCAGGATGACAGGGGTGTTTGAAGCTATCGGGATTGAAGTGCCTCACGCCGACGCCGGTGACTTTGTTTTTGCCATCCAGCACTGAGAAAATGTTTTAATCATGCCAGAACGAATTGGTCTCATCGCCGGGAATGGAAATTTTCCCTTGCTGGTGCTGGACGCGGCGCGCGCCCAGGGGTTCGAGGTGATTGTCGCCGCCATCAAGGAAGAGGCGTTTCCGGAAATCGAGCAACACAGGGCCACGGCGGTGCACTGGCTCTCGCTGGGCGAATTGTCCCGGCTGATTGAAATTTTTCAGCGCGAGAGGGTGCATCGCGCCATCATGGCGGGACAAGTAAAGCACAAGCAGATTTTTTCCAGTATCCGGCCCGACTGGAAGCTGGCCAAGGTGCTGCTTTCGTTGGGCACCCGAAATACCGATTCGCTGCTGGGCGCAGTCGCCAAAACCCTGGCCGAGGAGGGCATCACGCTGGAGAATTCAACCTCGTTCCTGGAACCGTTGCTGGCCGGGGCTGGGGTGCTTACGAAGCGCGGGCCCACGCCGCAGGAAAAAAAGAATATCGAATACGGGCGCGCCGTCGCCCGCCACCTGGCGCAGTATGATATCGGGCAGACCGTCGTGATCGCCGAGTCCGCCTGTGTTGCCGTTGAAGCCATGGAGGGCACCGACGCCGCGATTGCACGCGCCGGCGAGATCATGCGGTCGCTGGGCGGAGAGGCGTCCACACTGGGCCGCGGGCTTACGGTAGTGAAAATCGCCAAGCCGAATCAGGACATGCGTTTTGATGTGCCCGTGGTCGGCGTGAAAACCATCCAAGTGATGCGCCAGGCGGGGGCCACCTGCCTGGTTCTCGATGCGGGGAAATGCCTGTTGCTGGATGGAAGCGCCATCATCGCCGCTGCCGATGCAGCAGATATCACGATGGTGGCTGACTAGATTATTGCAATCGTCCGGGGACGATTTGGAGCACTTCATGACTGAGTCTTTCCGTCTCGCCGATCAAATCCGCCGTGCCTTCGAAGGCAACGCCTGGCACGGTGACTCGGTCCTCGAACTGCTGGCCGGGGTGAATGCCAGGACGGCCGCCGCGCGGCCGATCAAAAATGCCCACAGCATCTGGGAGATTCTTCTGCATATCGCCGCATGGGATGATGCCGTGCGCCGCCGAAGTGGGGGCTCGGCAGTGACTCTCACCGACGAGCAGAATTTTCCGCTGGTGAGAGACACCAGCGAAGCCGCCTGGAGCCAGGCGATCGATTCCACCAAGAGCACTCACCACGAATTGATCAAGGCAGTGGCCTCCTTTCCCGATTCGCGGCTGGGTGAGCAGGTCCCGGGCAAGAGCCAGAACTACTACAACTTCTTTTACATGTTCAGCGGCATCGTGCAGCACGAGCTCTATCATGCCGGCCAGATCGCTCTGCTGAAGAAGGCTGCGGAGTGATACGTCTTCGCGAGCTTTGCGAAGTCCTTTGCGTCCTTTGCGGTTAAAAGCTTTCGACCGCAAAGTCGCCGGGAGGTCCGCAAGTGCGAAGAGACGGTTAAGCCGATCTGCGAATTCGGAGACCCAAAAATCTGAGCGACAACTTCATCAACGTCGCGGTCGTCGGCGTGGGCGCCTTTGGTCGCAATCACGCGCGCATCTATCACCAACTGGCACAGCAGGGCGAAGCGGTCCGCCTGGTGGGCGTGGTGGACCCGGACGTCGCTCGGGCCGATGCTGTGGCCAGGGAATTCGGCTGCCGCGCCTTCGGGTCGGTCGAGCAGCTGGTGACCACGCACAGCGAAGTGCAGGCCGCCTCCGTGGCCGTACCCACGGTGCAGCACCTGGAGACAGCTCGCGCTCTTATGCAAGCCGGTGTCGATGTTCTGGCGGAGAAGCCGTTGGCCGCCTCGCTGGCTGAGGCCGATGAACTGGTTCGCCTGGCCCAGAGTCTGAAGCGCATCGGGCAGGTCGGACACCTGGAGCGCTTCAACCCGGCGGTCCGGGCCACGGCACCTCTCATCACCCAGCCCATGTTCTTTGAAGTTCATCGCCTGAGCGTTTTCACTCCACGCTCGCTCGATGTCGACGTGATTCTCGATCTCATGATTCACGATCTCGACGTCGTGCTCTCGCTGGTGAAATCGCCGGTGAAGGAAATTCGCGCCGTGGGACTGCCCATTCTTTCCGGCAAGGCCGACATTGCCAACGTTCGCCTGGAATTCGAGTCCGGCTGCGTGGCCAATTTCACCGCCAGCCGGGTTTCCACCGAACGTGTCCGCAAGTTGCGCTTCTTTCAGCCCCGGCAATACATCTCTCTCGACTACGGTCGCCAGGAGGTGCTCGTCTTCAGCGTGGGCGAGCCGGGCGAGGTGGCGGGAACGCCTTCGGTGAATCCGCAGATCAAGGTAGCCAAGCCGGCGATCGTGGCGGAAGAGCCGTTGCGGGCCGAGCTCAGATCGTTCCTGGACGCGGTGCGGACACGCTCCAAACCGCTGGTCTCATTCGAAGACGGACGGCGCGCTCTCGCGCTCGCGCTCGACATCGTGGCCGCAATCCGCGAGCACGGCAAGAAAGTTCACCTCGAGCAGTTGCACTGACGGAAAACACGTGGGGACAGCCGCCCTCGGCTGTCCGGTCGAGGCATGCTCGACTTGTTTTTCCAGCCGGAGAAAGCCACTGTCGAGCTTTGCTCGACCGGACAGCCGAGGGCGGCTGTCCCCACGCGATTCCTTCTTGTAAGTGCTTGCTGCGGAAGGCGCCAGCGCGATTTTTCGTTTTACACTTCTTGACAAACAACGGCCGCGCTTCAGGGTAACCTTTATTGACCAGTCGGGTACAAAGGTAAGGTCTGGTGCGCCCTGGTTTTTCGCAGATATTATGGAAAGATGCGAGAATAGAAAAAGATCAGTCGTTGGCCATTGGTCATTGGCCGCTGGTCGTTGGCTAAGACCGAAGCTCCGCTGTGTGTTCGACGACTGGCCAACGACCAACGGCCAAGGGCCAATGGCCAACGCTGTTTCTGCCCCGCAACCAAGGGTGCAGTATTCGTCTCTAATGGAATAAGCCAGCAGGTCGATGTCAATCACTGAAATACCGCCGCGGAACCCCGTCCCAGCAGCGCAGCCGCCCACCGCCCCGGGCAGCGATCTCTACGACGCCAGCAGCTGGGAGACCGCTTATCTCGAGATGCACGATGTTCCCGCCCTGCTGATCCAGCTGCAGGACGATCTCTCGCGCTCGCGGCAACGGGAAGCGTTCTGGATTTCGGTGGTCGTCCACCTGGCCATTGTCATCCTGGTGGTGAACTCTGCCCGGCTGGAAGGCCTGATGCACAGGCGTTCCGTGATTCTGATCAATCCGCAGGACCTGATGAAGCAGAAGGAGCTCACTTACCTGGAGCTTCCTCCGGACGAGCAGAAACTCACCAAGCGGCCCGACACCAACAAGATCTCGGACAAAGACCGGATAGCGACGTCGAAGGCGCCGCAACTGGATCGCAAGGAATTGAAGAAGATTCTGGACAGCGCTCGGCCGGGCACACCCGGGGGCGCTCCGCCGGCGCAGTCGCAGCCCGCTCCGCCTAACCCGGCGGCGCAGGGCTCGCAGGCGCCGCAGGAACAGCCCTCGCCGCCTCCTCCGCCGGACCAGAACCAGGTGGCCCGCCTGCAGACTCCGCCGGCAGGAAAACCCACGCCCAGTTTCAATACTGGCCCTATGTCCGCAGGATCGGCCATTGAGCAGGCGGCCCGCGCGGCTGCCTCAAACCGCGGAGGCTATCGCGGCGATGGTGGAGATTATGGCCTGGGCCAGGGCAGGCAGGCCGGCGAGGCCATCGGGCCGCTGGACGTTTTAAGCGACACCATGGGCGTGGACTTCGGCCCCTACTTGGCCCGGGTGCTGCACGATGTCCGCGAAAACTGGTATCGCATTATCCCCGAGTCGGCGCGCGCGCCGCTCATGAAGAAGGGGAAAGTCTCGATTGAGTTCGCCATCCTGAAGGATGGCCAGGTGGCGGGTCTGCAGATCGTGGGTTCGTCCGGAGACGTCGCGCTCGATCGCGCCGCCTACGGCGGGATCACAGCGTCCAAGCCTTTTCCGCCACTGCCCACCGAGTTCGGCGGCCAATATCTCGCTCTGCGCTTCCACTTCTACTACAACCCGGAAAGATCGGAAATCCAGTAGGGCAGTCTTCAGTCTTCAGTCGTCAGTAAATTCAAACTCTCATTCAACGAAGCTCGCCTCAGCCGACCACCAAAGGCTGATTGTGCTGACGACCGAAGACTGACGACTGATGACCGCCTTTTTACCACACTCTGCATCTCTTTTGCCGTGCCATCGGGGAGCCTGCCTTGCACTGGAAGGCCTGCTGAAATTCCGGCATGTTCGACACCACTCCGTTGGCGCGATACTGGTCGGGTGAGTGGGGATCGATGGTGGCCCACATGCGTTTGGTTTCGTCGCGTGTGCTAGAACACCAGGCCTGCCCGTAGCCGATGAAAAAGCGCTGCTCGGGTGTGAAGCCGTCAATTGACTCCAGTTTCTTGCCTTGGGTTTCGTTCTTCCAGGCCATGTAAGCCAGCATCAGTCCACCCAGGTCGGCAACATTTTCTCCCATGGTCAGTTCGCCGTTGACGTTGATGTCATCCACCGCGACGTACTGGGAATATTGCTCAGCGATGCAGCTGGCGCGCTGGTCAAACTGCTTGCCATCCTCCGCCGTCCACCAGTCGCGCAGATTGCCCTGGGCATCAAACTGACGGCCCTCGTCGTCGAAGCCGTGGGTCAGTTCGTGTCCAATGGTGGCGCCGGTGTCGCCGTAGTTGGGAGCATCGTCCGCGCTGGGATCAAAGAAAGGCGGTTGCAGAATGCCTGCGGGAAAATTGATGTCGTTGATCTGCGGATTGTAGTAGGCATTTACCGTCGGAGGGCTCATGCTCCACTCGCCGCGATCCACCGGCTTGCCGATTTTCGCGATCTGCCGATGGAACTCGAATACGCGGGCGCGCAGCACGTTGCCCATGTAGTCATCGCGGGCAATGCTCAGAGCGCTGTAGTCCCGCCATTTGTCGGGATAGCCGATCTTGTTGGCCAGGGTGTGCAACTTCTCCAACGCCTGCTGCTTGGTGGCCGCCGACATCCAGGGCAGGCCGTCGATGTCCTGCTGCATGGCTTCTTCAATCTGCTTCACCATTTTCTGGGCATGTTGCTTGGCCTCGGGCGGGAAGGCGCGTTGCACATAGGCCTGCCCCAGGGCCTCGCCCAGATCGTTGTCCACGTAACCCACACAGCGCTGCCAGCGCGGCTCGAGTTCCTGCGCCCCGCCCAGGGTCTTGCCGAAGAAATCGAAATCGGTGTTCACGAATGCCTCGGAAAGGTAGGGTGCATTGGCATGCACCAGGTGCCAGCGCAGGTACGCCTTCCAGCTTTCCAGGTCTTCGTTCTTGATCGCCGCATCCATTGCTTTGAAGAATTCCGGAGCGGTCACATTGAGGGAGCGCAGCCCTGGCTGGCCGGCCCGGGCAAAATATTCCTTCCAGCGGAAGGATGGGTTGAGCTTTTCAAGCTCCCGGCGCGACATTCTGTGATAAAGGAGCTTGGGATCGCGACGCTCTACCTGGGTCAGAGATCCTTTGGCCAGCGCGGTCTCAATCCGCAGAATGGATTGGGCTGCGGTCGCCGCGACCGCCGGCGCATCGCCCAGCAGCTCAAGCATTTTCTGGATGTGGGCCACGTAGGCCTGGCGCAGTTCCACGGATTTCGCATCCGTCTTGAGATAGTAGTCGCGGTCGGGAAGGCCCAGTCCGCCCTGGTCCACCTCAGCGATGACCTGAGAGGAGTTTTTGAAATCCTGGTCAGATTGGAAGTC
Organism: Terriglobia bacterium; assembly: GCA_963797385.1. Lineage (GTDB taxonomy): Bacteria > Acidobacteriota > Terriglobia > Terriglobales > Acidobacteriaceae > JAIQFF01. The sequence goes on from CAWCPY010000022.1 coordinate 48,214, forward strand.
GAACAAAACGCCCTGGCCCAGCATTCCGGCGGCGACCCTGGCCATTTCCCGCTTGGAACGCATTGCGCTGATTCGCTCCAGATCGGCTTGCAGTGGCTTGGCCCCCGCGGACTCCACCGCCTTTTCATCCATGCAGGCGGCATAGTAGTCGCCAATCTTCTGCTTTACGGGATCGCGGGAAGCGCCGCCTGCTCCGGCTTCTTCAAGGATCCCGCGCAGCAGCACTTTGTTGTCATCCGACAGCTTGGAGGCCGCGCTCCAGCTTGTCTTGTCGGGCGGAATCGGGTTCTTTTTCAGCCAGCCCCCGCACGAGTAGGTAAAAAAGTCAGTGCACGGGTCAACGCTGCTATCGATAGAGGTAACGTCGAGGACCGGGGGATGGACGGTTGACGCAGTGGATTGCGCATAGGCGGCAGCCGAGGCCAGAACCAGAGTCAGAACGAAGGTGATTCGAAACATTACTCTCCTCATGCACTCGGGAGTTTTCAGCTTGGAGATTATCGATTTCGGATTTCAGATCTCAGATCTCAGATTCTAGATCTCAGTTCTCAGATCAGTTCTACGATGGTGGCCAATCTGAGATCTACAATCTGATATGTGCAATCTCCATTCTCTACCAGTTACGATTTTTGTAGCCGAATCGCGCCATCGCCAGTTTGAATCGTCAGCAGATTGCCGCCGCCATTGAGCTTGCCGCGAATATTGTTTGATCCCAGTCGTCCTTCCACGCTGACCGGCATATCCAGGGTGATGTGGCCGTCACCGGTCCGCAGATCAACGTCGGCGGCGAAGGCATCCGGCAGTTGCAGAGTTACGGTCCCGTCCCCCGCGTGAAACTCCCAGCCTGAACCGACACTTGACCCGGCCAGGGCCTGGGCGTCGATGCGACCATCGCCGCTGCTGAGCGCGAGCCCATCGAAGCGCCCCATCGCCCTCAGGTGACCGTCGCCGGTGCGAGCTTTGAGGATGCCATCCACTCCGTCGATGTCCTGACCGCCATCGCCCGATTGAACCTCCATGGTCCCCTTGAAGCTGGAAAGCCGGATGGAGCCATCGCCGGTGCGTAAATTGACTCGCCCTTCCCGAGGCATATGAATTTCGACATCGACGCGGGGGTTGTGGATATTAATGCAAACAATGCAGACCTGGCGCGGAAGCCGAACTTCAATTTCGACGGAGTCTCCGGTCTGATGCTCCACCACTTTGACGCCGCCTTCGCCGATTTTCAATTTGTCAGTTGTCACGGTGGCTGCAATGGTGTTCTGGTCCCAGGTATCCACGCGGACGTTGGCATCGGAGGTCAGCACCCGCAGATCAGGCTGGCCTGTGAGGGTGTAGGTTTTCGACCATTGCTCCGCCCGGACCGCCGGCGCTACCACCAGACACAAGCCCACAATCATCAAGGTGATTCGCTTCATATTCGAGCTCCCAGCCCGGGCAGAAACACTTCTGCCTCGGTTTCAGACGGTGATACGCAGCATTTGGTGAGCGTAGTTCCTGAAAATGTAGTGGCAATGAGCCACGTGGGGACAGCCGCCCTCGGCTGTCCGGTCGAGCAAGGCTCGACGGGCTTTGAGGGCACGCAGACTAGCGGAGCCTTGCTCCGCCGGACAGCCGAGGGCGGCTGTCCCCACGTGGCTCTTCACGGGTATGCCAGTCGCAGTAGAGTTCTCTCGGAAAAGGGCACATACAGAAGCGCCGCGGTGGCGGCAAATGCCACCCCGAACCCGATTTTTTCCGCCAGCAGAAACGGGGCCACCGCCCATAACTGGTCAAGAGCCAGTATCAGCGGGAATATGCGCTGAAATTTTGCTCCCAGTCCCCGGTGATCGAAGGCCACTGCCGAGATCAGATAACAGCGTAAGGGGATACCCACGCCCGCCGTTACCAGCACGGCTATGAAGATGGCGCGCGATTCCCACCCCGGCAGGAACTCGCTGGTGACCCGTTCGATTCCGCCCAGGCGAAAGAGTGCGCTCAGGTAAAAGATCAGATACATCAATTGAATCAGGCCGAAAAGGCTGCGGGTCAGACTTCGACGGGGCAAGGGAACGTCGAGTTCATGATGGAAGGGCGCTCTCGGGCTCGCAGTCGGACTCTCGGCCGGCGAGTTCGCGGCCTCCGGCTGCACCGGAGCCAGAAACCGGTATCCCCGCCGTGCCAGGGTCTCGATATAACGCGGGTTCGAGGCCGAGTCTCCCAGGGCCTCTCTCAGTTTGTTGATGGCGGTATTCAGGCTGTGGTCGAAATCCACGAAGGTGTCGGCCGGCCACAGTTTCTGGCGGAGTTCCTCGCGCGTGACCACTTCTCCGGCGCGGTCCAGAAGGTAAACCAATATCTGGAAGGGCTGCTCCTGAAGACGAATCCGGGAACCATTCTTGCGTAATTCACCGGCCGCCAGGTCAACTTCGAAAACCGCGAAGCGGAGGATCTTTTGCGGAGAACTGCCTGGTGGCGTGGACACGACAGCAGGCAGTTTAGCATTCCTGGAATCGCCCGGGACCGCGTGGGGACAGCCGCCCCGGCTGTCCGGCGGAGCAACGCTCCGCTATTTTCTGATGCCGGCTAGAACCTGTCGAGCTTTGCTCGACCGGACAGCGAGGGCGGCTGTCCCCACGCGCTTGCTGTCTTAGCCGCCAGCGCTAGGCCGATCGGGTCAACAAAACCCGGCGCCTTCTGTAAGATGGGCAGCGCCGTTGCACAGGCCATCAATGAAACGTGAGTATCCCGATTCCCCGCTCGTGGGCGTAGGCGCGATCATCATTCAGGATGGTCGGGTGCTGCTGGTGAAGCGTGGGCATCCTCCGCTGGCCGGAGAGTGGTCGATTCCCGGAGGTGTTCTGGAATTAGGCGAGACTCTGCGCGCAGCGGCGGTCCGTGAGGCCCGGGAGGAAACCTGCCTGACAGTAGAGCCGACCGAACTGCTGGGCGTCTTTGAGCGCGTACTTCGCGACGATGCTGGTCGCACTCTCTATCATTTTGTGCTCATCGACTTTCTCTGCCGCCCAGTGTCCGGGCAGGCCCGGGCGGCCGACGATGCCGATGAGGTACGCTGGTTTACGCTGGCGGAAGCCGGCGAACTTGGGCTGGCTGAGGACACGGCTGAAGTAGTGCGGCTGGGGTTTAAAAAAAGTTAGGGGGCCGGGCCGGTGCTGGCTCCTGGGGTGCGCGCGAAAGACTACCTCATGGTCTGGTTCTTCACGTTCTTTCTGGTCTCGGGCTTCTGCAGCATCCTCTACGAAATCGTCTGGCTGCGCCTGGCCATGGCCCAGTTTGGAGTCACCACGGCCCTGGCCTCGATCGTGATCTCCGTCTTCATGGCGGGCCTCGGCCTGGGTTCCTGGGGAAGCGGCCGGCTGATCAGCAAATATGGAAATCGAATCGGCGCCTCCGCGCTTCGCTTCTACGGGCTGGCGGAATTATTGATCGGCATCTCAGCTCTGCTGGTTCCCGTCCAGTTGTTGTGGGGACGAAAAATACTGGAGTGGACAGGAACATCTTCCTCCTGGGCCTACTATCTCGGATCGGGTCTTTGGATCGCGCTCACCCTGGTTCCGTGGTGCGCCTGCATGGGCGCGACCATACCGGTTGCCATGCTCGCGATCCGCCGCCGGGAGCCGGAACGCTCGCAGCGATCATTCAGCTATCTCTACCTGTCCAACTTACTGGGCGCAGTAATCGGAGCAACCTTCCCCCTGCTGCTGATTGAACTCTACGGCTTCCGCAACACCTTGAAAATCGGCGCGGCGTGTAGCGGGTTGCTGGCATTGTCTGCGATGTTGCTGAGTCTGGGTCGGGCCGAGTCTCAGCCCAGCGGCCCGGTGAAGACCGTGCCCGTGATGAAAGATGCGGCAAGCCAGGTCCCCAGCGCGGGAAACAGACCACTGGTCCTGCTCTTTCTCACCGGACTGACCAGCATAGGCATGGAAGTGGTCTGGATCCGGCAGTTCACTCCCTATCTCGGCACCGTGGTGTATGTTTTCGCTTCCATCCTGGCAACTTACCTGGTCTCAACTTTTGTCGGGTTGCAGATCTACAGACTCTGGAGCCGGAAAAATCGGCACGAGGGAAATCTGATCTGGGTCTTGCTGGGATTGTTTGCCCTTCTGCCGTTGCTCGCGGCTAATCCCGGCATCCACTTTTCGTGCATGGTGCGCCTGATCGTTGGCATCGCCCCGTTTTCCGGTGTCCTGGGATTCCTGACTCCTCTGCTGGTGGACCGCTGGTCGGGCGGCGACCCGACCAAGGCGGGGAAAGCGTATGCGGTCAACGTTCTCGGCTGCATCCTGGGACCGCTTCTGTCGGGCTTCCTGCTCTTGCCCATGATAAGCGAGCACTGGGTATTGTTCGTATTTTCGCTGCCCTGGCTCCTGATGGCGGTCCGTCCGGACTGGTCTTCGGAGCGAGGCAAGGCTCGCTTCAACTGGCAAGCGGCGGTTTCATACGCCGTCGTGCTGTCTGCGCTCGCGCTCGTCTTCACCCAGAAGAGTTACGAAGATCAATTTGGACAAAGTGAAGTTCTGCGCGACAACACCGCGACCATCGTGGCCATGGGAGAGGGGAGGAACAAGCGCCTGCGGGTCAATGGAGTTGGAATTACGGGACTCACTCCCATCACCAAATTCATGGCGCACCTGCCGCTGGCCTTTCTCGATCATCCTCCGAAGAACGCGCTGGTGGTGTGTTTTGGCATGGGCACGACTTACCGTTCCCTGATGTCATGGGACATTCCTGTGACCGCGGTGGAGCTGGTGCCGAGCGTTCCGCGCGTCTTCGGGTACTTTCACGAGGATGGTCCCGCACTGCTGCGGTCGCCGCTGTCGCACGTGGTCATTGACGATGGCCGGCGCTACCTGGAACGCAATCCGGCGCAATATGACGTGATCACGATCGATCCGCCGCCCCCGGTGCAGGCCGCAGGGTCGAGCCTGCTCTACTCAAAGGAGTTTTACGCGATCATCCGCCGGCGATTGCGCCCGGGAGGAATTCTGCAGCAGTGGCTGCCGGGGGGAGACGCGGTCGTCCGGGCTGCGGTGGCGCGCGCCCTGAAAGAGTCTTTTCCCTACGTACGTGTATTTCATTCGGTGGAAGGCTGGGGCTACCACTTCCTGGCCAGCGAGAGCCCCTTGCCTAACCCGACCGCGGCGGAGCTCGCCCAGCGCCTGCCTGCCAAAGCGGCAACCGATTTTCTGGAATGGGGACCGGAGACAACGCCGGAGGGTCAGTTTGCCGATGTGCTCAAGCGACGAAATTTCACTCGACGATTTGATTCAGCAAGCTCCAACAGCGCCAGCCCTGCAGGACGACCGTCCGGTCAACGAATATTACGTGCTGCGTCACCGCAATGGGCCTCGGCAGTAGCGTTGACCGTGTGGGGCGTGCGCCCTGGCCCGCCGCTTTTGAAGTTGCTGTTTGCTTGCGACAACGTTACCGGTGACAAAAGCTCCGAATTCTGCTTGGGGGGGAAGTCAAAGGCGGCGGGCGAGGGCGCCCGCCCCACACGCGATTTTGTAGCGCCGGCGTCTCGCCGGCTGTCCCGAGGGCATCCTGCCCTCGGGCGGTGGGCGGGGCGCCCACCGGACAGCCGCCGGGACGGCGGCGCTACGAAAACCTATTTGCTGGAATGAATCGGCTGAGAGCTTCTTGCCGGTTTGGGAGTGAACTTCACCGGCCGCTTCCCTGGCTTCGCAGCAGTCCGGGAGCGCGCTGGCACGACGGCCGAAGCCGCGGTCTCATTGTCAGACATGGCCAGCAGCTGCTTCATGATTTGTGCTTTTTCCCACTTCTGGGCTTTTTTGGGCTTGAATGCGTATTTCCGCGCCAGCACGACGCCGACCGCCAGGGCGGCCATAACCGCGATCCATAGAACGGTGATCATCGACGCCTGCCTTCCGGGCGTTAGTGGTCAAGCGGGCTCAACATAAATTGTGCCTTCCCGGGCCGCGAGGACGTAGGTCACCGAGGTCGCTGTCCCTGGCCCAGTGTTGCCGTGTACCCATTCCTCGCCGGTCCACCATCGAGGCAGTTACCTCTCGCCCGACGCCCGAAAAATAGAACGGCCCGCGCATTTTTCAATACGCGGGCCGCCCGGTGCACTGTTTGGGATTGACCAAGAGGCGGCCACTCTAAAGGTGGTCCCTTCGGAAAACTCCGGGTCCCGGCGCGACCTTACGCCGGGCGGAATGCAACCCTAAATCACCGGTAGTCGTGCGATGGTTCTTAGAGCGACCGCTCTAAGTCACAGCCACCTCACCTGGTCTTTTACTACTCCCACTTGAATCAGAACTTGTCATCAGACCACCTCCTTTCCGGTGTAATTGCACATTAGTACGGAAGGCGCGGTCGCGTCAACCGGCACGAAAGTGGGGCGTACATCAGAGGTAATTTTCTGCGGATTTTGACTCGGGCGGAGCAGCGATTTAGCGCTGCATTGAAAGCACCACTGAAAGTTTGGCTTCAGCGCTTGGGAAATGGGAGTGATCCATTAGGACTCAATGGTAACGGAACAGCACCTCGATCTTGACCTGGGCTGGAACTGGCTTGCCCGCGCTCTTCGCGGGCTTGAACGTCCACTTCTTCACCGCCTCCATCGCCAGTTCGTCGAGTCCGTACCCCAAAGAGCGGGCAACACGAATATCGTGGGCAAGGCCGTCGGTCCCGATGGTTATTGACAAGATTACAATTCCTTGGATTCTTGCATTACGCGCTGCCACGGAATAATCCGGGTCGGGCGCATGAATGACGGCTGGTGGTTTGTCTATACACGGTGGGTGATTCTTGTGGCTGCAGAACTTCAGAGGTGGCTTGGGATCTGGCGAGGCGTCTTGCGCAGACGATATATAGCTTGCCGCCAGCACAGCGCCGAAACATAAGATCATCGGAAAGCGCAGCACCCGAAGATTATAATCCCCGAGCTCACGCAGGCCTGAAGGACCCTCCACCCATTGTCTCTTGTCAGTAGCGCCACGATTTCAGATCGGCCCCAGCCGGTGCGGTCTTCTCCATCCGATCAAGAATCTTCGGCAGGTACATCGTGTTGTAGTGCAAGCGCGAAAGATAGTTGGGCAGATTGGGATCGCCATTCCAGCAGTGCTCGGCGCGATCGCCGTATTTCACTTCGCCGTCGTAGGGCGGATTCGTGGTGGATTTCAAGAAATCTTCCAGGTAATAAACCGCGTCGGTCAGGAAATAAGTGTCGGCAGATCCCACATAGATGTGAAGCTTGCCCTGCAGTTTGGGACCGAGCGTGGCCCAGTCGCGTTGCATGATTGCGCTTAGATCGTAATGCTCTTTCCAGTACGCTGCGACCGTGTGGTCGATTTCGCCAGTCTCCTTATTGAAAATCTGTTTGGGATAGCCATCGTCCCCGACCGGGCCGTACACCGCCTGCCAGATGTCGAATTGTTCTCCCGAACGGGCGTGTGAGCCGAGAGCAAGCTCGTACTGGTTCATACCCTGCACCGTGCCCAGGGTGCGTCCGAGATAGTCACGCATGGCGGGCTGCGCGATTTTGGTGTGCGGGCCCATCATGTAGAACGCATTGGGGTCGCTATAGATGTTGATCGTCGTGTAAGCGCGAAAATCGACCGGGTCGGGACAGGCCACGAACACGCCGTTGTAGTGATCGGGATAAAACACCTGCACCGCCAGAGACTCCCATCCGCCGGTGGAACCGCCGTAGGCGAAGCGCGCCCAGCCTTGGCCTATGCCGCGAAATTGCTTCTCGATCGCCGGGATGAGTTCGGTTTCGATAGCGTCGCCATAGGGGCCGAGGTTGGCGGAGTTCACCGCGTAAGAATCATCGTAGTAGGGGTTGGCATGATTGATTTCCGCGATCACGACACGGGGAAATCCGGGCGCAATCCATTGCTGGTAGAACTTGTAGGCCTCCTCCTGCTGAATGCGGTTGTAGCCGGAGATGTGGAAGCGCTCGCTGTAGTCCGGCTTCAGATTCGGATCGGGCGGCTCGGTGCGAAAGCCGCCGAAGTCGGCGTTAAAGTGATCTTCATTGATGATGACCGGAAAATGAACGTTGGGATGCGCGTCGAATCCCTCGGGCACCAGCACGTTGGCGCTGAGGTACATGGGGCGTCCCCAAAATTTGGTGAGCAGAGCGCTTTGAATCTTGATGTGCCGGATGTACTTGGTGTCCGGCGGCGGCGGGATTGGCGGAATTTCCTGATCGAGCGCAATTGCAATGAGTCCAGTGGACGGCCCCAGGGTGATTTTGTGCGGAGTCGAATAAAAGTTGCCGGGAGCGATGTTCCAGTGCTGCCCTTCGCCGCGGTCCATGGGCAGCTCAACCGTGTGGCCATCGGAACGATGGAAGGTTTCGTAGCGATGCAATACCGCCTGCACGTAATACTCTCCCGGCGGCACGTCGCGGAGACTCCGGATGGGATAGCCGTTGGCGGAATCGTCCACGACCACAGTCTGGCCAGGCTGCATGCCGTCAACATCCGTGCCAAACATCATCTGGGTGCGGACCGAGTCGTCGATCTGCATGCGTGGTTCGTCGGAAGGGTCAGTCGAAAGCAGCAGGAAGATGCGGCCATCGAGCGGCTTCTCGCTGCGGGCTTTGGGAAACGAAACCGAAAAGCTCGGCCCGGCCGCATGGGCCAAAGAAACCAGGAGGCCGGTAGTCAGGGCAGCCAGAACCAGAGTGCGTCTGTAAGAAAACATTGAGTCTCCTTTTGGGCCCAAGAATGTGTGGCGCGGGCGCCCTCGCCCGCGGTCTTCGACTCGAATTGTTAACCATCAAAATCAAAACCACGCGGGCGAGGGCGCCCGCGCCACACATTCTCTCCGCAGGCCATGGCCCACAGGAATCTACCCGCTTCCCACTCCTCTTTCTACACTTGCAGTAACCACCGGGTAACCGGATCTCTGTATTCGCCAAATCCGTCAGCCTTTCCAGCGATAGGCATCCGGCTGAGGCAGTCCGATGTGGGCCAGCACGCGACAGGCAAATTCGTGCGCCAAGGCATCTAAACCATTGGGGCGGAAATAGAAAGCCGGGATAAGCGGGTACACGGTGGCGCCGGCATCGGCGGCCCGATACATGTTCCGGATATGGATTTTGTTGAGCGGCGTCTCGCGAACGCAGAGCACCAGCGGGCGCTTCTCTTTAAGGCAGACATCAGCGGCGCGCTCGATGAGTTGGGAGGCGATGCCGTTGGCGATGCGGGCTAGCGTGCCCATGCTGCACGGGATTACGACCATCGCATCGGCGGGATAAGAGCCGCTGGCGATGTTGGCGCCGATATCGGCATTGGCTTGCTGGTGGATTTTGCGCGAGGGCCTGCGGCCCAGAATTTGTCCGAGCAGGTTGCTCCGGCCGCGCAGTCCGAGCTCTTCCGCCATGACGCGCAGGGAGCTGTCGGAGGCGATGAAGTTGACGGTCTGGATGCGTGAATCGCGTTCCGCTGCCAGAAGGAAATGTTTCAGGAACAGCGATCCGCTGGCTCCGGTAGTGGCCACGGTCAGGTTCTGCGGCGGGTGATTGGGCAAGCTGGACTCCGGCCTCTTCGAACCTTGGAGCATAGGGAGGCCGGGAAGAAGAGTCAAGAAAGCGTCCTTGGCCCTTGGTCTTTGGTCGTTGGCCACTGAGATTCCGGGTGGGCACGAATAAAGGCCAAGGACCAACGACCAAGGACAAACGACCGATCTATGGCATCCACCTCCAGTTTGCGGCTGCGGCGCAGTGAGGCGCAGTTGCACGCGCTGGCAGGGGTGGAGCGCGAGATAAGAATCAACGATCCCAATGGCCGGCGTAAGTATTTGCAAGACTTCAGCCAGGCCTTCCGATCCTACGAATCGGTTATCGACCGGCAAGAACTGAGCGCCGAAGTCCGCCGGGGAGACATCGTTCTCATCGGCGACTACCACGCGCTGCCGGCCGCGCAACGCTTTGCCGCAACACTGCTGGAAGAGCGCGCCCAGCCCGGAGACCGCCCCGTGGTGCTGGGACTGGAAACCATCTTTTCGCGCGACCAGCACATTCTTGATGAATGGTGGCGGCGCGAGATCGATGCTGAAGAATTGCGCCAACGCATCCGCTTCGATCTCGACTGGGGTTATGACTGGGCGCCATTCTATGAATTGCTGGTGACCGCGCGCGAGCACGCCGACGCGATCTACGGCCTGGACTGTATGCCGAGGGAAGATCTGCGCAAGATCGGCGCGCGCGATCGTCATGCCGTCCACAAGCTGTTCGAGATCCGGCAGCGCCATCCCCATGCGGTCTTGCTGGTGCTGTTCGGCGAGTCGCACCTCGCGCCCGGACATCTGCCCAAAGTGCTGCGTGAAAAATTGCCGGAAGAGCGGGTGGTCACCGTCCTGCAAAATGTGGATGCGCTCTACTGGCGCTCTGCCGGCGAGCCGGAGGAACGGGTCGAGGCCGTGCGTGTGAGTCAGGACGTAGTCTGCATATTTAATTCCACGCCCCTGGAAAAGTACGAAAACTACCGCCTTCATCTCAGCCGCTGGGGACGCACCGAGGAGGAAGGCCCCGACCTTGCACCCACCATCTACAACCTGATCGACAGTCTGCTGCGCTTTCTCGACATCGACCGCTATTCTTCGCACAACGGCACGCAGCCGAAGTTCCTGGTGGACCTGATGCCGGAAGTTTACTGCCGCGCCTCTGACGCTCGTCTGCGCCAGATGCTCTCCCGCCACCATGCCGATGGAGACGAAACCGAAACCATGGTGCGCTATGTGGAGGAGCGAGGCAGTGTTTACCTGCCCCAGGTCAATGCCTTTTACATGCGTGAGTTTAAGATGATGTATGCGGCTGAAGAAGCGGCACGCTTCCTGCATCATGCCTGCCGCGGTTTACCCTTGCGGGAGGGAGCCGCGAAAATTCGGGGCGCGACCTATTTTCACGCCCAGGCCATCGAATACGCTCTGGGATATTTTGGCTCGCGGGTGTTGTATCCGGCGCGCGCCGAGGCTGACGATGCCGGGGGGCGCGAACTGCAGGAAGAAGCTCCAGAATCCCAACGCAAGAAGGCAGAAGCCAGCTCCCGCTTGCTGGGTTACATGCTGGGGAATGCCCTGTACGATGCCTATCTCAAGGGACGGGTCACGCGCGGCATGCTGCGCCGGTGGTTTCTTGTCCACCTGGAGGAGCCGGGCAAGGCCAAAGAAGTCTATCGGGAAATCGCCGCGAGAGTTCGCGGCCACGGCAAGAAGTTGCCCGCCTCGGTAACCAGATAAGTTTCCCGTAGCGCCGGCGTCTCGCCGCCTCTATCGCCCACCGGACAGCCGCCGGGACGGCGGCGCTACATTAAATCAAATGCTACTCTAGATTCGCGTTAGCTGAGCCCTGACTTTGAACGCTGACTCCATCCGCGAACTCCTTGACCAGGTGCGACGCGGCAAGCTTTCTCCCGACGCTGCCGTTGACCGCCTGCGCCATCTTCCCTTCGAGGATCTGGGATTCGCGAACCTGGACCACCATCGCGCCCTGCGTAACGGGATGCCTGAAGTGATCTTCGGTCCGGGCAAGACGCCGGCCCAGATCGCGTCCATCTTTTCTCGTCTGGCCAGGCACGGGGGCAACATCCTGGCGACGCGGGTGAGCGCGGAACAACTGGCCGCGGTAAAAAAGAAAGTTCCCAAGGTCGAGTACCAGGCCCTGGCCCGCGCGCTCACTCTGCGCCGCGACCACAAGAAGTATGGCAAGGGAATCATCGCCGTGGTCTCCGCCGGCACCAGCGACATTCCAGTGGCGGAAGAAGCTGTCATCACCGCCGAAATGATGGGCAACGACGTTGAGCATCTCTACGACGTGGGGGTCGCGGGAATTCATCGCCTGCTGGCGAATCGCGCGTCCCTGACGCGCGCCCGCGTGGTGATCGTATGCGCCGGAATGGAAGGAGCATTGCCCAGCGTGGTGGGCGGGTTAGTCGGTGTTCCCGTGATCGCCGTGCCTACCAGTGTGGGCTACGGCGCGGCCTTCCGGGGCCTGGCCGCGCTTTTAGGGATGATGAATTCCTGTGCCTCGAACGTCAGCGTGGTGAATATCGATAATGGATTTGGCGCGGGCTATGTGGCGGCGTTGATTAACCGGCTGTAGTGGTCGCGGTGGACCGCTCCGTGTCCTCAGTGTCCTCTGTGGTCAGCCCAAATTCATATAGCCACGGAGGACACTGAGGACACAGAGGAGGCTTCGCGAAAAAAAAGACGCGGCCGAAGCCGCGCCTTCCTCCGATCCACCCCTGCACGGGCGGGACACCCGCGCCTACATTACGAGCCTTTCACTACTTCCAGGTTGTTCTCGACGCTGAAGACGCCGAAGACCTGGTTGGCCCGCATGCCGGCGATCTGCTTATCCATCGCCGTGGCCACCGTGCCGTAGAGGCTCAGCTTGCCGTTGTCCACCAAAATCCGGATCGGCAGCGCCGGATCGCTGGCGTAGCGTCCCAGCACCGGGTCGCGATAGATGGCGCGCATCGCGCTGATGCGAATCCGGTCATCAAAGCCGGACACCGGCGAGACCTTGATGTTGTCCACGACGTCCTTCACGCCCGGCATGGTGTTCGCCAGCGCCAGGGCTGAGTCGCGGCCCACATAGTTATAAGTTTCACCGGTGAGAGTCGCGACCCCATCTTTCACCGACACGTCCACAAAGTTGAACTGGTTGTCGTATCCCATGCGGTCATAGTGCAATTTGCGATTGAGTTTCGCCTCCACGGCAGCGTCGGGAGCGGACGAAGTGACCGCGACCAGGTTGCGCACGCCCTGGACGTTGTCCAGCTTGCGGACTTTCCTGGCCGCATCGAGCTTTTGCTGGTAAAGATCGACCGAGCCGGTAAGGGTCACAATACCGTCTTCCGTCGTCGCCTGCAGGTTGCGAAACTCCCGCGTCTTCGCCAGCCGCTGCGTCACCCGGGACTGGATGTCGCTGTCATAGCGGGCGCTGGTGGTCTGGGCGGCCAGGCCAACGCTGAGCAAGCCTACCGAAAGAAACGAGGTCAGGACCCTGAGATTGATTTTCATAAATTATCCCTCTCCCCGGCATTGATTAACCGGTTAGTTAATTATTGGATGCGCGGGCTCCGGTTAAGGATGCCACCGGGCAGTCTGCGTCCTGTGAGGCTTGATGGTATTCGTTATAACGATTATATTGAGGGTTGTGGCCAAGAGTATTCAATCCGAGATCCAGCAGACCAAACCCTTCACCAGCCCGGAGGATGAGGCCGTAGTCGCGCTACAGCGCACCGCAGACCGTCTGCATTGGCGCCTGAGCGAGATGCTGAAGGAGCACGGGCTGTCGCCGACCCAATACAATGCCCTGCGCATCCTGCGCGGCGCCGGGGACGAAGGACGGGCCTGCAGCGAGATCGCCGAGCGCATGATTAACCGGGATCCCGACATCACCCGCCTGGTTGACCGCCTGGAGCGCAGGGGCCTAGCCGTACGCAGCCGCGAGGGGCAGGACCGCCGAGTCATTACCACTCGCATCACACCGGCCGGACTCAAACTGCTGCAGATTCTGGATGGCCCGGTCGAGGAGTTTAACCGGAAGATGTTAGGCGCCCTGGGTGAGCAGCGCTTGCAGACGTTGATCCACCTGTTGGAAGTCATCAGAGAGCAAGCCAAATGATATTTTGCTACTTTGTCGTTATAACGACATCTGTTGTATGGAAGGAAAGGAGCACTGCCGATGAGCACTATTACGACCCAAGTACCCGTAAAGACTATTTCAACCCAGGAGGTCCGCCAGCTTCTGGACCACAAGCGACCCGCACAGTTCTGGAACGTCCTGACCGACGAATGGTTCAAGGGAGAGAACATCGTGGGTTCGCGCCGCGTGCCTTTGGACAAGGTCGGAAGCGAAGTACAGAAGCTACGAATTTGCCCAAGGATGCCGAGATCGTCGTATACTGCGGCGGCCCGAAGTGTCCGCAGAGCCGCATGGCGGCTGAAAAACTGGCGAAGCTCGGCTTCGAAAACGTCCGCGCCTATGAGGGCGGGCTGGAAGAGTGGAAGGCTGCGGGCTTTGCCGTCGAGAAGGCGTAAGCTGCTCGCGTCAGCACCGGGGGCCGGATCGGCCCTCGGCATATTTTCGGGCCATTGGTGCTGACCTGGACGGGGAGAGAGAACGATTCTGGAGAAAATCTTATGAGCATCGGTTCAAGCCAGTCTTCGAATCAGCCCTGGGGACTTACGGTTTTGCGGGTGGTCACCGGTATCATCTTCATGGCCCACGGATGGCAAAAGCTGTTTCAGATGGGCTTGCACGGAACGGCCGGGATGTTCGGCGCCATTGGCGTACCGATGCCGGCCGTGTCGTCGGCCATCGTGACCTTCGTCGAACTTCTGGGAGGAGCCGCGCTGGTGATCGGACTGCTCACGCGTTGGGCCGCCGCCTTGAATGGCTTTGACATGATCGTGGCCATTCTGCTGGTCCACCTGAAAAATGGGTTCCTCAAGCCGGGAGGCTTCGAGCACCCGTTGATCATGCTGGCAGCGTGCATCGCGCTGGTCATGCTGGGGCCGGGCGCGGCGTCGGTAGATGGAGCCCTAGCAAAACGTACGTAGCGTTCGGCATCAGGTGGGCGCGAGCGTCCCGCTCGTGCCAGGATGCCGTGGACGGGGATTTTTTCATCATCCGCGGCGTCGCGTAGATTTGCTCCGCCCGCGCGAAGCTGGTTTTGCTGACTCGTCCCGCCCGCTGCCAAATACCCGCGCGAAAATCTTATCGATGTTCCTGAGCTGACGCTTCAAATCAAATGCCCGCTCGATCTGGGCGCGCGGAACCCGGCTGGTAATACTCTTGTCCTTCAAAACCAGTTCTCTAAAATTCCGCCCTTCCTTCCAGGCCCGCATGGCGTGGTTTTGTACCGTGCGGTAGGCTTCTTCGCGCGAGACTCCGTGCTCCACCAGGTCGAGCAACAGTTGTCCGCTGAACACCAGGCCGCCGGAACTCTCCAGATTCGTTTTGCATGCGCTCCAGGTAAACCAACATGGTGTCGAGGACGTGGGTAGTCTTCTGCAGCATGTAGTCCACGAGCGTGGTGGAATCGGGAATGATGACGCGTTCGACGGACGAGTGTGAGATATCGCGCTCGTGCCACAGGGCGACATTCTCGAAGGCCGCCTGCGCGTTCGAACGCACCACCCGGGCCAGGCCGCTGATCTGTTCGAGGGTGATCGGATTGCGCTTGTGGGGCATGGCTGAAGAACCCTTCTGCTTCTCGCTGAAGAACTCTTCCACCTCGCGGACCTCGGTACGCTGCAGGTGCCGCAACTCAGTGGCAATCTTGTCGAGCGTGCAAGCGATCACGGCCAGCGTGGCCAGGTATGCCGCATGACGATCGCGCTGAATCACCTGGGATGAGATGGCGGCGGCTTTCAGTCCCAGCCGCTCGCACATCCCTTCTTCGAGCTCGGGGCTGAGGTGGGCAAACGTGCCCACCGCTCCGGAAAACTTCCCCACCCGCATGTCTTCGGCGGCGCTGCGAAAGCGCGCGATATTGCGCTGGGTCTCGGAGTACCAGTTGGCCAGCTTGAAACCGAACGTGATGGGCTCGGCGTGAATGCCGTGAGTGCGGCCGATCATGGGCGTGTCTTTGAATTCCCAGGCGCGACGCTCAAGTACCGCGGAAAGCTTTTCCAGGTCGGCGGCGATTATCGCGGACGCCTGCTGGATCAGCAGGGCCTGCGAAGTATCGACCACGTCGTTCGAAGTCAGGCCGTAGTGAAACCAGCGGGCGTGCGGTCCAACGATCTCGGCCACGGCGGTAGTGAAGGCGATGACATCGTGGCGGACCTCAGCTTCGATTTCGGCAATCCGGTCCAGATTGAAGTCAGCCCGCTCGCGGATGGCGCGGGCAGCATCCTTCGGCACCATGCCAGCCTCGGCCAGAGTTTCCGTGGCCGCGACTTCGACCGCCAGCCAGGTGCGGAAGCGATTCTCGTCGCTCCAGATGCGGCCCATGTCGGGGCGGGTGTAGCGTGGGATCACCTTGTGTCTCCCCTGCTGTGCGTGAGAAATATGGGACTACGGATTCTAAATGGATGGGGAGGCTGGTGACCAGTCGCGCAGACTGCGGGCAGTGTGTCAGTTTGGAGATCATGAACCACGAAGGGCACGAAGGTACACGAAGGAAGCCCCGGAAAACAAAGCCTTCGTGATACTTAGTGTCCTTCGTTGGTTTATGCACTTGCCCTGTCTATCACGAAGCGGCGCCAGAATGTAGCCCAGGGCGCAAGCCCTGGGTAAGAGCGGCGAATGACCTAGCCCTGAAAGGGCGAAAGACACATTGCGCGATTGTTCCCAGAGGCGCGCTCAGGCCAAAGCGATCACGTCAATCTCGACTAGCACGTCTTTAGGAAGACGCGCCACTTCCACTGTTGACCGGGCCGGAGGAGCCACATTGAAATAGCGACCATAGACTTCGTTCATGGCCGTGAAGTCGCCCATGTTCTTGAGGAATACAGTCGAGCGCACGACTTTCTTGAGGCCGCTTCCGGCCGCGGTGAGGATCGCGGAAAGGTTCTTGAGCACGCGCTCAGTCTGTGCCGCGACGTCTCCGCTGATCACCTGCTGACTTGCCGGATCAATGGCCACCTGCCCGGAGACGAAAACGAATCCATTCGCCCGGATGGCTTGGGAATAAGGTCCAATCGCCTGCGGTCCTTCTTTGGTTGCAATCACGTCGCGCATGAAGCCTCCGGCATCAGTCAATGGAATTAATGCAGATGACTACAGTTTGAGTCAACCTGGCGAGCAAAAGCAGGAGAAGAAAAAAACCAGTAGTCAGTTTTGAGTTGCCAGTTCCCAGTTGGCTACTTGCTGACGACCGACGACTGATCACTAGATTTTCTGCAATCGTTGGACGTCGTGCACGCCGGGAATCTTGCGCACGCCGTTGACGATGTTTTCCAGGTGCTTCAGGTCGGCGATATCGAGCACGATGTCAACGTTGGCCTGGCCGTTACTGGTGCGCGCTTCGATGTTACGGATGTTGGTCTGGGTGTCGCTGATCACGGCGGTGATCTGTTTCAGCATCCCAAAACGGTCGTCGCAAAATACGGTGAGCTTTACCGGGTAGGCGCTGGGCGTGCCGTCGTCCTGGGCCCACTCCACGTCGATGCGGCGCTCCGGTTCATACAGCAGGTTGGTCACATTGGGACAGTTGACGGCATGCACCGCGACCCCCTTACCGCGAGTCACGTAACCCACGATGGATTCACCCCGGATCGGATTACAACAGCGGGCGCGGTAAACCAGCAGGTCGCCGTGACCCTTTACCCGAATGGCGTTGTTGTTCTGGTCGCCGCCGAAAACCCGCCGCACCACGCTGGCGAGGCCGCCGGGCTTCTCTTTCTCCTCATCCGCCAGAGGCGTGCCGACTGCGGGCGCCATGCGTCCCAGTATCTGCCGTGCCGAATATTTGCCGTAGCCAATGCCCGCCATCAGGTCGTCGGGACGCCCCGCGCCGTAGTCAGAGGCGATCTTCTGCCACTCCTCGTCCTTGATGTCCTTGAGCGACACGCGATACTTGCGGGCTTCTTTCTCGATCAGCTTGCGGCCAATCTCAATGGCACGCTCCCGCTGATGGACGTTGAGCCAGTGCTTGATCTTGTTACGGGCGCGGGATGACTTGGCAATGGCCAGCCAGTCGCGGCTGGGTTTGTGCCCGGTCTGGGTAAGGATCTCGACGATGTCGCCGCTATGCAGCTTGAAGCGCAACGGAACCATGCGGCCGTTCACCTTCGCGCCCACGCAGCTGTGGCCGACTTCGGTGTGGACGGAATAGGCAAAGTCGATGGGCGATGAGTCCCGCGGCAACACCACGACCTTGCCCTTGGGAGTGAAGGTATAAACCTCTTCCGGGTAAAGGTCGATCTTGAGCGTTGACAGGAACTCGCTGGGGTCGGCGACATCGCGTTGCCATTCCACCACCTGGCGCAGCCACGCCAGCCGCTGTTCATCCTGCGCCGAGACTGGGCCATCCTTGTACTTCCAGTGCGCGGCGATGCCCTCTTCCGCCATCTTGTGCATTTCCTCGGTACGAATCTGCACTTCGAAGGGCGTGCCTTCCTCGGCGATCACGGAGGTGTGCAGCGACTGGTAAAAATTCGGCCGCGGCATGGCGATGAAATCCTTGATCCGCCCCGGCACGGGCCGCCAGAGATTGTGGATGATGCCGAGCACAGCGTAACAATCCTGCACCGATTTCGTGACCACGCGCATGGCATAGAGGTCGTACACCTGCTCGACCGCAATATGCTGCCGCTGCAGTTTCTTGTGGATGCTGTACAGCCGCTTGATGCGGCTCTCGACGGTCGCGGTAATGCCCGCCTCTTTCAGCTTGTCGCGGAATATCGACTCCACCCGCGCCAGGAAGGCCTCGCCGGCCTTGCGCCGTGCCTCGACCGCATCGTGCACCTGCTGGTAGGCGATGGGATCGACGTAGAGGAACCCCAGGTCCTCCAGTTCACCCCGAATTTTGCCCATGCCCAGGCGGTGGGCGATGGGTGCGTAGATCTCGAGCGTCTCCTTGGCAATCTTCTGTTGTCTCTCGGGCGGGAGGTGTTCGAGAGTGCGCATGTTATGCAGGCGGTCGGCCAGCTTGATGAGCACCACGCGGATGTCATCCACCATGGCCAGCATCATCTTGCGGAGATTTTCGGCCTGCTGCTCTTCCCGGGTGGCAAAATCGATGGCGCTGATTTTGGTGACTCCCTCTACGATGTGCGCCACCTGTTCGCCAAATTCCTTGCGGATATCGACGACGGTCACCGAGGTGTCTTCCACGGAGTCATGCAACAGGCCGGCCGCGATGGCCACGGGATCCATTTTCATCTCGGCCAAAACCAGCGCCACTTCGAGGGGATGGACCAGGTAGGGCTGACCGGAGGCGCGGCTCTGGCCGGCGTGATGCTTCTGGGAAAACTCGTAGGCTTTGCGGATAAGTTCGAGATCGTCGTTGGGCCGGTTGGCCCGCATTCTGCGCATGAGCTCGCGGAACCGGGTCACAGTGAGCACATTGGTCGCGAACTGTTGGCGCAAGGTCGCCATGCACGATTATAGCTGGTTGTGTGGCGCGGGCGCCCCCGCCCGTGGCCTTGGACGTTGATTTCCAGCCAACCAGGATCAAAAGCGGCGGGCGAGGGTGCCCGCCCCACACTGAGCCAATCTGCTAGAGTTGAGCCTTGTCACCATGCGTCCACAGCGCATTCTCGTGAGCGGGGCCTCAGGGCCGATTGGCGCGGCACTCCTGCCCTCTTTGAGAGCCAGCGGAGCGGCCGTCACACGCCTGGTGCGAAAGGCGGCAACCGGCCCGGACCAAATCGTCTGGGACCCCTCCCGGCCGCTCTCGCCTGGCCTGGTCTCCGGATTCGACGCGGTCATCCATCTGGCGGGAGAGTCAATCGTCGGCCGCTGGACCGCGGCCAAGAAGCAACGCATCCTCGAAAGCCGAACTCAGGGAACGAGCCACCTGGCGGAAGCGGCAGCGCAGGCGTCCCCGCCCCCGCGTGTATTCATTTCAGCCTCCGCGGTCGGCTTCTACGGCAATCGCGGCGATGAGATTCTGCGCGAGGACAGCCCATCCGGCGAGGGCTTTGCCGCGGAAATATGCCGGCAATGGGAAGGCGCAACACAACCCGCGGCCAGGGCGAAAATCCGCACCGCGCAAATGCGGTTTGGAGTGGTGATGAGCGCAGATGGTGGCGCCTTGCCAAAAATGCTGACTCCCTTCCGCCTGGGCCTGGGAGGCAGGCTGGGCAGCGGACGCCAGTGGTGGCCATGGGTTTCGGTGCGGGACGTCGTCGGCGCGATCCAGCACGTATTGAACGACGAATCGCTCTCCGGGCCGGTCAACACCGTGGCGCCGAATTCTGTGACCAATGCGGAATTCACCCGCATCCTGGCTTCAGTGCTGAAGCGCCCTGCGATTTTCCCCATGCCTGCCTTCGTCGTCCGCCTCATCTTCGGAGAGATGGGCCAAGAACTCTTTCTCGGCAGCCAGAGGGTGAAACCGGTCAAGCTCGCGGCCAGCGGATATCAATTCCAGCATCCGGAGCTGAAAAGTGCGCTGAAAGAAATTTTGCAGCGCTGAAGCGATTCCTTGCGTCCTTTGCGGTATTTCTTTGCGGCCTTCGCGGTTTAAGATTTTTGGTGTTCAATTGTGGAAGGTCAACATCTCAACCGCGAAGTGCGCAAAGAAATACCGCAAAGGACGCAAAAGATCATGTCCCGCCAACTAGATTGATGCCCTCGCTCTGAACCCTGGCATCATCTCCGAAGCCGGAAATCCAGATCAAGTCGGGCTCGCGGCGAAACCAGGTCATCTGACGCTTGGCATAGTTGCGATGTGCCTGCTGTGCCGCCTGCACGGCGGTTTTGCGGTCAACCTCACCGCGGATCAGGGCCACGGCCTGCTTGTAACCGAGGGCCGACAGCGGGCGTGTAGCGGCGCCGTATTTTTGCAGCAGGGCCTGCGTTTCCTCCACCAGGCCGCCGTCAAACATGCGTTGCGCGCGCTGGTTGATACGCTCATACAAGAGCTTGCGGTCGGGATCGAGCCCCAGGCGCACAATCCGGAAGCCGCGCAGCGGATCGCGGCCCCGTTTCCATAATTCGCTCATTTTCGTCCGCGAGGCAAGGCAGACTTCAATCGCCCGCAGCAACTTCGGGATGTCATTGGCATGAATCTTCGAGGCAGCGGCTTCGTCGAGGCGGCCCAGCATCCGATGCAGATAACCGGCTCCCTTCTCTTCAGCGCGCTCACGCAAGCGCTGGCGCAGATCCTCAGAACGCTGCGGGCCGGCGAACAGCCCTTCAAGTAGCGCACGCAGATACAGACCAGTCCCGCCGACCACGATCGGCAAGGCTCCCCGCGATTTGATCTGATCCAACACTTCGCGGGCGTGGCGGGCGTAATCCCCGGCGGTAATGTAGCCGGAGGGGTCAACAAAATCGAGTAGATGATGAGGAACACGAGCGCGCTCGGCGGCCGTCGGCTTCGCGGTCCCAATCTCAAAGTCGCGATACATGGCGACCGAATCACAGTTTACGATTTCGCCCTGAAAACGTTCGGCCAGCGTCAGGGAAAGGGCAGTCTTGCCGCTTCCTGTTGGACCGAGCACCACTACCAGCAGGGGCTCGGATGCCGCGGTCAGCGGGCACCCCAGGCGATGTGATGCCAGTAGCGGGTGAGAATCAGCATCAGTACCACCGCCCCGATGATCAAAATGCCGGCGGCTTCAAGCTTGTAGATGTGGGACTTGGACGGCCGCTCCGGGGCAGGCTGATCCGGCGGTGGGCTGGCGGCGGGCACGGTAGTATTGTAGCGCCGCACGAAGCAAGTGAGGACACGTCCGCGCTGTCCGGCGGAGCAAGGCTCCGCAGTCTTCAAATCTTCGGCGAGCGTTGCTAGCCCCGGACAGCGAGGGTGGCTGTCCCCACATGGCCTGTGGCAATTCTCGGCAAGCGCTAGAATGCTTTTGTGTCCCTGGACGAGTACAAACGCAAACGGCGCTTTGAGGCCACCCCCGAGCCTCCTCCCAAGCTGGAGAAGAAGTCCCGGCATCGCTTCGTGGTGCAAAAGCATCGCGCTACCCGGCTGCACTATGATTTCCGTCTCGAAATGGAAGGCGTGCTCAAGTCCTGGGCGGTGCCCAAAGGGCCTTCCCTCGATCCCGCCGATAAACGTCTGGCCATGGAGGTGGAAGATCATCCGGTTTCGTATTTTGATTTCGAAGGCACCATTCCTGAAGGCAATTACGGAGCGGGCACGGTGATGGTCTGGGATGTAGGCACATGGGAACCGCTGTCGCCCGAGCCAGTAAACGGAAAGTTCGTCCCTGGGACCGACGCCGAAGCCTCGGCCATGCTGAAGCAGGGCGATTTCAAAATCCGGCTGCATGGCAAGAAACTCAACGGTGACTTCGCGCTGATTCACATGCGCTCGCGGCGGCCCGGTACCAAGGGCACGGAATGGTTGCTGATCAAGAAACAGGACGACGCCGTAGTAAAAGGCTACGCCATCGATCAATACGACGAATCGGCGCTCACCGGCCGCACCATGGCCGATATCGCAGGCGACGAGGGATCGGCGCAGTGGACAAGCAGCCGTCCGGCGTCGCGTGGAGCGGTCAAGGCGAAATGGCTGGCTGATGCGATCGCCAAATTTGACAAGAAGAGCAAGAAGAAGCTAACCGCGGAGGACACTGAGGACACAGGGAAAGGCAAAGCAAAAAAAAAAGAAAAAGATAAAAAGATAGGCGGTTCAACCAGCCCCGCAGCGGCCTCGCGGAACGACAAAGCCGCCTCCGTGTCCCCTGTGTCCTCCGTGGTTAAAGATTTGGATGGCGCGGTTAAGCGTCCCATGCCCACCGCGATCCATCCCATGCTGGCAACCTCCGTCGATGACCCGTTCGACGATCCCGAATGGCTGTTCGAGATCAAATGGGACGGCTACCGTGCCATTGCGTTTATCGCCGAAGGCAAGGTCCGGTTGGTTTCGCGCAATCAGAATGACCTGACCGCTCGGTTTTCCGAACTGCACACTATCCCCACCTTTATCCACGCGAAGACTGCCATTCTCGATGGCGAAATTGCCGTGCTCGACGACCAGGGCCGGTCCTCGTTCAGCTTGATGCAGCAGCGCACGGGTATTCGCCAGGGCGGACGTCGCACCGGTTCGCGCCGGGATATTCCGGTGCAATACTATGTGTTCGATTTGCTCTATCTCGACGGATACGACCTCCACCGGGTCCCACTGGAACAGCGCAAGGCGGTACTGGCGCAAATCACCGCCGGGGATGGTCCGGTCCGCTACTCCGAACATTTTCCCCAGGGCAAGCCGCTGTTCAGTGTTGCCAAGCAAAAAGGGTTGGAAGGAATTCTGGCCAAGCGCAGGAGCAGTGTTTACGAAGAGCGCCGCAGCCGCGAGTGGCTGAAGATCAAAATCACCCAGACCGTGGATTGCGTTATCGGCGGCTACACCGATCCCGAAGGCAGCCGCGAATATTTTGGTTCACTCGTGCTCGGCCTCTACGACAAGAAGGGCAAACTCATTCATGTAGGCCAGGCCGGCACTGGATTCGATCAGGCCATGCTCAAACAGCTCTGGCAGGTGCTCAAAAAGCGGGAGACGAAAACCAGTCCCTTTCCCAACGGGGAAGCGTTGCGCGAAATGCACTGGGTCAAGCCTGACCTGGTGGCGGAAATCAAGTTCTCGGAATGGACCCACGAAACTGCGGAAGGCGGCATGAAGTTGCGCGCTCCAGTCTTTCTCAGGCTAAGGGATGACAAGGACCCGAAGGAGTGTTTGTTGCAGCAGTAGGCACCTCAGCGGCCGTAGCTAGAAGCCAGAAGCTAGTAGCCTGTAGCTACTTTATGTCTTTCATCGCCAGCATCGATCCATAATCTCTTCCCGAAGGTTCCACCGCGCGCGCCACAATCCCGGCAAAGGCATCGCGGAGCTCCGGATATTTCGCTACCAGCGCCTTCATCACCGCGGTATTTTCCTGAAACGTCTTTCCAGTGTCGGAGACGTCCGCAGACTGGTATCGCACCACCAGATCGAAGTCGTGGCCTACCGGGATTGGAAACAGGTCGGTGACCTTATAAGTTTTGCCGCCCGCCGCGAGATCGAGCGGAGGCAAGTCAGCCGGCTTCTGCGCCTGCATCTCGTCATACAGCCGGTCGGTGACAGCGGTGGCCATGAAGGGCACCGGCACCAGCAGTTCCCGGGCCTCGCCAAAGTAAAACCAGGCATTGTGGATCTGTCCCTTGCCTTTGAATTCGCGGGCGCGGGTGGCGAACCAGTTGCCGTCGTGGCCCGAAATCTGGGCGGGCTTGGCATAGAATCCGCCCAACTTCCAGTCGTTGCCCTGCTGCTGCAACACAAAAGACACGGTGTAGGCCCCTTGCGGGGAGGCTGCATCGAGAGTAACGATGCCGTAATTTCCCGGGGGCAGATTGGGAATCACGAAGACGGCGCTGTCACGAGTCTGCCCCTGGGCGCCGAAAATGCCGCACAGGAATTCGGCACGTTGCAGCGGCGCCGTCCCCTCGGCTTTGAGCAGAAAGGGCGGAAGCGGCACCGCTTGCACTCCGGTCAGATTAGGCTGGTTCTCCTTGACGGCACTTTCGATGCCGGAAAAATTCGATGCCAGACTGGCCATCGCGTTCTGCTGCAGCGAGGCCGAGTCTCCTCGCGCCGCCATGTCGTAGAGGCGCTTCGCGGTCGCAGTCAGGGCCGAGGCGGTGGCCGGTTCCATATCGCCCGCCGTCTGGCAGGTCTGGGCCTGAACCATTGCCGACGAAACAATTAATAGTGCCGCCAGCCCCTTCGCGATGTTTCCTGGATAGCTGATATTCCACCTCTTGCCCCCAATCGTCCGAACGATCAGGAGCCACCACAATCTTAAACTGTCGGAGACGGCCCTCGATACTCCTGTTTTAGGCCGCCGGCGATTGCGCCGAAGTGCGCCGTGTGCTACCGTCGCCCGAGTTCCCCATTTCCATGCAAGGGAGACGTTCATGGCTCTAATCTTCCTGGGCATTCTGGTTGTCATCGTCATCCTGCTGGTTGGGATGTACAACAGCCTCGTGCAGTTGCGTGTCCGCTGCGACAACGCCTGGTCGGATATTGACGTACAGCTGAAACGGCGCCACGACCTGATCCCCAATCTGGTTGAAACGGTTAAGGGTTACGCCGCGCACGAAAAAGGCACATTCGAGAACATCGCCAAATTCCGCTCCCAGGCCATGCAGGCCACCACTCCGGGTGACAAGGCGCAGGCCGAGAACCAGCTGAGCGGAGCGCTGAAGAGCCTGTTCGCGGTGGCGGAAAATTATCCTCAGCTGAAGGCCTCCGAGGAGTTCACCCAGCTGCAGGGCTCGCTCAGCCAGACGGAAGACGCCATCCAGAACGCGCGCCGCTACTACAACGCCGTGGTGCGCGACCTGAATACAAAGATCCAGTCTTTCCCGACGAACATTCTTGCTGGGATGTTCGGCTTCCAGCAGCGGCAGTTCTTCGAAGTGGCCGCAGCCGACCGCGAACCGGTGGCGGTGAAGTTCTAAGGCGGGCGATCAGTGGGCTTTCAGCCGCGCAGCGGCGCAAGAACGTAGCCCACGGCGTGAGCGGTGGGTTGCCAAGCGGCGACCTCGCGAGCCCCGCCGGGGCGATAGAGCGGTGCGAGACCTCCGCCCAGGAGTTGTCGATTCTGAACGATTTTTTCGCCCCCCCGGGGCTCACTCTCGGCCGGTTTTTAACCCACGGCTGGCGCCGTTGGCTACATTCTTGCGCCGCTTCGAGGCTTTGGGCGAAATCCTTGAGATCCAAACTCCTGCTACTGGTTTGCTTTGCGGCTCTGACCACTCCGCTGTTTGCCCAGAGCTGGCGGATTGCCGACTTCCAGGACACCGTCTTGATCAGCGAAGACGGCACTGCGCTGGTCAAGGAGCGCATCAGCCTGGTTTTCATCGGCCAATGGCACGGCATTCACCGCACCATTCCCATCGAGTATCCCGGCCCGCGCGGCACCAACTACACGCTGTTTCTCGATGTCACAGCTGTCACCGACGGCGCCGGCCAGAAGCTGAAGTATGACTCCAAAACTTCCGGCGGATATCGCGACCTGAAAATCTACATCCCCGACGCGGTCAACACCACACGCACCGTGGAGATCAGCTACATCGTCCGCAACGGCATCCGCTATTTTGAGGACCACGACGAGTTCTACTGGAACGTGACCGGCAACGACTGGCCGGTGCCGATCGATCACGCCGAGGCCCATGTTTATCTACCCAAGGCAGCGGCGGGACGGCTGCGGGCCCAGGCCTTCACCGGAGTTTATGGATCAGCCCAGCGCGATGCCACCTCCGAGGTCAACGGCGCCGACGTCGCCTTCGAGACCAGCAACCCGCTGCCCATGCGCGGTGGACTGACGGTTGACGTCTTTGTCCCCAAGGGCATTCTCAAGGAGCCGGGCGCAATCACCCGCGCCTTCTGGTTTCTGGGCAGCAACCCCATCGTGTTTTTGCCCTTTATTACCTTCGGTGTGATGTACCTGCTGTGGTGGTATAAGGGCCGCGACCCCGATCCCGGACGTTCGGTTGCGCCTATGTACGAACCGCCGCCGGGAATGTCTCCCGCCGAAGCCGGGACGCTGATCGACGACACCATCCATCCTCGCGACATTACATCGACGATTGTGGACCTGGCGGTGCGCGGCTACGTGAAGATTGAAGAAACCGTGGACACGACCTTGCTGGTCTTCCACTCCAAGGACTACATCTTTCATCTGGTCAAGCCGCAGACCGAATGGCAGGGGCTTGCGCCCCACGAGCGCGTGATGCTGGAGAATATCTTCGCAGGTGGGCAACAGACCCGGTTGTCCAGCCTGAAAAACCGCTTCTACACTGCCATTCCAGTCATACAACAGGACATCAAGGCAGCGCTGAAGAATAAAGGCATGTACCTGCTCGATCCCGATTCGGCGAATGGTTACAGCATCGGAGCGGCCCTGGTGATTGTTGCCCCGTTTCTCCTCGCGCAATTCAGCGGGTATAAACAAATATTCAATTCGGTGGTTCTTCTCATCGTGTGCGGCATTATCTCCGCCATCATCTGGTGGTTGTTCGCACGCCAGATGTCGGCGAAAACGGTGCAGGGAGCGCGCACCCGTATCGCCGTGCTGGGATTCCAGGAGTTCATGAATCGGGTGGACGCCGACCGCCTGAAACGCATGCCGCCGGACACTTTTGAAAAATACCTGCCATACGCCATGGCTCTGGGAGTGGAACACCACTGGGCGCAGGCCTTTGCCGGAATCATTCAGAACCCGCCCAACTGGTACGTGTCGCCTAACGGCATGACCGGCTTTAATCCAATATTTTTCTCGAGCTCGATGCACAGCATGGCGTCGGACATGCATCAGGTATTTGTCTCCGCGCCGCGCTCCAGTTCCAGCGGTTCAGGCTTTGGCGGTGGGGGCGGCGGCGGTTTCTCGGGCGGCGGCTTCGGGGGCGGGGGCGGCGGGGCGTTTTGAAGAATTGAATTTCTTCCGGGTGGACCCATAGATTGCGGGTATTGGTTGCCATCCAGCCCCTGGGAAGTTTGCTTGTCCAAATTGACCAGGAGGGAAGACTTGCGTTGAGCCTGGGCGGATTGGCATCTCGCACCAGGTCGAGATTCCAGCGGTTTCAGCCGATAGCTCAAAACATGGGGGACCCGACGGTGAGTCCCGTGCCTTGGGGGGAACCTAGTTCTTACCCTTTCTGTCGCCTTATCAGACTGTTCCGGGGGGCGTCATCCGTGATATAACCGCGCAAGCAGATGGTTGTGGCTCTATTCAGGAGATCCGGCATGGGGCTGGGTTTCGCAGCTGGAAATGGGCAGGAGCGAGGAGGTCTTGTGTCCGACGCGCGCACGGGGAAGCGGTTTCCCCTGGAATTGCCGATTAAGATCCACAAATCAGAGGAAGGCGGCGAGCACAGCGGCGTCACCGGAAATCTGAGCGCCGCCGGGGTGTACATCAAGGCTGACGCCGCGCTGGAGATGGGCTCGACGGTCGAATTCGAGATTACATTACCGCCAGAAATGACGGGGGCCAAAGAAGGTGTAGTCATTCAATGCCGGGGGCGCGTGGTGCGCACCGACGAACCTGCCGGCGGTGCCACGGAGGCGCGTGGCGTGGCCTGCGTGATTGACTCCTACGATTTCGTTCGCCACTAGAGGCGAGGAGCTGACAGAGATGCTGAAATTGATTCTGGCCGACAATCAAGCCATCTTCCGGGCAGGCATCGCCAAAGTGCTGGCGGTTGAGGATGAAATGCGCATCGTGGCGCAGGCGCAGACCCAGGAGCAGATGTTCATGGCCCTGGACAAATTTCGCGCCGCCGTTCTGGTGGTTGCAGGCGGCTTCCATTCCGATTTCACCGGCATCCTGCAAGCCGCCAGCAAAGCCAAAACCCGGGTCGTCGTGCTGGCCGATACCGGCGAGAGCGCCCAGCGCTACATGGGTGCGGGGGCGAACGGCGTGGTCTATCGCAACGTGACCAGCGCGGCGCTGGTGGACTGTGTCCGCAAGGTGGCGCGCGGCGAGAACTGGGTGCAGGACATTGCCGTGCCCAGCGAACTGACCGAGAACGATATGGTCGGCCTGCGGGTGCGTGATCGCCTGACCGCGAAAGAACTGCGCATCGTTGCTCTCATTGTTCAGGGTTATAAGAACAAGGAGATCGCGTCGCAGCTTGGAACCACCGAGCAGGTGATCAAGAATTACCTGCGCAACGTGTATGACAAGATCGGCGTCTCCGACCGGCTGGAGCTGGCGCTGTTTACCATTCATCACCGCATTCTGAACGAAGCAGCGGCCGCGACCGCAGCGGCAGCTATACCTCAGGCGGGAGCCGGAGTCACGTCGTAGAACTTTTGTTAGTGAGGAAGAGGCCGCCCACGGGCGGCCTTTTTATTTTACGAAGAACACGTAGGGGCGGGTGTCTCACCCGTCCGGCGGAGCGAAGCTCCGCAAGGTCGTGCCCCCAATCCTCAGCCAGGAGTCCCATAGGCACAGCTCCGCGGTCTCTGGCACGCGACGAGCGTCGACCAGAGTCCGCTGGCCCACCCGGACGAGGGCGTCCGCGCCTACGCAGATACGGACTGTAGATACCGACAATTGATTTTTTGAATTGGACTTCGGCGCCTGGCAATGGCACAGTAGCAATGTCCAATAGTTTGTGTGAAACAAACTGCAAGCCCA
Organism: Terriglobia bacterium; assembly: GCA_963797385.1. Taxonomy (GTDB): domain Bacteria; phylum Acidobacteriota; class Terriglobia; order Terriglobales; family Acidobacteriaceae; genus JAIQFF01. Next base: position 76,957 of record CAWCPY010000022.1, read on the forward strand.
GGTGCCGCGAACTCTGAAGTTCGTTCCCTAACTCCTGTCGTTTGACGTTGTTCCATTCCTGACCTCGTCGTCCCAACAAAAATCACGCGAGTAACGCACGTTTGTGCGTAGGCGCAGGTGTGTCGGCTCGCGACAACCACAGAGGAGATCAGGTCATGAAATCAATTCGCAGTTCCATGTTGTTCAAAGTTGTTGTCCTTGCCGTCGGCCTGTTGGCCGCATATGCCACTCCCGTCCAGGCGCAGTCCGCCACCGGAAAATTTACTCTTACCCACGAAACGCACTGGGGCAACGTGCTTCTGACTCCCGGAGTCTACTCGTTCGCTCTGCAATCGCCGAGTTTGCCGGCGGCCATCATGGTCGGCAAAACCGGAGTTGCTCAAATCGCAATCGTGTTGCCCGCCTCCGTCTCAGCGGAACGACCCACGGTCGGCAGCACGTTGATGCTGAATCGCACTGCGGCCGGAGAATCGTTCGTGAGCGCGCTGTACCTCGGAGATCTCGGTTTGAGTCTCCACTATATGGCGCCCAAGTCGCCGGTGGCAGCGGAATCGGCGAAACTGGGACCCATCGCCGAGTCTCAACCTGTCAAGTGAACTCCCCATGCGGAAGCGGCCATCGAACCTGGTGGCCGCTTCCGCACTTTTTTTTTGAATAAGAGGATGATACCGCCGTCGGTCGTTGGTCGTTGGTCTTTGGCCAAACAAGATCACGCAGTGATTTCATCAATCTGCAGAGATCAAATCTTCCGTTGTTCCTGGATTGACCGGTGTAAAGATTGGTCGGCGTAAATCTGTTGGATCTGTGGTTGTGTCCCGCCTCAGTTGGAAATGGAGAAAGCGTTCGTCCGTTAAGATAGGGGAGCGAACGTATGAGAAAAGAGCGCAAGCACTACACTGCTGAGGAGAAGGTGGCCATTCTGCGGCGCCATCTTTTAGACAAGGTCGCGGTTTCCGATCTGTGTGAAGAACTGGGCCTGCAGCCGACGGTGTTCTACCGCTGGCAAAAAGAGTTCTTCGAGAACGGAGCGGCCGCCTTCCAAACGACGGAACGTCCTCGCCGCCAGGCGGAGGAGAAACAGAAACGGATTGAGTTCTTGGAGAAGAAGGTGCAGACCAAGGACGAGGTCCTGGCCGAGCTGATGGCGGAGCATATCGCGCTAAAAAAAAGCCTTGGGGAACTCTGACCGAGACCTGGGTGCCGCACGATGTGCGGGATCAGGTGGTCGATTTCGTCCGACGCTGGTCGGAGAAGACCGAGATCAGCGTCGGCCGATTCATTCATTGGCTGGGGGTCACCGTGAGCAAGTTCTACAACTGGCGGCAGCGCTATGGACGAGTGAATGAGCACAACGGTTGGGTACCCCGAGATTTCTGGCTGGAGCCGTGGGAAAAGGAAGCCATCATCGACTTCCACCTGAAGAATCCGTTGGAGGGCTATCGTCGGCTAACGTTCATGATGCTGGATGCAGGCGTGGTAGCGGTCAGTCCGGCGAGCGTATGGCGAGTGCTGAAACAAGCGGGACTACTGTCGCGCTGGAAAGGTAAGTCGTCGCGCAAGGGGACCGGCTTCGAACAGCCGCTGCAGCCGCACCAGCACTGGCATGTCGATGTTTCCTATATCAACCTGTCGGGCACGTTCTATTACTTATGCAGCGTGCTGGATGGATGCAGTCGTTTTCTGGTGCATTGGGATCTGCGGGAGTCGATGAAGGAAGCGGACATCGAGATGATTCTGGAACGAGCCAAGGAGAAGTACCCGGACGCTAAGCCGCGGATCATCTCCGACAACGGACCGCAGTTCATCGCGCGGGACTTCAAGGAGTTCATTCGGATCTCGGGGATGACGCACGTGCGCACCTCGCCGTTTTACCCGCAGTCGAACGGGAAGATCGAACGCTGGCATAAGTCGCTCAAACGGGAGTGCATCCGGCCCCTGACCCCGTTGACGCTGGACGATGCGCGCCGCTTGATTCAAATCTACGTGGATCACTACAACACGGTGCGACTCCACAGCGCAATGGCACACGTGGACCGCAGGACAGCCGCCCCCGACTGTCCAGGCCGAGACGAAGCTCGCGCAATTTTGGAGCCAGGCTGCGGCATGATTCCCCAGGGCGGGCAGAGCAAGTCTTCAAGGTTTGCGCGGTTCTGCAATCCAGCTAAAATGACTTCGCCAAGTGAAACGGAAGCGGGCTCTGCGGGGACGCAACCATGCTGAGGGATAACTTGGCGGGGCTCATCGAGTCGAGCGAGCAAGAGCGCGAGCTTAACCTCTCGCGCCGTGACAGACCGAAAAAGTCATCGGGCGGTAGTCCCCAAGATGCCGTGAAAATCCCCGCCCCGAAGGGGCGGAATCTTACACTAACGGAGAACGCGGCTTCTCCATTTCACGCTGAGCCAAGACAGTTGCAGCTTTAGCCAACGACCAAGGGCCAAAGACCAACGACGCTGTTGCTAGTTGGTGCGTGAGTTGCGCCGCAATTCGTCGGTCACGACAACCGCTTCGGCAACCTGCCGCATGGTCTTGCGGGTCTGCCGGCTCTGGCGTTGCAGGGCGAGATAGGCCTGTTCTTCATCGATCGAGAGGTCGCGCTGCAGAATACCCTTCGCACGTTCCACAATTTTTCTCGTTTCCAGTTGCTGCGAGAGATTGTTGTTCTCGGTCTCCAGGCGGGCCATCTCGATCTCAGCTCCCACCAGAAAGCCCGCGGTCGAGATCAGTCGGATTTCGCGCTGGTTGTGCACATGCGGGCGGCGATGCTGCAGGTTGATCACGCCCACCACGCGCCCGCGCGACATCAGGGGCACGGAGAGAAACGCTTCGTAAGTGTCTTCAGGCAATTCGTGGAAAAATTGAAAACGCGGGTCCTTGGAGGCGTGCTTTGAGACCGCAACCGGCTGGTGATGTTCCGCCACCCAGCCAGTGATGCCCTCTCCCACATTCAGTTTGAGGCGATCGACCACGTCCGGGTGCGGGTTCTTCGACGCCCGTAACAGCAGTTGCTCGTCCTCGAGAACGTAAATCAGGCAGGAGTCGCACTTCACCAGGGCCGATGCGAAATCAACCACGCGAGTGAGGACTTCGTGTAAAGCGTCCGCGGAAGCCATTTGAGTGCCAAGTTCATGAAGAAAATCTACAGAAGAGTCGTCTAGCGGTAATGATGTGGACATACTTTAACGATAGGGGGCGAGGGTGCGGCTTGTCCAATTGCAATTTTCGATCACGGAGATAAAACCTTTTCGCGGCGACTTGATGAAACTAGATGAATCTTATGAAAGGTTTGGAGAATGCTCTGTTACGGAGGTGTTACAAAACCATTTTCCCTTCGGACAAACAGCTTGTAGTTCTCCTGCACGGCAGCCCTCATCGGAGCAATCGAGTATTGAGGATTACAGCGGAATAGTTATCCTTGTCTCAAGTATCCAGGCTGGACTAACATTCCGCGCGATGGAAATGCAGGACTTGATCAAGCAATACGAAATTAAGACGGACGAAGAACTGCTGCGATTGGCGCTGGATTTAGAACAACTCACACCTGAAGCCACTACAGCTCTCAATAATGAACTCGCGAAACGGCGAATCGATAGCACTCAGAGGTTAAATGTCCTTCGCGCAGAACAAGAGCATCACGAAGCTGAACAGAGAAAGAACCCCGGATCACTGTTCGTGGTTCATCCTTACGGGATCGGTCGGAAACGTTTCGGAAAGGCAGGCTACGAATACAGTTCGGAAACGGGTATGGAGCGATTCAAGACAACCGTATTCATTGTGTTGTTCTGGCTTCCACTGCTACCCACCGGGACCTACTTCGGTGGAAAGGAAGATATCGGCCTCGACGGTACCAAAGCGATCAATGTGTAGCCTGTCTTCGGGGAAGAGGACCATCAATCGACCTCGTCTTGGGTGCCGATGTTATCTCGCCCTTGCATACGAACTCCGCCTTGCTGACGAGTTTAGAATGCAACGAAGAATTCCTGATCCAGTGAGATGACAGTCCTAGAACCTCCCTACTCGACTGGGAGCAAGTGTTGAAGGATTTCATGGCATAACCGTAAGTAAGCCGGCACCCTGCTTATGCCGTGATTTGGGATACTTAGGCTATTGAGGTCCTAGATCTTCTCTCCCACCGCTTTGCCCTGCGTAAACAGGTACAAATAATCCGGGCCGCCGGATTTCGAATCCGTGCCCGACATATTGAACCCGCCAAAAGGATGCGCAGCCACAGTGGCGCCGGTGCATTTCCGGTTGATGTACAAGTTCCCCACATGATATTCCTGGATGGCCCGCGCAATCTTGTCCTTCGACTTGGTGTAAACCGCGCCGGTCAGGCCAAATTCCGTGTCGTTGGCGATCTCGAGCGCATGGCTGTAGTTCTTTGACTTGATCACCGCCAGGAGCGGTCCGAAAACTTCTTCCTGCTCCAGTCTCGATCCGGCCGGGATATCGGCGATGACAGTGGGCTGCAGAAAATATCCTTCGCCGGCATTCTTTGCGGGGCCGCCGCCGGTGATGACGCGCCCATCTTTTTTCCCGACTTCGATGTAATCGAGGATCGACTTCATCGAGCCTTCATTGATCACCGCGCCCATGTTGGCATTTTCCGCCGGATCGCCGACCGTAATTTTCTCGACTCGGGCCCTCAGCTTCTCCAGAAATATGTCGTAGATGCGTTCGTCAACTATGGCGCGGGAGCAGGCTGAGCACTTCTGGCCCTGGAAGCCGAATGCGGCCTGGGCGACGCCTTCGACGGCGGAGTCAACGTCGGCGTCGGCGTCCACGATGATGGCATCCTTGCCGCCCATCTCAAGAATGGTGCGCTTGATCCATATCTGGCCGGGCGCCTGTGTGGCCGCGCTCTTGTTGATGTCGAGGCCGACTTCGCGGGAGCCGGTGAAAGCGATGTAGCGGGTCTTGGGATGGGCAACCACCGCATTGCCGAAAGTTGCGCCGGCGCCGGGGCAGAAATTCACCACGCCTTCCGGCATGCCGCACTCTTCCAGCAGCTCGACGAATTTCGCCGCGATCGTCGGCGAATCGCTTGAGGGCTTCAGGATGACCGTGTTGCCGCTCACGATCGAGGCCAGCGTCATGCCGGCCATAATGGCGCAGGGAAAATTCCAGGGCGGAATCACCGCGCCCACGCCCAGAGGAATGTACATCAGGGTATCGCGCTCGCCCGGCATCTGCACTGGCAGTTCGGTGCGCGACAGGCGCAGCGCTTCCCGCGCGTAGTACTCGCAGAAGTCGATGGTCTCGGCGATATCGGCGTCGGCTTCCGCCCAGTTCTTGCTGACTTCAAAAACCAGCCAGGCGCAGAATTCAAACTTGCGCTCGCGCAACACATCGCCTACGTGAAAGAGCAGGCTGGCCCGCTCTTCAAAAGACGTCCGGCTCCAGCTGGCAAAGGCCGCCAGCGCCGCCTGGATGGCCGGTTCCACGTGCTCCTTGCCGGCTTTCTGGTGCAGCCCGACCACCTGAGAAGGCTTGGCCGGATTGATGGACTTGATCTTGTCGCTGGTCCTGGTCCGCTTGCCGCCAATGATCAGATCGTACTCGCGGCCCAGTTGTCCCCGCACTTTTTCGATGGCGGCGCGCATCCGGCGAGCGGTTTCCTCCCGGGTGAAATCGGTGAGAGGTTCATTTACAAATGCACCTTCATGCAGGCGTGTTTGTGGGCGGGTCGGAGCTTCAACAGTTGCCATGAGCGCACCTCGGAGATATTCGATGCCGGAGGGTAGATGTAAGACTCTTCGTGGTTATTGTAGCACCGGAAAATGTAGCGCCGGCGTCTCGCCGGCCCGATGGGTGGGCGGGACGCCCACCAGACAGCCGGCGGGACGCCGGCGCTACGAAGTGCTACGGGACTTTCACCGATTCGTGATCTTCCGCCGGGGGCTGGTAGCTCATGGCGGCGGTGCGCTCCAGTTTGTCCCAGGCGAAGCGCCGGCCTTCGGCTGCGCGCTTCAGCGTCTTCAGCAGGACGAGCGAGAACAACTGCCGGTAAGCGAAACGTTGCAGCCAGACCTGGCTCAGGAGCCACGGGTCTTCCGGGGCCTCGGGTTGGCGGCGTTCCAGGGCGAAAGCAATCGCCGACGCCAGGAAGTCAATCACCAGGAAAGCGACGAAGAAAACGATGAGCCGCTGAAAGCTGCCGGTATCGGTGGACTCGGGGTGGAAGAATTTCTGGATGGAATACCAGATCGTGCCCACAACAAACATGATGTCAATCAGTGGCGAGACCAGGGGCAGCAATACCTGGAAGATGGCGATGTTGGGCAACGCAATCCAGCCCAGCACGCCCTCGCGGGCAAAGGCACCGCGATGTTTCCACACCGATTGCAGGATGCCGAACGACCAGCGAAAACGCTGGCGCATCAAGCCGCGAGCATCGACCGGGGCCTCGGTATAGGCCAGGGCCAGGTCTTCGTATTCGACGCGATATCCCAGTTGCAGCAGGGCCATGGTGAGATCGGCATCTTCGGCCACGGTGTCGGTGTGGAACCCGCCGGCCTCCCGCACCCCTGAAACTCGCCAGGCGCCAATCGCGCCCGGCACCACGCTGACTGCGCCCATGGTGTTCAATGCGCGGCGTTCGAAGTTCTGGCTGGTGATGTACTCCAGCGCCTGCCAGCGGGTCCAGAGGTTGATGCGGTTGCCAACTTTGGCATTGCCCGCAACCGCACCTACCCTGGGATTCAGGAAATGAGGTATGAGGCGGGAGATAGCGTCGCGGGCAATCAAAGTGTCGGCATCAATGCCGACAAAGATTTCCTCGCCGCGAAGGTGCTCCAGTCCAAAATTGAGAGCGTCGGCCTTGCCGGAGTTCGCCTTGGTCAGGATGACGACCCTGCCGCTGGCGGTTTCGAGGGCAAATGCAGTCCGCGCCGCTTCGAGGGTCCCGTCACTGGAGCCGTCATCAATCACGATGACCTGCAGATTGGGATAGTCCGAGGTGAGCGCCGAGCGAATTGTCCGCACGATAACTTTTTCTTCGTTGTACGCAGGGATCAGCACCGCGACCGGGGGAAGATATTGGGCCGCGTCGCCGGGAGTTCCATAACGCCGGGGCCAGAGCCGGTCGAAGATGGCGAAGGCGCCGATGAAGACCAGGCGGCCGGTCATCAGCACGTCGCCCACAAAGAAGATCCAGGTCATGGCGTTGAAGGCCAGGGGGAAGAGAGCGAACCCGAACAGGTTCAGGCGTGCGATCCAGCGCTGGTTGGAAGCGATCGGAGGCATGACTTCCGCCTGCGTCCGGCCCAGCAATTCATGCAACGGAACGATGTGCAATCCCTTTTCCCGCGCGCCAGCGATGATCCGGGGAAGGGCCAGCACGGTCTGTTCGCGATCGCCTCCGCCATCGTGCAGCAGGATGATGTTGCCGCAGCGAATGTCGCCGGGCGCGCAGGGCGGCAGATGGGTGAGCACGTCGGCGACGATCTGATCGGCGCTGCGCCGCGGATTGTCGCGCCAGTCATTGGGGTCGATCTTGTCGCCGATGGTGATGTAACCCATGTCCTGCGTGGTCTCGAGGGGGCGGACCTGGTCTTCAGTGTCAGGCTCGGCGTCGATCGAATAGGGCGGGCGGAACAGAATTGTCCGAATGCCCAAACGGCTGGCAAAGAGCTGCTCGGTGAGATTGAGTTCCACCGCCCGCATGAATCCTTTGGAAATGTTGCTGATGTCGGGATGGGTAAAAGTATGGTTCCCGATCTCATGTCCCTCGCGGTAGATGCGGTCGGTGATGTCGGCGAATTTGTCGGCCTGAATCCCGATCAGAAAGAAAGCGGCCGGGGTCTGGGTGCTTTTGAGCACATCGAGAATCTTGGGCGTCCATTTCGGGTCCGGACCATCGTCAAAAGTGATGGCGACTTTGTCCGGGCTTGATCCGTAGCGCGCTACCCGGTAGGGCTCAGGAAACGAATCGAAGCTCCTGATCGGTAATGATCCCGGTCTTCGGGTCCAGCGTGATGCTGCGTTGTCCATCGGCGGGCCGGGCCTCGATGCGCAGAATCTCGCCATTGCCCTCCATATCCACATCCTGGCCGGGCGGGACGTCCTTCAATTTGTTTTCTGCCCCGGCTTCGCCCGGAATGTCCCATACCCGCCACAAGGACCGATCTTCGGACCCCAGCCGCCACAGGGCGAAGGTCTTGATACCCAGCGACTGCGCAGCGCGCATCTGGTTCAGCGCGGTCACGGCATCGAGAAACCAGATGTCATGCTGCAGATCGTGTTCGTCCAGGTAGCTGATATGGGGATTGAGACTGTCGCCGTCAAAGTCCACATCCGCTTCCGAATCACGGGCGGCCAGCCAGGCATCCTGCACGGTCACGTTGATGTCTTTCACGCCCGGCGGCAGCGGGCCGCGCTTCGGCTTGTGCACCCAGTCGTAACCGTAATTGCCGATGGCCGAGATCAGCTTGTCTTTGGGAATAACCTTGATTGCCGCTTTGAGGTTGTCGGTAAACCAGTCCTGTGATGCCACCGGGCCCGCAGTGCCGGGCGACGGGTAATGCTCGTCATAGTTCATCAGCACGACGCCGTCAACCCGGGCCGCGACCGCGGCGTAATCGTATTCTTCGTTGCGCGCCTGGACGCTGACGTACAGCTTCATGCCCCTGGCATGCAGATCATCGGAGAGTCCCCTGAGCAGCGCCATGTAGCCTGGCTGTGCGTTCCGGGCCAGGGTTTCGACGTCGATCATCAGGCCGTGATATCGGTCCGTGGCCAGGAACGACGCCACCTGCCGGCGAAAATTCGCACGGGCATCGGGATTGTTCAGAAAGGCGCTGACGTCCACCCAATCGGTCCCGTCGAAATTGTTGACCATGGGGAAGACTTCCATGCCGGTGTCTTCCGCTTTCAGAAAGGGCATGACCTTGTCATCGACGGAGCGAACGCTGGAGTCCTGCATCACGTCGAAGAACTTGTTGGTCTGTTCATCGATGCCTTGCAGCCGGCCATCCGGCGTGATGGTGTGCAGCCAGTCGGGAAAGAGCAGATCGATCTGCCGGGCGTATTCGCGCAACGAGGAGAAACTGGCGGCGTCGTAGGGCACATAAAATGCCGCCCGGATACCTTCTTCCGCGTTCAGTTTTACCGGTGAAGGCGCAGAGCGGGATTTTCGATGGCCCCGGTAGTAGGCCAGCCTTCTCCGTTCTTTCGCCCTCTCGCGCTCTTTTTCCTTCAAAGCGCGGTAAGGGCGTTTCTGGGGCGCCAGCAGGAGGTCGGGCAGGGGCTCATTGCGCAGGGCCGTGTACGCAAAAAAAAGGACCAGCAGGGTAATGCTGACGCCGATGACGTCGAAAGCCAGTCGTATCCGCTTCCAGCGGGCTTTGCCGGGATCGAAAAAAACAGGTTGCGCCATGAAAATTGCTGTGTATCCATCCTAAGCTGACGTATTCGGGCGGTCAATTGCCGCCCGCGCGGGTGCATGCGTGGGGACAGCCGCCCCCGGCTGTCCGGTCGAGCGCAGCTCGACCGACTTTCCATCGCCAAACCTGGCGGAGCGTTGCTCCGCTAGACACGAGGGCGGCTGTCCCACGTGGTTCGTGTAGCGCCGCCGTCCCCGGCGGCTGTCGTGGGGGCGTCCCGCCCGCACCGCCGCGGGCGAGACGCCCTCGGGACAGCCGGCAAGATGCCGGCGCTACTTGTCCGCGGCACAGCTCCCACGTAGTTCGTGGTGAGTGGATCGATTTGGCCCGATCAGAGGTATATTCTTAGCGTGCGCGAGCTCGTGCGCCAACACTCCCGGTTTTTTCTGTTTGCTACGTTAGCTGCGCTTGGGCTGCGGCTGCTTTTCCTGTTTCGTTTCCCGGCCATCACCAACGACTCCTTCGTTTATGGCGACATCGCCAAGAACTGGCTGCAACATGGCATTTACGGCCTGAGCGGTCCGGACGAAATTTCTCCTACCTACATCCGCTTGCCGGGATATCCCGCGTTTCTGGCTGCCGTGTTCGCCATTTTCGGCATGGAGCATTACCGGGCAGTGCTGGCGCTGCAAGTGGTCGTGGATGTCGGCACCTGTTTCCTGATCGCGGACATGGCGCGACGGCTGGTTTCTCCACGCGCCGCCAAAGCGGCATTTCTTCTGGCGGCGTTCTGTCCGTTCCTGGCCAGCTACGCGGCCGCTGCCCTGACCGAGACGCTGGAGATCTTTTTTACCGTGTTGGCCTTTGATTGTGCCGCCGCCGGTCTGGAAGCGCTTGACCAGAGGCAATTGCGCCCTTGGGTGGGATGCGGACTCGCCACCGCCGCCGCGATTCTGTTGCGTCCCGATGGCGGATTGGTCCTGATTGCGGTTGAGTTGTATCTTGGGCTGCTGCTGTTTTTTGCCTGGAAGAACAAGACGCGAGCGAGTAGCCCGCGGCCACATGTTCCCCAGGCTTCGGCGCATCTACTGCGGGCTGGGCTGATTCTTGGGTTGGTCTCTTTGGCGCCGCTGGTTCCCTGGGCCTGGCGCAACCTGCATACCCTGCATCGTTTTCAGCCTCTGGCGCCGCGCTATGCGAACGAAGAAGATGAGTTCGTTCCCGCTGGATTCAACCGCTGGGTAAAGACCTGGATGGCCGACTATGCCTCCGTCGAGGAAATCTACTGGCCGGTGCCGGGCGACACGGTGGATGCCGACAAGCTTCCATCTCGCGCCTTTGATTCTGGAGCGCAACGCCAGCAGACCGGGCAATTGTTGGCCGACTACAACCAGGTCCTCCACGTCACTTCGGAACTGGACGCCCGCTTTGCAGCCCTGGCTGAAGAGCGCATCCGGCAGGCGCCGTTGCGTTTCTACCTGTGGTTGCCGCTGGTGCGCGTCGCCGACATGTGGCTCCGTCCACGCACGGAGACCTTGCCTTCCGACACCCGGTGGTGGGAATTTAACGACGATCCCGTGTGGTCGGCGCTGGCGGTGGCCCTGGGAGTCGTTAATCTCCTCTACCTGGGGGCTGCAGTGGCCGGTCTGGTACGGGTACGCTGGACTGTCCCCGTGGGGTTGGTGCTGACATTTGTTCTCCTGCGATCTGCTTTTCTCGGAACACTGGAAAACCCGGAGCCCCGCTACACCCTGGAAGCTTACTTCTTCGTGATTGTCATGAGCAGTGTGTTGTTTAGATAACAAGACCACAAATTAGATGAAAATCCGTATTTTGTCGCTGAAAACCTCTGAAAATAGGGATATTTGTCCGCGACATAACTCTTAACTCAGGTAGATTCTGCTTGCAATTGTTGGCCTGAAAATTGCACAATGTCCGCCCAACAGTGCTTTTCCTGCATTTCCCTGGTTTTCTTTACAAGTGAATAGTCGGTCAATTGGGCAAACCATGCGAGCCTTAACATGCGAGCCTTAAAAGGAGCTGCTATGGGTTCCGTTCGAGGAGTGGCTTTAGCGATCGCCGTCCTGCTGTTTGCGGCC
>CAWCPY010000023.1:0-98668 GCA_963797385.1 Terriglobia bacterium
AGGCGGCGGGAGTTGAACCCGCGTAACGTATTGCAAACAAGCAAGTTATTGATTATAAGAACCGACAAAAAGGATAAAACGGATACATCTCCGGTTGTTGCATGCAAAATGCATACAAAAATGCAACCTCATCTGCCGATTCGAACAATCTGGCCCGCTCGGATCGAGCCCATTTGCCTAAGGCAATCCCGGACCAACGGTAGAAGGTCGACGAGACGATTCGACTTGGCGCGAAGAATCATGATTGCGATGCTACGGTGCTTGAGATTCTGTTCGTACTCGACGCCTTTGTCCATCGTCAAGAAGATCGTGTATCCCTGATGCTCAGCAATTGAAAGCAGCTCGCCGTTCTTCTTGCCTGCGAGCCCCGCTTCTGGAACCGTCAGACATTCATGGTCGGCTAAGCTGTTCTTGAATTTCCTTGGAATGCACTCATCAAGCAGAATCTTCATCCCAGTTGGCCGACCAGCAGCGACTTCGCTCGCTCCAAGGAAGCGATTGCTGCCTCACGAGTAACCGTAGGAAAGTCATCCAAGAATTCGGCGAGAGTCTGCCCGCCTTCCAAGTAGTCGAGCAAAGCCTGAAAGGGAACCCGGGTACCGCGGAACACCGGAGTTCCACCGAGCACATCAGGGTCTTTTGTGATGACTTCCTCGACTTGGCGCATCACCTGATTCCTCCGGACTTGTCGAGACTGATTCTACTCCCTTGATCGGCTGCTACAAAGGAGTGTGGCGCGCCGCCCTTTTGGTTCGAGGGCGATGGCCACCATGCGTTCGTGAATCTTCTCGATGACCTCCGGCCCCAGGTCTGATACAGATGCCAGCGGCGATATTGAGGCAAGACCCACGAATTGAACACGGCTGGGAATCTGCGTTCGGCCGGGGTTATATTGATCTGCGCTGGTTGGGGCGGAACATTCATTCGACGACAAGAGGCACCAGCCGCGTGCAACGGAGAGCGCAGGAAACGCCGGGAATCTGGCGAGGCGTGAGACGCGTCATTTCGCTGGAACTTCCAAGGCGCTCAAGAACCGGGCAACCGCCTGCGTCATGCGCTCCGCAGTGAAGGACTCCGGCAGCGGAATCGACAGCATCGGGTGATTGGTCTGCGGGTGCCGCGAGAACAGACTAGAGAGGGCTCCTTGCCCTTGCTGGGCGGAAGATCGACTCTCGAGTTCCACCGAAATCGACTGGAGGAACGCTAGCCCAGCCTTAGCCAAGCCGACCGCGGCTCTTTCGACGGCGCCAACTCCGTTCTCGCCGCTGGCCGGGACGGCGGAACCGATGGAGACTGGTTCCTCGACCTTGCTCGGTTCCACCGCCATTTCGGTCGGCGGCGCCGGAGTGGTTGCTGCCGCGCCAACCGGAGTTGGCTGCGGTGGGGGCGCATTGATGATGGGTTTCGGTCTCCCGGGCTGATTGACGAAGATCTCTTTCACCTGCTGCAGAACGCTCTTGCGTCCGAGCTTCGCGAAGCTGACCTCGGAGGTGGGCGCGTCAAACACGCCGGCGAATAGCGACTTCTTCAGTTGCATCGTTTCCCACACCCGTTCCTCGATCGTTTTTTCCGTAAGTAAATGGATGACCTGAACCGGATGGGCCTGTCCCAGGCGATGGACGCGCCCAATGCGTTGCTCCAGGCGCGCCGGATTCCAGGGCGGCTCGAAGTTGATTACGGCGGAAGCCACCTGCAGGTTGAGTCCGACGCCGCCCGCATCGGTGGAGAGGAAGACTCGGCAGTTGGGCTGGCGGTGAAATTCATCGATGAGTTCACCCCGCTTGTGGGCGGGAACGCCTCCATGTAACGAAACGAATCCGATTCCCATTTTGCGCAGTTCCTCTCCCGCCAGGAACGTCATGCGTTCATATTCGCTGAAAACCACCACTTTGCGGTTCTCCTCCAGCGTGAGTTCGCGGATGATCTCGCGGAACTCGGCCAGCTTGGGCGAGTGGTGGGTGCGCTTGTCGAACAGGAATGTCGAGTTGCAGAGCATGCGCATATTCTGGAGGCAGCACAGGATGCGGCGCAGGTCAATTTCCGAAAGCCACCCCTGGCGTTGCCATTTCTGCATGAGCTTGCCCAGAATGTCGTTCTGTTCCCAGTACGGTTCGGCCTGCTTTTCCGTCAGGGGAAGGTAAAACACCTGGTCGGTTCGAGGAGGAAGTTCTTTCAATACCTCCTTCCGCGTGCGGCGAAGAAGGATAGGCTCCAATCGCCGGTGGATCTGGTCTAGACCGCGATAGCCCAGCAACCTGCCGTCGGCATCTTCCATCCGGTGTTCCTGGAGGAAGCGGAATGCCGGGCCCAGCCGACGCCCGTCGACAAACTCGACCACAGAAAAAAGCTCTTCCAGTTTGTTCTCCAGCGGCGTTCCTGTCAGGACGAAGGCATAGCGGCTTTTTAATTGCTTGATAGTACGCGCCGTGGCCGTCGCCCAGTTCCGGATGCGCTGGGCTTCGTCGAGGATGATCAGGTCCGGTTGCAGTTCGTGAAGGTACTTGATGTCCTTGAGCACAAGTTCGTAGCTGGTGAGATTGAAAAACTTCGGAGACGCGTACAACTTCTGCCGTTGCGGTATCAGACCCTCGATGACCTGCGCGTCCAGGCCGGTGAACTTCTCGATTTCTCTCTTCCACTGGTACTTGACCGACGCCGGTGCCACGACCAGCACTCTTTGAATGCCGCGTCGGCGGCGCAGAAGCTCGGCGGCGGCCAGCGCCTGCACCGTCTTGCCCAAACCCATGTCGTCGGCCAAGACCACGCGGCCACGAACGGCCGCAAAGATGGCCCCACGGACTTGGTAGGGGAGCAGAGCAGTCTTGAGCACGCCAGCAAGCGGATCGCGACCGCGCCGGTATTTTGTCAGCAGCTTTCTCTCCAACTCCAGCCCTTCGGCAATTTCATTTTCCCTGTCGACATAGTCCAGAACATCACTATAGACAGCGGCTTGATCGTCGGCCTTGCGGAACTCGTCCATGAGCTTTCCGAAATCGCGGAAGCGGCCGGATTTCAGCAAGCCAGTATCGTCGAAGTATTCCCGAGCCAGGGCCTGCAGTGCCGGCGAGGGGGAGAGAGGAAGCCGGAGGCGCACACTCAGAGTCTCGCCGTAATGAAGCGACAAAGAAGCCCGCGTGCGGCGGAATTGGTCGTGATCGAGCGCCGTGCCGCGGCGCCGGTGTAGCCGAAGCAGGAGAGCCTCGATGTGCTTACATGTTCCCAGCGTGTTAACCGCAAAGTCGGGACAGGAACAATAGTTATCGAACAGGCCGGGGCCACGCATCGCCACTCGATAGGTCTTCTTGCTGGCCGAGCGCACGGCATAATCGCCATAAAGGTCCCCATCCGGCTTAGCCAGGATGCGCACTACACTCCCGTGCGCCCGTTCGCGGCGCGTGGCAATCTGCCGCTCGATCAGCATGAAGAACCTCCGCAATACTGGGGTGTGCGCAGCATAGCAGGAGCCAGATGATGATGTCTGCGGCAAACATCGGGGAAACTCGACGTTGCAGTTCCCGAGGTTGCGGACATCCTCGCCGCCAGCGAACTCCACCGGGTTCACGGCTTTTCTTTTTGGGGCGGTGGTCCTGCGGGCGGCCAAATAGGCTGCCCGTGGCGTGGATCGACGGAGTACACGTCGTGCACCTGTTCCGGTGGGGTCGTAGTTGGCGGGTAGTCGTGGCGCGGGAGCTCTTTCAGCGTTTCATTGACGAGGGAATGATTGGGCAAGCATATTGCTCGACTTGCGACATTGTGCGCAAGATCTTGATAGCTCCCGTTGATTTCTCCATCATTAAACTTACCTTCCGGTGGTTCAGCTCTGGCAGCCCCTTCGAAGCCGAATACGGAACCATTTGGCTCCTTTTTGTTATTTCTGTCGGAGACTGGTGTTTATTGGCCCGACTCGGTGTTGCATCTGCCCATTTTCGACTATTTCTTGCCATTAGATCCCCAGACAAAAGACTGAAGCTCGCCTCGGTTGACCCACTCCCATAAATATAGGGATAAAACGGATACATCTCCGATCACTTGCAAAGTGCGTGCCAAAAATCGGACAAATGCAACTCCAGTTTGCCGCTGAATTGGCGAATGTCTGGAAAATTGGCGGGATCGACTGACTGATGCAAACCTCTGATCCCAATTCGGCCGACCCAGAGGCTGTCCAGAATTCCTGATCACATCTCTGACTGGACCCACGGGCATTGAAATCTGATAATCTTCCTGCGAAAGGAATACGATTATGCCCGTGAAGGCAATGAAAGTACCCGTGCGAGCAAAGCGCAGCAAGGTGGAAATGCAGCAGGAGTTCGCGGAGATCCAAGAGCAGGTGGAATCTGCGCGCGAGGCCGCAGACGCAAAGGCAGAAGGAGCCGCGCGGCTGCGCGCGGCCGAGGTCCGGCAAGCCGCCGAGAGTATAACGGTCGAGGCTGTAGTGCAGAAGATTTCCGGGCTGGGACTTGAGGTCGGCAAGGCACTAGCCGATGTGTCCGAGCAGCTCACGCAGGAGGTGAAGCTACTGGCCACGGTGCGGGAGGCAGTAGTGCTCGAGCGGAAGGAACTGGAGCAGCTCCATAAGATTGACGTGGCAGCCACAGCGCTCGATCAGATGGTGCAGGATTATGCGCGGGAAAAGCAGCGGTCGGAAGCAGAGATAGCGGTGCAGCGCCAGGCGTGGGAGGAAGAGTCGGCGCGAATGGAGCGCGAGCGCAAGGAGCAGGACGAGACTCTTAAGAGGCAGCGCCAGCGTGAGATCGAAGATTATGAGTATAAGAAGGCGCTCGAGCGGAAGAAAGCTCAGGACAAATACGAAGAAGAGATGCGCCTCGTGGACAAAAAGAACCAGGAGCATCAGGAGGCTCTGGAGAAAGGCTGGGGACAGCGCGAGGCGGAGCTGAAGGAAGGCGAGGACGAACTGACGCGTTTACGGAACGAGGCGGAAAGTTTTCCTGCGCGTCTCCAGAATGAGGCGGAGACTGCAGCGTTGCGGGTGCGACGCGAGACGGAAGCCAAGTTTGAGCAGGAGGTGCTTGTTCTGAAAAAGGACGCGGAGACCGAAAGGCGGCTGGCTGAACTGCAGGTGAGGACCCTGGAGGAGACTCTGGCCCGCCAGGCTGCTCAGATCGGGACGCTCGAAAAGCAACTAGCAGAGGCTAAGCAGCAGGTGCAGGACATTGCGGTGAAGGCGATCGAGGGGGCCTCTGGGGCGAAGGCATTGTCACATATCAACCAGATCGCGATGGAGCAAGCAAAGAATCGGCCGCAGGGGTAGCAGGAAGGCCTCGATCCCGGATCCGCCCACAGACTTGTCGTGAAACCGAAGGCTGAAAAGACCGACACGACATTTGTGCCGATCGGAGTAAAAGAGCTGATTAACCTGTATGTGAAGACAAGCCAGGCGATAATCCCGCTGACAACCAGGGCGTGCGCTGCCTGATCGACGATGTTCAGGCGCGAAAGATGTGGGAAGATTGCCGAGAGGAAGGATGCCGGCCCTGGAGAGAGTTTCGCAATGACAACGTGGAATGCCACTACATCGATGGGCAGGGGAAGGGACACCCTTCCCCTGCACCCCATCCCAAAAACAAAACCTGGCCGTTTACACAAAAGTCTTGACACACCCGGGTTGCCAAAGTGATGCAGCCCCTACCTGGAGTCAATCGTTTGACCGATTGACTTGCCCGCATCCGTTCGACAGCCACAGCGACTGTTGAACCTGGCCAACCTCAGCAAACAAGATTCTGGGCTTCTCCTGACCAAGTACGCCTTAGAACATCTGCTCTATCGTCTAAGCGTTTCCAAGCATCGCTGTCGCTTTTGTGCTCAAAGGCGCCCTTCTGTTTCAGCTGTGGACCTCGGAGCCTTATCGTCCAACACGAGATTTGGATCTGCTCGAACAGGGGGGATCGGCAGAGCATTACCGCAAGATCTTCATCGTGGCTGTGTTCGCAGAGGGCGATGGGGCTGATTCTTCTGCCGGATACCATTCGTGTCGGAAGAATCAGGGACGAAGAAGAATACGACGGCGTCCGGGTGTTTGCTTGTTGACGGGTGCGGGCCGATCCCATCCGATCACCGCGGACCCCGCAGGGAAATTGTTGCAGCGATAAGACTGGTTCCGCTGTAGGTTTTTCGTGCCCGACGTTGAGGCTTTGGTGGATCTGGCCAACTCTTGCGGACGCTAGCTGTGAGCTGCTCCTGCCTAGCCTTGACCCAGGGTGCGTAGTGCTTTTCAGTGATTTTTATACTCTGGTGTCCGAGCAGGATGGATACCTGCTCCAGCGGCACACCGGCAAGAAGACTCTCGACAGCGAAAGTGTCTCGAAACATGTGGGGGTGGCATCTCTTTGCGGTTCCGTCTTCATGGCGTATGTTGGCGAGCTTGAAGACTCGTCGCAGGCTGCGTTGCCAGTCACTCACGGCCGATTTGAGCAACCCGTTGCCAGTCCAGAAGAAGTACCGTGGGTTTGGTTTTGGGCCAGGGGGAATGTTTCGCAAAGCGTCTGCTACATCGTGGGGAAGGGGAACGTACACGGGCTGCCCAGTCTTTGCGCGATACAAGTGTAACTCGTCATGTTCGTTGAGGCGAGATCGCTCTAACCCGACGGCGTCGCTGATCGCGAGGCCACTCCATCGCATCAACCAGACTAGCGTGCGAACTCGGGTGGCCTGATTGCGTGGTTCGCTATTCCAAGCCCTCGGATTGTAGACGTAGGATGCATCAACGATCTTGTTGAATTCGTTTTTCGGAAAATAATCGGTGGGTTTTTCGGTGACCTTGACCCGGCCAAGCAGGATCGCGGGATTGCTCTTAATCCAGCCCATTCGCAGGCAGTAGTAGAAGAACCCGATGACGCGTTCCTGCTTTTTCTTTCGCGCAAGGGGGGCGTCTTTCCACGTGGCTCGAAAAGCTTCCAGTTCTTCGCCTCCGATGCGTTCAAGTGTCTTGATGTTATGCTCGGTGGCCCAGCTGAGCAGCTGCTTGGCAAAGATCGTGGTGAGCTTGGCCACGGTTGAAGGGCTCAGATTTTCCTGCTCCTTGGCTGAAAGAAATCTTGAGACGGCATCCCCCAACGACGTGGCCAACTCTTTGTTTGGCTCGGCGCCCGCGCGCTTCCTTTGCTCGGCGTCTTCAAAGTCTCGTTCGACGGCTCGACGTGTTTCTTCAGCGCGATTCCAGGCGCGCGTCTTCGCGCTTCTCTGGGAGCGTTTCCCATTATTGTTTATGTACAACCATTTAGGACAGTTGCAGCGCTTCCAATACTGATCGTTTTTCTTGGGACACTGAGCTGAATGGCGGGTGTAGACGGTCACGACGAGGTTCCGAATGGGCACGGCACGGTTCCTTATAGACAGGAACATAGCCCACTGTGCATGCAAAATGCATACAATTTGTTAAGTCAGACTATAAAGTATTGATAATAAATACTTTAATGTGGTGGAGGCGGCGGGAGTTGAACCCGCGTCCGAAAATGTTACTGGTCAAGAGACTACATGCTTATTCACGTTCATGCCCTCGGCATTACCCGAGGACGTTCGCGACTGCTGCTCAGAACGGACAAGAAACCCCAGCCGCTAGCCTGAGATCTTAGCCTCTCTCCCCAGACGTAGAAGAGAAGAGCAGCCCTCTGTGTGACGTTCGCTCACAGCCCAAGGGCGAAGCTGTGGAGAACGGCTGCCTAATTAATTAGGCTGCGTATGCCATTTCTTGATTGGCAATTATCATTTTGCCCACGATTACAGGTGCGAGCACCCTGGCATGCCTCTTGGCCGCAAGCATCTCCGTCGAAGCCGTGACGCCCCCACTGGTGGGAATGGCCTGCAAAGAACAGAACAACCAGGGCCCTGAGGCCCCTTCCAGTCATCTTTCAAGCTTCTTCCAATCTAGGGGTCAGCCCAGCGGAAGTCAAACATACCATTAGATGTAACTAAGGTTACAAAAGGTGCTCAACCGGAGAGTGCCCGCCGGCGCCCTTTCGGGGTGGGAAGAGGCCGGGCGTCGCATCATAATCATCACATGAAGCTGACCACCTTTTTGCCCTCCGCTCTGATCGCATCTGTCATCCTTGGGGTAGTGTTTTCATGCACTTCGCTCGTTGCCCAGCCCAGAACCGAAGCTGCCGAACAGCAGCTTTTCCAGGCCATCAACCGCGAGCGCGCAGCCCATGGCTTGTCCCCTTTGAAATGGGATCACGCCCTGGCTAACGCCGCCCGCCAGCATGCCGAAGCCATGGCGGCACAGAAATCGATCTCGCACGGCTTTCCCGGCGAACCCAGCCTGCCCAGCCGGGCCGCGCGGGCGGGCGCCCGCTTCAGCTGGCTCTCGGAAAACGTCGCTGCCGGACCGAATGCCGAGAATATCCGCGATCAGTGGATGCACTCTCCCAATCACCGCGCCAACCTCCTCGACGCCGACATGGACACCATCGGCGCCGGAGCCGCCGAGCGCAACGGAGTCGTATTCGCGGTGGCGGACTTCTCGAAGGCCAAGCGCTAAATAGAGAACGGAAATCGTGACGGAGTCCCGAAGTCTAATCCCGCCTCTCGGTTGGGGATTGTTGATATTTAATATTTTCGAATGGAGAAGGTGGCAGGCGAAGGCCGTATGCGAGCCCGGCATTCCTTTGCGTTCTTTGCGTCCTCTGCGGTAAAAAGCTTCGAACCGCAAAGGACGCAAAGAAAGCCGCAAAGCAACGCGAAGAAGGGCGTCTGCCATCCGGGACGATGCTATTTTGCTGATGCTGGCTATCAATAAACCTGCGCCAACAGGTTGCAAGTCCAATGTCTGCGAGCGGTCTGGACAGTTTTTGTGCCGCTGGTCGACCTGATCCCTGGAAACCTGCGGGAACTCTATTGCCTAGCGCGAATGGCTCACCTTATACTTCGCCATGGGTTTAGCGGAAGTCAGCCGCTTCGACCACCCGGTTCTGCAGAATTACCTCGTCGATGACGCCTATGACGAGACCTTTGAAAGCCCGGGCAAGCCTCGCCCACACTACGCTCCCCTGTTGGAGACTTTCTCTTCGCTGCCGGCCGACGAGATCCGGCGCCGCAAACATTCCGCCGACCTGGCCTTCCTCAACCAGGGCATTACCTTCACGGTTTACGGCCGCGAGGAAGGGACGGAGAAGATCTTTCCCTATGATCTTCTGCCCCGCCTGATTACCAGCGCGGAGTGGAACCGCATCGAACGCGGGCTGACCCAGCGCATCACCGCCCTCAATCTTTTCCTGCGCGACATCTATCACGAAGGCCGCATTCTTTCCGACGGCATCGTGCCCCGCGAGATCGTCTATAGCTGCAGGCACTTCCGCCGCCAGATGCGCGGGCTGCAGGTGCCGCGCAATGTATATGTCGCGGTGGTCGGGTCGGACCTGATCCGGATGCCGGGCGGGGAATTCGTGGTTCTCGAAGACAACCTGCGCGTGCCCAGCGGGGTCTCCTACATGCTGACCAACCGCCGGGTGATGAAGCGGATTTTCCCCAACCTGTTTCGCCGCCAGGGCGTGCGTCCCATCGAGCATTACACCCAGGCCCTGCTGAGCACTCTGCGCTCGCTTTCACCCGAGGGCCGGCCGGAGCCGACCATCGTGCTGCTCAGCCCGGGCGTGTACAACTCCGCTTATTTCGAACACGCCTACCTTGCCCGTCAGATGGGAATCGAGCTGGTCGAGGGCCGCGATTTGGTGACTCACGACAACGTGGTTTACATGCGGACCACCACCGGACTGAGGCGGGTGGATGTGATCTACCGGCGCGTGGATGATGACTTCATCGATCCCCTGGCTTTCCGCTCGGATTCGGTGCTGGGCGTCTCGGGATTGTTCAACGCATATCGCGCGGGAAATGTGACTCTTGCCAACGCTTTCGGCACGGGCGTGGCCGACGACAAAGCCCTGTACGCGTACGTGCCCAAAATCATCAAGTACTATCTCGATGAAGATCCGGTGCTGAATAACGTGGAAACGTATTTGCTCAATGACCCGGTACAACGTGACCATGTATTGCAGAATCTCGACAAGCTGGTGGTGAAGGCAGTGGGCGAGTCGGGAGGTTACGGCATGCTGATCGGTCCGCACAGCACCAGCGCTCAGCGGCAGGACTTTCGGGAACGCATCATGGCCGATCCGCGAAATTACATTGCGCAGCCTACTATCACCTTCTCGCGCGCGCCCTGTTTTATCGACGACATGTTGCAGCCCCGGCACGTGGACCTGCGTCCCTACGTGCTGTTTGGGGACAAGGTGACGATCGTTCCCGGTGGCCTCACCCGCGTCGCCCTGCGCCGCGGATCGCTGGTGGTGAATTCATCGCAAGGCGGCGGCAGCAAGGATACCTGGGTGCTGAACCAATAACCATGCTCTCTCGCGTCGCTGACAACCTGTATTGGATGAGCCGCTACCTCGAGCGGGCCGAGCATGCCGCTCGCCTTCTCGACGTGAATCTCAATCTCATGCTGGATGAATCGGCTTCGAGCGCGGACCGCCGCTGGCGCCGGGTCCTGGCGGCGCTGGGAAATCCGCCCAACCTGGCGTGGAGCGGTGACGCCTACCAGGTGGCGCAAATACTTACCTTCGATCCGGGAAATCGTTCGTCCATCACCGCCTGCGTGGCCGGTGCCCGCGAAAACGCGCGCCAGGTCCGCGAAGAGATCAGCTCGGACCAGTGGCAGAGGCTGAACCGCCTGTTCCATCAGGTGACGCGCCATAAACCGAACGAGACCGCTGACGTGCTGCCCTCCGACTTCCTGCTGGCCGTGATCGAAGGTGTGCACCTGATCCAGGGCGTCACCGATTCCACCATGAGTCACGGCGAGGGCTGGCATTTTATCCAGGTGGGGCGCTACATGGAGCGGGCCTGCGCCACCGTCACTCTGCTGGGCCTGTATCACCGCGAATTCTGGGGGCATCCCGATCAAACCCCCGAAGCGGCCGAGTATCTGGAGTGGGTCGGACTGCTGCGCTCCTGTACCGCGTTTGAGGCCTACTGCAAGGTCTATACCGCGGACATCAGTCCGGACCGGATCATTGAATTTCTGCTGTTGAACCCGGAGTTTCCGCACTCGGTGCGCTACTCCATCGATGTTATGCAACGCGCTCTCGAAGCCATTCACGGTGAGGGCGGGAAGCGGCGGGGAGCGCAGTTGACCCGGCTGGCGGGGCGGTTGCAGGCGTCGCTCAGCTTCGGACAGATTTCGGAAATCCTTTCGCAGGACGTCGGCGCATATTTGCAGGATATCCTGCGACAGTGCCGCGATATCCACGAGACCATTTACGAGCTTTATGTGAATTACGCGATCCAGACGGCTTTGGCAGGATAGGGGACCGGGGTTTCATGTTCTATTCCATTCAGCACCTGACAAAATTTCACTACGCCTCTCCGGTCAGCGAGAGCGTCATGGAAGCGCGGATGCATCCCCGCAGCGAGGGCAACCAGCGCTGTCTGACCTTTCACCTGGCGGTAAGCCCGCGCTGCCGGGTGTTTGCCTACCGCGATCACGTGGGCAACAATATCCACCATTTTGATATTCCGGGGCAGCATTCCTATCTCGTGATTGTGGCCGAATCCCTGCTCGACATGCAGCCCTCGCCCGAGATTCCGAGTTCGTTGCCCGCCGATGCATGGGCCGAAGCCGACGCCATGGTGAAGATGGGAGACTACTGGGAAATGCTGCTTCCCAGCGAGTTCGCGCAGCCCACACCGGAATTGATCGAACTCGCCCGACAGATGGACGTTTGCCGGCGCGGCGATCCTCTCAGCTTGTTGCGGGAACTGAATCAGAGGCTCTACGACTGGTTCGAATATGTGCCCAAAAGCACGAAAGTGGATTCGCCGATTGATCACGCCATCGAGACCCGTCAAGGCGTGTGCCAGGACTTTGCCCACATCATGATCGCCCTGGTGCGCCGGGTAAAGATCCCCTGCCGTTACGTCAGCGGATACCTTTATCGCAGCGCGCAAAGTCACGACCGCTCCGTGGTAGATGCGACCCACGCCTGGGTGGAAGCATTTCTACCGCCGCTGGGCTGGGTCGGGTTCGATCCCACGAACTGCCTGCTGGCGGGCGATCGCCATATTCGCACCGCGATCGGCCGCGATTATGCCGACGTGCCGCCCACCCGGGGAATCTTTCGCGGACAAACTCCCAGCGAACTGTCGGTGGCGGTGCGAGTGACCGCGTCGGTCGAGCAGCCTGAACTCGAGCACGGGCTTCCGGTGCCGGAAGAGTGGTCGCTGCTGGTTGAACAGGCCCAGGAACCACCCCCGGTTCCCCCCAAAAACATGCAACAGGAGCAGCAGCAACAGTAGGTTCCGCGACCGAGGAAATGAATGTGGGCGCGAGCGTCCCGCTCTTGCTCCCGTGACAGGAACCCGATTACCTTTTGCATCCTGCCGCCGTTTCCGACATCTCACTTGTAGCGCCGGCATCTTGCCGGCAGTCGCGAGGGCATCCTGCCCTCGCAGTGGGCGTGAGACGGCCGCCGTGACGGCGGCGCTACAATTACGGGCACACGGTAGAATCATTGCGTTGACCAACCTATGACTTCCTTCGTCCAACCCTGTAGCAGGAAGCAGTGTCAGGAGAGCTGCCGGTGAAGGCGCAGTGTCTGCCATTCCGCCAGATTCCGCACACCACACGGCTTTTCAGTGATTTTCTTTCCTGGTCTCCCTCCATCCAGCCCTTTTACTCCCGTCCTCCACATTTCGCGCAATGGTTCAAGGACGAAACCGCCGGGGTGAGTTGTGACCCCGCGCGGCGGGCACGGGTGGCGGACATTCTGGAAAGGCAGAACCGGGCTTGGGACGCATCGCCCAAAACTCTGCAGAATATCGACCGCCTGCGCGCCGGCGCTTCCGCCCTGGTTACCGGACAACAGGTGGGTCTTTTCGGAGGCCCGCTGTTTTCCCTTTTCAAGGCGCTCAGTACGGTCAAACTGGCTGGTGAAGCCACCCAGGCCGGCTCTGACTGCGTTCCCATATTCTGGCTGGCGACTACAGACCACGACCTTGATGAGATCAGTCACGTTTCGTTTCTGGGGCCGGACGGTTCGCTGCAGAAATTTTCCGCGACGACTCGAGGGCTGCCGGATGCTCCCGTGGGGATGGTGACATTCGGCCCCGAGATCGAGCCGCTCGTTGAAGCGGCGGCCGCGCTGCTGGGTGATTCGGACGTGACGAAATTCCTGCGCGAGGCGTACCGGCCCGGAGAGAACTTCGGCAGCGCATTCGCGCGCCTGTTTTCGCGTCTCTTCGCCCAGTGGGGCGTGGTCCTGCTCGACGCTTCCGACCCGGAACTCCATCGTATCGCCGCCCCGATTTACAGCGCCGCCATCGAGCGCGCCGCCGAAGTGGACGATGCTTTGCTGGCCCGGGGTAGGGAACTGGAAGCAGCGGGCTATCACCAGCAAGTTAAGGTGACGCCATCGTCCACCCTGCTGTTTACCATCCGTGACGGGGCACGGATTCCAGTGCACCGCCGCTCGAACGGCAGCGGAACCGATTTTCTGGTCCACGACGAAACACTTTCGCAAGCAGAGTTGTTGAGCCGCATCGCATCGGAGCCGGAGCGCTTCAGCGCCAATGTACTGCTACGGCCGGTGGTGCAGGACTATCTGTTGCCCACTGTGGCTTACGTGGGCGGGGCGGCCGAGATCGCCTACTTCGGCCAGGGAGCGGTGGTTTACAAGGCGTTACTAGGTCGGGTCACGCCGATTCTCCCGCGTTTCTCCGCCACTATCGTGGAAACAAAACCTCAAGCCTTACTTGAGCGTTATCATTTGACGGTTCCAGACGTCTTTCACGGTTCTGATGCGGTGCGGGAAACTCTGGCGAAGCATACCCTGCCGGCTGACTTGCAAACCGCCTTCGACCGCGCAGAGTCGTCACTACAGCAATCCCTGGGCGCGATTCAGCAATCGCTGGAGCGCCTGGACAAGACTTTGGTGGAAGCCGCGACCAACGCCGGATCGAAGATGCAGCATCAGCTCGAGCAATTGCGCTCGCGCGCGGCACGGGCCGAATTGCGTCAGAGCGAGGTCTTGAGTCGCCACGCCGACCTGCTAGGTAACGCACTCTATCCCGAGAAGGTCCTGCAGGAGCGTGAAATCGGCGGCGTGTATTTCGTCGCGCGGCATGGAACTGATCTCCTGGGCGATCTCCACGACACTCTGCAAACCAGCTGCCTGGATCACCAAATAATTTCTCTGTCATCCTGAGCGGAGCACGATCATTCGCTTGCGAATGATCTCGCGCAGTCGAAGGACCCCTACTTCTCGAAACGTGCTGGGCTTGAGGGATTTGCCTTATGGGGTCAGCTTCGATCCGGCGAGAATTCGTCGTGGCGAAACCGTAATCGCGAGGGTAGGGGTCCTTCGACTCCGTGTCTGCTTCGCGAAGCGAAGCAGCCACTCCGCTCAGGATGACACGACCAGAAAACTTTCTTACGGCTGCAACACTAACTTGTCGGTGGCTTCCTTCTCTACCGCTTCCCGCGAATACAGCAGCGGAAAATACGCTCCCTCACTCCATAGCGGTATTAAATCGGAATAGTGAGGGCTTGCCGGCTGCCCGCTCTGGCCGGGTACATTCACTCCAACCGAGCGGTTCCAGTCGCTGAGGTCGAGGATTTCGCGGTAGCTGGCGCCTGCGACCTGGTCAAAAGAACTGTCGTAATACCCTGTCGCATTTACCGTGTACTCATCTCCGGGGCGGGGAACGGGAGACGGATCGGTAAGAGCAGCTGCCCCGGGCATTTGATCGAGCGGATGACGAAACCTGACGCGATGCATTTGCCCCCACGACCACTTTGTCGAATCCGCTCCCTGCCGCTTTTGCATTTCCTTCCAGGCAGTTTCTAGAGTACCGAGCAGCAGGTCATTGCGGGTGGCAGTGGCGGCGACCGTGGATGGTTGACCAGCAAGATAGCCTATGACTTGATGCGGCGACCAATCATCGATCATGCTCCGCGCAGCGGCCGGTATTGCGAGATTCATCGTCTCCCGAGTGACGATCTGCAGCCAGACTTCGTAGAGCGCAGCGGCAGCCGAGTCGCGCTCGACTTCGCCATTCCAATGCAACAGGAGTTCCGCGGCAGGACTGGGTTTCTGTGTGGCTGCGCGCAGCAAGTCGATCAGTTGCAGAGCAGGAAGCGAAAGCACATCGGTCTGCAGTCGCTGCATGTCTTCGACGCCCAGCTTCTTTCCGGGCTGGGCCTGTCGCAACACTTGCGTGACCCGCTGGAAGCGGTAGGGCGGCGCCCAGCTATAACCCACTTTGTAGGGATAGCCATCGGGAATCATCTTGTGATTCGCGGTGGCAATGAAGCCCTGGCGCGGATTGTAATCATGCGGCAGCTTGGAATTAGGCACAAAGCCGGACCACTCATAACCGCCGCTGCCCGGCATGGGCAGCAGACCAGTCCAGTTTTTGCGGAGCGGAGCGAGGCCGGTGGAGTGCTCTCCGATGTTGCCGGCGCGGTCGGCATAGACGATATTTTCGGAAGGAACTTTCCAGCGCGGCATGGCCGCTTCGAATTCCTTCCAGTTCTGCGCCCGGTCAACCGCCAGTGAGCCCAGGTACCCGGCCGTTCCGGGTTCAGCGCCGACCCAACGCAGGGCCAGGGCGCGTTTGCCATCCTCCCAAAGCAGGGGGCCGTGCGCGGTGAATTTCAAGTCCACTTCGACGCTCTTGCCTCCGCGGATTCCGAAAGTCTCTTTTCGTACCTCCATGGTCTCCCAGCCTCGGGCGGTTTTGTACTGCGAGGCATTGCCGGGATTCAACTCTTCCAGGTAAAGGTCCTGCTGATCCAGACCGAAAATGGTGAAACCCCAGGCGATGTTCTGATTGTGCCCCAGCGCGACTCCGGGCAGGCCGGGTTCGCCCGCGCCGATCACGTCCCATCCCGGCGCCACCAGGTGGACCATGTAACGCAGCGAGGGTTCGGCGGTCACGCGGTGCGGATCATTGGCCAGCAGCGGTTTACCGCTGCGGGTCAGCTTGCCGGAGACGGTCCAGTTGTTGCTGCCTTCGGCGGGGTGCCGCGGAAATTCGATGCGCGTATCGCTGCCCACCAGATCGTGCAGCAGAGCGGGGGAGAGACCGCCCAGGTCCTCACCCGGCGTCGGGTCCAGTTTCACCGGCGGATCGAAATCGAAGAGCAGCGAGGCCGCATCGGCCCCCGCGGCGCTCACCGCCTGGGCGTGTTCCAGCTCGTCGAACGCGTTTCCCGTCATGGAGAATGCTGCCATGCGGTTCAGGCAATCGGCCGGCTTCCAGGGTTCGGGATTGAAGCCTGCCAGCTGAAATTCGAGCGGCAGGCCGGGACCTCCCGCCGCCATACGGCTCTCGATGTAGGCATTGATTCCAGCGGTGAAAGCTTCGAGAATCTGCTGTGTGTCCGGCGAATAGCTTTCGTACTCGGCCTTCATGTCCCCGCGATAGCTCAGCCGGCGAGCATTGATATCGCGCTGCAGGGCCGAGGGGCCCAAAACCTCCGCCAGCCGGCCCTGGCCCGACCGCTTCCACAATTCCATCTGGAACAGACGGTCTTGAGCGGCCACGAAGCCTTGAGCCAAAAAAAGGTCATGCTGGTTCTCGGCGTAGATATGGGCAACGCCCCAGCGGTCGCGCAAGACCTTTACTGGTTGTTCGAGGCCCCTTACTTTGAGCCTGCCCTGAACGATGGAAAGAGCGGCTTGCGCCCGGGCTCGAAGACTGCCCTGAGTAACGTCGTCACTGGCTCCGCTCGATCCAGCTTGAGCGGCAGCGGTGACTGCAGCGCTCAGAAACCACAAGGAGAGAACACGGATGCGCCTCTTCATACCGGCGACATTCTATCCCAGCGCGATGAAAGATCGCGCCGGACCCTCCCAGTCTTGCCTTCGTGTACTTCGTGTCCCTGGTGGTTGATGCATTTGGTAAGCCCCACCGTGAAACTGACTCGTGACGGCTGACTTCGGGAGCAGAAAAGCGTAATATCTTTCCTTTTGGCGAGCCATTAAATCTTTATCTTCAAGCGTCCCAACACCGCACCCATGCCCGCGTCCCTGACTTCGCTGCTGGCCTCTCTCCCCATGTCCCTGAAGGGGCTGGGTGCCGCGTTCCAATTCCAACTCCTGTTGCTGGTTGTGTTCGAGGAGTTCGGCAAACGGGGCGACATCTATAACATTTTGTGGGCCCTGGTCTTCGGCTTCGCCACCCTCAATATTCTCGGGCTGGTGGCGAGGCGCTTTGAGCCCAACCGCAACCGGCTGAATTTCGGCGAAACCATCGCCATCCTGGTGGTGATCGTCTCCATTGTCCTTCTGGGCTGGGAGATGCTCAGTCTGTTCAAGATTTTCCCCATCAAGCTGCAGCGTCACGACTAGCCTGATTTGGGGTATGATTCGGTCATGCCGAAGAACGTCCCCCCGTTCGAGGTGACCTGCCCTTGCTGCAATGCTGTCCTCAAAGTGGACGCTGAAATCAAGGGAGTTATTGCCCACACCGCCGCCGTGAAACCCAAGATGTTCGCCGACATCGAAGAGGCGGCCCGGGCCATGAAGGAGCAGGACACTCGCCGCGACTCTATCTTCCGTCAATCCGTGGAGGCGCAGAAGCATGCGTCCGACCTGCTGGAGAAGAAGTTCCAGGAGGCGGTCAAAAAGGCGAAAGAATCTCCTGATACGGGAAGGCCGATCCGGGATTTCGATTTGGACTAGTTTTCCACCAAAAATTTTCAAGCGCTAAATCGATTCCGGCTTAGAATGCGCCATGGCCCCTCCCCTCCTCCTCGGCCATCGCGGAGCTCGTGCGTTCGCGGGAATCCCTGAGAATACCTTTGCCTCGTTCGACCTTGCCCTCAAGCATGGCTGCGACGGATTTGAGTTCGATGTTCGTCTGACGGCCTGCGGGACGGCCGTGGTCTGCCACGATGCCAAAGTGGGCGGGATCACGGTGGCGCGGGCCCAGGCGAAGCGGTTGCCTCAGCTGCCGCGTCTCGATGATGTGGTCAAGGGCTATGGCCAGCGCGCCTTTCTCGACATCGAGCTCAAGGTACAAGATCTGGGATCCAAAGTGCTGACTTCCTTGAGCCACTACCCTCCAGCTCAGGACTACGTGGTTTCTTCTTTTATCCCCGACGTGCTCATGGACCTGGAAGCGCGCAGCTCCACGGTTTGCATCGGACTCATCTGTGAAACGGCAGCCCAACTTGCCCGCTGGCGTGACCTCCCGGTGGACTGTGTGATTCCTCACCACTCTCTGGTGGACCGCTTGATGGTGCAGGACATTCAGGGAGCCGGCCACAGAATCTTTGTGTGGACCGTAAACGACGAAGAGAGCATGCGTCGCCTGGCTCACTGGGGAGTGGACGGGATCATCTCCGATGACACCGAACTCCTGGTGCGAACGTTGAAGGGAACCGCGCCGCCGAAGGCGCGCAGCGTCGCAGGATGACGGTTGGCTGGAGGACGGGCGTCTCGCCCGTCCTCCATTCGGACTTCCGGACTAGTCGGCGGCGGCTTCCAATACCGAGCCCACGCGCGGCGGCTTGCGCAAAAAGGCCGAGCGCTCGCTTTCGAAGGCTTCCAGCTGGGCCGCGGACTGCGTTTCATTCCATCCCATGACGGCGCCGATACGCGCGGCAGCCTCGCGGCTGCAGGCCGGCGACCAGCATCCACCCAATGCAACCGGCACTCGCCGCAGCAGCACGTCGCCCAGGGTGGCCGCGCACTCCCCGGCAAAGGCGTCAACCGCTTCGGCAACAATGTGCTCGGTGTGGGAACAAAGCGGCGCCCGCAGCTCCGCGCTGCGCTGCGCCATGCGGGAGATGTCCAGGGCCCGCTTGCCATGCCATTCGACAATGCCGCGGGCGGTGTCCTCGGTAATTCCGGTGCTGTTGCCGATCTCAATCACCCACCGATCGAGAAGCAGTTCGACGTTTTCCGAGGACGCCATGGCCGGCGCCCGCGATGATTTTTGCGATACGCCAATCTTCGCGGCGCATTGCCGCGCCAATTCCGCGGCGGTCGTCAACTTGCCCCCAATCACCGAGATCATATGCTCGGCGCCATCCGCGGCGTGATCGTGCAAGTAATGTTTGCGGGTCACCGCCGACGCCTTTTCCTTAGGCGCGAAGGGCAGAGGCCGCACTCCCGCGAAGGTGTAACGAATATCGGCAGCCGACAACTTCACTCCCGGAAACAGGTGAAGCAGGGAGCGCACCAGGTAGTCAATCTCCTCGGTCGAAGGTTGGACCTTCCCGGGATCGCCCTGGTCTGAAACTTCGGTGGTGCCCACCAGCACCTGTTCGTTCCATGGGATGACAAATATAGGACGCTTGTCCACCGCCTCGGTGTACACGGCTGCGTCGGGAGCCCCAGCGAAGCGGGGCAGGACGATGTGGGATCCGCGGACGCCTCCGACCATGGGGTGCGGCGTCTGGATGCGAGAGCGTTGGCAAATCCGGTCCGCCCAGGGGCCGGTGGCGTTGATAATCCAGGTGGCCTCGACGCGTTCTTCTTTCCCACTCAATTGGTCTCGCAGCAGCACGCCGACCACGCGTCGATGCCGGACATCCACCGCCAGTACCTGGGCGTGATTCCTTGCCACCGCGCCCGCCTCGGTCGCCTCCACCAGCCACTCCGCCACCAGGCGCTCGGGGAACTCGCACTGCGCATCTTCGTAGCTGAAGACTGACCAGCGCCGGCCGGAGTCGAGCAGGCGTTCCAGCTTTTGTTGCTCCCCGCGGCTCGAGCCGGGACGCAGCCGGCCGCCGCCCAAGCGACGATAGAGCCACAGACCGGTGCGTATGGCGAGAGCGCTGCGTCCGCTGTTCTGATCGAGGGCCAGCAGAAAATCTACGGGATGTACCAGGTGCGGGCGCTCCTCCAGCAGGCGCCGGCGTTCGAGCAGAGACTCGCGTACCAGTCCGATCTCGGCATGTTCCAGATAGCGGAGGCCCCCGTGGATGATGCGCGTAGCCCGGCTGGTGGTGCCGGCGGCGAAGTCGTGCTGTTCAACCAGCAGGGTACGACGGCCGGCGCGAGCGCACTCCCGGGCGATGGCGACGCCATTGATTCCGCCGCCGATTACGATCACATGAAAGCGTTCGCCTTCCAGCGGACGCCGGATTGGGGGAGCGTAGTTCATAACACAGGCCAGCCGGGAAGCCGGCTGCGGCACTGTCTAAGGATAACCTGCCTTGCTTTGACGATTCGCGAAAGATAACGTCGGTTAGCTGAGTAACCTCGAGTCCGAGTACCTGCCCACCTGAAGTCACAAATTAATAATAAAGCCATACGTAATTGAAAATACACTAGTTACAATGTGATATTGGCGGGTGCCGGCGAGCCACGTAGCGCCGGCGTCTCGCCGGCTGTCCGGCGGGCATCCTGCCCGCCGCCACAGCAAGAAGCATGTCGCAACTCCAAAACAAACAAGCCCCAAACGCCAGCTTTTTCGTCATTCCGCACTATCGGGTTTTTCGCGACTTGGAATTATTGAGCAATCGAAGGCGGCGCGAAACCCCTACCGGAACGCGGCTTTCATTGCCCAACGCGCGCCCGTCGTTTACATTGTTGGGGCCTAATGCCTACAACTGGAGAACGCTTCGAACGCGCGGTCGCGATCATGGCCCGCCTGCGCGGTCCGGGTGGGTGTCCCTGGGATCGCGAGCAGACCTTCGATTCAATCAAGCCATACACGCTTGAAGAAACTTACGAAGTCCTGGAAGCCATCGACAATCGGGATTGGGATGAACTGCCGGGCGAGCTTGGCGATCTGCTGCTGCAGGTTCTCTTCTATGCCCAGATGGCAAAAGACCAGGGCACATTCTCGATCGACGAAGTCCTGGATCGCCTCTCTGACAAGCTGGTCAACCGTCACCCGCATGTTTTTGGCGACGTGAAAGCCGAAACTTCCTCCGAAGTGTTGCGGAACTGGGAGGCGCTCAAGGCCGAAGAAAAAAAGAGTAGAGCGGCAACCGGAGCGACCGCAGGCCCATCCCAGTCCGCGCTGGCAGGCGTTTCTACGGCAATGCCGTCATTGATGGAAGCCTACAAGCTGAGTTCGCGCGCGGCGCAAGTGGGCTTCGACTGGCCGAACATCGCGGGGCTCTTTGAAAAACTGGAAGAAGAAACGGCAGAGCTGCAACAGGAGCTGAAAGCGTTTCCGGCGCCGGGCCCGCGCCCGCACGGACGCGGCATTGCAGGTTCGGGCGCTGAGCAGGTCCCTGACACTCTCCGCCGGCAGATGGAAGAGGAAGTAGGAGACCTGTTCTTTGTGCTGGTGAATATTGCGCGCTACCTCTCACTTGATCCCGAGTCGGCGCTGCGCCAGACAAACCGCAAATTCAAACGGCGATTTCAGTGGATCGAAGACCAGTTGCGTGCCTCCGGGCGCTCTCCGCAGCAGGCCTCGATGACAGAACTGGAGTCGCTATGGCAACAGGCCAAGCTCCATTTGCGGCAGAACGAGCAGGCGAGCGAGCGTGAGGCCGGATGACCGAAAGCACGACGGTGGTCCGCAAGTGCCATAACCTGGATGAAATGTCAGCCTGCGTCGCCCTGCAAAGAGAAGTCTGGAATTTCTCCGAAGCCGACCTGGTGCCTCTGCGGGTGTTCGTTGTAGCGGAGAAGATTGGTGGGCAGGTGATTGGCGCATTCGACGATGGACAGTTGGTGGCCTTCGCCTTGTCCCTGCCGGGTTCGCGCGGCGGACACTCCTATCTTCATTCGCAGATGTTGGCGGTGCGGAGCCAATATCGCAACGCCGGGGTGGGACGGCAGATTAAATTGTTCCAGAGGGACGATGCTCTCGCCCGTGGATTCGAATTGATCGAGTGGACCTTCGATCCCCTCGAAATCAAGAACGCCTATTTGAACATCGAGCGCCTGGGTGCCATCGCGCGCCGCTACAGTGTCAACCAGTATGGAATCACGTCTTCACCGCTGCAAGGCGGCTTGCCGTCCGATCGGCTGGTGGCGGAATGGTGGCTGAAGTCCGAGCGCGTGGAGAATCTTTTGCGGAATGCGCACAGGCGGGGATTTGAGACCCTGAAAACAATTTCGGTCCCGGCTGAGATCTACGGATGGAAGGCGTTGCCTGCAACCCGGGAGCGGGCTCAGGAAGTGCAGGATTGCAACCGGAAAGATTTCTTCCAGGCCTTTTCTGACGGCCTGGCAGTCCTGGGTTACGAACGCGATCCGCAGGGAGCCGGCAAGTTCCTGCTGGGGAGGTGGGACGAAAGCTGGATTTATCCCTCTTGAAATGCGATGAAGATTGAAGCCATTACACTGCGCGAAATTCAGATGCCGCTGGTCCATTTTTTCGAGACCAGCTTTGGCCGGGTGTACAGCCGCCGCATCCTGCTGCTCACGGCCCGCTGCGAGGGCGTCGAGGGGTGGGCGGAATGTGTTGCCGCCGAAGATCCATTCTACAGTTCCGAATGGATCGAAACTGCATGGTCCACCCTCAAGCACTACCTGGCGCCAGCGGTCATGGGGCAGCCGTTCGCGGCGGCCCACGAAACCGCCGGGCTTATGGCCAAGGTGCGTGGCCATCGGATGGCGAAAGCGGCCATTGAAAACGCAGCCTGGGATGCCGAGGCCAGGCAGAAACAGCAGCCTCTGTGGAAGCTACTCCGGGGCACGACCCGTGAGATCCAGTGCGGCGTTTCGATCGGGATCCAGGACTCTGTCGAACAACTGCTGGAGAAAATTGAAACTGAGCTGGCCGCGGGCTACCGCCGCATCAAGGTGAAGGTCAAGCCGGGCTGGGACGTGGATGTGCTGGAGCGCATTCGCGCGCGGTGGCCGGATATTTTGCTCAGCTGCGATGCCAACTCCGCCTACACCCTGGATGAAGTTGAACACCTGCGCAAATTCGATCGCTTCAATCTGCTGATGATCGAGCAGCCGCTATGGAATGACGACATCTATTACCATGCCCGGCTGCAACGCGAATTGCGCACCGCCATTTGCCTGGACGAGTCCATACGTCATGCCCGCGACGCGGCGGCCGCCGTCGAAACCGGAGCCTGCCGCATCGTGAACATCAAAGTCGGCCGCGTGGGCGGATTCAGCGAAGCCAAAAAGGTGCACGACGTCTGCCAGGCCAACAATGTTCCAGTGTGGTGCGGCGGCATGCTGGAGTCCGGCGTGGGCCGGGCCCACAATATCGCTCT
This sequence comes from Terriglobia bacterium, assembly GCA_963797385.1. Classification (GTDB taxonomy): domain Bacteria; phylum Acidobacteriota; class Terriglobia; order Terriglobales; family Acidobacteriaceae; genus JAIQFF01. The sequence continues at coordinate 23,162 of CAWCPY010000023.1, forward strand.
CTCCACGCTGCCAAATTTCCGACTGCCCGGCGACGTGTCCGCTTCGAAGCGCTACTGGAAAGAAGACATCATCGAGCCCGAGGTCGAAGTCAGCGCGCAGGGAACGATCACGGTCAGCGACCAGCCGGGCACCGGCTACCACATCCGTGAAGACCTGATTGAAAAGCTGGCAGTTAGAAAAGAGACCCTCACTCCGTAACCAGGTGTGTGTGGGCCGGACACTCCCTTCGACTGTGCTCAGGGCAGGCTCAGTCCGACCCACACACTCATAGTGGCTATTTGTTGCGGTCGGGCGGTTGAACCTGCGCGATTGCCGCCCGCTGTTTCTTCAGTAGCTGAATGCCCTGGGCAAAAGTAAGGTTCGCGGGCACGGGGCGGAAATCGCTGTAGATTTCGGTGGACTGGATGTCGATGCTCTTGAACAGAAGAATCTTGCCGGTGAAGGCGAGGTCCATGCGGGCGATGGCCCAATTGTCGTCGCTGATGTTGGTCTGATCCACCTGGAAGTGGCCGCCCTGATCGAGATGGCCGAGGATCCCCCATCCGAAGCCTACGTCCTTAAAAAGTGTGCCGTCGATTCTGGCAATGTGCTGTTTTTGCGCATCGATCAGGAGCACTCCCTGCATGCCGACCAGAACCTGCTCCACATGCGTCGGCGGGTCATACTTTGGATCGGGACGGAATTTGAGCCGCAAGAGTTGTTCGCCCGGCCTTCCCACACCGGGCCTGCCCGCTTCGGTGCCATCGTAGTCATAGAGGAAAGCGTCAGGCATTGCCTTCAGGATGCGGTTGACCCGCTCGGCACTTTCCAGTTCCTTCTTTCGCTTGCGCTCCAACTCGTCGGGCCGGCTCAGGAAGCGTTCGATTCGACCATACTCCGCTCGCCGCTGATCCTGATCCAGGGGTTGGTCGTTGTTGGCCACCACCATACCCACCATGGCGTCTCGGGTTTGCACCATGAGTTTGGTCTGCGAACCGTTCGGGGTTACCTTGCGTTGCTGGAACATGTACTTCGCACTCTGGTTGTCGCTCTTGATTTCATTCGCGACGGCAAGCCTGACCAGTTCCCTCGGCTTGATCGCAGGTGGCCCCTCCGCCGGGCTCAAGGTGCCCGGGACAAAGGCCAGCGCAGTCAGAAGAATTGGCGAGGTGGTGCGGAACAGGAACGGCTTCATAGCAGTACGCCCCAAAGAGTACGAGCCCTTCTAGATTAGACGAAAAACCAGCCAGGGATGTTGTCTAAAATGGAGTCAGGCGCAGGGCAAATACCAGTCGTGAGTCATCGATCTGCAGGCATGGCGCTGCGATCAGCCCCCATGCCTGACGACTGAAGACCGACGACTGACGACTCCCCCTGGAACCGCGAAAGGCACCCGGTTTAAGCGCCAATTCGAGATTGTGCAGGTTGCTCAGGTCATCGTCGTGGGATATAGTTCGATGAAGTAGGAATGGCGTTCGCGAAGGGTTACGGGGTTTCCTTTCTGGCTTTTCCGGCCCTGACAAGTCCCAGTTGACTGGGGATTCCCGTGCACGTCCGGTGTGGTAGATGGCCCAAGGAGGCTGCAATCATGGAAACGCCGAAGACGGCAGAGTTTGCGCATATCGGCAAGTCGGTCATCATCAAAGGGGAACTCTCGGGCAGTGAGGACCTCTACGTGGACGGCCAGGTGGAGGGGAGCATCGAACTTTCGGGTAATCGTTTGATTATCGGCCCCCACGGACAGGTACGCGCCAACGTAAACGCCAAGGGCGTGATCGTGCAGGGCAAGCTCGACGGCAATATCCGCGCTTCGGAGCGCACCGAGCTGACCAAGTCCGCCATCGCCGTCGGCGATATCGTGACCCAGCGGGTGGCCATCGAAGAGGGGGCGTACTTCAAGGGCAAAGTCGATATCCAGAAGGATATGGCGAAGACGGATGGCGCCAGAACAGCGCCGGCCGCAAGTTCGTCGGCGGCTGCAGCCGGTGGTTCCACAGTGGCCGCGAAGACGAATCCGAGTGAAGGCAAGTAATTCCTGCCCCCGATTTTTCCCGGTTCACGCGGCAGTGAGCGAATGAGCCGGACGCCAAACCCTTGCCGGCGGCGTGAGTTGCGCACAGCTTCATGAAATTTTTTGGTTCGACAAACAGCACCGCTCAGGATTCAGCGGCGGCCCAGGGAGCCAAGCTCACACGCCGCTCCAGCAGTCTTGCCCAACTCATCAACACGCTGGAATCGGAAGAAACCCTCTGCATCCTCGATCTGGGATCCACCTCCCCGGCCAACATCCGCTATTGCACCGAGCGCGGCCACAAAATTTACAGCGACGACCTGCTCATTTCCTCCACGGACCCGTCGCTCGTCATCAAGGATGAGGCGGGAAAGCCCGCCCTGGACAGCAAACGCTTCCTCGATGAAAACCTGGTCTATCCCGGGGCGCAGTTCGATATTGTCCTGTGCTGGAACCTCGCCGACTACCTGGACGAAAGCCTGGTGAAACCGGTCATCGGGCGGCTCTGGTCGCTGCTCAAACCGGGCGGCATGCTGCTGGCATTTTTTCACACCCAGGAAGCGGGCCCGGATGCGCCTTGCTACCGCTATCACATTGTGGGCGGCGACACTCTGGAAATGCAGCACATCGCTCGCGGCGAAGGAAAACGGGGCGGGCCGGCGGGCAAGTTCCGCCTCCAGCGCGTGTTCAACAACCGCAACATAGAAAATCTCTTCCGGGATTTCGCTTCCATAAAATTCTTTCTCGCCCGCGACAATGTCCGCGAAGTCCTGGTCGTCCGCTAACCGCAATCCACGTGGGGACAGCCGCCCCCGGCTGTCCTCTGTTTCGTCGCAGCCTTTGTAGCGCCGGCATCTTGCCGGCTGTCCTGAGGGCGTCTCGCCCTCAGCGGGGTGATAGCGCGATGCATGCGAAGGCCGTACTCAGTTCGTTCTTGATGATGCACCACGAGCCAGGACGCTCGCGCCTCATGCCTCAGCGGGTCTTGCGCACCAGGTATTGGGTAATCGACGGAGTACGCTCGAGAAAAAACAGGAGTGGTCTGCGGACCGGGACGGGCAGGACAAGCATGCGGCGGAGCGTCGATGAGGCGCGAAACACCGGCAACAGCGATTCCTCGTACGCCCGGCCATAGCGAAGCGCCGCTTCGGAGAGGGAAGCCTCGCCCGAGAAAAAAGACCCGAGGCTCTGCGCCGCCAATGCGCCGCTGCGCAGGGCCAGCGAAATTCCGTCGCCTACAAACGGATCGACAAAGCCCGCGGCGTCTCCCACCAGCAGGATGCCGTCCCGCTCGGGCCGTGGTTGGCGGAAGATCAAGGGCGAAGTGCTTACGGGATCGCTGAGCAGGCTCCAGTTCCTGCTGCGCTGGCGCAGCGCGGGATGTCGCGCGAAGACTTCCGGCAGTGTGCTGGCCACATCGGCGCGCACCATCGCTGAAGCGTTCACGCGTCCGCCGCTTTCGCCCGCAACAGCGACCGGCTGAACGCCGCAGTACCCACCCTCAAAAAAATACAGATCCACTGACGGCTCCGACGGTGGCTCGGCAAAGTGCGCCTTGATCCCCAGCCATTTCTCGCGCCGGATCCCGTTTTCCGGAGGAGGAAGATTCAGGTTTGACCAGCGCCCGGAAGCGTTTACCAGGCTCCGGCTTTCAAAGTCCCCGTGGCTGGTCGCGATGCGGAAGGGGCCCCGGCCGGCGATGCTCCGGACTGTGACGTGCTGCCGGGCATCGACGCCCGCGCCTAGAGCCGACTGCCAGAGTGCACCATCGAGCTCGAAGCGGGCGATGCTGGCAGCGGGCGGATCCACGTGGGCCTGGAGAGTACGGCCATCGAGGAACACGCGGGCGCGTGGAATCCGAACCGCATCCCATATCAATGCGGTGTGCTGAAGGTCGAGAAGGTTCCTGAGCAGGTCGAGCGACTCCGCGGATACAAACTCGCCACAAACTTTGTGGCGGGGAAAGCGCCCGCGCTCGAGCAGCAGGACGCTGGCTCCCTCTCGTGCCGCCGCGATTGCAGCGGAGGCGCCTGCCGGACCTGCTCCGATGATGATGAGATCGTAACTCATTCAGTTGCCAGATCGCAGTTTTCAGTTCTCAGTGTTTCCACGCCACGACTCCCATGCGAAACAGGTAGTGACGGTTAATCTCCACCCTGGCCGCGCTGGTCTGCGCCAGCAAGGCTCGCATCTCCTCCACCGTGTACGCCTGGCGGACGGAAGCTGGAGCATCATGACGGGTGAGGCGGCTGCGGTAGAGGGGTATCCCGGCGTACACCAGCGACATGTGCAGGGGATGCCGAACCAGGTCATTGATCAGGACCGCAACCCGGCACACGCGCAACGCTTCGTCGATAAATTGCACGAGTTCCTGGGGAGACAAGTGGTGGGCGAACAAATTGCTGCTCAGCAGATCGAAAGACGCCTCGCGGAAGGGAAGCGCAAGAGCATCCCCGGCCACTGCCCGGCTTCCGTTATTCGAATGGAAGTTCAGATGCGATGCAGCACGATCGAGCGAAGTGATTTGCAGGCGCAATCCGAGATGAAGCAAGCGCTCGCCGGCGGTCTGTGGAACATACCCGGTGCCGGCAGCTACCTCGAGCAGCGACAGCGATGACGACCTGATTTCCCGCGCCACGCGCCAGATCATGTCTTCGGTCGTGGCAACGCCTCCGAACCAGCGATTGATTCGCCGCAAGTCGCCGAGCGAGGTCGCGACCTCGGCGGGGGTTCCGCAGTCGGTATCAAGCAGCTCGGGAATAACCATCCGCTTCATAAAGAGGCAGTCGTCGGCCGTCACTCATCAGCCTTCAGCAAAAGCCTGCGCCGATTCGCTGACGACTGAAGACTGACGACCGACGACTGTTTCTAGACTTCCGCCAGTTCTTCTTCCAGCAACTGCTTGCTGTAGAGGTCGCTGTAGTAGCCGTTGCGAGCCAGCAGTTCGTCGTGGGTGCCCAGCTCAACGATGTGTCCGGCATGCAGGACTGCGATCCGGTCGGCATTGCGCACTGTGGAAACGCGATGAGAAATGAAGATCGTAGTCCGCCCCTGCATGACCTCGCGAAGGTGGTTGAGGATCTTGTCTTCGGTGTGGGTATCCACGCTGGAAAGGGCGTCGTCGAGAATCAGGATACGGGGATTGCGGATGATGGCGCGCGCAATAGCCGTCCGCTGTTTTTGTCCACCGGAGAGAGTGATTCCGCGTTCACCCACAAGCGTGCGATAGCGCTCGGGAAATTCTTCAATGTCCTGAGCAATATTGGCTGCCTCGGCCGCAGAACTCACTTCTTCGTCGGTCGCATCTGCCTTGCCAAAAGCGATATTCTCGCGGATGGTTTCGCTAAACAGGAAAGTTTCCTGTGGCACGAAGCCGATCTGTCGCCGCAGAGACTCCACAGGATATTCGCGCACCGGCTTGCCATCGATCAGGACGCTTCCAGGGGCGGCATCATAGATTCGCGGAATCAGGCTCACCAGCGTGGTCTTGCCCGAACCGGTGGGGCCCACGATCGCAAGACTGCTGCCCTCGGGGATTTGCAGATTGATGTCATGCAGCACAGGCACGCCGTCGTAGGCGAAGTTCAATCCCCGGAATTCGATCTCTCCCCGAATCTCTGTGGCGCGGGCGCCCTCGCCCGCGGTCCTTGCCTTTACCTCTGAACTATCTTCGATCTCGGGTTGCTCGACCAGGATTTCGTTGATCCGGCCCATGGACGCGGTCCCGCGCTGGAAGATATTGATTACCCATCCCAGCGCAATCACCGGCCACGTCAGCTGCACCATGTAGGTGTTGAAGGCCACGAAGCCGCCCACGGTCATGCGTCCGTGAAGGACCTCCCGCCCGCCCAGCCAGAGCACCAGCACGATAGCCATGCCCAGCATGGTCTCCAGCGTGGGCCAGAGCATCCCCATCAGGCGCACCAGTTTCAGACTGCGATGAATGTATTCTCGATTCGACGTTTCAAAGGCCGCAATTTCGGGCTCTTCCTGTACGTAAGCGCGAATCACCCGCGCGCCTGAGAAGTTCTCCTGCGCCCGGGCCGAAATCTCAGAAAACATGGCCTGGATTTTTTCGAAGCGCTCGTGAATTCGCTTGCCAAAATACTGCACCGTTATGCTCACCAGCGGCAGCGGCAGAAAAGCATAGAGGGTCAGCTTGGGGCTGATCGAAAGCATGAAAGCCAGCGCCCCGGCGGTAAACACAATGGTGTTCGCGGAGTACATGATGGCCGGCCCCAGCAGCATGCGCACGGCGTTCAGATCGTTGGTGGCACGGGCCATGATGTCACCAGTGCGCGTGCGTTGATAGTAGGAATAGGAAAGACTTTCCAGGTGGCGGAACAGATCGTTGCGCAGGTCAAACTCGATCTCGCGCGAAATCCCGATCACGATCCAGCGGGTCAGAAACTGGAAGATGCCCTTGATCGCAGCCACGCCCAGCAGCTCCAGGGAATAGATCAGTAGCTTTTCGCGGACCACTCCGGCGCGCAGGCCATCCACGGCATGGCGGAGGACCAGGGGAAACAGGATCCAAACGCCGTTATTGATGAAAACGCAGATCGTGCCGACAACATAGCCGCCACGGTACTTCTTCAGGTAGGAAAATAGTGGACGCAGGCTTTTGGGCAGCATGGCCTTCCAGTAGATGCAATTCTACCAGTCCAGGCTTCAGCCCGTGTATGTGTGGAACGGACACTCCCGTCCGTCGCCTTTGATTGCCCTTAAGAGGTAGCTTGTTAGGTCAGGTCGCCAACCCAGAACCGCCACCTGAGAACCGGGAACTCCGCAACTGAAAACTGGGTTCCAGGTTTATCACTGGCCAACCAGAAATCCTAACTGCACGGTGCTCAGCGGCGTTTTTTTCGAAACTCCTTGCGGTCCGGCTGAACCCTCGCGGGTGAGGTCGTCCGCAGCCACATACCACCAACTGCTAAGCCGAATCTCCCTGGAAGGCCAGCACATACGCTGCCAGCAGCACAACGATCCATCCCAGCAGGAACACCCAGCTCGAAGCCATTAGGTACACATACGCTGCGTTCATGATGATCGCACCTAGGAGGAGCCGACCGCAGGCAGCATCCGGCAAGCCAAATCGGCCTGGCCGGTCAGGCGTTTGTAGTTCTCCACAATTTCGCCAACGGCTCTCAGTCTGCCCAGGCTGGTGAGCTGTGGATCGGTAAGGGCAAGCTCAATCTCGGTCATCCAGCCATCGACGGCGGTCCGCACTCCGTGCGCCATTTCTTCGGCGATGGCCAGCACCAGGTCGTGGTTGTGGGTTGTCATTGCCATGATTTCCTTTCCAAGAGAGGTTATCGCCGGCCGCCAGAGTTTATGATCCGGATCCAGAGTTTATGATCCGGATAAAGATGAATTGCTGGCGACCGGCGACAGTTTTATTGGCTCGGCGTTGCTTCCGGTGTCTTCCCCTGCATGCGGTTCATGAAGCGCTGCTCGTGCTCATTGATAAGAGCGGCCAGTTTTGTTTTCTGTTCCGGCGTCAGCACCTGCACCATTTCCGATCCGGTGCGGGCGTACTGCACCATGAGCTCAGTCATTGCCTGGCTCTGCTGCGACGCCAAATCGCGGACTTTCGCTTCATCGAAGTTCCCGCTCATGACCTGTTCCCGCAGCTGCGCGTGGCCCTGGGCCATCTGCAGCATCAGAGGTTGGATGGTTGGTTTTTCCTTGGCCATGATGGCTTTCACCTGCGCCTGCTGCGCATCCGTCAGATCGAGTTTATGGATGTAGTAGCCCATCATGGGTCCGCCGAACATGCCATGGCCGCGCATGTGGGCGCGCTTCATGCCTTGCCCCGCCGCAATGGCTGCGACCACCGTTAGAACCAAAACTACGGCCAGAATCTTGAAGTATTTTGCTTTCATCTGTACTCCCCCAGTCCGCCGCTCAGCCGCGGGGAAAAACTGTCCACACGGCAGCCGGCACTACAAGTATTAGAAGCCCATGGTGACGCCGCGGCAGTAAAAACTCGGTCAAGCCGAGTAAAGTTTTGTAAAGCGTAAACGCCGGCGTATTGACAATTCTTTACCCCCGCACGCCGTTACCCGCACACGGAAACCACGGTGGTAGAAGTACAATGAAGCCTGTGGACCGCATACTGGTCATCGATGACGACGTTGAGCTGTGCAGCCTGGTGAGTGAGTACCTGGCCCCGGAAGGCTTTCAGGTCGAGTCCGCAGCCGACGGAATTCGCGGGCTGGAGATGGCGCTGAACGGAGAATTTCTGCTGGTGGTGCTCGACGTCATGTTGCCCGGCCTGAATGGCTTCGAAGTGCTGCGGCGGCTGCGCGACAAATCGAGGATCCCTGTACTGCTGCTGACTGCGCGCGGCGAAGATGTGGACCGCATTGTGGGCCTGGAGATCGGCGCCGACGATTATCTTCCCAAGCCTTTCAATCCCCGGGAACTGGTGGCGCGCATCCGGGCGATTCTGCGACGGACGCGGGCCTCGGAAAGATCGGCGAGCGGCCAGCCCGCGGAGATCCTGCGCGTGGGTGAGGTCGAACTTGATCCCGCCACCCGGACTGTTCTGCAGAAGGGCAAGCCGGTGGAGTTGACGTCCGTCGAGTTCAATCTGTTGCACGTGCTGCTGCGCGAGGCGGGCCGCGTGGTCCCGCGCGAGCGCCTGGTGGACATCGTGCTCAGCCGCAAGTTCTCCCCCTTCGACCGCAGCATTGACATGCACGTCAGCAAAATCCGTAAGAAGCTGGGCGAGTCTGACTCTGGATTGGACCACATAAAAACGGTGCGCGGCGTGGGCTACATCTTCACCCGGCCGCAGGAAGTCCTGGCCGACAAGGTCAGGAGCGGCGGACAATGAAAAGTCTTTTTCTCAAGATTTTTCTTTCCTACTGGGTGGCCCAGGCCCTCTTCGTGGTTCTCGCCATCCTGATCACCGTAGCGGTGCGCGAGCACGGAGAGTCGGCCGCCTGGGACGCACAACAGGCCGCTGTCCTCGATAAGGCAGTGCAGGCGTATGAACAAGGCGGCCCTACCGGAGCGCGGCGCTACTTCGAAGAGGTGCGCGACTCATTTCATGCCCGGGCCTACCTGCTGGACGATCACGGCCAGGACGTCTCGGGACGCGAACTGCCGCGCTGGGCGGAGTCTTTACGAAAAGGGGTGGAACCGCCGCGGCGCGACTTCTGGCAACGCGTTACCCCCAGCCCATTCCGTCGGCAAGTGCAGGTTGCGGCCAGCGGACACCGCTATACCCTGGTGGCGTTCCTGCCCCCGGGCGGGCCCTTCGGGCCAGGCGGCGTGCCCGGGCTCAGCATTCTTATCGGAATTATCTCGTCGGGCCTTGTCTGTTATTTGCTGGCACGATACTTGACCGCGCCGGTGGTCCGTCTACGCGCTGCCACGCAACGTCTGGCGGCCGGCGATCTCAGCGCCAGGGCGGGCGGTCTGGCGGCGCGGCGCCGCGACGAGATGGCGCAATTGGTGCGCGACTTCGACACCATGGCGGAACGCCTGGAAGCGGCAGTCCACGCCCAGGCACGGTTGCTCAACGATATTTCTCACGAGCTGCGGTCTCCGCTCGCCCGTCTGAACGTTGCTTCGGCGCTGGCCCATCAGCGTGCCGGGGTGGAAGCGCACAGCGCGCTCGAGCGTATTGACCTCGAAGCCGAGCGCTTGAACGAATTGATCGGAGGCCTGCTCACCATCGCCCGCCTGGAGAGTGGCAACGATGCCCGGCAGAAATCGCCGATTCTTCTGGGAGAATTAATCGAAGGCATAGCGGCCGATGCCAATTTCGAGGCCCAGGGCCGCAACTGCGGAGTTGAAAGCGTCATCAGGGAAGACTGCGTGGTCATGGGCGCGCCCACCTTGCTGCACAGTGCGATTGAAAACGTGGTGCGCAACGCCGCTCGCTACACGCGCGAGGGCACCAGCGCGAAAATCACGCTGGAACGTGGCCAGAGCAACGGAGGACCCGAGGCCGTCATCCGTATCGTGGACTCAGGTCCGGGTGTGCCTGAGGAAGCCCTGGACAAGCTGTTCCGGCCCTTCTATCGCATCGACGATGCCCGCGGCCGGAAGACAGGTGGAGTGGGGTTGGGGCTGGCCATCACCGAGCGGGCAGTGCGCCTGCATGGTGGGACTGTCAAAGCCAGCAATCGGCCCGAGGGCGGTTTGCAGGTCGAAATCAGGCTGCCTTTGGCTGCGGAAGCCAGCCGCGCACCGGATCCCGCGGTTGAACAACAGGAACCGGTTGAAGCCGGTTCGGGCCGGTCAAATTGAGAAATAAACTACACTGATCGGAGGGCAACTTTCCGCCGCCAGCGTGGTTCCAACCAGCCAGCGCGGTTTGCTCTTCCCGGTTATTCCTGATACACAAATGAGGGTACTTTTGGATCTCAAGCGTCCTTCCTTAGCGGTGTGGGGCGCATCGGAAAGCTTGAAAGCACAGGGGAGAAGGAAAAGAATGGGGACGAGGTTCCGGTTCCTGGCAGGAGTAGTAGTTCCAGTTTTGCTGCTCACTCTCAGCGCCTGCAAGACCAGCAGTTCATCAACTCCAACCGGCACCGGGGCATTGTTCGTAGCCACCCAGGGAGACTCGTCCGTCTCGGCTTACACCATCGATTTGTCTGCAGGGACGCTGACCGCGAATGGCAAGAGTGTTGCCACCGGCAGCGTGCCTTCCGCCATGATTTTAGCGCCTTCCGGGACGGCATTGTTCGTAGCCAACAGCGCCACAAATGAGATCTCAGCCTACACCGTTACGGCGGACGGCACCCTCACGGCCGGCGCGACCACTCCAACGGGTGGAATGACGCCAGTAAGCATGGCCATGGACTCGGCGGGGCACTTCCTCTTTGTGGCCAATCAAGGACTGCAGGCCGATCCAGCTTCCGGCACGATATCGGTATTTGCGGTGAAGGATGCGACCTTGACCGCAGTGGGCACGCCATTTCAAGTTGCCACAGGATCGAGCGGCACCGGTCCCGCCGGCGTCGCGGTCACGCCCGATGGAAAGTTCCTGTACGTTTCCAATCAGTTCGACAGCACAGTTTCAAGCTTCTCTGTGGATGCCTCCGGGGTTCTCACGCGGGGCCTGGTCGTGCCGGTGGGTACCGCCCCCTCGGCCGTCACTCTTACTCCGGACGGAGGCTTTCTCTATGTGGCGAACTCCAGCACTGTGTCGGCCTTTGCCATCTGCAATCAGGTTGTCACCAGTTGCAACGACCCCACCGACCCGGACGGCAATCTCACAGCGGTAACGGGCTCGCCCTTTTCGGCGGGATTGGGACCGGCGAACATGGTAGTCGCGCCCTCGGGTAAGTTCCTCTTTGTCGTTGACCGGCTCTCCAACCAGGTTTCGGAATATAAGATTGCCACCGGAACCGGTGTCCTGACCCCCAATGCCCAGGCCGCCATCTCAACCGCGTCCAATCCGGTTTGGGCGGCGATTCGCGTGGGCACCACCACCGACGCCACCACCGGCGGCACCACCAACTATTTGTATGTGGCCGAACTGGGAGCGTCCTCGCTCTCGATTTACATGTTCGATTCGACGAAGGGCACGCTGGGCCGTGTGGGCCAGCCCATCACCATCGACGGCGGGCAGCCCTCGGCGCTGGCGGCGGAGTAGAGCGGGTTTCTGGTTTCCTGTTTCTGTTTTCCAGGTTCAAAGCATCTCGAGGCCTTGGCCTTTACTTCGTGTACCTTCGTGCCCTTAGTGGTTCATGTTTTGGCCTTTGCCCGTTACTTCCCGTGAAAGAGCAGCGGCGCAAAGTTAGTCAGATTGTCACGCCACACCATCCACACGTGCATGCCCGGGGTTTGGATCGCCGTCGGTTTCAAGCCTTTCTCTTTTAACCACGCGATAAACTTCTGATTGCCCTCGAACAGGCCGTCTTCGGTTCCACACGCCACCCAAAGAACCCGCAGCTTGGCATTAATATCGGACGCGGCCTGCGCCGTGATTCCGGGGAAGGACGATTCGAAACCATTCTGGCCTCCCAATGGCGCAGAGCTGAAGCCGCCGACATAGGCAAAGTCGTCGAGATGATTGAGCCCGACCAGCAGGCTCTCCGCTCCGCCCATGGACAACCCGGCCACCGCATGCTCCTCACGCTTATCTGAAAGCGGATATTGCTTCTTCACCAGCGGCATGACTTCCTGAAGAAGCGCGTCGGCGAAGCGCGAGTAGTTGCGGTGAACCAGTTCAGGATCTTTCCATGCGCTCCAGCCTCGCGTGATCACTTCCATGGTGCCGTACCCCAACGGCATTACTACGATCATCGGCTTGGCCTTCCCCTGCGCCATCAGGTTGTCGAGGATCACGTTGGCCTTGCCCATGCCGGTCCAGGCGCTGGGATCGTCACTGTATCCGTGAAGCAGGTAGAGTACGGGATATTTCTGCTTGCTGCCGGGATCGAAGCCGGGCGGAGTGTAAACGTAATACTGGCTGTTAATGCCGACAATGTTCGAGTGGTAGAAGTGATGATGCACCACTCCGTGCGGAACATCCGCGGCCTCCCATGACTTGGGCGGCTGGCCGGGAACCAGAAAAATATTCTGGTTGCTGAAGAAACTGGTCTTGATCGAAACATTGTGTGGATCAAGCACCTCGGTGCCATCCACGTTGAAGCTGTAGCTGTAATACTGCGGAGCCAGCTTGGGCACGCTGGTGCTCCAGGCACCCTCGGGTCCCTTGCTCATGGGAAACGGATCTTTCGCACCTTCCAGATGCAAATCCACTTTCTCGGCGTTCGGCATGGCGAGTTGAAACACCGCGGTCCCGTCGGATTGCACTTCCGGATAGGAGGGAGGCGCGGCATCCAGTGGCACTGGAGCAGCAGACTGAGTCGGCTTAGCCGCCACTTCCGCGCTGGCCGCACCAGGCCACAGGCCGCAGCAGAGCACGAGTGCGAAGACAACATACGAGAAGGCAGCCGGATGGAAGAATCGTGACATGAAGCGTTCCCCTGGCACGCGTAGTTAGTTGCGCTCCACAGTCTACACGGCTTCAAAGTAGCGCCGGCGTCCCGCCGGCTGTCCGGAGGGCGTCTCGCCCTCCGCCTCGCGGGCGAGGCTTGTCCTCAGCGCAGTCGAAGGACGCCCCCGAGACAGCCGGCGAAACGCCGGCGCTACAAGGGCCGAGATCTAGGTTGGCACCTTGAGAATCAGATAACCACCCGCCAACCCAAACAGAAACGCAGGAGCCCACGCCGCCAAAACCGGTGGCAGCTGGCTGACATTCCCCATCGACTCTGACAGCCGCGACACCATGATGTACAGCAACCCAATACCGACGGCGGTAGCAACCCCGGCCACCGCGCCGCGCTTGCCCGCGGCCAGGGCGAAGGGAATGGCCAGCACCGCCATGATGAGCGAATTGAAGGGGAAGGCAAATTTTTCCTGCAACTGCACCCGCAGCCGCACCACATCGAAGCCGCTCTGTTGCAGGTCGCGAATGTAGCGCCGCAGGTCTTCGGAATTCATCTCGGACGACTGCCGCACTTCCTTCTTGAAGTACGCCGGCGGCTCGCTGATCGCGGCAAACGTGGCCACATCGAACGTGCGGTAATCGACGATGGCGGAATCATGCACGCTCCGCTCCCAGCCCTGGGTGCACACCCAGCGCTGCAGGCGTTCTTCCCAGTGCGCCTGGTCGGCGTAAACCCGGTCGGTCAAGCGGAACGTGGCCGGGTCGAACTTGAACACGGACAGATTTCCGAACTGGTCGCGGTCGGAATCAAAAAACTGGTAGTAGTAGATCGTCGAGTGCTGGCCGAAAATCCATTTGCGGTCGGGATTCAGATAAGTCTGCGCCGGCTTGCCCTTGATCAGGTTGCGCAACGCGTCCTGCCGTTTGTTGGCGTGGGGAAGGTAGAACTGGTCGAAGAAGAACAGTCCCGCCGCCAGCATGCTCGATACCACCAGGATGGGCACGATCACGCGGTAGATGCTGATGCCGGTCGCCTTGATGGCGGTAATTTCATTGGACCGCTGCATCAGGCCGAGCGTGATCAGCACCGCCAGCAGAATACTCAGGTGAAGGACGTTATAGAGAAAAAAAGGAGCGACGTTGAGCAGGTACTCGCCCACCACCAGAGGCGAAATCCGGTTGCGCAGGATGTCCCCCAGCAACTCAAAAAGCGTGAACACCTGCAACAGCATGAGGAACGACGCCAGGATCATGGTCAGATAGAGCAGAAAATTCCGCAGCACATAGTCGTCCAGGATCATGGGGAAGCTGGCGCTGAACACGCGGCGACGGCTGACCGCCCGCTGGAAGGCGTTCTCGGGCCGGTTGAAACGGACCAGGTTCCTCGTCCCCTGAAACAGTCTGGTTTTGAGGGGATTCCAGCGGGCGCGAAAATGGCCGATCTCCAGTGGCCGGCGTTCCGCCCGCCACAGCAGAAAAGCGCCGCCCAGGAAGAAAACAATGTTGGCCAGCCATGCCCCCAGGGCAGGCGGCACTTTGCCTTGCCGGGCCAGCGAAACTCCGATCAGCGTGACCGAGTAGTAAGCGAACACCAGCAGGATAGTGAGAACAAATCCCGCCGACTTGCCCCCCTTTTTAGCCGACAGCCCCAGGGGAATTCCGACCAGCGCCAGCACCAGGCACGAAGTTGGCAGCGCGAAGCGGCGGTGGAACTCGATGAGATACCACGGCGCCACATACTTCTTTACCTTGCGCGCCTGGTCGCGCAGTTGCCATGTACCCATTTGCGCCGCCGGCACCGGCTCCTGATCACGGTTGTCAGTCTGCGGCACTGGAATCGGCACATCAGTCTGGTCAAAAGTCGAAATCTGATAATGGTCCGCGGAAGCGGGATCGGTCTCGTGCGTGGAGCCGTTGGTCAGATGCAGATGCAGCATCTGCGGCCCCTCGCTGACCAGGATGCCTTGCCGTGCCAGGGTAATGCGCGGCGATGCCGGGTTGCTGATGTCCGCGATGAAAACGCCTTTCCAGATGGCGGCGCCCTGCGCGGTCTTTACGTCCTGCACGTAAAGCACGAGTTTGGGAAAGCCTTCATAGAAGACTCGGGGCTGGACTTCGAAGGAGGCCTGCGAGGTCTTGAGTCGGTCCTCCAGCCTGCCCAGCGCTGCCTGCGATGCGGGCGCGAGATACACGGCGTTGAACATCGCCAGGGCCCAGGCGGTCACGGCAAAAATCGAAACCACGCGCAGGAAGGTCCACACTCCGATCCCGCTGGCCCGCATGGCGGTGATTTCGCTGTCCGCGGCCAAGCGGCTGAGTCCGATCAGAATGCCCACCAGCACGCCCATGGGGATTGTGTACGTGAAAGCGACTGGCAGCGTGTAAAGAAAGATTTCCAGCACGCTGGGCAAGGGCGCGCTGTTGCGCACCACCAGGTCGAGGATGTGTCCCAGGTCCCGCGTGAACAACACAAACGTGAACACGGCAACGCCGATGGCGGCGTGCGAGATCACTTCACGCAGGATATAGCGGGTCAGAATCCGCATGCGACTAGCCGAGCATAGCACGGAGAATTGACGGATAGCCGTTAGTGTGAGGAAGAGCACTTCCTCGCATGGCACCCGGGTTGGCATCCTCCGAAAAAGCGAGTCATCCCGAGCGTAGTCTCGAACCGCGCCGGCGCGGTGAGAGCAAGTCGAGGGACCCCTACCTAGCCGAGGGACTCATCAGCTTACAGGGGGCCTCGGACTCTAGAAGACGTTTCGCGAACGAAACATCTTGCTCCGCTCAGGATAACAAGGGAGGGTTTTCGGCTGCGCCTATTCGGGTTTGAGGAAGAGGGCAGAGAGCGGAGGCAGAGTCAAGCTCACCGAAAAGGGACGGCCGTGCGTGGGCTGCGGGTCCGCGTGCACGCCTCCCAGGTTTCCCATGCCGCTGCCTCCGTATTCATGGGCGTCGCTATTCAGAAGCTCGCGCCAGAATCCACCTGAGGGCACGCCGACCCGGTAGCCGTAGCGCGGCACGGGAGTGAAATTGCATACGATCAGGATTTCATCAGCCGGCGACCGGCTCTTGCGCAACAGGGAAACAATGCTGGCGGCTGTGTCGTTGCAATCCACCCATTCGAAGCCGGCGGAATCGGTATCGAGCTGGTGCAGCGCCGGCTGCTCGCGATAAACCTGGTTCAGCTGCGCTACCCAGTTCTGCGCGCCCTTGTGCCCGGGATACTGCAGCACGTGCCATTCCAGGCTGGTATCATGCGCCCACTCCCGCACCTGGCCGAATTCGCAACCCATGAACAGCATCTTCTTGCCCGGCTGAGCGTACATGTAACCGAACAGCAAACGCAAGTTGGCGAATTTCTGCCACTCGTCTCCCGGCATCTTGCCCATGAGCGAGCCTTTGCCGTGCACCACTTCATCGTGCGACAGCGGCAGGACAAAATTCTCGGTGAAGCCGTACAGCATGCGGAAGGTCAACTGGTTGTGATGGTAGCGGCGATGAATCGGGTCTTGGGAAAAATACGCCAGGGTGTCATGCATCCATCCCATGTCCCACTTCATGCCAAAGCCCAACCCGCCGACGTAGATGGGCCGCGACACCATCGGCCACGACGTCGATTCTTCCGCGATGGTCTGAATACCCGGATACTCCTTGTAAGCCTGGGTGTTGAACTGGCGCAGAAAATCGATGGCTTCCAGATTTTCGCGTCCGCCAAACTTGTTGGGAATCCACTCCCCGGCCTGTCGCGAGTAATCGAGGTAGAGCATCGAGGCGACCGCATCCACGCGCAAGCCGTCGATGTGATACTTGTCCAGCCAGAACAGCCCGCTAGCCATCAGAAAGCTGCGCACCTCGTTGCGGCCATAGTTGAAGATGAAGGTCTTCCAGTCGGGATGAAAGCCCTTGCGCGCGTCGGCGTGTTCGAAAAGATGTGTGCCGTCAAAGTAAGCCAGCCCATGCGCGTCGGTAGGGAAGTGCGACGGCACCCAATCCAGGATCACGCCAATGCCATGCTGGTGCAGATAGTCCACCAGGTACATGAAGTCCTGGGGCGTTCCATAGCGCGAGGTGGGCGCGAAATATCCCGTGGTCTGGTAACCCCACGAACCGTAAAAAGGATGCTCCATGATGGGCATCAATTCCACGTGCGTAAAATTCATTTGCTTGACGTATTCCGCCAGACGGGGCGCCGTCTCGCGGTAGGTCAGAGGCCGGTCGCCTTCTTCCGGGACCCGCATCCAGGAACCCAGGTGCACCTCGTAAACCGAAATCGGGGCCTGCAGCGAATCCCGCTTGGCCCGCGTTTCCATCCACTGCCTATCGGCCCACTGGTATTCCAGGTCCCACACCACCGAGGCGGTGCGCGGCGGTTTTTCGTGAAGAATGCCAAACGGATCGGCTTTCTCGCCCACGTGTCCCTGATTGTGAGAAACGATATGGTACTTGTACAGTGCTCCCTTGCCGACTCCGGGCACAAAGCCTTCCCAGATACCGGAACTGGCGCGCGCCCGCAGGGGATGCGATTGCGTGTCCCAACCGTTGAAGTCGCCAAGCACGGAAACCGCGCTGGCATTCGGCGCCCAAACTCCGAAGCAGGTGCCCGGCTTTCCCGCGACCGTGGTCATGTGGGCACCCAGTTTGTCGTAAATCCGGTAGTTTGTACCTTCGTTAAAGAGATGGAGGTCCTGCTCGGTCAGAAGGCTGACATCGCCGCGCTGAGGCGGCGTCAACGTGGATGTGGTTTCTTTGCTCATCACTGAAGTCTTTTTCTAGTGTACCGGAATTTCGCGCATGAGTGCAGTCTTCAGTGAGAGGTTTTAACTTTGCGCCTTGCGGCAGCGCATCAGTCTCACGGATTTCCTTCGTGGACCTTCGTGTCCTTCGTGGTTAATGCTCTTCGGAAACTGCCCACCACCCGTCCTGGCGGTCCTTCGCGGTTAAAAGCTCCTTAACTGCGCAAGCACGCGAAGAGCGCGGCCCTCGCTTTGGTAACGTCGCGCAGGCCATGCCGACCCTGCTAGACTCCTAAGTTCTGGAAATCTCACGCCCATGCCCGTTCTGCGCGTCGTAGTTCTGTGGCACCAGCATCAGCCGTTCTACAAGGACCTGGTCAGCGGCCACTACCGGCTGCCCTGGGTCCGACTGCATGCCCTCAAGGACTACTACGGCATGGTCAAGCTGCTGGACGAGTTTCCCTCCGTTCACCAGACCTTTAATCTTGTCCCGTCGTTGATCACCCAAATACAGGATTATGTCACCGGAGCGGCGCGGGACCCGTTTTTCGAAGTTGCTGCCAAACCGTCAAAAGATCTCACTCCCGACGAACGTCGTTTCGCGTTGCAGTATCTCTTCCAGGCCAATCCGGTAAATCTGATTGGACGTTATCCGCGATACCGGGAACTGTGGGACCATTTTCGCAATGCGGGCGGCACGCCCGAAGGTGCGGAAAAATATTTCTCGGCGCAGGACCTTACCGACCTGCAAGTGCTTTCGCAGATCGCCTGGTTCGATGAATACTTCCTGGAGGAGTCCGACATCGCCGGCCTCATCCAAAAAGGACGCGGCTACTCGCTTGACGATCAGCGCTTGGTGATGGACCGGGAGCGCGAACTGCTGGCCAAGGTTTTGCCCGCGCATGCCGAAGCGGCCCAGCACGGACGGATCGAGATTTCCACCTCTGCGTTCTATCACCCGATTCTGCCCCTGGTCTGCGACACCAACATGGGCGCAGTCTCAACCCCCGGCCTGCCGCTGCCCCAGAATCGGTTTCGCCATCCCGAGGATGCTCGCGAACAAATTCAGCGTGGACTGGATCTTCATCAGCAGGTGTTCGGGAGCCGTCCTCAGGGCGTTTGGCCGTCCGAGGGTAGTGTCTCGGAAGAGGTCCTGAGCATCGCGCAGGGTCTGGGCGTGAAGTGGATGGCCACCGACGAAGAAGTATTAGGCCGAAGCCTGGGCGTTTCCTTCGGCCGCGACGCGCATGGTCATCTGCCCGGCGAACTGGCCCAGAAGCTTTACACCATCCATCGCTTCGAGAATGAGCAGACCGAGATGAACCTGATTTTCCGCGATCACACCATCTCGGATCTGATCGGGTTTGTGTACTCCGGCATGCCGCCGCAGGACGCCGCCAGGCACCTCATGAACAACATTAAACAAGCGGCCTATCCAGTGCTAAATGCTGGGCATGATGCGATCGTACCGATCATCCTGGATGGCGAAAACGCGTGGGAATACTATCCTCAGTCGGGCCGGGAATTTCTCCGTCGCTTCTACGATGCCCTGCAGCGTGAGGATGGAGTCGAGGCCACGACGGTTTCCGAGGCCATTCAGCGGCACCGGCAGTTTCCGCGGCTGAAGTCACTGGTTCCGGGCTCCTGGATTCACGCCAACTTCAATGTCTGGATTGGCGCGCCGGAAGACAACCGGGCCTGGGACTATCTCTACAACGCCCGCAACTTCTATGCCCAGGCCGCTCCCGAGGTCGAGGAGGCGCAGCGGAAACTTGCCTTTGAGGAAATCCTGATCGCGGAAGGCAGTGACTGGAACTGGTGGTACGGCCCGGAACATCATTCCGCCAACGACCGTGAATTCGACGAGCTCTACCGCAATCACCTTTCGAACGTTTATCAGTTGCTGGGCAGCCGCCCGCCGGATTACCTGTCGCAACCCATCCTCGGCGGCGGGGAGCGGCCTGCGGTAGTGCCGCAGACGGCCTACATTCATCCCCGGATCACTGGCGACATGGTGCGCTACTTCGAATGGATGGGGGCAGCGGTGTACACCGCCGACCGGCGCGCCGGTGCCATGCACGGCAAGCTGTTTTTGCTGGACGCAGTGCAAGCTGGAATCGACGAGGCGTTCATCTATGGGCGTCTCGATTTTATCGACAATAAAGTCCCGGCGGCCGACTTCGAGCTTGTGGTCAACCTGGAGTCCTGGCCGGATGAAGGCCAGCGCCCACGCCGTGCCCTGCGTCTCGACGTCGGGGTGGAAGCAGGCAGGATCCGGGGTTGGAAGGTCAGCGTTCCCGATTCCGACCAGTTGCTCGCGTCATCCGATCAGCCCGGCGATCAGATCGCCGTCGCTCTGTTCCGAAACTTCGAATTCAAGCTTCCCCTGGATTCGCTGCTGGCTACTCCCGTGACCTCGATCGCTGACGGCGGGAACGGCAAACCTGCTGTTCCGGTAGCAACCAGGCTGCGCCTGCGCTTCAGCCTGTGGCAAAACGGCCTGCCCGCGGACGCTCTTCCCGTGGAAGGCTGGATGGAACTGCCGCTCCTCAGCGAAGAGGACTTGATCGCGCAGCAATAGTTTGGTGTGGGTCGGACACTCTTGTCCGACGCCGTCGACGTTGCTTTTGGTTTGGGGAACCTTCGTTCCCCCGGCATTCCTTCCGGGCGGTCTTTCTTTGCGTCCTTTGCGACTTCCTTTGCGAACTTTGCGGTACGAGGTCTTTGAATGATTGCAGTCAAGGTCAAAACCTTTACCGCAAAGGGCGCAAAGACAGCCGCAAAGGACGCAAAGAGTTCTTAACTATAGAGCACTCGCCCCGCCCCCCGACGTGCGCAACTCCGACTACTGACCGCCGGTGTCCGCCGTCATCGCCAGCGGACGGCTCAACTCCATCATTAACTCTGTGCCTGAGGGCAACACCGCGGATCGCTTCTTGCCCAGCCAGTGCGCAACCGTAAGGGTAGCGCCCACGGCTCCGCCAATGAGCAAGCCTTTGCCTCCACCCGCCAGGCCCCCGACCAGCATTCCGCCGCCGGTGCCGAACCCGATCTCGGTCAGGTCCTTGCCATCGTAGCCGTCACCCTTGAACTGGCCTTCGGTATTCACATCGGTTCCATTGCGCAGACTGGTGTCCACCACGGTGGCGTTGAGCATGTAGCGCTGGCCGTCGGGCAGGACCACCGCTTCGGGAAAAATTCCAATGGTAGGCTTGCCCGCAATGCGGCGCGGTTCGTTCACTTTGGTGACCCGTCCCTGCACCGTGGAGCCGACGGGGATCACGGTCTTTCCGTCGAGCATCACCGCATCCACCACCCGCCCGGAGAAGGCGTCGCCTTCCTTGCTCGAGAAAGTAGAGAGCGTGTTTTCCAGTTTGACCTTGAAAGCCGTGCCCGCGGGTAGAGCCATATTGGTCTGTGCCCCAGCCGCGACCGCCAGACATATCACACCGAGCAGTGCGAGTATCTTCTTCATTCCGCCTCCTGAATTTCCACCACGAATCTGCCGCACTAGCCACAACGCATCCATCAACTCGACACCGATAGTTTCTTCGCCGCCGCCAGGACCTGGTCGAACGGTGCCCGGTCCGTCTGACTGTCTCCGCGATAGATGTAACCGACTTTCCGGTCACGATCGATGACCAGCGATGCCGGGTGCGCGATGTTAAACGCATCCGTCCCCAGCCGGTGATACAGCCCGTAAGCCTTGGTCACCGAGCGGTCCTCATCCAGCAGAAAGGGATACGACACGGGATGCGATTGCAGAAACCTGGCCGGCTTCCACACTCCTTCGCCCATTTCTGCCGCGATGTACACCAGCTGCGCTCCCGCCTGCTCGATTTCAGTTTTCATCGGCTCCAACTGAGCCATGCGCTTCACGCAATTCGGTCACCAGGTGCCACGCAGAAACTCCACCATCAGCGCTCCCCGCGACAGAAAACCGGAAAGGGAGAGAATCCCGTCGCGATTCGCGGCCGACAATAGGAACTCCGGCGCACGTGAACCGACTGCAAGTGTTTCCGTGCGATCCAGCATCTACTTCGACTCTAGAGCAGAAGTAGCAGACGCCAGCCTGTGGAAAAACTCGAGGAACCAGCATAGACACGGGCGATATGTGACCCGTGTGGCGCGGGCGCCCCCGCCCGCGTGAAAGGCCGGCGCTCCGCTAAAGCAAAAAAGCGCACGCCGTTCGAAGCACGCACACTTCGCTTGATCGAGAAATTCGCGGGCGGGGGCGCCCGCGCCACACCGGAAAAACCGATATAATTTCCGTTCTCATCTACGACGAAAGAGCGAGGCACACCAGCCACCATGGACGTGATCACGCAAATCCAGGAAATTCAGGCGCGGGAGATTCTCGATTCTCGCGGCAATCCCACGGTCGAGGCTGACGTTACACTCGCCGACGGAACCCGGGGACGCGCGGCCGTCCCCAGCGGTGCATCCACCGGCGAGCACGAGGCCGTCGAGTTACGCGACGGCGACAAGCAGCGCTATCAGGGCAAGGGCGTCCTGAAGGCGGTGGAGAATGTAAACGGCGAAATTGCCGATGCCCTGGCGAACATGGACGCTGCCGACCAGCGCGCGATCGACCAGAAAATGATCGAGCTCGATGGCACCGAGAACAAGGGCCGGCTGGGCGCCAACGCCATCCTGGCAGTCTCGATGGCGGCAGCGCGAGCTTCCGCGGCCGCCTTCAGCCTTCCACTCTATCGGTATCTCGGCGGAGCCGGCGCCAATATCCTGCCCACGCCGATGATGAACATCCTGAACGGCGGCGCTCACGCCGACAGCAACGTGGACTTCCAGGAATTCATGGTGATGCCGGTGGGAGCCGAATCTTTTTCGGAAGCCCTGCGCTGGGGCGTCGAGGTCTTTCACACCTTGAAGGGCGTGCTCAAAAAGCGGGGCTACAACACCGCGGTCGGTGACGAAGGCGGTTTCGCGCCCTCGGTGAAGTCGAATGTCGAAGGAATTGAAGTCGTCCTCGAAGCCATCACCCAGGCGGGATACAAGCCCGGCGAAGAGATTGCTATTGCGCTCGATCCCGCGGCCAGCGAGTTCTATCAGGACGGCAAATACGTCTTCAAGAAATCCGACAAGTCCACCAAGAGTTCCGACGACATGGTGCGCTACTGGGCGAAATGGGTGAAAGACTATCCCATCGTTTCATTGGAAGATGGCTTGTCCGAAAACGACTGGGAGGGCTGGCAGAATCTCACCAAAGAGCTGGGTGACAAGATCCAGCTCGTGGGCGACGATCTGTTCGTGACCAATGTCACGTTTCTGCAGGAGGGAATCGATAAGCACGTGGCCAACTCGATTCTGATCAAAGTCAATCAGATTGGCACGGTCAGCGAAACGTTGGACGCGATTGACCTGGCGCGCCGCAACGCCTATACCTCGATCATCTCGCACCGCTCCGGCGAGACTGAAGATACATTCATCGCCGATCTTGCGGTTGCAACCGGAGCGGGCCAGATCAAGACAGGCTCAGCTTCGCGCACCGATCGCATCGCAAAATACAACCAGCTCCTGCGGATCGAGGAAGAGTTGGGAGCCGCGGCCAGGTTCCTGGGATTGAAGGCCCTGAACTACAAGGGGTAGCCGGTTGTGTGTGGGTCGGGCACTCTTGTCCGACGCCTTTGAAGTTGGTTTGTGAATATTGTTCTTGCACTGCACCGGCCGCTTACTTGTGTCCGGGAGATCAAAATCAAAGTCAAAGGCGTCGGACAAGAGTGTCCGACCCACACAATCAAAAGCCCATCGTGTCGTCCGCCGAGGGCCCATAGGTCGCCGGCAGCGGCTTCCCGTTCAGACGCAGGTACACACCAAGCTGAGCGCGGTGATGCACCAGATGGTTCAGGAACATCTGCCGGTAGGCCAGAAAGCGTGATCCATTGAAAATAGGTTTGCCCTGAAAGCTGAGCTTCCAGTTCTGGGTCCAGGCCTCATCCGGCATGTTCTTCAGCGCGGCGCGAACCTGGGCCGCACCTTCGTCGAAGACCCGCACCAGCTGGCTGGCGGACTCAAAGGGGACGCGCTTGCGGCCACTGTCTTTTGAAAAGTCAAACTCGGGTGTAGTCAGGACGGTAACTCCAAATCCAGCCAGTTCCGCCACGTGCGGAGCAAGCTTGTTCAGCGGCATCGATTTGGGATGAGGCACAAAGTCCTTGTTGTCCTCGGGTACTCGTTCCAGCATGGTGCGGGTGGTTTTCGCTTCGGCATCAAATTCAACAAGTAGAAGATCGCTGATGGCCATGCCTTCCTCCGAATGAAGATAGAGTGACTATATTACGCGGCCGCTGATTTGAAAACCTGCCGCACTCGCCTATAATTTCTGTTCTTCCAATTTCTCTTGTTCCTCTGCGCCTCGGTAATTCGTTTCCGGCGAGCCAGACACAAAGCCAGGAGCTTCATGAAGCGTCCCAAACCACTTGTGCTGATCATTCTCGATGGCTGGGGCTACCGCGCCGAGAGCAAAGCCAACGCCATCGCCCTGGCCCGCAAGCCCAACTACGATCGCTTGCTGCGCGAATACCCCAACACGTTGATTCAGACCAGCGGGCGCTACGTCGGCCTGCCCGACGGACAGATGGGCAACAGCGAAGTCGGCCATCTCAACATCGGTGCCGGACGCGTCGTGCACATGGATAGCACCCGTATCGAACTGATGATTCAGAACGGCGAATTCTTCTCGCAGCCGGTTCTGCTCGCGGCCATGAAGAACGCGCGCTCCGGCGGCCGCCGGCTGCATCTTTTCGGATTGCTCTCCGATGGCGGCGTGCACTCCTATCAGACCCATCTCTACGCCTTGCTGAAGATGGCCAAACAAAACGGGGTTGACCGCGTCTTCGTGCACGCCTTCATGGACGGCCGCGACACCCTGCCGACCAACGGCGCCGGATATCTGGAACAACTGCAGCAGAAGATGCGCGAGTACAACACCGGCAAGATCGCGTCCGTGAACGGGCGCTATTACGCCATGGATCGCGACCGCCGCTGGGAGCGCATTCTCAAGGCGTTCAACGCCATGGTCTTCGGCGATGGCGAAGGCGGCAAGTATGTGGACCCGGTGCAGGGAGTGAAAGAGTCCTACAACAAAGGAGTGACCGACGAATTCATCGTCCCTTTCGTGTGCGTGGACAATCGCGGAGAACCGCTGGCCACCATCCGTGATGAAGATTCCTGCATCTGCTTTAACTTTCGCGCCGACCGCGTTCGCCAGATCACCCGCGCCCTCACCCGCAACAGCGGACTGAACGCGCAAGGTGGAAGCGATCTGCCCGGCGCTGCCGATCTCGATGCGGCCATTCCGCGCGACCGCGTGCCCAAAAACCTGCATTACGTCTGCATGACCCAGTACGACAAGAAATTCTCGCTTCCAGTGGTGATTCCTCCGGAATCGCTCGACAATATTCTCGCTAACGTCATGGGGCAGGCGAGTCTCCGCAACCTGCGCGTGGCGGAAACCGAGAAGTACGCGCACGTGACCTATTTCTTCAATGGTGGAATTGAGCAGCCCTTCCCCGGAGAAGATCGGTTGCTGGTGCCATCACCTAAAGTTGCCACCTACGACCTGAAGCCGGAAATGAGCGCGGCCGGCATTGCCGACGCCGTCATCAAAGCTGTGGAAGACGGAACTTTCGATGTCATCATCGTCAATTTCGCCAATGCCGACATGGTCGGACACTCCGGCAAGATCGAGCCTACGATCAAAGCGGTCGAAACCGTGGACGCCTGCCTGGGCCGGATCGAACCCGTGGTCCGTTCCAAGGGCGGCGCGCTGCTGATCACTGCCGATCACGGCAACGCCGAGATGATGATCGACCCCGCCACTGGCGGCCCGCACACCGCCCACACCACCAACCCCGTGCCCTTCATTGTGGTGGCGGAGAACGGCAAGAAATTCTCGTTAAAGCCGGGCGGTTCGCTGCGCGATATTTCGCCCACGGTATTGGGCATGATGGGCATCCCGCAGCCGAAGGAGATGACGGGGCAGGATCTGCGAGTGCTGCTGACGAAAGTCTGAGACGTGGAGGATGCGTCTCCGTGTCCTCTGTGTCCTCCGTGGCTAAAGTTTTTTGACCTATGAAACTCCTGACACTGGTCCATCATCCCTTCGAACTGTGGAACACGCCATCCTGGTTCTCGGCGCGCCTGCATCAGGATTTTCCCACCGTGGAAGCCATGCAGCAATCCAGCTATGAAGGAATTGAACCCCAACTCAGAGATGCGGAAGTGATCATCAGCTGGTCGCTGCGTCCGGAGCAATTCAAAGTCGCGACCAGGTTGCGCTGGATTCATTCTCCCGCGGCGGCGGTTCACCAGCTCATGTTTCCGGAGCTGGTCAACAGTGATGTCGTGCTCACTAACGCCCGTGATGTCCACGGCCCAGTGGTGGCGGAGCAAGTCATGGCGATGATCTTCGCCCTGGCCAGGTGCCTGCCTCAATCGGTACGCTTTCAGCAAAAGCACATCTGGGGTCAAGCGCCTATCTGGCGGGGGTACCCTCGCCCGCGAGAGCTGGCAGGAGCAACTCTAGGCCTGGTGGGCCTGGGCAGCATCGCGCGGGCGGTCGCAAAGCACGCCTCAAACCTGGGCATGCGCGTGATCGCGGTGCGCGAAAATCCGGGGAAGGGAACTCCCGAGGGCGTGCAGCAAGTTTTCCCTTCCTCTCAACTCGATGAAGTGCTGGCGCAATCGGACTATGTTGTCCTTGCCACTCCTGTCACTCCTCGGACCAACCGCATGATGAACGCCGACCGCCTGGCCAAAATGAAGTCCGACGCCTGCCTTATTAACGTGGGCCGCGGTCCCCTGGTGGATGAAGAGGCGTTGGCTCACGCCCTCCGCGAGAACATCATCGGAGGCGCCGCTCTCGACGTCTTTGAAGCCGAGCCTCTGCCCACAGACTCGCCCTTATGGGACCTGGAAAATCTCTTGATTACACCCCACACGGCCGGACTCACCGAAAAACTATGGGAGCGCCACTACCAGTGCATTTCTGAAAACCTGCGTCGCTATCTGCAAGGTCAACCTCTGCACTGGGTAGTAGATAAAAAACAAGGCTATTGAAGTAGCGCCGGCATCCTGCCGGCTGTCCCGAGGGCGTCCCGCCCTCGGATATGCGAGCGGGACGCGCCCCACGACAGCCGTGCCATTCTGCTTTGACTAGCTGGCGCGAGGCATGGGTTTGTCGGTCTTCTGGAAGTCCGCCGCGGCCTCGCTGGTGGACGTGACATCCTGCGCACCCGTGTTTTCGAGGATGTCCTTGGCCTTCTTGGTCCAGTCGGAATCATCGCAATGCACAGAAAGCAAAATTCCGCCTTCCTTGATCCGGCCCTCGTAGCGCTTGGCCTCGAACTCCGGGATGCCCATGCCGATCAGGGCTCCGGTCAGGCCGCCAACGGCCCCGCCGACGCCCGCGCCGGCCAATGCCGCCATGATCGGACCCGCCGCGATGAACGGTCCCAGCCCCGGAATTGCCAGCGCGCCAATTCCGGCGAGCCAGCCCAGAGTGCCGCCCACAACCGCACCGGTTCCCGCACCGGTTGCCGTTCCTTCGGGTGCCTTGGTGTTCTTCTCCGTGGCAAAGTCCTTGGTGCCATCGTTGTGCGGAAACAAGACTGAGATATCGGTATTGCGGAATCCATTTACGCGCAACATGTCCACCGCATTTTCGACTCCGGCCCGGTCTCGATAAATTCCGAATGCTGCTGTATTTTTGCCTGCCATGATGATCTCCTTATGAGGTTGTGAGTTGATCTCTGATGATTGACTATTATTTGGGCGCGACTGCAAGTTCGTTCGTGACCTTGTCTGCGCCCGCGATCTGCGCTGCTTTGGCCTCGATTGCCTGCTTTTCTTCTTCCGACTTCACCGGTCCCTTCAACGTCACCATGCCGTCCTGCGAGATGACTTTGACGTTGTGGCCATAGGTTGAAAGCGCTTTGTCCTTGACCAACGCCTTGCGGATTTGCTGCGTCAGCTGCCGGTCCGTGGGATTCTCCTTCTGCTTATCGGCGGTGGCTTCGGAGTTGTTCCGGTCACGCTGATTGACCTTGGTGTTGTCCGCGGGTTGATCTTGTGCGCCAGGTTGGGCCCAAAGCAACCCCAGACTGCTCAGCAATACAAATTGCGCGAGTAGTGCCTTGATTGTGAAGTTCTTCATGATGCGGTCCACCTCCAACTTTCGAATGCATGGTTAGGATGGCATGCGGAGGATCGGGGATGGCTGGTCTGCGGCGAATTCAGGAGAGGGACAAAACGCGGCCACAGATTCAGGCGGATGAACGCGGATTCACATAAGAGTCAAAGGCGCAAATATTTATTGCGGTTTATCCGTGAGATCCGTACGAATCCGTGGCCAGATTTCTATGCCGCCGCGGAAATTCTCCGTATCAGGTCTTCCTGCTCATTCTTGCTCTCGGCCCCGATGGTAAACGCGTCTAGCACTCCGAGCGAGAGCGCGTACTTCAAGGCTTCGTCCTGCCGGTTGCGTAGGTCACCCTGGCCAAGAATCTTCATTCCGACAATTCCTTTTCCGGCAGCCTTCATTTCACGCAGCACACTGACCACGGTGTCGGGATCGGCGTCCATGTGCGAACCAATCGGGTTGATGCGTACCAGATCGACTTCCACCCAGGGCGACTTGGCGGCCGCGCGCAACGCTTCGATGCTGTGGCAGGAGCAGCCGTGGGCCCGGATAGTACCTTTCTCCTTGGCTTCGGAGAAAACGTCCATCACTCCCCGGTAGCGCTCGGTCCAGTCACCCTCGGTGAGGCAATGCATCAGGCAGATATCGATGTAGTCGATGCCCAGTTCTTTGCGAAAGCGATCGAGATCGGCGCGGGCCTCGGCGGGATCGCGCGCCCAGGTCTTGGTGAGCACGGTGACCTGGTCGCGGCGGAGATGCTTGAGCGCCTCGGCCACGTGAGGGTGGCTGCCATAGGCGTCGGCGGCGTCGAAGAATAGCAGGCCATTGTCATGGCCGTTGAGCAGCAGATCGGAGAGGCCCTTCACGCCCAGAGCAGTCTGGTGAGAGTGATGTCCGCTGCCCACCGTGCCGGTTCCCATGGCGAGACGGCTGGTCTTGATCCCCGTTTTGCCCAGCACCACTGTATCCGCCGCCGTGAACTTGCGCGGCAGCGCCGGCACCGCGCTCATGGCCCGGGCCAGACCTCGCGACCCAACCCACGCCGCTCCCACCCCGGCAGTTGCCCCGATGATGAAGTCTCTGCGTTTCATGGCGCCTCCTCGAAATGAGAATTCCTCGTCTTGCCTGATTAGACGAAATGATCGTGAATCTGGATATCAAACGGCCAGCGCCATGCATATCAGCGCCGTGACACCGTGCATTCCAGTCCACCCTACCCCTCAGCTCTTCTGAATTCAAGTCTTGCTCGCTCGCCTTGTGCGGAAGGGCACGACTTCAGTCGTGCCAGTGTAGCGCCGGCGTCCCGCCGTCTGTCGTGGGGGCGTCTCGCCCGCACATCCGAGGGCAGGACGCCACGCGCAAATCTTCTCAACAAACCGCTGAGCTAACTCGCCCCTCTTTGAGTCGCAGTCCCCGACTCCCCTTTCATTCCCGCATTTCTACAGTGTTCCCGGTAGCGGGGCGAGACAACTTCAACCTGGAGCCATGGATCAAACGCAAAGTCATTAGGCCAAGGTTGCTTTGAATCACCAACGAGGTGACAAATGCTCTGGACGATTTTTGTAATTCTGCTGGTTCTGTGGTTGCTGGGACTGGTGAGCTCGTACACGTTGGGGGGATTTATCCACATTCTTCTGGTCGTGGCCGTGGTGGTACTCCTGATCCAGCTGTTTTCGGGTCGCCGACCTGCGCTCTGACCGGTGGAGACCCGGCGGCAGATTCAGGCCTTCCGGCAACCTATTCGAATTTCATCTCCAAGGAGGATCAATTGAAACGATTTCTGATCGCTTTGATGTTCACTTCGGTCGCATTGATGGGCACCATGGCTTTCGCCACCGCCAAAGAGGACTCGGTTGAGCGGCTGCAGAATGCCGGAGATGTGCTCAAGCAGATCATGGATGCGCCCGACAACGGCATACCCGAAGAAGTCCTGGACGATGCCAAATGCGTTGTCGTGGTCCCGCACCTGATCAAGGCCGGCTTCATTTTCGGCGGCAAGCACGGCCGCGGCGTCGCCAGTTGCCGCACCGCCACCGGTTGGAGCGCTCCCGCATTTATTTCCGTGGGCGGAGGCAGCTGGGGACTTCAGATCGGAGCCGAAGGCGTGGACCTGGTCATGCTGGTGATGAACGACAAAGGTCTGCAGCACTTGCTGTCCAGCAAATTCCAGCTCAGCGGTGAGGGTTCGGCCGCGGCCGGACCGGTGGGGCGTCATGCCTCGGCCGGCACTGACTGGAAGCTGAACACCGAAATGCTCACTTACTCGCGCTCCAAGGGTGCATTTGCCGGCCTGACGCTGGAAGGCGCCGTGATCGAGCAGGACTCGGACTCGACCATCGCGATCTATGGCAAGGATGTAGGATTCCGCAAGGTCCTCATCGGCGATGTGAAACCGCCGGCTGCGGCCGCGCCCTTCATGTCCGCGCTTTCGATGGCCGGCCATCAGGCCGCCGCCCACGAAGCCAGGGAGAACGAGCCGGACAAGAAATAGGCGCACCAGGTGTGGGTCGGACACTCCTGTCCGACGCTTTTGAATTTGGTTTTGATCTGACGGCGCGGCTTGATTACCGAGTTGCTGAAGGTCAAAGTCAACGTCAAAGTCAAAGGGGCGGACAAGAGGGTCCGCCCCACACCTTTCTATATTCTTCGCTTCACCCGCCCCGCCAGGATTTTGTGCCTGCAGCACTGGCTGTGTTTGAATAGTGTCGTGGACCTGATCGAACATTACAGACGTCTGTTCGCCTACGACGGTTGGGCCAATCAGGAAGTACTCACGGGCCTAGGCACCGCCGAGGCTGTACCTCAGGCCCTGAAATTAATGGCGCACATCTTTGCCGCGGAACGTCTCTGGATGGAGCGCCTGGAACAGAAGCCGCAGACCCTTCCAGTCTGGCCGGAGTTCACAGCCCAGGAGTGCGAACGGCAAGCGGCCGAGTTACCGGCGCTGTGGAAAAAATATCTGGCCGCCAGCAGCGAAGCCGAACTGGCCACACCCGTTACCTATCAGAACAGCAAGGGAGAAGCCTGGAGCAGCCGCAAGGACGACATCCTGACGCACGTGATCACGCATTCGACTCATCACCGCGGGCAGGTGACGGCGGCCCTGCGCGCCGCTGGATTTACTCCCGCTTACATCGATTTTATCCATAGTATCCGCCAGGGATTCGTAAAATAGTTCCCATGCCAGACTCGAACGCGACTACCGGCAAAATCGCTCTCCTCTTCGCGCTGCAGTTTGGCGTTGTGCTGATCGTCATCGGGGTCGTCCTCCTGGCATACCCCTCGACGTCCCGGGCACAAATCTCTCCGCAACCCTCTCCGTCTCAGGCCAAGGATGCGCCCGCCCGTAACTCCGCGTCGGAGCCAGGGGCGCTGCCGCCCGGCACCGTTCTCTCCGTCGAGTTGTCGAAATCCCTGGACGCCAAAAAGTCCAAGGCCGATGCCAAAATCGAGGCCAGGACTGCGATCGATCTGTTGGTGCACGGTCAGATCGTGGTTCCGCGAAACACAAAAATCATCGGCCACGTGACCGAGGCCAAGGCCCACAGCAAGACTTCTCCCGGCTCGCTGCTGGGAATTTCCTTTGATCGCATGCGCCTGAAAGGCGGACGCGAAGTGCCGCTGCAGGCGACCGTCCAGGCCATCGCCCGCCCTTTGCAGATCAATAATCTGGGAAACGAGCCTATCGCCGACATGTCCGCAGGTATGCCGGGCCAGCGGTCTGGCTCGGCTGCCGATACCACCGCCCCCTCCATCCCGCCGAAATATCCAACCTCTGCCATTCCCGAACCGCCCGGGCTCAATGTACCCAACACGTCCACCGTCAGCCCGCTCGCCCCCACCAGCCGCGGTGTCGTCGGAATAAAAGGCCTCTCTCTGGAGACCTCAGGCCCGGTCTCCGTCCTGACCTCAAACACCGGCAACGTCCATCTCGACAGCGGGACACAGTTAATGCTGCGCGTGCAGTAATCTCCGAAGTCTCATCCTGAGCGGAGCAGCTGGTTCGCGAAGCGAACCAGCTACGCAGTCGAAGGACCCCTATAGTCAAGGAGGTCCCCAGTCGAAGGACCCCTATACTCAAGCGGTGCCCTGCAAATCAGCTCTCGATAAACTGTTACGAAGCCAGCGCGTACCGGCTGTCGGCGCGGCCCAGCAACGCCATCATCTCGTCCAGGGAGGCAATGTCAAACTCCGACATTGCGTTGATATGTTCCAGCTTCTCCCGCACCGCCCGCGAGGGATTGAACAGCTTGAATCGAATATCATGATCGCGGCACCAGCGCTGCAGAAACACCAGCACGCCCACACCGCCGCCTCCAATGGCGCTCATCTCAGTGAGGTCCAGCACCACCACGTGGGCCTGCGCCTGGGATGTAACCGCGTCGCGTATTTTGAAGGCCTCGTCACTGCGAACAAATCTGCCTTCGCATTCCACCACTGCCATGTCACCGACCTTATCAACATGTATGTTGGACATCATTCCCTCCGTATGTGATCTGCCCAACGTAAAAGCACGAAAGTTGCCAAGCGCGCAGCCCTGTCTTTTCTGAGGGATAGCTCTATGGCAAATGGAAGGTGAGAAAGTTCGGCAGGTCAGCAGGAATTTCTGAGCTAGGGAAAATGCTGTAGATCACTCGTAACGCCTGTGTGGTCGCGGGCGACTCGCCCGCGGCAGGTCCACGTAGGGGCGGACGCCTCGTCCGCCCAGCCCAGCTCGGCAAAAACAAGCGCGCCCCTCAATCCCCGCCCTTGTCATCCCGAGCGCAGTCGAGGGACCTGCTGTCCTTTCCCCACGGACGCGCTTGTGGACGGGCAGATCGCTGACCGAGGGTTTTCCTGTTCAGCCCAGAGTCAATTCTTCACTGTCATCGCATCGGAGTTCACGGCCTTCTTGCCGGTCACTCCTTCAAGCCCGGCCAGCACTCCGCGATACTCGTTCTTGTCACACTGCCTCGCAAAGCCGCCCTTCTTGTCGCCATCGGTCCAGGTCAAACCAACATAGTGCTTCTTTGACTTGGTAAGCGCCATGAGCGCGCCGATCCCGAGGGAGACCACCGCCAGGCCAATCGCTGCCCCGACCCTCCGATGGACATCCTGGCCGTAACTGATCTCCGTAATCGCCGAAGCCGGAATGGTCACGACTTCGCCCTTGTCTCTTACCAGACGAACCTGGTTCGGATCGATGAACAACTTCATTCCGCTCCCTGCTTTAGCGTCCTGTATCGACCCTCCGTCGTATGTGACTTTGTATCCGTTGTCGCCAGCGAAGACCGCAATCGGCATCGCCAGGCAGAGCACCACGGCCAGAAACTTACTCATCACAAAACTCCTTTGACGTCAAAAGTGGCGCCCAAGTGTACCTCCGTTTCCTTCTTGCGCCGCGTGATCAAATGGATACCCTCCAAAGCGTCCCGAATTGGGATACCACGGGATATCCCCACGGGTGGCCCATTCAAGCCCGCTTTTGGCTTGAGTGGGGCAGTTCGATTGCTGGACAAACTCTCCCCGCCGCCCGTTCACGTTTTCGCGCCGTCCACTCCGACTCGATCTCAACCCGTCCCTCGCAGCCGGTCGCGTAGTGGCGAAAACTGCTCCACGCCCACTCCTCCGGACGCTGACACAACCCAGCCTTCACCGGATTGCGATGAATGTAGCGCAGCTTCTCCACAAACTGCGGATAATTGCGAATGTTGAAATCGTAGTACCGCTTTTGCCAGAAATGCTCCGCATCGCCAATCAAACCGGGGTCCCCGGCGAGCGCGCATTTCGCTCGCTGGGGTGGAAGCAAACGCCGCGCTACTCCTTGCTTCAACGACTTCAACGCATACGCCAAAGTATCCAGCTGTGTTTCGCCAAGCGTGGGTGGCCCATTCAAGCCATCTTTTGGCTTGAGTGGGGCAGTTTGCGGTTCACTGATCAGAAGATGAACATGCTCCGGCATCACAACATACCCGTAAACGCAGAGCCTGTAGCTACGCCGCACCCGCTCCAAAGCCAACTCGAAGATCCGGCAGCTTTCGTCCGTGGTTAGCAAGCGCCGGCGGTGGTAACAGCAGAATGTGACAAAATGACTCTGCCCGCTGTGCTGAAAACGTGTCAGTCCCCATGGCATGAGGACAATCTAGTTTGTAAGCCAAGCTATGTCTGTGACGTGTGAACATCCCCACTCAAGCCAAAACCGGGCTTGAGTGGGCCACCCATCACCCGCAACACTTACATCACAAGGCGGCTGAGACAGCTTGCGCTATC
The DNA here is from genome assembly GCA_963797385.1 of Terriglobia bacterium. Lineage (GTDB taxonomy): Bacteria > Acidobacteriota > Terriglobia > Terriglobales > Acidobacteriaceae > JAIQFF01. The sequence goes on from CAWCPY010000023.1 coordinate 57,215, forward strand.
GCTGCCACAGTTGCCGCTAACGCCGCCCTTGAACTCCACCGCGATTGAGCACGGAGCGCGGACGGGGTGGCCCATTCAAGCCATCTTTTGGCTTGAGTGGGGCAGTTTACGGTTCGCTGAGCAGGAGGTGAACATGCTCGGGCATGACGACATACCCGTAAACGCAGAGCCTGTAACTACCCCGCACCCGCTCCAAAACCAACTCGAAGATTCGGCAGCTTTCGTCCGTTGCGCGGCGTCTGAGCCGCGCGCCGAAATCCCGAGCAAGTCGAGGGACCTCAAGCCAAAACCGGGCTTGAGTGGGCCACCCGCCCGACCGGTGCGTCCCTGAGTTCTCTCGCTAGACTCGAGAGTTCGCCAGGATATTGGAAAGAAGCGATAAGTGAAAAACTGGCCCCCGTCTGAGGAGATCAACCAGCTTACGCGGAGTGTCTCCGACGCGTGGGATATCATCTCCTTGCGTCTTCTTTAGCACTAGATGGTCCTTCACGAAATCCAAGACCTTAAGATTTCTCTTAAGTCGAGTCCCCGAGTATTGGCTGAGATCGAGCAGATACACTTCTGATCGCCGGCCAGCGTGATGGTCATCCGAAATGCTTGAATTAATTAGGTGAAGCATTCTTAGGTCCATTAATCCCTGCATTAGAGCATATTCTCGCGGACGCTTTTCCTTATCTAAGAAGTCTATTGCCAGAAAAGTAATCTGCTTCTGATCTAAGAGAAAGCTTTTGACGACGTTAAGCGCTGACACCAAGTCCTGAGAGCGTCCGCGAGCCGCTGCTGCATCATCCTCCAATTCTTGCAGTTTGGTTTGTGCAGCAGCTCCAGCGGCGTGGTTCACGTCCTGTACGCCGACCGTACTAGCGTTCTTTCGCTGACGGGCCATCTGCAAGGCGGCGACGCTCAGCAACAGAAAATCTCTGGGCACGCCCCCGCACGCAAGAACTAATCTGTCCAAGGCCGCACCACTCAGGAAACTTCTTAACGGCTCGGTATCACTTTCCTCTACGTAGCTAAGCAAGATGTCCCGGAGGAACTTTTTTGCACGTGACGGCTGCTCGAGTGTTATATCCAGGTTAATTATTGAGGCATCGTGACCAGTCTGAAGACCCACGGGGGGATCCGGTGTGAACCAACGAGTCTGGTGGCGGATTCCTGCGACCTTTAACCACACCGGGTTGTCACGGCTGATGCCATGGAGAAGATCCAGCAACCCAGGAACCTCGCGAGCGTCCAGGTAGTGGATGTCATCGAGAAAAATATAGAGCGATTGCCCCGTCGTCGCACAAAGGCGAGCGATCGCGTGTTGCAACTGCGGGATGAACGTTGAGACCCGGGTTCGCCTCTTGTCGCTTTGAGCCAGAGCCTCTCCGAGCGAGGCGCGTACGGTGTTCAAGAGGCCTAACGTTCCATTTGAGGTCTCTTTTCTCAAAGCCCCAATGCCCAAATCGCAAATGCGCAACGCAATAGTCAGGAAGGCGGCCTCCTTCTTGAATTCTCTGAGGGGGTGCATATTCACCCACAGCGTCAAGGCGCCTTCCTTCTCCAGCTGCTTTCTGGCCTCGAGCAGCAGTGCAGTCTTGCCTACGCCCCTTCGTCCAAACACAAGATGATGCCGAGGAGAAACTGCAAGAGCCTTTCTTTCCGCGACATCAGCTACATAACGCAGGCTGGGTTGAGCTTCCGAAGTTCGCGCCCGCGCGTTCATCAACTCGATCAGGCGTGGGATTCGTTCATCATGTACGCTCGATACCTGTTCGCGTTGGGATTTTGTTCGAGATGGGGCCTGCCGTACAGTGACGAATCCCGATTCAATTTTGTCGTCTAGCTCTCTGGCGATGTCAACGGCTAGGTCGTGCTCACGGTCCACTTCAACTACAACGATCGTTTCGCCAGGGAAACTCTTAACCTCAACAGCGACTGGCTCAAGTCCCGAGTCCCGGAAACGATCAAGGACGAGTTGTCGGACTGTTGCATTTGAACTCATAACGAGCACCCCTTCTTTTTCAGGTACGACCTAACAACTGGCCAAAGGTCCTGAGCCTTCCGAATCAGCTCAAACGCAGTTGTCTTAAACATTAGATCATTCTTGGGATATGGGTCATAGTCAGCTCGATTGCGGTCCAAACGAGCTCCCTTGAGGTCGTTTTCCCACCGCGCCCGGTCAGGAAAATCGGCTGGGATGCCTTGCGGCAGCCTTACATGTTCTTCGTGATCGTCCCCTCGATGAGAAAAAAATGCGGTTGCGCGGAGCGCGTGATACATAGAATAGTACGCGCGGCTGGTAGCGGATCGAAAATCCCGTCGTCTGCCGGCAGCTTCGGCGGCTCGGCGTAGTTGTTGAGAAAGTTCGAGGCGATCCGCCGTAGCCTTCGATACCAAGACTTCGATCGAATAGCCGGTCCGTTTCTCCAGGCTCGCTCCAGATATGAGCAGTTCGAGTTTTTTTCGATCCGATTTCGAGACGAAGAGCACGTCGTTGGCGCGGGCTTTAGGCATGCTGGCGTGGCCCTAGATTTCGCAAAGAAGTATACTCTCGCAACTTGGACGGGTGGCCCATTCAAGCCAGGTTTTGGCTTGAGTGGGGCAGTTCTACAGCCGGACAAGAGTCTTCCCACCGTTCCTTCGCGTTTTCGTGTCGTTCATTAACTGCAGTCGGGTGCCCCCTGGATTGTTTTATTACCTCTTGTAATCGCGTGGTTGGCAGCCGTCACTTTATTCATGGCCTGTGCAAGGCACTCGTCAAACTGTTCTGTTGTGAGGACCAGCGCGTTGTTTGTTCTGAAGGTGTTCTTACCCACATTGGCGAGGTATCGTAGATAGACCCGCTGTCGCACAAAAACCTGCAAAAACTCAGAGGAACATGCTACAAGTAAGCCAATTCTACCTAAGGCCGACGCGTTCACCAGATCGCCCAAGCAATGTTTACGAGTTCCGCTTCCTTCAACTTCTATACAGAGCAGGCATCTAGCGTTTTCATTGAAGTAACTGATTTCCGCAAAACAGGTTCTGTCTATCTCTTCAACATTCTGGTTGTGTTTTTCAATCAGGCGTTCGACAAAAGGGCGGGTCCTTTCGAGAAGCTCCGCGTATTTGGCTTCATATCTTTGCTCCGTAGCAAAAGGGCCGACAGCAATATCAACTCTGGGGCAATAAATACTTCGTCCTTCACCCCGGAAGGGATACCATTGGCTCTCAACTGTTTCCCCGTTATAGATCTGCTTAAGTTCCTCTTTCACTTTGTGCTGATATTCGCTTTCCTTCACAAGAGGCTCCCGGTAGTTGTCTGAAATGTGCATCGCAGCCCTAAGTGGCTAGTTCGGTCACTGCGGTCGGCTTGCTCCCCGAGCATTTCATTGCGTAACGACGCTTGCACTTGGGGCAGACAGTGTTAGGCGGATTGGTTGCCGGGAAGCATCGGCCAAGTAGGGGGAGTGAATCTCCGCAGGCGCAAATCCATGCGGCATTGTTACCTTCCGCTCTAGCAATGGCGGCGTCGCCACTGAGAAGGTTGAGTGGAATTTCTTGTAGCTTCAGATCGGCCATAAAGAAGAAAACCCAATGTCACGTGTTGCCTCAAAATGATGAACGTTCCTTACATCAAAGGTTCTTGCAGTGCTTACAGAGTCGATGACCACCTGTGCCGCGCTCCCGTTGTTTCTTGGGAATGTCACGTCCCAAAGCACAACCACTATTGTTGTGGTGTACTCGTTTGTCTGCCGATTTGTTCGTTCGTTAATGGAATGGAAAGCAGCGACTTTTGGCATGGTGAACTCCGCGAAAATTAACCGGTGGGTCCGAACGTCGGAGAAGACGAGAATTATCTCACACGCAGGTTGAAAAAGAATGATTTCTAAGGGTGGGAGTCGTAGCCAAAATTGCACGTTTCGTCCCGCCCCAAATTCCTGTCAAGCCCTCAAACCTCCCAATTCCCCCTAACCCCTTCTCCCCAAACCCGCGATAGTTAGTACACCCATGTCCCATTCCCCCCGCCCAGCCTGCTATCCTTGAACTATTGAGTGTTGCATAATATAGTGACATTCCCGGTTTCTTATGGTATGGTCCGCACATGGGAAATCCAGCGGGGATGCGGCGAGATTTTCAGGCACTGGAGCAGCGGCGCTTGCGGGCAGCGCGGTTGCTGAAAAAGGGAGTCCATCAGTCCGAAGTGGCGCGGCAAGTCGGAGCGCATCGACAGTCGGTGAGCCGCTGGGCCCAGCAGCTGGAGACCGCCGGGTTGTCCGGGTTGCGGAAAGCGGGGCGCGCCGGACGCAAACCTCGCCTGAGTGCGGAAGACCTGCAGAAGATCGAGCGTGGGTTGAAGCGCGGGCCGGAAGCTCTGGGGTACGAAACCGGTTTGTGGACCGCGTGGCGGGTGGCGCACCTGATCGAGGAGGAATGTGGGGTTCGCTACCATGCCTCGCAGGCTTGGCGCATTCTGCGGCAGTTGGGATGGAGCTGCCAGCGTCCCAGCGGGCGCGCCCTGGAGCGGGATGAGGAGAAGATCCGTATCTGGAAGCAGAAACGTTGGCCGGGGTTAAAAAAAAGGCCAAAAACGAAGGCCGAACGATCGTCTTCATCGACGAAAGCGGATTGAGCCAGCGCCCGCACCGTTGCCGTACCTGGGCGCCACGAGGACAGACGCCGGTGCTGCAATATCACTTCAACTGGAAGATGCTGTCGGCGATCGCGGGGGTGACCTGGTGGAACTTCTACTTCCGGCTGTTTCCCGGAGCCATCCGCAGCCCGCAGATCATCGAGTTTCTCTCGCATCTGCTGCGCCATATTCCCGGCAAGCTGCTGATCGTCTGGGATGGTCTGCCGGGCCATCGCAGCCGCGCCGTGTGGGATTTTGTGCAACAGCAGCGAGGACGCTTGTGGCTGGAGTTTCTCCCGGCCTATGCGCCAGAACTAAACCCGGTCGAGTATCTGTGGTCGCACTGGAAACAGCACGAGTTGCCCAACTTCTGCCCCACCACGTTTGGGCAGTTGAGCCATCACGCGCGCCAAGCGTTGCGCCGGATGCGCCGACGGCCCTCGCTGGTAATCGCCTTTTGGCAACAGGCCAATCTGTTTCCGTTGTAACTATATTATGCAATGCTCAATAGAAGACCAAAAAAGGCGCAGCCCAAAAGCTGCGCCTTTTGTATTCAGGAGCACGGATATAGACAAATCAGGCCACTCGAAATCAGGTTAAGTAATGGAGAAGTCTCAGGCGCGCCCGCTTCCGCGACGCCCCGCCACCAATCAGCGCCACGCTCTTCCTCCCAAGCGCCGCGGAGAGATCGCCGAACTGGCCTTCATGCAGAAAGCTGTCAGCCTGGGCTTCGGCGTAGCCAAGCCCTGGGGAGACAGCGACCGCTACGACTACATCCTCGACGCCGGTCGCCGCTTCTGGCGTGTTCAGGTCCGCTCCACCGCCTACGAGAGCCATCGCGGATACGCCGTCCACACCTACGTTTACGTAAAGCGCAAAATGGTCGCCTTCACCGCCGACCAGATCGACTGCATCATCGCCTACATCGTCCCCCTCGATCTCTGGTACGTGCTCCCGGTCGAGGCCTTCTCGCCCTGCAAGAATCTGTGGTTCTATCCCCACGGCAGCAAGAAAGGATCGCGCTTCGAAAGCTTCCGCGAAGCCTGGTGGCTGCTCGACTCCGAACTCAAAGAGGCAATTACGGAGCAATCACCCCAGTAAGTCCACGTGGGGGCAGCCGCCCTCGGCTGTCCAGGCCGAGCACAGCTCGGCAGGCCTCTGGTGTTTGATCCTTCCACACCAAAGTCCAGCCGAGCTTCGCTCGGCCTGACCGGGTCGGAGACCCGGTCCCACACGGCCAGCGGCAACACAAAAGCAAAAGCCCCGCGCTTGCGCGCAGGGCTTTTGGTTCAAGCTAGAAGCTAGAAGCTAGAAGCTGCTTCTTAGTACATGCCTTCCATACCGCCGCCGTGTCCGCCGCCGGCTGGAGCTCCCTTTTTCTCTTCCGGGATCTCCGCCACCAGCGCTTCGGTGGTCAGCATCAACGACGCGATCGAGCCCGCGTTCTGCAGTGCGGTACGCACCACTTTGGTCGGATCGAGCACGCCTGCCTTGACCAGGTCTTCATAGTCGCCGGTCAGGGCGTTGTAGCCGTAGTTGTGGTCCTTGGCATCGTTCACTTTGCCCAGGACGATTGCGCCTTCTTCGCCGGCGTTCTCGGCGATCTGGCGCAGCGGTTCAACCAGAGCGCGCCGTACCACGTTGACGCCGATCTGCTCATCGCCTTCCAGCTTGAGCTTGTCGAGCGCGCCTACGCAACGGGCCAGGGCCACGCCGCCGCCGGGGACAATGCCTTCTTCCACGGCCGCACGGGTGGCGTGCATGGCATCTTCGACGCGAGCCTTCTTCTCTTTCATTTCGGTCTCGGTCGCAGCGCCTACCTTGATCACAGCCACGCCGCCAACCAGCTTCGCCAGCCGCTCCTGCAACTTCTCGCGGTCGTAGTCACTGGTGGTCTTATCGATCTGGCTGCGGATTTCCTTCACCCGGCCTTCGATGTCCGAGTGCTTGCCTTTGCCTTCGACGATCGTGGTGTTGTCCTTGTCCACCGTGATCTTCTTGGCCTGGCCGAGGTCGCCAATCTGGACGTTCTCCAGCTTGATGCCCAGGTCTTCGGTAATGGCCTTGCCGCCGGTGAGGGTGGCAATGTCCTGCAGCATGGCCTTGCGGCGATCGCCGAAGCCGGGGGCCTTGACGGCCGCGACTTGGAGACGTGCCACGCAGCTTGTTGACGACGAGGGTAGCGAGCGCTTCGCCTTCGACGTCCTCAGCCACGATCAGGAGCGGCTTGCCGCTCTTCGCGATCTGCTCCAGCAGGGGCAGCAGGTCTTTCATCGAGCTGATTTTCTTTTCGTTGATCAGGATGTAAGCGTTCTCGAGCGAAACTTCCATGCGCTCGGGATCGGTCACAAAGTAAGGAGAGAGATACCCACGATCAAACTGCATGCCCTCGACAACATCCAACTGGGTCTCAAGCGTCTTGGCTTCTTCAACGGTGATGACGCCATCCTTGCCCACCTTCTTCATAGCCTGGGCAATAATGTTCCCAATAGTTTCGTCGTTGTTGGCGCTGATTGTGCCGACTTGGGCGATCATGTCGCCGGTGACGGGCTTGGAGAATTTGTCCAGCTCGCCCTTGATGCGGTTGCCTTCTTTGTCGAGGCTGCCGCAAATGGTGGTGATGGCCTTCTCGATGCCGCGTTTCATGGCCATCGGGTTGGCGCCGGCTGCGACGGTCTTTACGCCTTCGCGGTAGATCGCCTGGGCCAGAACGGTGGCGGTGGTGGTGCCGTCGCCGGCAACATCCGAGGTCTTCGAGGCCACTTCGCGCACCATCTGCGCGCCCATGTTTTCGAGCGAGTCTTTAAGTTCGATTTCCTTCGCGACGGTGACGCCGTCCTTGGTGATGGTCGGGGAACCGAATTTCTTTTCGATGACGACGTTGCGGCCCTTGGGGCCGAGAGTGACTTTTACCGCGTCAGCCAGTAAGTTGACGCCGCGGAGAATCGCCTGTCGCGACTCCTCGCCGTGAACGATCTGCTTTGCCATATCTGAAATCTCCTATCGGTTGATGGCAGGCTTGGCCTGCGAAAAGTTAGAAAAACCAGTTGCGAGTTCTTAGTTCCCGGTTCTCAGTTAGCGGCGTGAGCCGGCGAGCTCTTTCTTGGCGGCGCCGGTCAGGATGCCCAGGACTTCCTCTTCGCGCATGATGATGAAATCTTCACCATCCAGCTTGATTTCGGTGCCGGAGTACTTGCCGAACAGGATGCGGTCGCCCTCTTTCACTGCCAGGGGGAACACCTTGCCTTCATCGTTGCTCTTGCCTTTGCCGACGGAGATGACTTCGCCCTCCTGCGGCTTTTCTTTGGCGCTGTCGGGGATGATGATGCCACCACGGGTGGTCTCACCTTCTTCAATCCGCCGTACCAACAGGCGGTCGTGTAACGGGGTGAACTTTGCCATACTTGCTGACTCCTTTCGTTCGTGTTGAGTTAAGATCAAGGGTGTGAGAGCAGAAAATCGCCGCCAACTTCGACTGTTAGCACTCATTGTTGGCGAGTGCTAATTATAGGTAAGTGGCGTGGTGGTTGTCAACCCAGGTAGCGGTGCTAACCGTGTAACATACTGAAGAACAATGTCTTATTGTCAAATGGACCCAACCCTGTTCGGTGCTGGGTGACAAACAGGCGGAAGGCTGCTTAGAATTGGTGGGCATGAGAAAACTCGTAATCGGCTTCGCTGCCACAGTTCTTCTGGCCGGACTGGCCTTGGCGCAGGACGACATGGCGCTGCTGAACTTTGTGGTCATTCGGGACTACAACGGCAAACCCATCCGCAATGCCAGCGTGGTCATGCACCCCGTGGAGAAGAACGGGAAACAGTCCAGGGGTGGACTTCAGCTCAAGACTGACGCCGACGGCAAGGCCAACTTTGACGGTGTGCCTTACGGTAAGCTGCGGATTCAGGTGCTGGCGCAGGGCTTCCAGACCTTCGGCGACGACTACGCCATTGACAAGCCGACGATAGAGATTGTGGTCAAGATGAAGCGTCCGCAGGGACAATACTCTATCTATGAAGAGCATCCCGAGCAGAAAAAGGACAAGCCGGAGACGAATACGAAAGACAAGCCGCAGTGAGGGATTGCAGATTTTGGATTTGAGATTTGAGATTTAACATCGGCCTCCGGAATTTGCGATCTGAAATCTTGCAATCTGATTTCTTTTTATGGATTATCTACTCAAGACCGAGCCTACCGCATACTCGTTTGCCGACCTGCAGCGGGACAAGAGCACCATCTGGGATGGAGTCGCGAATCCTGTGGCTTTGAGAAACCTGCGCGCGATGAAGCCGGGCGACGGGCTGGTGATCTACGAGACCGGCGACCGTAAGAGCGCGGTGGGGACGGCGTCGGTGGTTTCAGTGGATGCCTCGGACCCCAAGAATCCTCAAGTGAAGATCAAAGTTGGGAAGGCGCTGGACAAGCCGGTGACTCTGGCGGAAGTCAAGGCGCACAGGCTTTTTGCCGACTCTCCATTAGTTCGTCAGGGAAGATTGAGCGTGGTGCCGCTGAACGCCGCGCAGTTCAAGTTTCTGACTGGCGAGTGATCACATACCCCACTCATTTCGCCAGGGACGCGAAATGAATGGTGCACCCTCGTCGATACCAAAAACTAGCTGGCCAGTTTGCGCAGGAATTCGCGCTCGTCCATGTGGTATTTGAAGGCTTTGTGGCCGTCGATGAAGATGACTGGCACCTCGTCGGTGAAGCGCCGGCGCAGTTCGTCGTCGCTTTCAACGTCGATTTCCCGCCAGGTAAAGCCGCCCCGCCGCTGCAGTTTGGAAAGCGTTTCCTTGACGATCTCACACAGGTGACAGCCCTTGCGGGAATAGACGACGACCTGGCGCGGCTCCGCCATGGGCGGAGTCTAGCAGGTTTGATGAAGAGGGAAAAGCGTGTCATGGGAGATCGATGGCGCCCGGTGCACGAGCGGGAATGCTCTCGCCTACATTGAGCCCCTTCTCAATTACAATCTTCGGCATGGATCGCGGCAAGCCACTTTCCGGGAAGGCCGTCCTGATTACGGGCGGGGCGCGGCGCTTAGGTCGAGCCATCGCACTCGAACTGGCTCAGGCAGGGGCTGATGTGGCCATTACCTTTCGCAACTCCGCGCGGGAGGCCCAGCATGCCGTCATCGACCTGGGCAGTTTCGGGGTCCGTGCCGTGGCGCTGCGTTGTGACATCACCGACGAAAAGAGCGTCAGGTCGGCGATCAAGGAAACGGCAAGAGAACTCGGCGGGATCGATATCCTGGTCAATAACGCCGCCAACTACGAGACCGCCGAATTCGACGAGATCACACTCCAGCAATGGGACGCCATTTTTGCCTCCAACACGCGGGGGCCATTTCTAGTGTCACGGGAGGCACTTAAGCATTTGCGGGAAAGGGGAGGAAAGATCATCAATATGGGTTCGCTGGGCGGCCTGCGTCCCTGGGCCAGTCATGCGCACTATTGCTCGTCGAAGGCCGCGGTCCACATGCTGACCAAGGTGATGGCCAAAGCACTGGCGCCGGAGATTGCGGTGAACTGCATCGCCCCGGGGATGATCGATCTGGGAGAAAAGGCAGCGGCGTCGTTTATGAAGAAGATGGCCCGACAGACTCCGATGCAGCGGAATGGCAAAGGCGAAGAGATTGCGGCGGCGGCGCTCTTTTTTGCGACCGCGCCCCATTTCATCACCGGTCAGATTCTGGCGATAGATGGCGGATTGGGCCTGTGACTTTGGTCGTGTGGGTCGGACAGGAGTGTCCGACCCACACCGCCCCACCACGATTGTCATCTGTGGACGTTTACGATATCGTGACGGGTTCATGACGAAGGTATTGGGCGTACTGCTGCTGTTCGCTTCTTCCCTGGGCTGGGCCCAGTCCAGGATCGAGGACGGCGGGCACGAAATACAGCTTTGGAGCGGCGGCGGCCACTCCGTTTCTGGCGGCACGTCGAATACCGGAGTGTGGAACGCCGGGCTGCGCTATGGATGGATTCTTACGCGGCCTCACGGCCCGGGATTTCTCAAAGGACGCTTCGAGTACGCCCTCGATGCCATACCGGCCTTTCTGGTGTTTCAGCCGGCCAACACCGCGTACGGAATCGGCTTCAATCCCCTGAACCTGAAGTGGAACTTCGCCACACGAGGCAGGGTCGTACCCTATCTTGAACTCAGCGGTGGGACGCTGTTTACCAACCATGACGTACCCTACGGGACTGACCGGGTAAACTTCACATCTTCGGCGGCGCTGGGGGCGCACTTTCTGGGAGAGTCGCGCAACTGGAGTGTCGAGTTGCGCTACATGCATATTTCGAACGCCGGCCTGAGCGATCCCAATCCGGGGATCAACACGATTCAGGTGCGGCTGGGAATCGGGAAATTCTTCAGCAGCGGTATGAAGTCAGGACATTAAGAGATCGGAGACCACGTTGATTCGCAGATTTGCCATCTATCTTTCGGTTGCTCTCTTGTGCCTGCCCGTTTGTGCCCAGGCGCCCGCGGACTGGATCGCCGCCAGCAACAAGTACACCAACCTGCTGCTGGCCGTCGAGATGAAGCACAGCCCGGAATTGGGTTCGAACCAGGGACTGAGTCAATTCGACACTGATGTATCCCAGCCAACACTGGCTGACGAAGACCAGGAGCGCCAGGAAACCGAGGCCGTACTCGCGACCCTGAAGGGTGCCGTGGGGCAGCAGAAAGAGAAGGAGGTCGCGCAGGACCTTGAGATCGTGATCCGCCGGATCGAACTGCAGTTCAGGGAGCAGGACTTCGACCGCGCCCACAAAGTGGATTATCTGAATGCCAGCCAAACCGTGTTCAGAGGACTGCGAGTGCTGCTGGATGAGCAGACTCCCTCGGAACGGCGCCCCGCGGCCATCGTCCGGATCCGAAAATACGCGGGACTGGAGCCTGGGTACAAACCACTGGCTGACATTTTGAAGCAACGTGTGATGGAGCAGATGGCGAAGCCGGGCGTAGTTTATCCCGCCCGCACCGAGATTGAAACCGAACTGGGCCGTAATTCGAACTACATGGAGGGCATCGCCGCGCTTCTCCAGAAATACAAACTGACGGGCTGGCAGGAACCGTACAACAAGCTGAAAGCGCAGCTCACCGAATATGACGTGTGGACAAAGGCCAATGTGCTGCCCAAAGCGCGCGCCGATTTCCGGCTTCCGCCCGAAGAATATGCGCTCAATCTGGAAGACTACGGTATCGACATTCCGCCCGCCCAACTGGCTGCCTCGGCGCACCAGATGTTCAGCGAACTTCAGGCTGAGATGAAGCCGATTGCGGAGCAGATCGCGAAGCAACGCCACCTGCCTTCGAGCGACTATCGCGACGTGATTCGCGAGCTCAAGAAGCAGCAACTGGTGGGCGACGCGATTCTGCCGTTTTATCAGGAGCGCCTGAAGCAGATTGAAAAAATCATCGTCGATAAACAGATTGTCACTCTTCCCGACCGCCCGGCACGGATCCGGATTGCCACCGCCGCCGAGACTGCGCAGCAGCCGGCGCCGCATATGGTGCCTCCGCCGTTCCTGCACAATACCGGGCAGAAAGGCGAGTTTGTCCTGCCGCTGAATATTCCGGCAGCGCCCGGTCAGGCCAGCGCCGAGAAATACGACGACTTTACTTTCGACGCGGCGGCCTGGACACTGACCGCCCACGAGGCCCGCCCCGGCCACGAACTGCAGTTTGATTCCATGCTGGAACGGGGAGTCTCGCTGGCGCGCATTCGCTACGCCTTCAACAGCACCAACGTGGAGGGCTGGGGGCTTTATTCGGAATATCTCATTCGGCCCTACATGCCGCTGGAAGGGCAGCTGATTTCGCTCGACTACCGGCTGCTGCGGGCGGCGCGGGCCTTTCTCGATCCCGAATTGCAATCAGGAAAGATTCAGCCGGCGGACGCGTTTCGCGTGCTGGAGCAGGACGTGGTGCAGTCGCACGCCTTCGCCCAGGAGGAAGTGGAGCGTTACACGTATCGCGCGCCGGGGCAGGCCAACAGCTATTTCTACGGCTACACCAAGCTGATTGCCTTGCGGAAAGACGTGGAGGCGGCGCTCGGCGCGAAATTTAACCAGAAGAAATTCCACGACTTCATCCTGGCGCAGGGTTTGCTGCCTCCTGATCTTATGCGCCAGGTGGTGATGAAAGATTTTGTGAAGGGACAGTGAAGTGATTGTTTGTAGCGCCGGCGTCCCGCCGGCTGTCGCGAGGGCGTCTCGCCCTCGCATGCAAAGACCCTGTCTCTCCAAAAACGGCGAGACGTACCCCGCCTGCGCCTGTCCGTCCGCGCACTTGCTGAACGCCAGATGCCCGCAAGTTCAGCATGACGTTTTTGACTAGACTGGGTTCAGGGTGAGTTATTGCCCGTGCGAGGGCGGGACGCCCTCGCGACAGCCGGCGAGACGCCGGCGCTACGAACCCATCCAAAGCCCTACCCTGTCTCTCCAAAGGCCGAAGAGCCGAAATGGGGCACCCTCGGTGATATTCTTTTCCGCGTATGGCAACTCTGGTCGAGTGTGTTCCCAATTTTTCCGAAGGCCGTGACAAAGCAAAAGTCGATGCGATTGTCGAGGCCATGAGGATGGATGGCGTCTTTCTGCTGGATCGGGAGATGGACGCCGACCACAACCGCTGCGTGATTACGCTGGTGGGGGAGCGGGAACCCATCCAGGAGGCTGCGATTCGCGGCGTGGGCAAGGCGGCGGAACTGATCGACCTGAACCAGCACCAGGGAGCGCATCCCCGCATGGGGGCGGCGGACGTTGTGCCCTTCATTCCGATTGATGGAGTAACGATTGAGGATTGTGTCGCCATGGCGCGGCATGTCGGCGAACAAATCTGGAAGCGCTACCAGGTTCCCGTGTACCTCTACGAAGCGGCGGCGACCTCGCCAGAGCGGCAGAACCTGGAGAACATCCGGCGCGGACAATTTGAGGGCATACGGGCAGACATCGCGACCAATCCGGCGCGGAGACCCGACTACGGAGAGTTGAAGGTGCATCCTTCGGCGGGCGCGACGGTCGTGGGCGCGCGCAAGTTTCTGATTGCCTACAACGTCTTTCTGAACACCCCGGACGTCGAGATCGCGAAGAAGATCGCCAAAGTGGTGCGTTTTTCCAGCGGCGGGATGCGCTTCGTCAAGGGCGCGGGATTTCTGGTTCGCGGGATGGCACAGGTCTCGATGAATCTGACTGACTTTGAGCAGACTCCGATCCACCGCGTGTTTGAGGTGGTGAAGCGGGAGGCGGCCCGCTACGGCGTCGTGCCGGTGAGCAGCGAGATTGTGGGCCTGATTCCGAAAAAGGCGTTGGAATCGGCGGCGGAATGGTTTTTACAGGTGGAGAATTTCGACTCCAGTCTAATTTTAGAGAACCGGCTGGCAGTGGTGATGGGCGGCAAGATGGCGGTGGGTGGACTGCGCGCCGGGGTCGAGCCTTTTGTCGAACAACTGGCGGCGCCGACGGCTACACCCGGCGGCGGAAGCGCGGCCGCGGCCAGCGGGGCCATGGCGGCTGGTCTTGCAACCATGGTGGCATCGATGTCGCGCGGCAAGAAAGCTTACCTGCAGCACGAGCGCGAACTGAGCGAGGCGATTGCGCGGCTCTCGCAATTGCGCGAAGAGTTGAAGGCGGCGATTGATGCCGACGCTGAGTCATACAACGCGGTGATGAAGGCCTACAAACAGGCCAAGGATTCGGCGGGCGCGGATGGCATCATTGACGCCGCTTTGAAACAGGCGACCAGCGTTCCCTTGAGCGTGGCGCAGCGGGCCAGGGAAGTGGTGGGGATCGTCGAGCGTCTGCAGCCGATTACGAATCCGAATATGAAGTCGGACCTGACCACGGCTACGGCCCTGGCCCGGGCGGCCATTCAAGGGGCGCTGGCCAACGTCGAAATCAATCTCGAGTCGCTGAAAGACAGCGCTTTTGCGGCAGAAACCCGCAAAAAGGTCGCGGCCCTGACAAGCTGACGGCCGGGGCCATGCACCTCCCTTGGCACACCACCTGCCCTTTCGATTGGCCTTTCAGGTCGAAAATGAGCATACAATAAGCCTATAAATCGCATCTAAACGCACATATCTTCGAGGTAGTTCATGAAAACAGTGAAGGGTAGTCTTTGTATTCTGCTGCTGGTGAGTGCGACCGCATGGTCGATGCCGCTGGGCAGTTCGGCGCGCACCGTGATTCCTTCCGACATCCAGCAGATCATTTCCGTGGACTATCGCGCACTTAAGAATTCCGATACCGCCATGGCGCTGAAGGCGCAGGTGCTGCCGCCGAGTCTCAAGGAATTTGAAGGGGCGCTGCGGGGCGTGGGCATCGACCCTGACAAGGATGTCGAGCAGCTTACATTCGCTTCCTATCGCAGCGGCAAGCAGGGTGTGAAGGTGGTGGGGGTGGCGCAGGGACAATTTGCCATGGCCGCGGTGCTCAAGAAAATGCGCCTGCGCAAAGTGAAGCCGCTCAAATTGCGCAATGCGGACATCTATCCCATGCCCGCGGGCATGCAGATGACTTTCCTCGATGACAGCACGCTGCTCTTCGGCGACAGCGGCGCCCTGCGCGGCGCTCTGGATGCACGAGACGGCTACACCTATACCCTGGACAGCAACACCCAGATCGCGGACATGATGGGATCGGTCGATTCCGGAACGGTGTGGAGCGTGCTTGACCAACAGGGAACGCAGAATATGCTGCACTCGGCCCTGGGGGAAGCGTCCGGATTGGCGGACTATGAGACGGTCAAAAAGCGCATTCTGGGTTCGCGCTACGCCATGAACTTTCAGAGCGGGGTGAATTTCGATCTGGATGTGGTGACGTCAGATTCTATGACCGCAACCACGCTGTCTTCGCTGCTCAAGGCAGGGATGCTCTACAAGAAGATGTCGGCGACTCCCGTCGAAAAGCTGGCGCTGGATAATGTCACGGTCAACTCCGACAGCTCGAATCTGCAGATGCACTTCAAGGCGGACGACAAGCAGTTCCAGGGTTTGCTGCACTCGCCGTTGTTCGCGGCGGTTTCAAAGTAAATGTAGGCGCGAGCGTCCCGCTCGTGCAGGCGCCGGGCGCAAAGCCCGGCGCTTTCTTTTTCAATCCCTCTTCAACTTTCCCCCCTGTCATCCTGAGCGAGTTGGATCGCCCGCTGGCGGGCGATCCAGCGAGTCGAAGGACCCCTACTCTGATAGATGAACTACGCGAGACGGGACTTTCTGGAAACGGGGCGGACCGGCGCTTTTGCGGGACCGCCAGCACGAGCGGGCGCTCGCGCAGTGATAGGGGTCCTTCGACTGCGTGGCTGCTTCGCTTCGCGAAGCAGCCACTCCGCTCAGGATGACAGGATTACTTGGCTTTTTGCGCCTGGGCCTTTTCTCTTTTCGCTTTGGCCCAGCCCTCTTTCACGATCTGGCGGGCGCGTCCCAGGGCAAGGGAATCCGGCGGGACATCTTCGGTGACGGTGGTGGCGGCGGCCACGTAGGCGCCTTTTCCAATGCGAATTGGTGCAATCAGGATGCTGTCACTGCCCACGAAGACGCCATCTTCGATGATGGTCTTGTGCTTGTTCACGCCGTCGTAGTTGCAGGTGATAGTTCCGGCGCCGACATTTACTTTTTCGCCGACTTCAGTGTCTCCCAGATAGGTCAGATGGTTGGCCTTGGAGCCTTTGCCGACACGGGTCTTCTTCAGTTCGACGAAATTTCCGATGTGAGCGTCTTCGCAGACTTCGCAACCCGGGCGCAGATGGCTGTAGGGGCCGAGCGAGGCGCGCGCCTTGATTACAGAATGTTCCAGCACGCAGCCGGTCTGGATCAGCACGTTGTCGCCGATCTCGCAGCTCATGATCACGCTGAAGGAATGGATACGCGTGTCGCTGCCGACGCGGGTCGTGCCCCGCAGCTGGACGCTGGGTTCGATGACGGTATCAGCGCCGACCTCGACGTCATTGTCGATGACGCAACTTTCGGGAAAGAGAATGGTGACACCCTGGTCCATCAACTGCCGGCACTTGGCCAGGCGCATGTGCTGGTCGATTTCCGAGAGTTCGGCGCGAGTGTTGCCTCCCAGGACCTCATGGGCGTCGCGGGCCTGCACGGCAACCACACGCTGATTGGCCTTGGCCAGAATGGCAGCCATGTCGGTGAGGTAAAACTCGCCGTGATGATTGTCGGAAGCCAGCTTGTCGATGCGGCTGAATAACGCATTGGCGTCAAAAGCGTAGAAGCCGGCGTTGATCTCATGTATCTTCTGCTGCGCCTGCGTCAGGTTCTTCTGCTCGACGATCGCCTTGACTTCGGGCGTGCCGGGTTTCCGGCGGACGACCCTTCCGTATCCGCTGGGGTTTTCCAGACGGGCGGTGAGGAGCGTCATTGCGGCCTTCTTCGAAAGATGGAAATCGCGGAGCTGCTCGATGGTTTGGGAGGTGATGAGCGGAGCATCGCCGGAGAGCACGATGATCAGATCATAGGAGGCCAGGGCTTCGCGAGCGGCCATCAGGGCGTGGCCAGTGCCACGCTGCTCCTGCTGCAGCACGAAGCCGACCCCGGTGGCGGCCACGGCGCTGCGGACGCGGTCCGCTTCATGTCCGATGATGGCGAATACATCGCTCGCGGGGACGACTCTGGTGGCGGCTGCGATTACGTGGGCCAGGAGCGGTTTCCCGCCGACCTCGTGCAGCACCTTGGGATGTTTCGACTTCAGCCTGGTGCCTTTGCCCGCGGCCAGGATGGCGATCGCAGTCCGGGGCGCCCGAGGTGGATGGGTGTTGGCTTTCGGCATTCGATCCAATATACCGCGAGAGCTGCGTACCCGGCAGGGTTACGGTGGTTACCGACTCGTGTGGATCGGACACTCCCTTCGACTTCGCTCAGGGCAGGCTTTGTCCGACGCTTTTGACCTTAATTCTGACCTGGTTTTGACCGCCGCAATACGGGAGCCAGAGTCAAAGAAAAGAAATCGAACGACGAGAACAAAGATCGAAAAAGAAAATCAAAGTCAAAAACGGCGGGCGAAGGCGCCCGCCCCACACATGAGCCGTTACGGGGTGGCGGCCCGGGTTCCACCGGGGGCCTGGGTGGCCAGTTCCATCAGGTCAGTGGCGATCCGATCGGTCAGGTGGCGGGCCACCATGTCCTTCTCGTCCAGGTAGTCGCCCAGGACGGGGATGACACCCAGTTCTTCGATGGCTTCGAGGTCAGCCACTATCTGGTTGGCGCCTTCCAGCGCGTATTTGGCCTTCAGCGCCGGGGGTGCAGGAGCGCGATTGATGAGAGCGAAATCGAAGATGCGCTTGACCTGGGCATGGCGATTTAACGCCTTGATGTGATCGGAGGCGGTCAATCCCAGACTTTCATTGGCCTGGGTCATCAGGTTGCCCACATAAACTTTCACCGCCGCCGAATTGACCATGGCCTGGGCGATGCCGGGCACCAGCAGGTTGGGAATGAGGCTGGTGAACAGAGACCCGGGACCGAGCGTGATCAGGTCGGCGCGTGCCATCGCATCCAGAGTCTGGGGTAGGGGTTGAATATCCGGAGGGTCGAGGAAGAGCTGCTTGATCCGGCCACTGCTGGCCGTGATCCTGGTCTCGCCCCGGACCCTGGTGCCATCTTCCATCAGGGCCTCGAGTTCGACATGGGAGGTCGTGGCAGGATAAATGTGTCCGCGGGTAAGGAGGATTTCGGAAGACAGCCGGACGGCCTCGCTGAAGTCGCTGGTGACGGAGGTCAACGCGGCCAGAAACAGATTGCCGAAGCTATGACCCTCCAAGCCTGATCCTTTGACGAAACGGTGCTGAAACAGGCGGGAGAGCAGGGCCTCGTCTTCCGAGAGGGCGACGATGCAGTTGCGAATGTCTCCCGGCGGGAGCATGTTGAGTTCCTTGCGCAGACGTCCACTGGAGCCGCCGTCATCGCTGACCGTGACCACGGCGCAGAGTTCGCAGATTTCAGGATGGCCGGGCGTTCCCAGGGCGCTGGCTCGAGTGACGTAGCGCTTGAGTCCTTTGAGCAGAGTGGACAGGCCGGTGCCGCCGCCGATGGCGACGACCCGCAGGCTGTTTGATGACGTACTTCCCCGTGATCGCAGTGACCGCCGGTGGGGATCAGGTACCGCCACGGCTAGCCATTGTCCTCAGGGATAGCTGGTTCGGGGGAGAACTCAGCCCCTGGGTCGGGATACAGCAGTTCGGTGAAGCGGGGATCTTCCGCCAGGTTCTGGAAATCGGAATCGTTCCGGGCCTGAAAGCGCAGCGCGGCGTTAATCCGGATAGCCTCGTCGAGATGGCGCAGCGAATCCTCCAGATGCCCGGTGAGGCAATCGAGGGCGGCCAGACCGTAGGCAACATAGTCCACTTTGGGGACCTGCTTGGAGAGCTTGTCCAGGTGTTCGCGGGCGGTTACGTAGTCTCCTACGTTCATCAGCGAGACGGCGTAATCGTAGTGCTCTTCCGGGCTCTTGAACTGGGTGGCGGAACGCTCCAGATGCTGGTTACAGGTATTGAGGTGGACTGTGACCCGGTCGGCTAACTCCTTGCTGGCGCCGGTCACGGCCTTCTGCAGGAATCCCTTGGCCTTTTCGAACTTGTGCTCCTGCATGGCACGCAGGCCAGCCTCGTAGTTTTGCACAGCGTGTGCAAAACGAGGATCTTCGCTCATGGGTTTCTTGGGTGTGGTTTTCTGCGCCATCCGCAAAACTCTTCCTGGACTCTTCGTAAGCTCTCCTTTTTCAAGCGTTTGGGAGAAACCGGCTAGGGCATAAACCGCCGTTCGTTAGTCGATTCCTACCGGCGACGCTGTGACTGTTGGTCAGGGGGCCCTGGGTGGCATCTGTGGAAAAGCCAGAGCCACTTCGATTCAGCAGGTTATACGCCGACTCGCATCTCCGTCAACTCCACCCGAAGAGCATCCTGCTCAAATCAATTGATGGCGGCGGCGGTCTGCAGATCTATCTGCTTCCATTCGCCTTTCATGATGCCCTGACGAATCTGGGTGGCCGTCTTTCCCTTCTTGTGCATGGAATAGGAGTAGTAGAGCTCTTTCAGGCAGACCGAACACTCGGCGCCATGGGTACCCTCGAAACAGCTGTGCAGGCTGTTGTGACCCATCCCGCGGTCGCAGTAGCAATAGCAGGGCTGTTGATGCAGCACCACCGGAATTTTGGCGGCCAGTTCGTAGGCATGACTTTGAAAAGGGTACTGAGCGTTCGCGCCCCAAAGCTGTTCCCGCCCCAGAATCGCAGGCAGAGTGGTGCCCTTGGCGGGCGGACGGGCGTTGTAATGGGGCACAGCCCCATCCTGCTGGGAGGTGGCCCAGGGAGCGGAGACGCCCAGGACAAGCAGACCTAAAAAGGCAAGAGTTAACCCATGTTTGATCATGATTCAGACGCCCTCAGTCTAATGATTGTAACGCGAATTGCTGCGCCGCGGCAGTAGCCCCGAGGTAACCGGGATGGACCCGGGCGGCCGGCTTCAACCCGATCTCATTGAACGTATAATGAGAATCAGCATGCCGGACCGACACCGCCCAGAGGAATCGCGCATCCGCCACGACAAGGGTCCCGCTCCCACGGCGGCTCGCGCCTTGCCAGTGCTCTCGGTATGGCTGCGCGACCTGATCGTTTCGCTGGCGATTTCCGCGTTCATCATTATCTTCCTGTACCAGCCGGTGAAGGTGGAGGGCACCAGCATGATGCCCTCGCTCGACGACCAGGAGCGCATCTTCGTCAACAAGTATGTGTACCGGCTGGAGCCCATCCAGCGCGGCGACATCGTGGTGTTCCGCTATCCCCGCGATCCCTCGAAGAGTTTTATCAAACGGGTGATCGGGCTGGGGGGCGACCGTATCCGGATTGACGCGGGCGAAGTGTTCGTCAACGGGGAGGCGCTCGAAGAAGACTACGTTCCCGGCGCCTACGCCGACCAGCGGTCGTACCCCGAGACGGTGGTGCCGCCCAACAGCTACTTCGTGCTGGGCGACCATCGCACCATGTCAAACGACAGCCGCGACTTTGGGCCGGTCAACATCGGCTATATCTACGGCAAGGCGGTGTTCGGATATTGGCCAATGGACAAGATGGGAAGGGTGCGGTAGGGCAGCTTTGCGTCCTTTGCGGGTCTTCTTTGCGAGCTTTGCGGTCAAAAGCTTTTTACCGCCAAGGACGCAAAGAAAGGCCGCGGAGGCCGCAAAGAAAATCCGAATCATCGAAATCATTTGTTTCGCGAAATTCTTATCCCTGCTAAAATTCTGAAAATCCACTCCCTGGAGCACGAATGCAAGCTACGCTTGCGCTCGAAGACGGCAGAGTCTTCCGAGGCAAAGGATACGGCGCCAAAGGCGAATGTTACGGCGAAGTCGTTTTTAATACTTCCATTACTGGCTATCAGGAAATTTTCACCGACCCTTCCTACTGCGGCCAGATTGTAGTTCTCACCAATCCTGAAATCGGCAACTACGGCACCAATGCCGAAGACAACGAAGCCACGCGCCCGTACATCGAGGGCCTGGTCGTCCGCGAGTTTTCGCGCGTCAGCTCGAACTGGCGCTCGCAGCAGGTCGCGGAAGAGTATCTCGAACAATTCAAGATTCCGGTGCTGGCGGAGATCGATTCGCGGGCGCTGGTGCGGCACTTGCGCGACCACGGCGTGATGCGCGGCGTGGTCTCTACTTTGGAGAATGACGCCGACAAGCTGGTGGCAAAGGCGCGGTCCATCCCCAGGATGGACGGGACTGATCTCGCCAAGGTGGTCAGCACCAAGAGCACTTACCAATGGGAAACGGGCGAGCGCTCCCATCTGCCTGACGAAGTGGTGGGCGTTAAAGATGAGCCGGCGCGTTTTCATGTGGTGGCTTACGACTACGGCATCAAGCAGAACATACTGCGAAAGCTGCGCGGCGAAGGCTGCAAGGTGACAGTCGTGCCGGCGCAGACTCTGGCGGAAGACGTCCTCGCGCTGAAGCCGGATGGCGTGTTCCTCTCGAACGGTCCCGGCGATCCCGAGCCCTGCACCTACGCGGTGGACAACATTCGCCGCCTCATGGGGCGCCAGCCGATTTTCGGGATTTGCCTGGGACACCAGCTCACCGGGATCGCGCTTGGGCGGCAAGACGTTCAAGCTGAAGTTTGGACATCATGGTGGAAATCATCCAGTGAAGCAGTTGAATTCGGGCAAGATCGAGATCACGGCGCACAACCATAACTTCGCCGTGGATCCGGATTCGCTGCCGCAGAGTGAAGTAGAACTCACGCACATCGATTTGAACGACAACACACTCGAAGGCATGCGGCACCGGAACCTGCCGCTGTTCTGCGTGCAATATCATCCCGAGGCTTCGCCGGGTCCGCATGATTCGCATTATTTGTTCAAGGATTTCGTGAAGATGATGGAGGAGTGGAAGGGGTAGCGCCGCCGTACCTGCGGCCCGATAGGCGGGCGGGACGCCCGCCAGACAGCCGGCAGGATGCCGGCGCTACAAGGAACTGATGCCGCGACGAACTGACATCTCGAAAATTCTAATCATCGGCTCTGGCCCCATCATCATTGGCCAGTCGGCGGAGTTTGATTACTCCGGGACGCAGGCTTGCAAGGCGCTCAAGGCCGAGGGATTTGAAGTAGTGTTAGCCAACTCCAATCCGGCCACCATCATGACCGATCCGGAGATTGCCGACCGCACTTACATCGAGCCGCTCACCCGGGAATATCTCGAAGAAATTATTCGCATCGAGCGTGAACTGTCGCCCGGCCAGGGGTTCGCCATCCTGCCGACCGTGGGCGGACAGACCGCGCTTAATCTGGCGATTGAACTATCCGACGGCGGCGTGTTGGAGAAGTACAACGTGCAGCTCATTGGCGCCAACGTGGCTGCGATCAAGAAGGCTGAAGACCGTCTTTACTTCAAAGACGCGATGCAGAAGATTGGTCTCGACGTTCCCAAGTCGGCGCTGGTCAACAATCTGAAAGACGGCCTCGAATTCGCCGGCAAGATTGGGTTTCCAGTCATCGTGCGGCCGTCGTTCACGCTGGGCGGCAGTGGCGGCGGCATCGCTTACAACCGCGAAGAAATGCTGGAAGTGCTGGCCCGCGGACTTGATTTCTCTCCTGTACATGAAGCGCTGATCGAAGAGTCGGTTTTGGGGTGGAAGGAATATGAGCTCGAGGTGATGCGTGATCTGAAAGATAACGTAATCATCATCTGCTCGATCGAGAACTTCGATCCCATGGGCGTGCATACTGGCGATTCCATCACCGTCGCCCCGGTGCAGACGCTTACGGACCGCGAGTATCAGGCGATGCGTGACGCTGCCATAGCGGTGATCCGCGAAATCGGCGTCGAGACCGGTGGATCGAATATTCAGTTTGGGGTGCATCCCACAACCGGACGTATGGTTGTCATCGAGATGAACCCCCGGGTGTCCCGATCTTCGGCGCTGGCTTCCAAGGCGACTGGGTTTCCCATCGCGAAGATTGCCGCCAAGCTGGCGGTCGGCTACACCCTGGACGAAATTCCCAACGACATTACGCGCAAGACACCCGCGTGTTTCGAACCGACGCTCGATTACGTGGTGGTGAAGATTCCCAAGTGGCAATTCGAAAAGTTTCCCGGCGCCGATGAAAACCTGGGGCCGCAGATGAAATCGGTGGGCGAAGTGATGGCGATTGGCCGCACCTTCAAGGAGGCGCTGCTCAAGGGCGTGCGCGCGCTCGATACCGGCAAGAAAGTTGGGGCGGAGAAGATCGAGCCCAAGATCCTGACGCAGCGTCTGGTGACGCCGCATCCTGAACGGCTTTCCTACGTTCGCTACGCTTTGCGGCAGGGCCATACGGTCAAGCAACTGGCCAAGATGACCTCTATCGATCCCTGGTTTCTGTACCAGCTCAAAGAGATTAACGACATGCAGCTGGAGCTGGAGAAGCATCCCATGGAATCGATTCCTACCGAGGTGCTGCGCGAGGCCAAACGCATGGGCTTCTCGGACGGGCGCCTGGCGGGCGTGTGGAGGCTCGACGGAAAGGGCTCGCAGGAGAAAGTCCGGCATCTGCGCAAGAAGCACGGCATTGCTCCGGTTTACAAGCGAGTGGACACTTGCGCGGCCGAGTTTGAAAGCTATACGCCGTATCTGTACTCGACTTACGAGGAGGAAGACGAGGCCGCGCCGACCGGGAAGAAGAAAGTGATCATTCTCGGCAGCGGACCCAACCGTATCGGGCAGGGAATTGAGTTTGATTACTGCTGCTGCCATGCGGCCTTTGCGCTGCGCGACGATGGGTACGAGACCATCATGATCAACTGCAATCCGGAGACGGTCTCGACCGACTATGACACCAGCGATCGCCTCTACTTCGAGCCGCTGACTTTGGAAGATGTTTTCGCCATCTGTGAGCACGAAGCTTCTTCCGGCGCGCCGGTGGGCGTGATTGTGCAGTTCGGCGGTCAGACACCTCTGAATCTGGCGCTGCCCCTCAAAGCGGCAGGTATCAACATTATCGGTACGTCTCCAGAGTCGATTGACCTGGCGGAGGACCGCAAGCGCTTCGGAAAATTGCTCGACGAACTGGCTATCCCGCAGGCCCCGGGGGCGATGGCGGCATCGGTCGAGGAAGCGATTGAAGGTGCGAAACGGGTTGGATTTCCCGTGCTAGTGCGCCCGTCGTACGTACTCGGTGGGCGGGCCATGGTGATCGCCTACGACGAGGAGATGGTCGTCCGCTACATGAAAGAGGCGGTCGAGTATTCTCAGGACCGGCCGGTGTTGATTGATCACTTCCTTGAAGATGCGATCGAGGTGGATGTGGACGCGCTCTCGGACGGCGAGGATGTCGTCATCGGCGGCATCATGCAGCATATCGAAGAGGCCGGCATTCACTCCGGCGACTCTTCCTGCGTGCTGCCGGCGGTGGATATTCCTGAACACCTTCTGCAACGCATGCGGGAGTACACCTTCAAGCTGGCGCGGGCGTTGAAGGTGGTCGGGTTGATGAATATTCAGTTCGCGATTCCGCGAGCGAGTGTAGCTTCTGACGGGTCAGAGACCGGCCCCCACACGGGAACCGGGAAGGTTTATGTGCTCGAAGTCAATCCACGGGCTTCGCGCACCGTGCCTTACGTTTCGAAAGCCACGGGCGTACCCATGGCAAAAATCGCAGCGCGGCTGATGACCGGCCGCAAGCTGCGTGAATTCCTGCCGGAATTTATCGAGCGCGGCGCCGATCTCGACACGGGACACTGCTACTACGTGAAGTCTCCGGTATTCCCCTGGAACAAATTTCCCGGCGTGGACACTGTGCTCGGGCCGGAAATGAAGTCCACGGGTGAAGTCATGGGGGTGGCTGATAACTTTGGCGAAGCTTTCGCCAAGGCGCAGACGGCGGCCGGACAGAAGTTGCCCACCGAAGGTATGGTTTTCATCAGCGTCACCGATCACGACAAGCCGGGCGTGGCCGAGGTCTCGCGCAAGTTCGTGGACATGGGTTTCAAGCTGGTAGCGACAGCCGGCACCGCCGACGTACTTGAGGCCGCCGGCATGTCGGTGGAGCGCGTTTATAAGGTGAAGGAAGGTCGTCCCAACGTGGTGGACCTGATCAAGGGCGAGCGCATTCAGCTGATCGTGAACACACCACAGGGCGTCGATCCCTGGTTCGATGAGAAGGCCATCCGGCGGGCGGCGGTGCAGGCGCGTATTCCGACTATAACCACGCTCTCGGCCGCTCGCGCCGCGGCGGAAGGCATCGCCGCATTGCAGCGCGGAGAGCTGCGGGTGCAGGCATTGCAGCACCTGCATGCGGAGCGTACAGTGAAGGGCCAAAGAGGCTAATTTCGCCTCGGAGGTGTGGTATGGCGCAGGAAAACAGCGCTTTGATTCGTCGCTGGTTTGAGGAAGTGTGGAACAACGGGCGCATGGAAACGATTGATGAGATGGCGTCGCCCGACGTCGTCGGTCATGGCCAGGCCCAGCATGACACGGTGATTGGCCGCGAGCAGTTCAGGATTTTTGCCGCCGAGTTCCGCCGTGCGTTTCCCGGATCTCAGAGTAAAGATCGATCACATCGTTGAGCAGGGAGACAAGGCGGCGGCCCGTTGGACCGCGACCATGACTCACAAAGGCGAGTTTCTGGGATTCGCGCCGACCGGGAAGAAAGTCACCATCACCGGCACTTCGACGCAGAGATTTTCTGACGGAAAGATTGTCGAAGGCTGGGACAACTGGGACCAGCTGGGCCTGCTGGTGCAGATTGGCGCGGTGCCGGCCGCGCATTTTGTGCCGCCAGCGGAGCGTCGCTCGGCGTAGCGATTTTTGGAGGCAGGACCCAATTCTTCCAGGGAAACATGTTTTATGTCCGACGCTCGAGCGCAGTCCGATTTATCTGACAGCAGCGCTATCGAAGCTCTCGTGGCAGGGTTAACCGATGCCTGGAACCGCGGGGACGCCAGAGCTTTTTCCGCCCGGTTTTCCGCCGATGGCAGCTTCACTAACGTGCTCGGGATCGTGGCCTACGGACGGGAAACCTTTGAACTCCGCCATGCGGAGATTTTCCGCACCATCTACAAGGGAAGCGTGCTGCAACAATCCATTGGCGAGGCTGCGCTTCATCCGTCCGGATGTTGCGGTGGTTGATGTGGACGCGGCGGTCACCGGGCTATCTTCGGTTGCCTCCGGGAGTACAGGCTGCAAGTGATGGCGCCCTGCGGGCCAAACTTCAACTGGTCGTGACCAGGGAAGACGGCGGGTGGTGGATCGCCGCGTTTCACAACGTGGACGTCAAGCCACTCCCGTCCCGGCCCTGAGTGCGGCGCGTAGAGCGCGTTGCGGTAGGGGTCCTTCGACTCCGCCGAAACTTCGCTTTGCGAAGTTCCGGCTGCGCTCAGGATGACAGGGCGGATTTGATAAGCTTGTGAGTGAATACTTTCGGCACTGACAGCGACACTCATGCTACTTCACGGTATTTTTCCTCCTCTCACGACGCCTTTCTATCCTGACGGTAACGTGTATTTCAAAAAACTCGAGCACAATGTTGAGCGCTATTCAAAGACGCCTGCGGCTGGGCTGGTGGTCTTGGGCTCGACCGGGGAAGCCATCATGCTCTCCGACGAGGAGCGGCGCGAGGTCTTGAAAGTAGCGCGGGAGGCCGCGGCGCCGGGCAAAGTGCTGATCGCAGGCACGGGCATCGAGTCCGCCGGCGAAACCTTGCGCCTGACCGAGTATGCGGCTGAACTCGGCTATGACGTTGCCCTGGTGCGCACGCCGCACTTCTATAAAAAGCAGATGCAGCCGGCAAACATGCTGGCTTTCTATCGTACTGTGGCAGACCGCTCGCCGCTGCCGGTGATGATTTACAACGTGCCCGGCTTTACGGGATACGATATTCCCGCCGAAGTGGTGGTGGAATTGGCAGACCATCCCAACATCATCGGGATGAAGGAATCGGGCGGCGACGTGGAGAAAATTCGAAAGATGGCGGAAGCGACCCGGCATGTGAAGCGTTCGGTTTTGGTCACTGAAACCTTTGATGCCGTGACTCCGCGCATGCTCAAGGCGTCCAGCGGCGAAAATGGGCGGGCCGGGGAACTGGTGCAGGTGGCGGGAGTGGGCGGCGCGAAGCCATCGTCAGCCGCTGTGACCGTGGTAAGTGGAATCAAAACCCGCCAGAAGGAGGTCGGGTTCCAGATCGTGGTGGGACTGGCGCAGAAACTGGAGCCGTCACTGCAGGCCGGCGCCGTGGGCGCGATCCTCGCCTTTGCCGATGCCGCGCCGACGGCCTGCTACGAGATTTATGCTGCCTGGAAGGAAGGCGATGCGGAGCTGGCCCACCTGAAGCAAGAGCGGATCACAAAAGCCACTACCCGAGTGGCGGGAGAGATGGGCATTCCGGGCCTGAAGTATGGGATGGACCTGAACGGCTACTATGGCGGCCCGGCGCGCCTGCCGTTCCTGCCGCTGACGGCTGCCCTGAAGTCCGAGGTGGAGCAGTTGATGGCGGACATCCGGAACTGAAGCAAATATTTACTTCATGTGCGGGGAGTCTCGAGACTACCCGTGGGAGGTACTGACCTGGGTTTCATGGAGTGGATTGAGCCCCGGATTTCAATTCTCAGTTTTCAGTTACAAGTTCCCCGTTCTCAGTTGGAGCGTTACGAGAGTTTCGATGAAATCGCTTGTTCTTGCGTCGTGGGGCTGCTATTATTTGAACGAACGTTCGAACAATGTCCAGCATTTCTCCCATCCATTCGCAGGTCGCAGCCCGACGCCGCGTTCCTGCGCCCGAACCGCGCCCGGAGACCCGGTTTGACCGCCGCCTGGCCAAGATACTAGTGCACGCCACCAACGTTTTCCACGAAAAGGGCTATGCGGCTGCCTCGATGCGCGATCTCTCCCGCGCCAGCGGCGTTTCGCTCTCGGGCTTGTACTACTATTTCGAATCCAAAGAAGAGTTGCTGTACCTGATCCAGAAAGACACGTTCACCACGATTGTGGCGCGGCTGCGGGAGCGACTGCAGCAGGTCAACGATCCGGCCGAACGGATTCGGAGCTTCATCCACAATCATCTGGAGTACTTTCTGGCCAACCCGAAGGCCATGAAGGTCCTGTCTCACGAGGATGATGTCCTGAAGAACGGCTGGGGGGCCGAAATCGCGGCCATCAAGCGCGAGTACTACCGCGTCTGCATGGAACTGCTGGACGAATACAAGCAGGCCCGCGGACTGGAGTTTTCCAGCCGGACCGCGGTGCTCAGCCTGTTTGGCATGATGAACTGGATTTATACCTGGTACAACCCGCGCGTCGATGCCGATGCCCCGGAACTGGCGCGGGCGATGGGGGACATTTTTCTTCGGGGCATCGCAGCAGGGCGGGCCAGAGTAGCGCAGAAGAAGAAGCCGGCAGTATCGAACTGAATACGACATTCTTGTATCGTGAAAAGGAGTGGATCGATGGCAACGACAGTGCAGCCCGCAAGCGGCGAAACTACAAAACAACTGATTAACTACCGGGTGGACGCCGGTGTGGCGGTGATCGAATTGTGCGATCCGCCGGCCAATACCTACACCTACGAGATGAACCGGCAGCTCGACGAGGCCATTCTAAAGGCGCGCATGGACAATGACGTGTATGTGATCGTCCTGACCGGCGCGGGCGACAAATTCTTTTCTGCCGGCGCGAATATCAAGATGCTGGTGAGTGTTGATCCGACTTTCAAGTACTACTTCTGCCTGCATGCCAACGAGACCCTGCTGCGGCTGGAACACACGCCCAAGCTGGTGATTGCGGCGTTGAACGGGCACTGCGTGGGCGGCGGCCTCGAAATTGCCATGGCTGCCGACATCCGCATCGCGCGCCAGGACGCGGGCAAGATCGGGCTTCCGGAAGTGAATCTGGGCGTACTACCCGGCACGGGCGGGACGCAGCGGCTGTCGCGCATTGTGGGCAAGAGCAAGGCCATTGAGTTGATGGTGACGGGCAATACGTTTTCTTTCGAAGAAGCGAAGGAGTTGGGCATCGTCAACGATATTTACGAGCGCGAGAATTTCATGGAGAACATCATGGAATATGCCCGCCAGTTCTGTCCTCCCAACAAGGCGGCGAAGGCGGTGGGACGCATCAAGCGGGCGGTGCAGACGGGATGGGAGATTCCGATGGAATCGGCGCTGGCGGTCGAGCGAGAGAATCAGCAGCTGCTGTTTCAGAGCGATGACGCCAAGGAGGGACTGGCGGCGTACGTGGAGAAGCGGCCGGCGGTATTCAAGGCGAAATAGCGGTCGTTCCCGGAATTCAGAGTGAAGAGCGTAAACCACAAAGGACACGAAGTACCACGAAGGAGTGCGTCAGTGCGGAATTCCTTGGTGCACCTTCGTGTCCTTGGTGGTTCAAGGGGTTCGAAATCATGCCAGGCAAGGTAGCAAAGATCGGAACTTTCAGCGATTGGGTCGGGCTCTTTGACGATTGGCGCAAAGAGATCGGTGTCAATCACGACGAGATTGCCAGCTTCAAATTCGACACGCTGTTCGGTGCGATCGAGACGGAAGAGATCGAGTTTGGGTCCTACAAAGGCCGCCGCAAGTGGGAGAACCTGCGCCAGGTGCCCACCCAGCAGATGCGCGATGCGCTGATCAACATGATCGTTTATCAGGGTGACACCGAATTCGCCAGCGTGGAGCAGCAGCGATACCTCTTCGAAAGTGCTCCGACCGACTGGGACCGCCGAGCCATCACCCGGGTCATGATCGAGGAAATGCGTCACGGCTGGCAGATGTGCGCCCTGCTGGTGGACCACTTCGGTTATTCCGGTAAAGTCGAGGCGCAAAAGATGCTGGAGCGCCGCGCCTTCGAAAACAAGCGCCTGCTGGGCGCCTTCAATGTTGACGTGGACAACTGGATGGACTTTTTTACCTATACCGACTTCGTGGATCGCGATGGCAAGTTCCAGTTGCAGATGTTCAAATATTCGGCGTTCGCTCCCCTCGGGCGCTCGATGTCCTACATGCTGCGCGAGGAAGCCTTCCACATGGGAACGGGCAACGACGGCTTGCGCCGCATCGTAGAGGCGGGCGTGGTGCCGGGCTGGCTGATCCAGAAATATCTCAACAAATGGATTTCGAGTTCGTACGATCTGTTCGGCACCGATCACTCTTCATCCGCCCATTGGGCCTATGTATGGGGCATCAAGGGACGATACGACGAGCCGAAAAACGAGCAGGCAGCGGATCTCGACGATCTGAATGACTACAACCGCCGCCTCTATCGAGATGAGGTTGCAGGTCTGATCGCCCGCTTCAACAGTTACTTAAAGCCCGGACAGCCAAAGCTTTACGCTCCGCATATCAAGTTTAACCGCAACATCGGTAGCTGGGCGGGACAGAAGTTCCATGCCGAAACCGGAGAAGCGCTGGACGATCTGGGTTACGCGCAACATTTGAAGGAATATTTGCCCTCGGCGGAAGACAAGAAATTGCTGCTGGACATTATCGGCAACGAGAAGAAATGGATTGTGCCCAAGGAAGGTGCCCGGGACCCTCTGGCTTCGATAGGCGAGGTCCGAAAGTCGGCGATTAATTTGTAGTGCTTTGCCGGTGCAGGCAGATTTTCTGGAAACCCGGTTTTCAGTTTGGAGTTTTCGGTTCTCAGTTGGGTTATGGCGATGACTACCGTTATTCCGGAGAGGCAAGCTTGCACACCCGGCGAGCTGATGGTGGTCAGCGCGGCGCGCGAAATCCGCGATGGCGAAGTCGTCTTCGTCGGGATGCGACTGCCGTTGATTGCATTCGTGGTGGCGAAGAAGACACATGCTCCCCATGCTGTTGGATTGTTTGAAAACGGCGTCATACGTAGCACACCTTCTCCGGAACTGATCTTCACCATGGCCGACCCTGCCAACATCAGGAACGCAACCCAGTGCCTGGACATGCTTGGGGTCATGAGCCTGCTGCAATCCGGACGGGTGCACATGGGCTTTCTGGGAGCGGCCGAAGTGGACCGCTTCGGCAATCTGAACTCGACCCAGGTGCGCGGGGCCAAAGGATTGACACGACTGCCTGGGTCGGGCGGCGCCTGTGATATCGCTTCGCTGGCGCAGCGCTTTGTGGTGTTGCTGGAACACAGCCGGGAGCGGTTGCCGGAGCGGGTTTCGTACGTTACGAGTCCGGGGAATGGCGACGGACGCGGCTGGCGGCAGCGGGTGGGCTTGCCCCGTGGCGGGCCGGCTGCGGTCATTACCAGCAAAGCCGTGTTGCGCTTCGGCGAGGACGGCGAGGCTTATCTGTCGTCCACGCATCCAGGAGTGGAAGTTGACGATGTGTTGCGCAACACGGGATGGCGCCTGAGGGTCGCGGACGAAGTCAAGACGACGCCGGCGCCGAGCGCGGAAGAGCTCAGTGCGATCCGCGAATATGACACAGACGGTTTCTGGACAAAGTAGAAATCAACATGGCGACCGGAACGCTCACGCAAACACGAATCGCGCTCGACTTCCAGCCTTCGGCAGCGCACCTCACGCTCCGCCATCCGCCGCTCAACGTGATTGACATCGCGATGATGGATGAGCTGGCGCAGGCTCTGGCCGAGATCGAGGCGCGGGATGATGTATCCACAGTGATATTGAGCGGAGCCGGGAAGGCGTTCTCGGTGGGTGTGGATGTTGCCGCGCACACACCCGAAAAAGTGGAGGGCATGCTGGCCCGGTTTCACGCCGTGATTCGCGCCGTGGTTGGCAGCAGGAAAATGACCATCGCCGCGGTGCATGGTCATTGCCTGGGCGGGGGAGCGGAACTGGCCATGGTCTGTGACCTGGTGTACACCACGGAAAATGCCACATGGGGATTTCCCGAGATCAAGCTGGGATGCTATCCGCCGGTGGCGGCCACTGCTTTGGCGGCTTTGGTTGGACAAAGGCAGGCGGCGGATTTGATCCTTACCGGGCGCAGCATTACGGGCAGGGAAGCAGCGTGCATCGGTCTGGCTAACAATGCCGTCGGCGAGGGCGGCCTGGAGGCGGCGGTGCAGGAGGCAGCACAGCAGCTTTCGAAATTAAGCCCGGTGGTGCTGGCGATCGCCAAGAAGGCGAACTACGCCTGGGACTCGATGCACTTCGACAAAGGGCTGGCGCGGGCGGAGAAGATTTATCTCGAAGAGTTGATGAAGACCGAAGACGTGCATGAGGGGATCAATGCTTTCCTGGAAAAGCGTGTGCCGGTTTGGAAGGGAAAATAGATGAAACGCGCCATGTCTAAACTCCTGACCATGCGCGAGGCTATTGCCGACCTGGTGCCGGATGGCGCCTCGGTTGCGCTCGGTTTGCAGATGGAGCAGATGATTCCCTTCGCCGCGGGGCACGAGATCATCCGGCAAAAGAAGCGCGGCCTCACCCTGATTGGGCCGATCTCTGACATTCTCTTCGATCAGATGATTGCGGCGGGATGTGCGGAGCGGGTGATCGCCGCCTGGGTAGGGAATGTGATGATGGGCTCGGCCTACAACTTTCGCCGCGCGGTGGAACAAGGCGGAGTGAAGGTGGTTAATTTGAGCAACTTCTCGGTCGCGCTGGCCCTGCAGGCTGGAGCGATGGGCGTGCCTTTTCTTCCGACTCTGACGGGCTTGGGTAGTGATTTGGCTCGCGACAACGATTTCTTCGCGGAGATTGAATCGCCTTTTGTGGAAGCAGAGTTGGGCGAGTCTGCGACTCGCCTGGGCGGACGAGGGCGTCCGCCCCTACGTGAGCATAAGAAGCTGCATGCCATCAGGGCACTGACTCCCGATGTCGCTATTGTCCATCTGCAGCGTGCCGATCGTGACGGCAATGCTCACTGCTGGGGGAACATCGGAGTGATGATCGAAGCCGTCCGCGCGGCTCGGCGGGTGATTGTGGTAGCGGAAGAGATCGTTGACGCCGAGGTGATTGTCAGCGATCCCAATCGCACCGTGATCCCGGGATTTCTGGTCAGTGCCGTGGTTGAATGCCGTTACGGCGCGCATCCATCCCCGGTGCAGGGATGCTACGGACGCGACAACGCTTTCTTCCGCCAATATCACGAACAGACGAAGACCCAGGCCGACAGCGACGCCTGGTTGCAGCGCTGGGTACACAGTGTCGCCGATCGCCGGGCCTACATGAACCAGTTAGGCGGATGTCGAGTGGAAGATTTGAGCGTCAAGCAGCACGCGTATGCAGCGCAAGCAGATTTTGGATACTAGAAGCGCTCCTGGCTTCTAGCTCCTGGCTTCTGGCCAAAACAAGCCAGAGCCGGTGGTTGAGCTAGAAGCCAGGAGCCAGACGCCAGGAGCGAGTTTTCATGGACTTCGAAATCAGTGCCGGTCAGGTGAAGGCCCTGCTCAAGCAAGGCAATAAATTTACTTTGCTCGATGTCCGCGAGCCCTGGGAAGTGGAGAAAGCTCGGCTGGAGGGCAGCAAGAACATCCCGATGGGCGATGTGCCCACGCGGGCCCACCAGGAACTCGATCCTGACGAACACATTGTGGTGGTTTGTCACCATGGAGTTCGCTCGTTGAGTGTCACGAACTGGCTGCGGCAGCAGGGATTTGAGAAAGTGCAGTCCATGCGTGGCGGGATCGATGGCTGGGCGCGGACGGTGGATCCGAAAGTGCCGCTGTATTGATAGCAGCTACTGGCTTCTAGCTCCTGGCTGCTAGCTACAGAAAGGTTTTCCAGTTGCGCTAGAAGCCAGGAGCTAGAAGCTAGAAGCTGTTCATGAAAAAAGAACTCATCGAGCTCCGCGTCAACGGCCGCAGGCACGAGCTTGCGCTCGAGCCCAGTACGCTCCTGCTGGACGCTTTGCGGCTGGATTTGCAGCTCACAGGCTCCAAACGAGGTTGCGACGACTCTTCGTGTGGGTCCTGCACCGTGCAGGTTGATGGCGTCCCCATGCTCTCGTGCACCATGCTCGCGGCTAGTTGCGAAGGGCAGGAGATCACCACCATCGAAGGTGTGAGCGAACATGGCAGCCTGGCCGCGATTCAAAAGGCTTACGGCGACTGGGGCGGAGCGCAGTGTGGCTTCTGCACGCCAGGTTTCATCATGACCGTAAAACATTTGCTGGCGGTAAATCCGGATCCGACTGACGAAGAAATCCGCGGCGCTTTGAGCGGGAACCTGTGTCGCTGCACTGGCTACAACCAGATGTATCAGGCCATCAAGGCAGCGATTGTGGCTGAGCAGAAGGGATTAGCGGCGCCATCTTCACCGGTTCGATAGGCGGGCGGGACGCCCGCCTGACAGCCGGCGAGACGCCGGCGCTACAAGAACATGACTGACTTCTCTATTATCGGGAAACGCATTGCCATGGTCGACGCGGCCGGCAAGACGACCGGCGCCGGCAAATATACCGACGACCTCAGCGTCCCCGGCATGCTGGTGGGAAAGATTCTGCACTCTCCCTATCCTCATGCGCGCATCAAGAGCATCGACACCAGCCGCGCCGAAAAACTGGAAGACGTGGTTGCCGTTGCCATCGGCAAAGACGCACCCAATACTTACGGAATTCTTCCCGTCGGGCACGATGAACACGCCCTGGCTCTGGAAAAAGTCCGCTACGTGGGCGACAACGTGGCCTGCGTGGCCGCGGTGGATGAAGCGACCGCCGATCGCGCGCTGGAGTTGATCGATGTCGAGTACGAAGTGCTGCCTGCTTATTTTGATCCCGAAGAATCCATGCGTGCGGAGAGGGACCTGATCCACGACAACAAGCCGCATAACCTGGAGAAGGATTATCACCATGTGTTTGGCGATCCCGAGAAGGGCTTTGCGGATGCGGATTGTATTGCCGAAGCCCGTTTCATTGCCGGTGAAGTGACTCACGCCGCCATGGAGCCGCATTCCACACTGGCCAGTTTTGAAATTGATTCGCAGACGGGCAAGCCGGGGCGGTTGATCGTCTGGTCGTCCACTCAGGTTCCGTACTACCTGCAGCACAAGCTGTCCCTGGTGCTGGAAATGCCGATGGCGCAGATTCGCGTGATCAAACCGCTGGTGGGCGGGGGCTTTGGCGGCAAGAGCGAGGTGATCCCGCTCGAGATCATCGCGGCGATTGCCGCGCGCAAGGCGCGGGCGCCGGTCAAAATCACTTACACGCGGGAAGAAGTCTTCTGGGCCCATCGCGGAAGGCCGCGTACTCTCATCGATCTCAAGACGGGTGTGAAGAAAGACGGCAGCATTACCGCCGTGAAGGCGCGCGTGGTGCAGGATGGCGGGGCTTACTGCTCTTACGGAGTGGTCACGATTCTGTATTCCGGCGCGCTGCTGGGGGCGCTCTACGACATTCCCAACATTCAATACGACGGGTACCGGGTGTTGACCAACAAGCCTGCGTGTGGCGCCATGCGCGGACACGGCACGGTCAACGTACGGTTTGCGTTTGAATCGCAATTGGATGAACTGGCGGCCATGATCCATCTCGATCCGGCCGAGATTCGACAGCGCAACCTCTTGAAGCCGCCCTGCGTCACCGTGAACGGGTTGCGAGTGCAGAGCTACGGACTGCCGGAGTGCATCGAGAAGACGGTCGAGCGTTCGGGTTGGAAAGAGCGCAAGGGGAAGCTGGCGAAAGGTCGGGGCCTGGGCATTGCCTGCAGCCACTACGTGAGCGGCGCCGCCAATTCCATCATTCGTTCCGATATGCCGCACTCGACCGTGAACATCAAGATTGATCGTGATGGCGGCGTGGTGGTGTACACCGGCGCGTCCGAGATCGGACAAGGCTCGGACACGATGACTGCGCAGGTCGCGGCGGAAACTCTGGGCTGCTCGCTTGGCCGGATCAGGATTGTCGCGGCGGACACCGACCTTACTCCTATCGACATCGGATCGTATTCCAGCCGGGTGACGTTTATGGCGGGGAATGCGACGCTGCGGGCGGCGGCGGAAGTGAAGAAGCAGATTGCCTTGGCCGCGGCGCGGAAGATGGGGTGTGCGGTGGAGGAGTTGGTGTTTCGGAATGACGGGGTGTTCCGCCAAAACCTCGCGGGCGAGGGCGCCCGCGCCACACTAGCTACCGCTCCGACACCACCCGAGGCCACGGTCAGCGGGCATGTGGACGGGCAGATTCTGCGGGGGTCATTGCAGCAGAAGCGCAAAGACGAAGGTCCGAAAGACTCGATGAGCTTCGAAGAGGCAGTGGTGGCCGCCATCGATTTTCACGGCACGCTCACTGGGACTGGTTCCTACGCTCCGCCACCCGAGGCGCGTGGCGGCAAACACAAAGGTGGAGGCGTCGGGCCTTCGCCAGCATATTCATACTCGGCGCAAATCGCGGAAGTCAGCGTGGACGAGGAAACGGGAGAAGTGACCGTCCACAAGGTTTGGGCGGCGCATGATTGTGGGCGGGCACTGAACCCGGTTTCGGTCGAAGGCCAGATCATAGGGTCGGTGTGGATGGGCATGGGCCAGGCGCTGACTGAAGAGATGGTCTGGAAAGACGGCATGCTGATGAATCCCGGGTTGCTCGAATATCGTAGCCCCTCGTCGATCGAGTCGCCGGAGGTAGAGCCCATCATCGTCGAGAGTATCGATCCTGAGGGACCGTTCGGCGCCAAGGAGTGCAGCGAAGGGTCGCTGGCGGCGACGATTCCCGCCATTGCCAATGCCATCTACGATGCTGTGGGGGTGCGACTGCATGAATGTCCATTCACGCCGGAGCGGGTGCTGGCGGCGCTGCGGGCGAAGAGGAATGCCAAGCCCATCAATTTGACGGAGGGCATCGATCCTACATCGCCCTCCGGATTTCGCGAGCATGGCGGATCGCTTTGCTATAAGGGCAAGGGTCCGGAGCGGCATGCACTGGATCCGTCGCGGCGAGCGCAAGCAGTCGAAGCAGGAGGCGATGATTGAGCCTGCCGCAGTTCAATTTGTTTCGGCCGCGTACGTTGGAAGACGCACTGAACTTGCTGGCAAAGCACGCGGGCGAGTCGCCCGCGGCCACACGGGTTGTCGCGGGCGGCACGGACTTGATCCCCTCCATGCGGCAGAAACTTTTCGAGCCGGAGTATGTGGTGGACATTCGGAACGTTGCCGGGCTCAAGGACATTCGACAGACTGAACACGGTGTCGAAATCGGAGCGCTGGCTTCGCTGACCGCCATCGAACAGTCGGCGCTTCTGCGCCGCCGCTATCCGGTGCTTACGGAGGCTGCCGCCACGGTTGCCTCTCCGTTGCTGCGCAATATGGGAACGATCGGGGGCAACATCTGCCTTGATACCCGCTGTCTCTGGTACAACCAGTCGCTCACATGGCGCAAGGGGTGCGGCTTCTGCATCAAGAAAGACGGCGATCTATGCCACGTCGCTCCCGGCGGAACCAAGTGCTGGGCGGCCTTCTCGGGGGACACGCCGCCGGCGCTGCTTTGTCTGGGCGCCGAAATAGAAATCGCCAGCGCATCGGGAAGGCGCCGCATACCGCTCTCTGACTTCTATACCGGCGAAGGCGATGCCTATCGCAAGCTGCGGCCGGATGAGTTGCTGACTCGAATATTTTTGCCGGAATGGTCTGCCGACTACCGCGGCGTGTACCGCAAGTTGCGAATCCGGGGATCGATTGACTATCCCCTGGCTGGAGTCGCCGTGGTCATGAAGCGATCGAATGGCCACATTGCAGACGCGCGCCTGGCCATTACGGCGGTGAATCCCGCTCCTCTCCTGGTACAAGGTGCCGGCGAGCTGCTGGCGGGAAAGATGATGGACGAAGCGCTGGCCGCGGCAGTTGGCGACCTCGCGGCGAAGATGGCTCGGCCGCTCACCACGTCGGCGCTGACGCCGGAGTACCGGCGTGAGATGATTCGGGTATTCACGAAGCGAGCAGTTCTGGCCGCGACGGCAAATTAGTAGCGGTGACGGTCCGGTAGGCGTCCCCGCCCACTGCCGAGGGCGAGACGCCCTCGGGACAGCCGGCGGGACGCCGGCGCTACAAAATCCTAGCGTGACGTGAACAGGTGGCCTAACTTTTCTTTTTTCGTTTTGAGGTAGTCTTCGGAGTGGGCTTCAGGCGCGACTTCGCAAGGCACACGCTCGGCGACTACGATCCCGCCTTTTTCCAGCGCCGCTACCTTGTCGGGATTGTTCGACAGCAGACGTACGCTTGAGACTCCGAGCGCCTTCAGAATTTCAGCGGGCAGGGCGAACTCGCGATGGTCGGCTTTGAAGCCGAGGCGTTCGTTGGCCTCGACCGTATCCAACCCCTGGTCCTGCAGTTCGTAAGCCTGCAGCTTGGCCATCAGGCCGATGCCGCGTCCCTCCTGCTGCTCATAGATCAGGATGCCCGCGCCCTGTTCGGCGATCATGGATAGCGCCATTTCCAGTTGGGCGCGGCAGTCACAGCGCAGCGAGCCGAAGACATCTCCGGTCAGGCATTGGGAGTGAATGCGGAGCAGCGGCGGCGTGGAATGGATGTCGCCCATGACCAGGGCGACCGCATCCTCTTCACGGGGCGAGCCCTGCGCGCCGAAGTTCCCGCGAAAGCCGTAGATGCGGAACTTGCCCCAGCGAGTAGGAAAGTCGGCGGAGGCTACCTGTCGGACCTGATTGGAAGACACGTTGACATTATAGCGGGATGTGCGGATCGCTTCGATGAGGCGGAGGCACGAGCGGGGACGCTCGCGCCCACACTACTTACCCTTTGCCCAGGCGGGGAAAGTGGTAGTACACATCCTGCTTGGAGGCGATGGCGACGCCGTTGCGGGTGGCGGGACGAAAGCGCCAATTCTCCAGAGCTTCCAGCACCTTGCCGTCGATGGCTGGAGTCAGGCTTTGAATAACAACTTTCTGGACGATGTTGCCTTTTTCATCGATTGTCACTTCGACGATGACGTCGCCCTGCAGACTTCCCAGTTCGTCGGCCGCAACGTGCGGGTCGGGAGAGACAAAGGGCAGAGCGGGACGGACTTCCTCGCCGGTCAAGGGTCCTTCCAATGCCGTTCCCAGCGGCGATCCCGCGGCGCGGGCCTGAGCAGCCTGCCCGGGCGCGCTGGTCTGATCGTCCAACCCAATCCTGGGACGGGGCATCTCGCGCCCGGCAGTCTTGGCTGCCTTGGAAGGCCGCTTCCAGGTCAAGTGTGAATTCAACTGCTGACGCGAATCCGAGGCGGAAGTGCCGGGAGCAACATCGGCCGCCACCGACGTTCGCTGATTCGGCCAATAGAGATGCGCGATCTGAACGCCGTGATCGCCGTGAACCACAAAAGATGGTGCGACCAGCTTGGGACCCGTCGGGTGCAGAAGCCACAGCAACAGCAGTCCATGCGCGGCCACCGAGCAGTATGTGGCCACTCGGTACTGGCCATTGCCGGGCTGGATGGGCGTAAACATTATTTTATGATGCTGCAGCTTTGCCTGCTTCCATTAGACGTGGAAGAGCGCGGCAGGTAAACATTATTTTCGCGGAGTCAGGTTACGTTTAGCGTGGGTGGGAGGTTGGTCAGCGGCGGGAAAGGCTGATAAAATCGCAGCAATGAACGGGCAGCATTGACGTTCGGTTCCCTTAAAAAAGAGGGGCTATAGCTCAGCTGGGAGAGCGCATCGTTCGCAACGATGAGGTCGTCGGTTCGATCCCGACTAGCTCCACCAAACCTTTCAACAACTTGCCGACTTGAGCAGCCACTTTTGAACATCGAAAGAACCGTTTTATTGGACCGTAATGGACCGTGAATTGGACCCTGCGAACTCCGATAGCTTCTCCAACGCTCGCCGCTGTGCTGCCGGCACAATCTGAGCGTAGACCTCCATCGTCGTCTGAATGCGTGAGTGCCGCATCTGGCCCTGCACCGATTTCGGGTCGGCTCCCGCCTGCACTAGCCAGGTCGCATGTGACGTTCTGAGGCATCTCCAGTTCACAAACGGTAAGCCGAGTTTTCGGGCCGCGGGCTGGATGTGCCTCTTGAGGATGTTCTGATCATTCATCGGGCGCCCGTCTTTGACGGATTGGAAAACCAGGGAGTCAGGATCGTCCGATTTGACCAGTTTGTATTGGCGGATTGCCCGCCCCGCCCGAACTTCTGCGCTGAGAGACCTCAGGCGTAAGATGCGGGCGATCACTTCGGGCGAGACTCCGATGGTCGCTGCACTAGCCTGAGTCTTTGGGACCGACCAGTCGCCACGACAAAAACGTTCTTCGATTGTGATCGAGTCAGCGTGGATGCATCGCCACTTGAGGGCGATCAATTCACTGACCCGAAGGCCGGTCCACACGGCGACGTATAGCATCGTCGCGTAGGGTTCGGCCATGAGATCCACCACCTTGTTGAAGTTCTTGGGCGTAATGGTCGGCTTAGGCTGCCTGGGTCGCTTGTCCAATGGCAACCGCAATCCTTCCATCGGGCTCTTGACCAGGTAATCGATGTCCACCGCGGAGCGGAGAATCGAAGAGAGCACGTCCCTGATCTTCGAGGTTGTGGGATAAGACTTGCCCGCCATGCCGGAGAAATACTGCTGCAGCGTCAGCCGTGTGAGATCACGCAGACACAGACGGCCGAATCTCGGCTCAAGGTATTTCGCGATGATGCCTTGATACGAGCTCCGCGTGCTACTCGATAGCAGCGGCAGGTAAGTCGGGATATAGGTGTTGGTCACAAACTCATTGAAGTTCATCGCCGAGCCGGTCAGAATCAATCCCTGATTGACGGGCCTGAGTTTCTCTTCGGCGATCTTCTGCACTTCCCGCAGGGGCATATCTGCCGGTGCGAGTTTGATTCGTTGACGTTTTCGGCTGCCAGCTAGATTGGTATCCCAAACACGCAGCCACCAGAATTGACCTTCCTTGAACGGTTGCGGACTCTGAAAACGCCGTCTCGCCATCGCTTCATATCCTCTCGATGGCTTGCCGGAGTTTGCCTCAGGCGCGAGATTAGCATGGTTAAGTCCGCCGTCGGGTTGTGGATAATTGAACATCTGGGTTCGTCAGACTCAGCTTCTTACAGCTTGCCCTCCATAGCGGGCTGGTGTGCCCCTGGGGGCACGCGATCTAATTTCACCCGAATGAGTCACTTTCCTAGCCTCTCTGCCATAAAGTCGGTAGCTGTGCAACCAAGGGCCTGCAGTATCCTTGGATCTCCAGCTCGATTGACCCCATTTTGTGTCGCCGCGCTTCTCACGCAGCTAGGCGCGCTTAGCGCCCAAGCCTACATGCACGCAGCGGTGTGATGATTTTCAATGGGGGCGATCAAAATCGCGGCGATGAGTGTTCGAGCACACTGGTTCGAAACCGCCATCTCTTACCGATTTGGTTGCGACTATCTCTCCAGGGCGTGCCTGAATCTCCAGTGTTTTCCAGTGGATCCCCAGCAGATCCGCCGCTTCCCTCAATGTTAGAAGTTGCTCACACACAACCGCAGCCGTTCCGCTCTGTCGCCGGCAGCTACGAGTCACCTCTTCTCGCC
>CAWCPY010000024.1:0-33886 GCA_963797385.1 Terriglobia bacterium
GGTCATGAATTTTGCGGCGAGGTGGCAGCCTTCGGCGATGAAGTCACCAGCGTCAAAGAGGGCGACTTCGTTTCCGCCGAGATGCACGTCGCATGCGGCAAGTGTCTGCAATGCCGCACCGGAGAGGCCCACATCTGCCAGAGCGTGAAGATCATTGGCGTGGATGCGGACGGCGCCTTTGCCGAGTACGTGGTGATTCCGGAATCGAATATCTGGAAGCTCGATCCGGCCATCCCCCAGGAGTATGCGTCAATTCTGGACCCCCTGGGTAATGCGGTGCACTGTGTGCTGGCGGGGGAGATTGCAGCCAAGACAGTCGCCATCACCGGTTGCGGACCCATCGGGCTGTTCTCGATCGCAGTGGCGCGCGCAGTGGGAGCGACCACGATTTTTGCCATCGAGGTCAATGAGCATCGCCGCCGCCTGGCTCAGGAAATGAAAGCTGATTTCGCGCTTGATCCTTCAAAAGACAACGTGCGCGCCATCGTGATGGAGCAAACCGGCGGACTGGGTGCGGACGTTGTGCTCGAGATGGCGGGGCATCCCAGCGCCATCCGGACCGCTTTCGACGTGGTCCGGCGCGGCGGGCGAATTTCTCTCCTGGGGCTGACCTCCAAGCCCATCTCCCTGAACTTCTCCGAGGACATCATCTTCAAGGGAATTACCGTTCAAGGTATCAGCGGGCGCCGCATGTATCAGACCTGGTACCAGATGACAGCGTTGCTGAAGGCCGGGAAGCTCGATCTTCATCCCGTGATCACCGACCGTATCGCGATGAAGGACTTCTCGAAGGCGATGGATAGATTGAAGACGGGCGAGGCGAGCAAGATTCTGGTTTATCCCAACGGGACTAAGTAATTCAGTTTTCAGTTGTGAGTTGCCAGTTCTCAGTCAAATCCATTCATCGGATACAATTCCAGAACCATGCTTCGTTACTTCACGGCGGGAGAATCTCACGGCGAGGCCCTGGTCGCCTTCCTTTCCGGGCTGCCGGCTGGGGTGAAAATC
The DNA here is from genome assembly GCA_963797385.1 of Terriglobia bacterium. GTDB lineage: Bacteria > Acidobacteriota > Terriglobia > Terriglobales > Acidobacteriaceae > JAIQFF01. Next base: position 1,009 of record CAWCPY010000024.1, read on the forward strand.
GACCAGGCCTTCCTGGACCGCGAACTGTGGCGACGGCAGCAGGGCTTTGGCCGCGGCGGGCGAATGAAGATCGAGACCGACAAGGCCCATATTCTGTCGGGGGTGCATCACGGGGCAACCATGGGATCGCCGATTGCGATCCTGCTGGAAAATAAAGACTGGAAGAACTGGCAGGAATCGCTTCCGGTGGAAGAAGGAGATTCCACCAAACACAAGCGGGTGGCTTCGCCGCGTCCCGGTCACGCCGATCTGGCGGGCGCGCTGAAATACAATTTTTCGGAGGCCCGCTACGTGCTCGAGCGTGCATCGGCGCGAGAATCCGCGGCCCGCGTGGCCATTGGGGCCCTGGCCAAGTTGTTCCTGCGCAACATGGGGATCGAAGTGTTCAGCCACGTGGTGTCTGTTGGCGGTGCTGTTTTGAAGAAGGATGTGTCGTGGGAACAGATTCGAAGTCTTTCGGAACGCAATGAAGTCGTGCTGAATTGCGCCGATCCGGAGACTGAGCAGCAAATGAAAGAAGAAGTGGACAAGGTTTTGCGGACCGGAGATTCCGTCGGCGGCATTTTCGAAGTGGTGGGGCACGGGGTCCCGCCCGGGTTGGGCACTTACGCCCAGTGGGATGAACGCCTGGACGGTCTGCTGGCGGGCGCGGTCATGTCACTGCAGGCGGTGAAGGCGGTCGAAATCGGAGCAGGAGTGACGGCGGCATCCTCGCCGGGCTCCGCCGTCCACGATGAAATAGGATACGGAGCGGCCACTGGATTTACCCGCACCAGAAATAATGCCGGCGGAATTGAAGGCGGGGTGTCTAACGGCGAGGACATCGTGGTACGTGGATATCTGAAGCCGATTTCCACTTTGCGCCGTCCTTTGCAGTCCGTGGATTTTGCCACCCGGGAGCCGGTTAAGGCGGCCTACGAGCGCTCCGATGTGTGCGTGGTGCCGGCCGCCGGCGTGGCGGCGGAGGCCATGGTGGCATTGACTCTGGCCCGCTGCGCGCTGGAGAAATTCGGCGGCGATTCCCTGACCGAGACCTTGCGAAACTTTAAAGGATATGTGGAGCAAGTAAAGAATTACTGAGGTGCACGACTAAACCTGCATGATCTATCCCATTGTAAAGTTTGGAAATCCGGTCCTGGAGAAAACCGCCGAACCGGTTACTGCCTTTGACGGCGATCTGAAGAAGCTGGTGGACGACATGTTCGAGTCGATGTATGCGGCGCATGGAGTGGGGCTGGCGGCGCCGCAGATCGGAATCTCGAAGCGGCTGGCGGTCATCGACGTTACTTTCAAGGAAGATCCGGACGCCAAGCTGGTGATTGCGAATCCGGAAATCATCCGCACCGAGGGCCGTCACACGCAGAACGAGGGTTGTCTGAGCATCCCCGAATTTCGCGAGCCCGTGGCCCGCGCCCGCAAGGTGACCATCCGCGCCCAGGATGTCAGCGGGAAGTGGTTCGAGAAAACCGGCGAAGACCTGTTGGCCCGCGCCTTTTTGCACGAAACCGACCATCTCAACGGCAAGCTGTACATCAGCCACATCAGCGCGCTCAAGCGCGACTTCATGAAGCGCAAAATCCGCAAGCTGATGAAAGCGGGAGAATGGTAGGAAAGCGGACGTCGGGCGTCAGACCTCGGACGTCGGCGAAAGCGATTAACGTATGAGGTCCGACGCCCGATGCCTTCCTCTCTCACGCTCGCTTTCTGCGGTACGCCAGCCTTTGCCGTCCCTACTCTCGAAAAGCTGGTTGAGGCCGGGTTTTCCGTGCCTCTGGTCGTGACCCAGCCGGATCGTCCGCGGGGACGCGGCATGGAAGTCGCGCTCTCGCCCGTGAAACAGCGGAGTCTGCAACTGGGATTGCAGATCAGTCAGCCGGACAAAATCAGGAACAACGAAGAGTTTCGCGGGCAGCTTGCGGGAATCGCGCCCGATGCAATTATCGTAGTCGGCTACGGACGCATCATTCCCCAGTGGATGATTGACCTGCCGCCGCTCGGGAACCTCAATCTGCATGCCTCTTTGTTGCCCAAGTATCGTGGTGCGGCGCCCATTCAGTGGGCCATTGCCCGCGGCGAAAGCGTGAGCGGAGTCACCACCATGCGAATCGATGCCGGCCTCGATACGGGAGACATTCTGCTGCAGGAGGAAATTCCAATTGCTCCCGAGGACACTGCGCTGACACTGGCGCCGCGAATGGCTGCGATCGGCGCCGCGCTTATGGTTGAAACCCTGCGCGGACTGCAGTCCGAAACGGTGCAGCCGCGGCCGCAGGACCACTCGAAAGCGACGCTGGCGCCCATTCTGAAAAAAGAAGACGGCCAGATTGATTTTCAGCTCTCGGCCCGGGAAATCCTGAATCGCCTGCGTGGCTTTCAGCCCTGGCCCGGCGCCTACACCAGCTTTCGCGGCAAGAACCTCCACCTGTGGGCAGCGCGACCCGTCGAGCGTGCCGCGGCGGCGGCTGAAGTTATGGTGGAGAGTGGTCACCTCTTCGTGGGCTGTGGCGAGGGCGCGCTCGAAGTACTCGAAGTCCAACTTGAAGGGAAAAAGCGCATGCCGGCGATCGACTTCATCCACGGCCGTCAGCCCCACAACGGCGAGAAGCTGGGTTCACTGAGAACCGGGAACTAGTCACTGTCAACTGATGTTTTGAATTCATGTCCATTTCTCCCGCGCGCACCGCTGCCTTCGATATCCTGCTTCGCATTGAGCAGCAGGATGGTTACGCCTCCGAGCTATTGCACTCGGGCCCCTATGCAAAGCTCCCGCCTGCAGACCATGGCCTGGCCACCGAACTGGTCATGGGGGTGCTAAGGTGGCAGTCGATTTTGGATTCACAGATCATCCGATTCTCGGACAAACGATTCGAGAAGCTCGACATTGAAGTGCTTACAGCGTTGCGGATGGCGGCATATCAATTGTTATACCTTGACCGAATTCCGGGGCGGGCCGCGGTGCACGAGAGTGTGGAGTTGGTAAAGCGCGCTCGCAAGGTTTCAGCTGCTCCGTTTGCGAATGCGGTGTTGCGCAAGTTGGCGGGAAGTACTACCGTCGCGGATGTGGCTTCGAATACAGCGCTGAAGCTCTGTTCCACGCCAGAACTCACCCCGGATGCCGCTCAGGACGCCACCCCAAATCTGGATTACGATCCAAAGATCCGCGCTGCCGACCTTGGAAGCCCAGTTGGGCTCTCCGAGAAATACGCGCACCCCCTTTGGCTCGTTGAGCGGTGGGTGCGGCACTTCGGACCTGAGCGGGCGTGGCATATTTGTCGCCAGGACCAGTTTGGTTCGACGACAAAGGTTCGCTTCTCTGAAGCTGGCATGGAAGCGGAATTGAGACGCGACGGGATTGAACTTGGGCTCGGCCAGCTACTGGTTTCGGCGCGTCGGGTTCGAAGCGGAAGTGTTTCCCGCACACGGGCCTTCGCCGAGGGCCGAGTTGCGATCCAGGACGAGGCCTCGCAGTTGGTGGCGTTGCTGGTGGGCAAGGGGTCTCGAATCCTCGATTGTTGTGCGGCTCCCGGAGGCAAAACGCGCGTATTGGCCGAGCGGAATCCCGAGGCCAGCATCGTTGCTCTGGAGTTACATGCTCACCGTGCCCGGCTGCTGCGGAAACTGGTTCCAGCCGGGAATGTGGAAGTCATCAACGCGGACGTGCTCGATTTCACGGCGAGTACGAGTTTCGATCGGGTGTTGGCCGACGTTCCCTGCTCCGGCACCGGTACTCTGGCGCACAATCCTGAGATCAAATGGCGATTGAAGCCGAGCGACCTGGCTGACTTGCAAGCGCGCCAGTTGGCGATTCTTCGCGCGGCCATGCGTTGCGTCGCGGCGGGAGGAAGACTGGTGTATTCCACCTGTTCGCTGGAGCGGGAAGAAAACGAAGAGGTTGTGGAGAAGGCGCTTTCCGGCAAGGCGGAATTTTCCGTGTTCGATTGCCGATTGGAACTGGAACAGCTGCAGGCGGAAGGCGAACTGGCGTGGAAGGACCTGGATTCGTTGGCGAGCGGGCGCTTCCTGAGGACTATTCCTGGAGTGCACCCGTGCGATGGCTTTTTTGTGGCGATTTTGCAGAAGGACTGACTATCGCGCAAGAGGCAGAGCAGGTTCCATCTTCTCCAGTGAAGAGTTAACACTCGCTGCGGGGCGGGCAAGATGTCCGCCGGACAGCCGGCGAGACGCCGGCGCTACGGAACCCGGCTTAGCGGACTTCAAAATTTATTGTCGCTCCGGTGAACACTTTCTCGCCTGGCAATGGATTTTGGGTCACGATCGTGCTGCCCGGGAATGGCGGCGAGACCGGCGTTCCCGGGGAGCCCGCGGGAGGCGGGGCGGAGGTCACACTTCCTACTTTCATTCCGGAATTCTGTACCGCCTGGATGGCGCTGCCCAGTTGCTGTCCAACGAAGCCGGGCATCACGAAGGCCTGGGGTTGCGCCGTTGTGGCAACCAGCAAGCTGATTTTGGGGGCAGAAACGCCACTCGCGTTCGGGGGCGGCGCCTGGGCCATGACTTGGCTGTCCGCCGCGTCCGGCGATTGCATTTGCGCGATGGCGCCTACATCCAGACCGCGGCGCCGGATATTGATGTTGGCGGCGCGCTCGGTCTGGCCGATGACATTAGGGATGGCGATGCGCTGGGGACCAAGACTCTCGGCCACGCGTACCTGCCAGCCTTGACGTACCTGGCTTCCGGCGGGCGGAAGCTGGGAGAGAATCTTTCCTTCGGGGACCGTGGGGCTGTAGTACTGGCGTTCCACATTCAACTCCAGTCCTTTTTGCTCAGCAATCATGCGAGCTGCGGCCGGGCTCTCGCCCACGAGGTTCGGCACGGTCACTTCGCGGCCGTGGATGGCCAGGCGCATGGCGGTGAGCGCGGATATCAGCGCCACCACCAGCAGGGCCAATGCCAGCAGGACCAGTCGGAAAAAAGATTTCATCAAGGCAGATTATAGTTGCGGCGATGGGGACGGCTGGCAACTTTCATCGGTGTGTCGGCTGGACGCGGGCGAGTCGCCCCGCGACCCCATGAGCATGAGCGGTTCCCGATTCAGGATCAAGCCTGCGCATGGGCATTTTCCCGCACTCTGCACCATCTATACTGATTCCCATGTCTGCGGCAAACGTGACGCCCGATGCCGACCTTCTAAGCACGCTGCGGCGTCACTGGGGATACGATTCCTTCCGGCCTTTGCAGGAGCGCATCGTGCACAGCCTGCTCGACGGTCGGGACAGTTGCGTGGTCATGCCGACCGGGGGCGGGAAGTCGCTGTGCTACCAGTTGCCGGCAGTGATGCTGGGCCGGACCGCGATCGTCATCTCGCCTTTGATCGCGTTGATGCAGGACCAGGCGGCGCAGCTGGCGCAGATGGGAATTCCCGCTGCGGTGCTGAACAGTTCTCTGTCCGGGGAGAAGCAGACCCAGGTCATACGTAAGGCGGCCGAGGGCGAATATCGTTTGCTGTATCTTTCACCGGAGCGGCTGGCGCGGGCCGATACCATCGACTGGCTGCAACGGGTCCCGATCGCTTTCTTCGCCATCGATGAAGCCCATTGCATCTCCGAGTGGGGCCACGAATTTCGTCCTGAATACCGGCAGTTGAGCCGGCTGCGAGTGCATTTTCCCGACCGTCCCATCGCGGCCTTTACCGCCAGCGCCACTCGCCGCGTGCGTCACGACATTCTTCACCAGCTTCAGTTGCGCGATCCGCACAAGTACATTGCCAGTTTTCACCGTTCGAACCTGCGCTATCTGGTGAAGGAATGCGAGGGGCGCGAGCAGCCCAGCCTGCTGCTGCGAGCCTTGCGCAATTACGAGGACCGCAGCGTGATCGTTTACGCTCCCACCATTGCCAGGGTGGGGGAAACGGTGAACTATCTCAAAGCGCAACAGATTTCCGCCATCGGCTATCACGGCAAGATGGAAGCAGCGGAGCGACGAGACAACCAGGAGCGTTGGATGTCGGACGAAGTGCGCGTGCTGGTGGGCACGATCGCCTTCGGACTGGGGATCAACAAAGCTCCGGTGCGTGCTGTGGTCCACCTCGCCCTTCCCAAATCGATCGAGCAGTACTACCAGGAGGCGGGACGCGCGGGGCGCGATGGACAGCCGGCCGACTGCATTCTGCTGTGGCAAAAGCGCGATGCAGCCTTGCTGGCGTATTTTGCCGACCAGATCGTCGATCCAGCGGAGAAGGAGCGGGCCTGGCAGCGCTACCACACCATCCGTCGCTTTGCCGAATCGAACGCCTGCCGCCACCGGCAGATTTGCCTGCATTTTGGAGAGAGTCCGAAGTGGACGACTTGCGGAGCCTGCGACGCGTGCGGCTGCGAATCCGACTGGCTGGTGAAGTCCACCAAAGCGGCGCTGACGAAGGTGAGCCCCACCGCAGCCTTGCCACGAGTTGCGAAGGCGGTGCCAGCCGCGTTCCCGGAAGTCACGGAAATCGATCCTGCCCTGCGCGAGTATTTAAGAGAATGGAGGCGGGCGGCCGCGAAACAGCAGGGCGTCCCCGCTTTCGTGGTGATGCACGACTCTGCACTCGATGAAGTTTGCCGGCGGCGTCCCGGTTCGATTTCCGAATTGCTCGGTATTTCCGGATTCGGCGAATACAAGGCCGCGCTCTACGGACCAAGGATTTTCGAGGCCCTGGAGCAATTTCGCAATGGCGCCCGCGCTGCACTCATCCCCGGGAGCGACGCGCCCCCGCGTCCGGCCAAACGGGCGAGTGGTTTATGATAGTGAGTTTTAAGTAAGGTCCCCATTTTCAACGAGGCGTTCTGCCTGAGGTCCAGCATGAGCACAACCATTGTTCCGGCCGAGAAGTCGCACTTGACCCGCGAAGAGATCAACCGTAAGCAGAAGGAATATATCTTTCCTTCGGTTTCAACCTACTACTCTGATCCTCTGCCCATGGACCATGCCTCCATGCAGCATGTGTGGGACGTCGAAGGAAAAAAGTATCTCGATTTTTTCGGCGGCATTGTGACCATCAGTGTCGGCCACTGCAATCCGCGGGTGACTTCGCGCACCAAGGCGCAGATCGATCGCATGCAGCACGTGTCCACCTGCTTCCCCAATGTGCCGATGGTCGAACTGGCGGAGAAGCTGGCGCAGATCACGCCGGGAGCGCTGAAGAAATCTTATTTCACCAACAGCGGAACTGAGGCCAACGAGACTGCGATCCAGGTGGCGCGCATGCACACCGGGAACTTTGAGGTGGTGGCGTTGCGGCACGGCTACAGCGGGCGCTCCTCGCTGACCCGCGGTCTTACCGGCATGAACACCTGGCGCAAAGGCACGATTGAAGTCGGGATCGTGCATGCCATGAATCCGTATTGCTATCGCTGCCCCCTGGGGCTGAAATATCCTTCCTGCGAAGTCGCCTGCGCAAAAGATATCGAGAGCGTGATTCAGTTCTCGACTTCGGGACGCATTGCGGCCTTCCTGGCGGAGCCGATTCAGGGTGTGGGCGGCTTCATCACGCCGCCGAAGGAATATTTCAAGCTGGCCTTCAGCATCGTCAAACAGTACGGCGGCGATTTTATTTCCGACGAAGTGCAGACCGCCTGGGGACGCACCGGCCACAAGTGGTTTGGCATCGAACATTGGGAGGTCGAGCCCGACATGATTACGGCAGCCAAGGGATTGGGCAACGGCACGCCCATCGGACTGACCGTGGCCAAGCCTGAAATCGCGGATTCATTTCAGGGAATGACGATATCGACCTTCGGCGGTAATCCTGTGACCAGCGTGACGGCCCGCGCGGTCATTGACATCATCGAGGAAGACGATCTAAGAACGAACGCGGCGGTGGTGGGCGAATACTTCCGCAAGAAGCTGGAAGAATTGCAGGCCAAGCACTCGATCATCGGCGACGTTCGTGGCATGGGGCTGATGCAGGCGCTGGAATTGGTGGAAGATCGCGAAAGCAAGAAGCCGGCATCCGCGGGCACGAATGCCTTGATGGAAGAAGCCCGGAAGCGCGGCTTGCTGGTGGGCAAGGGCGGATTTTACGGCAACGTGATCAGGATGTCGCCGCCTTTGAATATTGGCAAAGCTGATGTGGATGAGGCGGCGCGGATTCTGGATGAAAGTTTTGCGGCGCTCCGTACATAGGTGCCGAGCTACGCGGCCGGACAGCCGAGGGCAGCTGTCCCCACGTGGCCTGTCATCCTGAGCGAAGAAACTGCTTCGCTTCGCGAAGCAGTTTCGCAGTCGAAGGACCCCTACCTCCCCGCAAATGCCTGGTTCTGGAGGGCTGCCTGGGAGGCTAATTCCGCGAAGGTCGCGCTGGCTAAAACCAAGCCGAGCTTTGCTCGGCATGGACGGGTCGGAGACCCGTCCCCACACGAACTCTATCCCCACATGGGCTGCGGCTCAGTGGGCTTCGTCTCCTGCCGGCGCTGTGTCCAGCGTGTCGACTTTTTGTGCTGACGGGTTCGGCGTTGCGTCCGGGGGCGGCTGGAATTCTCCCGGGTCTTTTCCGGCCAGAGCGGCCTTCATGAAGTCCATCCAGATGGGCAATGCGGCGCGGGAACCGGTTTCTCTTGCTCCGAGGAATTTCTTCTCGTCGTAGCCGACCCAGACACCACAGCTGATGGACGGCGAGAAGCCGACGAACCAGGCGTCGGTAAAATTGTTCGTGGTGCCGGTCTTTCCCGCCAGAGGATATTTCAGCGTCGATGCGGCAATGCCGGTGCCATGCAGCACGACCTCGCGCAGCATCGCCGTCATGGTACGGGCGGTACGGGCGCTCACCGCATCCCTCACGTCAGGGAAATTCTCTTCCAGGGTACGGCCTTCGTAGTCCGTCACTTTGGTGATGTAACGTGGCGTGATGTGCACGCCGTCATCGGGGAAGACGCTGAAAGCGGAAGTCTGCTCCAGCGGCGTCACTTCGACCGCGCCCAATGCCACCGGCAGATAGGGCGGGATATTAGATGTGATGCCGAAGCGATGAGCGTAGTCGATGACGACCTTGATCCCAAGGCTGTCGGCCAGTTTCAGGGCAGGAATGTTGCGCGACTGGGCCAGCGCGCGCCGCAGCGTGATTATGCCTTCGAACTTTTCGTCGTAATTGTGGGGTTCGTACGCCGGGCCCGTAGGCATGGGAAACGAGATGGGCGCGTCGAGGATGGTGTCATCCGGCGTGGCGCCGCGGTCGATGGCGGCGGTGTACACGTAGGGCTTGAACGAAGATCCCACCTGGCGCAGCGCCTGCGTGGCACGATTGAATTTGGAGAGATTGAAGTCGCGTCCGCCAACCATGGCCTTGATCTCGCCACTGGCGTTGTCGATGGCCACCAGGGCACCCTGCACGCCCGAGTCTTCTTCCAGGCTTACTCGCGCTTTCCCGTCGGCATTCAGCGCCAGCACCTTCACGTAGGCAACATCGCCGGGCTTCAGGATGGCGGAGAGCCGCTTGCGGGTCCAGGCGGCGTCGGCAGAGGTGAGGGTTGCCGAGTAGCGGCCAAATCGGACGCTCGCGGAAGCCGGCGTCACGGCTGTGACCAGGGCGTGGACGTAGCTGTTTACCTCGGGGTCGCTCTCCCAGTCCGGATGCTGGTAGTTGGCCATGTTCACATCGCCGGTCAAGACATTCTGCAGACGGCCCCTCCACCCGTGGCGTCGGTCGTAAGCGGCCAGACCGTCGAACACGGCGCGATTGGCGGCGCGTTGCAGGTCCATGTCGAGCGAAGTGTAAACTTTCAGGCCGCCTTCGTGGACCTGGTCGCTGCCGTACTTGCCTTCCAGGTATCGGCGGATTTCCTCGACAAAATAAGGCGCCAGCGAATCCGGATCATGAGCCAGTTCAAGGCGAACAGGCTGTTCGCGGGCCACGGTCGCCTGCTGCGCGGTGATCTCTCCGTCTTCGAGCATGGAATTGATTACCAGGTTGCGGCGCTTGAGAGCATGGTCAGGATGAGTGATGGGCGAATAGTAGGCCGGTGATTTGGGCAGACCGGCGAGCAATGCGGCCTCGTCGAGGGTCAGTTCTTTCGCCGGCTTGCTGAAATAGAACTGGGAGGCGGCCTCGAATCCGTATACCCCGTGGCCAAGATAGATCTGGTTGGCGTACAGCGTGAATATCTGGGGCTTGGTGAAACGGCGCTCGATCTGCACGGCCAGGAGCGCTTCCTGAATCTTGCGATGAAACGAACGGTCGGGCGATAAAAAGAGATTGCGCGCCAGTTGCATGGTCAGGGTGGAGGCGCCCTGCACGCGGCCTCCAGAGCGAATATCGCGGTAGGCTGCGCCGGCAATTCGCCAGACGTTGATGCCCCAGTGCCGGTAAAACTCTTTGTCTTCGATGGAAATCAGCGCCTGGCGCAGCACCTGAGGATAGTCGTCATAGGTGGCGACCACCCGGCGCTGCAACGCGAACGAACCGATGGTGCGCCCCTGGTCGTCGTAGAGTTCGGTGATCGAACTGGGGCGGTAGTGCTCGAGCTGGTCAACCTGCGGCAGATCGGTGGAGTAAACCAGAAGCAGCCCAGCTGTTGCTCCCACCAGGGCGGAAACCAGCACCAGCAGGCTGATTACCAGCCGGCCCACCATTTTGTTCCCGGCGCCGGTGGACGCCGGGGAGTCTTGCAACTGAAATTTCACGAGAGATTGAGTTCAGGATATCAGGAGCGTGGTCGTTGGTCGTTAGTCATTGGTCGTTGGCCGATCGTCGACGGGGCGCGCTCGTGGTCCTCACCGCTGGCAGCAAATAAAATCGCGCGCCCGAGAGCGCGCGATTCGAAGGCAACGACGACTGGCCGGTGCCTAGCCGGCTTTGCTCTTCAGCACCTGAATCGCCTTGTGCAGTTGTTCGTCCTCTTGCGGAGGCTTGGTCTTGTCTTCCTCTGCCGGAGCGGCGCCATCATCATCATCGGGAAGCGCAGCATCGTCGTCACTGTCTGCAATCACGATGTTCGGAGTGACGGCGCTGTCCTGGATGGCTTTGCCGCTGGGCGAGTAATACTTCGCAACCGAAAGGATCAGGGCCGAGCCATCGGGTAGGGGAATCGTTTTCTGGATCGAGCCATCGCCGAAAGTCTTGTCGCCGACAACATCTCCACGGGCGTTTTCCAGAACAGCCGCAGCTACCACCTCAGCCGGTCCAGCCGTGCCTTTGTTCACCAGTACGACCAGGGGCAGGTTGGTGATGGCCTTGGAAGCATCCGCGTTGAAAGCCTCACGCGGATACTTCTGGCCTTGCAGATAAGTAATGGTGCCGTGGTTGAGAAACAGATTGGCCGCGGCGATGCCTTCAGATTCCTCGCCCTCGGCGCAGTTGCGCAAGTCGAGAATCAGCTTCCTGGCGCCGGCCTTCTGCAACGCGCGAACTTTCGCCGCGATTTCCTGCGCCTTGCCTTTGTTGAAGGCGTCCACCTGGATGTATCCGATGCCTTCGTCCACCATCTTGTCGGTCACCGGAGGCACGGTGACGATATCGCGAGTGATGACCATCTTGGTGGGTTCAGCGCGCCGGGCCCGGACCACGGAAACGTTCAGGTTCGAACCAGGTTGCCCCATCAGCAGATTATGGATTTCGGCGAGCGACATCTCGCGCGTGCTCTTGCCCTCAATGGCCTCGAAAATATCGCTGTCCTGTATGCCCGCCTTGTCGGCAGGACCTCCGGGAATTACCGAGATGACCGCGGCATAGCCAAAGCGTTTGGACACCGCTGCCCCGATCTCGCCTTTCGCCTCGGTCTGATTGGCTTTGTACTCCTTGAACTCGGCGGCGGTCAGATAGCTGGAGTTGGGATCCAGCGACTCCAGCAGGCCGTGCAGCGCACCGTCGGTCACCAGCGGAATGTTGGGCTCTTCCACATACTCGCTCCGCACCCGGGAGAGCACTTCGCTGTAAACCTGTAATTGCCGGTATGAGCCATCGTTGTTGGAGGCGCGAACGCCGTCCAATCCGCCCACGTACATAAACAGCAGGACAGCGGCGGAGGAAACTACAATTGCGGCCTTGGTCTTCATGGACATCGGATTTAATCTTCTTTGGAAGGAAATTACTCCCTGCGCGCTACCGCGAATATTATATCTGCTTTGATGCCGGATTACTCCGCTTTGCTGCGAGCAAAAATGACCTTCAGTAACCGGCTCGGCCGGGTCCGGCGCTGCCGTCGTCATTATTCTCCCCAAGCATTCACTCAAAAGGACTTACCTCGTACCTTCAGCACAGCTGTTTGGTGTATATTTCTCCCGGCTCGAAAGGTGGAAATAATGCGATTTCATCGGGCATTGATCACTCTGGTTACGGTTGCCCTCGTTGCGAGCATGTTTTTACCGGCGCAAGCGCAGTCGGGAGAATGGAAACAGTTGTTTGACGGCAAGGACCTGGTGGGATGGAAACACGTCGGCCCCGGCGAAATGACGGTCGAGGATGGGCTCATCCGCACTCACGGCGGCATGGGGCTGCTCTACTGGACGGGCGGGACGCTGGGCGATTGCGTGATCCGAGTCGTGTTCAAGATGCGCGATCACAACGATAACTCCGGCGTCTACATCCGCATTCCGATCGAGCCCCGCGAAGCCTGGATGCCGGTGCACTACGGATATGAAGTGCAAATCGATAACGAGCCGGAAAAATCCAACGAAGACGACTATCACGCGACCGGCACGCTGTATTCGCTGACCAAGGCGCTGGCCCGTCCCGGCAAACCCGGGCCGGAGTGGAACACGATGGAAATCACGCTGGATGGTCCGCACACCAACGTCGTGGTAAACGGCGTGAAAGTGACCGAGTTCACCGAAGGCGATCCGGTGCCGGCCAGGAAATTTGACTTCGAACCGCAGCGTGGGCCGCGTCCGCAGGAAGGCTATATCGGGCTGCAGAATCACAGCGACAATGACATCGTTTTCTTCAAGGAAGTTGCGGTGAAGATGTTGAAGAAATAGCAGGTCTTCGGTCGTCAGTCTCCAGTCGTCGGGACTGGAGTCGTTTGGGACTGGCTGACGCCTGAAGACCGACGACTGAAGACTGACTGGAGGTTTAATGAACAGGAACCGTTTCTCGCGGCGTGAATTCATCGGATTGGGCGCAGCAGCGGGTGCAGCGCTGGGGCTTAAAACCATCGTGCTGGATCCTGACCCGCTCTGGGCCTTGCCCCAGACCATGGCCGCCAGTGATCGAGTGCGGTTTGGCATGATCGGAATCGGCATGCAGGGGTCGGGACTGTTGGGCAACGCGATCGAGTTGCCGGGCGTGGAGTGTGCAGCCGCCTGCGACCTTTATGATGGCCGCCACACTCTGGCGAAGGAAATCGTCCGTCCGAACCTGCCCACCACGAGGCGCTATCACGAATTGCTGGAGAACAAGGACATTGATTGCATCGTGGCCGCCGTTCCCGACCACTGGCACAAACAGGTTGTGGTGGACGCGGTCAACGCCGGCAAAGACATCTATATTGAAAAGCCCATGTCGCACACCGCCGAAGAAGGCGTGGAGATGGTGGCGGCGGCAAAAAAGACCGGGCGCATCGTACAAGTGGGTTCGCAGCGCGTGAGTTCCGTGATTTGCGCCAAGGCCAGGGAACTGGTGGCGCAGGGAGCGCTCGGGGACCTGATGCTGGTGGAAGGTTCGCTCGGCCGCAACGATCCCACGGGAGCCTGGGAGTATCCGCCGCCCACCGATCTTTCCCCTCAAACTCTGGACTGGGACACCTGGCAGGGGACCGTGCCCAAGCGGCAGTTCGATCCTCTCATCTTTGCCCGCTGGCGCTGCTGGAAGGAATACGGGACGGGCGTGGCCGGCGATCTGCTGGTCCACCTGGTCAGCGGAATGCAGTACGTGCTGGGCATCAACGAGGCGCCGAAGCAGGCCATGGCCATGGGGGGGATCCTGCGCTGGAAGGATGGCCGGAACATGCCGGACGTGCACTGCACCCTGTTCAAGTACGGCGAAATCCCGGTTTACCTGCGATTGAATCTGGGAACGGAGATGCCTGAGACGTATCGCTTTCAGGGTTCGAAAGGCATTCTGGAACTCACCGAGTTCAACCTCACCTACACTCCGCAGGCGGGCGTGGATACTGCTCCCAGCTATTACGCATCGAGCTTCCCCAAGGCCATGCGGGAGGAATATTTCAAGAAATGGCACGAGGAGCACGATGCCGTGCCCGGCAAGGAACCAGCCCTGGAGGGCGTGAACTATCGCAGCGCCTCATGGGATGACGTCAAGCCCCACCTGTGGAATTTCTTCCAGGCAGTACGCACCCGCAAGCCGGTGATGGAGGACGTTGTGTTCGGTCATCACGCGGCGCTGGCTTGCCACATGGCAAACCAGTCGTACTTCCGCAAGAGCGCGGTGACCTGGGACGAGGGGTCGAAGACGATCAAGAGCTAGAGGCAGTCGTCGGTCGTCGGTCTTCAGTCGTCATGCTTCAGTCATCAGGCTTCAGTCTTTCGACGACTGAAGACTGACGACCGACGACTGATTCCAACTGGCGTAATGCCGTAACTACCCGGCCCGTTTCATTTTCCTGGAACAGCCGAATGGCCGCGATTCCGGCCGCTCCGGCCCGTACGCAGGCCGCAGCATTTTCCAATGTGACGCCGCCCAACGCGATCACTGGAATTCTTTCCTGACAAGCTTCATGCAAGACTTCGAGACCCGTGGGGCGAGTGCTGCCCTCTGCCGCGCTCACCTTTTCCCTGTGTACCTTTTCAAAGACTGGCCCGAAGACTGCGAAATCCGCTCCTTCTTCTGCGGCGCGGGTGATTTCGGCCCGGGTGTGGCACGAGACCCCAATCGTCACGCGAGTGCCCCCGCCACTATGGGTCCAGATCGTTCGCACATCGGCGGGAGAAATGTCATCCGAGCGCAGATGTACTCCATTGGCTCCGCAGGCGAGGGCAACGTCTGTGCGGGTGTTTATCAGAACGCCAGTATTCAGTTTGTTGTTCTCTGTTCTCCGCTGCAGGATCTCGCGGGCCAGGATTTCGAGGTCGTGAGTGGAGAGATCTTTCTCGCGGAGCTGGATATAGTCCACGCCGCAGCGGGCGGCCTGGTTCACGGTTGCGAGTAGTTGAGCGCGCCGGGAATCTTCGTTACCCGGGAACTGAGAGCGGTCGGTGATGTAGTAGAGAAGCAATTCGGTCGTCAGTCTTCGGTCAATCCCATCCTGACGACTGAAGACTGGGTTACGGATTGGTCTTCGCAATCTCCGGCATGGCTTCAGGCGTCTTCGGCTGGGGGCTAAGATGATATTTGACCAGGCCATCGCGGAGAAATTCGAAGCCCTCTTCCGGCGAATCTACCATGCGGAACAAGTCCAGGTCAGCGGCCGAGATCGTGCCCGCATCGATCATGGCGTCAAAGTTGATCAGGCTCTTCCAGTACTCGCTGCCATAAATGACCACCAGGATCTTCTTGGCCAGCTTCTGGGTCTGGGCCAGGGTCAGGATTTCAAACAGTTCGTCCATGGTCCCGAAGCCGCCGGGAAAAATCACCAGGGCCTTGGCCAGATACGCGAACCAGAACTTGCGCATGAAGAAGTAGTGGAACTCAAAATTGAGCGACGGCGTGATGTACGGATTTGGATACTGTTCAAACGGCAGATTGATGTTCAGGCCGATGGTTTTTCCGCCCGCCTCCTGAGCGCCCAGGTTGGCGGCCTCCATGATGCCGGGCCCTCCCCCCGTGGTCACGACGAAGCGCCTTCTGCGGGCTGGGATCTGGGCTGACCACTGTGTCAGCAGGAAAGCAAGCTTGCGCGCATCTTCGTAATAGCGCGCCATTTCCACCGAAGCCAGCGCTTTTTTCTGTTCCTCCGGCTGCTCTCCGGGTCCCTTTTCGATTTCGGCGAGCTTCCGTTCTGCGTCCGAGCGGCTGTGAAAGCGCGCTGAGCCGAAGAAAACAACCGTGTCCTGGATCTGTTCCCGACGGAAGCGTGAGAGCGGTTCCATGTACTCGGCGAGGATGCGCAGGATGCGCCCGTCCGGGCTATTGACGAAGGCCTCGTTTTCATACGCCAGCGGCGCGGGCTTGAGCTTGCCGTCACTCATGTTGTGCTTTCTTTCCTTCAGGGCCGGGTTTCGTCGTGGAAGTGAATTGCCTCCCAAAATCCGATCCAGATATCGAGCAGCCCCAGGCCGCTGCACAGGCCGCGAACAAAACCGTTGGAAACAAAAGCCCGCAGGCCGGGAGAAGCCAGCAGGAAGTAATTGTCTGTCCACTCCGGGCGCCAGGGCAGGATCACCAACAGCACGCCCACGGAGGCGCAGAAGAAAACGAACAGCAGCACTAGGAGCCGGTGCAGCCAGAGTTGAAAGCCGGTCCGGTGAAGACTCGCGCCATTGCCGGGCGGGGCTTCCAGGCCGCGTCCGCCCAGCGCTTCATCAGGCAACTTGGCGGGCAGGGACTCGGACGGAACTTTGTTGATGGAAGAATCCGGACTTGCCGTCACATCGCGCTCCCATGGATCGTCAATGGGAACGCCTGGTGCTCTCCCGCGTCCGCTCCCAAGCATGGAAAGAAACCCATTCCGTCATTCTACGACTTCAGAGCTTTGATGCGCTCGCCTACGTCGCGATAGTCGATATTGGTGCCGTAAACCTCCGTGAAATAGTTCAGGGCTGCGGTCTTGCTGCCGGCAGCTTCGTAGGAGGAGGCCAATTCATAGTTCAGAGCGGTGCGGGTCTCTTCGTCAATGTTGGGCAGCTTGAGCGCTTTTTCATACCAGCGGATTGCCGCCTCGGCCACACCCTTGTCGAGGAAGCACTGGGCCAGCCAGGTATAGGTCTGCATCAGTTGCGGAAAGCTGTGACCCCGATCTACCGCCTGGCAGACTTTCTGCAGTTCCCCGATGGCTTCATCCAGCAATCCCATTTCGCGGAAGGCGACGCCGAGGTTGTAATGAGTCTCGGGATCTTCCTGGGCGCTGGCCGAGTCATCTTCAAGTTCGTGCTTCAGTTCGCCGAACATGTCGGCTAAATCCACGCTGGCGGAGGCAGCTTGGGGCGTTGCCGGAGCGACTTCGGGAGCGAGCGTCCGCTTTTTGGTCGGCTGATAGGTGAAAGTGGGAGCCTGCGTTGCAGCCGGAGCCTGGCTTTCCTTGGCTGGAGCCGGGGCTGCTGCGGCAGCGGCCGGGCCGGGAGCGGCCACCCTCGACTGGCGCGCTATTGCAGGCTGCTCATGCGGCGTCGGCGGTGCGGGCGGAGGCGGCAGGAAACTGTCGCCCAGGGAAGCTTCCAAATCGGTGACGAATTCGCCTAACACACCGGCGGGCTCTGCTTGTGGGCTGGCCTGGGCATGTTCCGTCATGGCCGGTGCGGGGGCCGGCGCTATGGGGCGGACTGGGATATTGAATTCCTCATGCTGCGCGGCCGGAATCTCATTCGCCTCATCCACGGAAAACTCTTCTACTACTTCCGGCTGTTTTGCGCTGGTTTGAGCTTCGGCGACCTCAATTTCCTGCTGCACCGCCGCCAGCTTGTCTGCCCCTGGCTTCAACTTTTCCAGTTTGGCGAAGACCAGGCGAGCCTGTTCGACCATGGAGTGCGCGAGGTAAAAACGCAGCTCTTCGATCGTTTCCGTGATGGTCTCGGACCGGGTAGGGTCGCCCTCCCCGTCGGCAGCTTCCGCACTTTCGGCAAATGCGGCCGGCGCCGGTTCATCAGTGACTTCACCCTCCCACTCGGCGGAGATGTCAATTTCACTCTCCTCGGCAGGCGCTGCAGCCCGGACCTCAAATTCGCTCGCCGCGGGCGCCGCGGGCGAGCCCGGCTGGTGGAAAAATAGTCCGGAGGACAAAGGTGCGGGGGCGGAAATCGCGGGAGCCTCCGCAACTTCAGCCGTGGCGACCTGATCGAAGCCGGGCGTCGCCATGCTGGCGGGTGCAACCGGCATCGTATCGGCTGCGTCGATCTCTGTGTGTGGTTTGGCGGATGTGCGCTCCTCGTACTTGCCGGCCAGGTCGCTATAGCGGCTGGCTTCGTCCGGGTGTCCGGCGTCGTGATAGAGCTGTTCCAGATTGCGGCAGCAGACCGCGGCTTCACCGAAGCGGCCGGCTCGGGTGTGCAATGCCGCCAGGCGCTGGTTGAGACGCAAGTCGCGCGGGGCCTTGGGCAAAGCGGACATCAGAGGTCCCAGGGCCTTGGCCGGCATATTGTAAGAGACGAACAGCTCGGCGTCGGTCAGCGCGGCGCGCACCGCCAGGGCTACGTCGTCGGCATAACGCTGGTCGACAAACGGAGCGGTGGCTTCGAGTTCCTCCACCAGGACCGCGCCCTCTTCCGGAGTGATGAGCCGCGAGCCGGACGCCCCTCCGCCCTGTTTGGCCAGCACCTGCTCGTAATTTCTCGTGTGCAGCTGGTTCTGGGGTTCCAGTTGAGTCAGCTTCAAATAATAGTCGCGAGCTTTTTCCAGATTTCCGGACTGCACCGAGGCGTGTGCCAGCAACTCGTAGAGTTCTGTAATGTGAGTGGTGTCGCCGGCTTTCTGCGAGAGATCGAGCACAACTTCCAGGGCAGGCGCATTTTCCCGCATATGCCCGATCAGCGAATGCAGGCTTTCCAGCACCTTGCCAGAGTCGGTGGCCACAAGCCGATCACAATACTGTTGGTAAACCTGTAGAACGTCCGCAAACTGTCCTGCGGCCATGAGCGCGTCGGCGTAGGTGGTGATCGCTCCCGTGTCGTTGTGGACGTTGCACAATTTAGCCGCGAGGGTGCCCGCTTCCGGCAAACGTCCGCTCTGCAGGTAGGCTTGCATGAGGGCGCGCAATCCGTCGGGGTGGCTGTCGAGGTCGGCCACTTTCTCCAGGTTCTTGATCGCCGCCGGCAGGTCGCCGGAATCGAAAGCGTTGCGGCCGCGCAGCAGCAGGGCATGACTGTTGCTGGGATCCAGCGTGAGCATGCGGTTCAGGATTTCTTCCGCCGGCCCGAGCTGGCCGCGTCCGCGCAGGCTGTCCGCAGCAGCGGCGAAAAGCTGCCAGGCTTCAGTCTTCTTGTTGAGCCGGATGTAAACCTCGGCCAGACGGGTGCGCATCGCTACGTTTTCCGGATCCATTTCCAGGGTCTTCTGGAAAATCCTCACTGCCTGTTCCAGTTCGCCGGAGCGCAGAAATTCTTCCGCGACCTGCAGGTATTGCGCCCGGGCATCATTAAAAAGTCCCTGTTGGGTATAGAGCTCAGCCAGCCGGAGTACGCTCTCCAAGGTGGGTTTCAGCTTGGTGAGCTTCTTGTACATGGCGATGGCTTTGACCGTAAAGCCCTGCGTGGCATAGGCGTCGCCAACGCTCTTGAAGGACTCGACGGCCTTGTCGGCCTGGCCGAGACGGGCGTAGAGATCTCCGATGGTGTTGGAGACGGTGAGTTCCTTGGGGTCGGCTTTGAGAACCTTTTCGTACTCAGCGATGGCATTTTGCAGCTTGCCCTGCTGGACGAACTTCTCCGCAGCGCTGAGAGCTTTCTGTTTGTTGAAGCCAAAACCGAACGCCATAAGATTGCTGACTCCAGCTCCCGGTTTATTTCCCGCCAGAAAACATCTCCGTGAGAAGGTTCACCGACGGGTTGGCCATCCGACCGGCCATGTCTGCCGATCATACGAGGGATGGTCTTTCGGACAAGGGTCATTGTAAGACGGGTTACCAAGAATCGTATGGTTACTAAGGGTTACCGAAAGGGAGTGTACGACCGAGTTACGTCCGGCACCAGCCTCAGATGGAAGCAGATCATGCTTCGACCACCGGATTCGCGGGTTCCCTAAGCCGTCACTACAACTGCTGGACTTGTTCTTGTAAGATCATTTTCGGCAAGAATCAGCGTCCCGGGGGGGCACGCTGGGTTGGGGAAACCTCGCTTCGCTACATTCGCCGCGTTCCTATCCAGGAAGTAAAGAACGTGATTTCGGGCCCAGGCATTCTTTACCCCCTGCGGCAGATGAGGGAGAACCATGGGCAGATGGCTTACATGGGTATCGCACCAGCGCCTGACTGGATGGGCGTGTTCGCAGTGCGGCTGGACCTTTCCGGTGCCTGCGATGTTGACCGATGCGGAGGCCAAAAGTGCCTACGACCGGCTGGCGGCGAGCAAGTTCCAGGACCACGATTGCTCGGTGCACGGCGAACCGGCGGTGCTGGTTGACTCTGAGAGTTTTGCGGCGCGGGCCAGAAAGCTGGTGACCCGGGGCTTCAAACCCAAAGACGCGGCCCAGATTACTTTGCAGGAAATTACCTTCGAGAACCGTAACGATCCCAACGCTGCAAAAAAAGCCCAGGCCGACGCGGAAGACTTTCTGCGCCGGGTGAAAGACGGGCTGATCTGACCTCCAAAATGTCCGCGCCTGCCTCAAGCGCGTGCGATCGCCGCCAGCAGGAATAGAGACAATACCAGGATCAGGGGTTTAGGCAGCTTCCGGAGAACTTGCCATACCATGATGCTCATCGAGCGATCCTCCCGCGGTCGTATCCGCGAACGAACCTGTCGAACCCAGCCTTGAATAACGGATTTCTAGTATTGGCACTGCCGGCCCGATCGGTATAGCCTCAACCCGGCGGCGGCATTTTAAAGCCGGAATACCCATGGAAGGCAAGCCCTTTTTATGACCTGGATCCGCACCATCCCAGTCTCCCAAGGCGACGAAAAGCTGCGCCAGGCAATGGAAGGCCAGAAGTCGCTGTATCCAAAGGAGTACGCCACCCCGGTGCATCCCACGGAAGGCGGGGGTGCGATGATCACTGAATCCCACAGCCTGATCCCCGAAGCCCTCTATCACGCCTTCGCCACTTTCGGGGTGCTGATGTCTCCCGACCTGCCGCTCTCCCGGCGCCAGCACGAGATGATCACAACCGTGGTGTCGGTCACCAATCGGTGCGTTTATTGAATTGACTCACACGCAGAGTTTCTGCGTCGGGTCACATTGGACACGGTTCTGGTCGAGGCGCTGGAAAAGGACTACACCACAGCCCCCGTCACTGCTCAGGAGAGGGTGATGCTCGACTACGTGGTGAAGATCACGAAAGATGCGACCAAAATCTGGAAAGACGATCATGAGCGCCTGCGCTCCGTCGGCTTCGACGACCAGGCGATTCTCCAGATAACGCTGATCGCCTCCTGGTTCAACTACATCAACCGGGTCGCGGATGCGCTCGGAGTGGGACGAGAGTAGCCGCGGACCGGCTGGCCAAGGAGATTGTGTGGGGCCGGGTCTCTGACCCGGCCAGGCCGAGCGAAGCTCGGCTAGCCGCTTGAGACCCACCACCGCCGAACACCGAGCCGATCTCTGCTCGGCCTGACCGGGTCGGAAACCCGGTCCCACACAGTCTGTGCCGCCTGTTAATGTTTCCCCGCCTGTGCCTGAAGAAACTCGCTCTTTTCTCCGAGCAAGAGGGCCGCCGCATCTCCGGGCTCCGCAATCCACTTCCAGACCCGGCGCCCGCCCGCATCCAGCGAACAGCGTGCTTCGCCGTAATCCGCGAGGCGGTTCAGCACCGTGGTCACGGACGCGATCGGGTCCTTGTGGCGCTCCAGCACGTCTGGAAATCTCTGCTGCAGAGCCTGGCAGACCAGCCGGGCGCCTAGAGGTCTCTTGGCCTCCATCAGGATGACTCGACAGGCGCGTGTGAAACCCGGCTGGCGACTGGCCGATTTGCGATCGAGCAAGCTGAGCAACTGGTCGCTGAGCACGCCGTCGCCGAAAATATTTGCCAGCCCAGCCAGAGTCTGCTTGATGGTGCCGATGCGCTTCATGAGTTCCGCCCGCCGCCCGAGCAGTTCGTGAAGCTCCCGTTCCGCGGAGCGGATGACCTCCTGCACGTGCGGATCAGCCGCCTGCGATTGTCCGTTGCTTCCATTCATGCTGGTATCCATTGGGCCCTCCCGGGCGATCGCGATTGTTGAGCATTTAACGCGGATTGCCGGCCTTTGCAGTTTGGACGTCCCCGGACCGCTTCTGGACAGCACCCGCGCCCCATTTTGGCTGCAGAATCTGCTGGCCGATGGATTCGTTCTCCTGCCAGACCTGGGTCAGCACGCGGCGTCCGTTCTCGCTCTCAAATATCAGCTTGGGCCTGGCCGGCGCGCTTAAGGTTTGCACCGACTGAGTCAGAAGGTTGAGCAGTACACGGCTTTCGGAGTCCCGCAATTCGAGTTGCCAGGGATCGCTGCGTACCAGCGAGTAATGCCCTGAGGGAAAGAATCGGCCGCCCACCGCGAAATCGAATGGAATGTTTGCCTGGATGATCTGCGGCGCGCGTTGCCCCAGGGCGATGGAGCCCAGAGCCAGCATGCTCAAAAGAAGTGAAGTAACGATGCGTCCAACCGGGTTTTTCATAACACTCTCCTCGTGTTTGTCTAGTTCGAAATAACCGCACTTGCGCGGATTCTGTTGCATGCCGAAGCTGAGTCTGCGACACGCTGGATCTGCCGGCTATCCGCTTCTTGCCGCCAAACCGTTTTCGGCGCTCGTGAGGGGTTGGACGTAACCGATGACCTATGAGATTTATTGATTGTTTTCATTCAATCGATGAACTACACTCATGCAGGAAAATGAGCCCGAAACTGGAAGTCCGCCACCTCAAGTTGCTGGTGACCGTGGCCGAAGAAGGCAGCGTCACCGAGGCAGGTAAGCGTCTTCACCTCACGCAATCCGCCCTCAGTCACCAGTTGCGCGATGCCGAAGAAAAACTGGGCACGGCGCTGTTTTTGCGTCTGGGAAGAAAGATGGTCCTCACTCCCGCCGGCGAGCGGTTGATTGCGTGCGCGCGCCGGGTACTCAGCGAACTCAGCGATACGGAAGTGCAGATCGAGGGACTCAACGGCGGGGCGCGGGGTGAGATCCGGTTGAGCACGGAATGCTACACCTGCTATCACTGGCTGCCGCCCGTGCTGCAGAAGTTTCACGGCAAGTTTTCGAAAGTGGAAGTGAATATTGTCGCCAGTGCGACTTCGAATCCGGCGGCGGCCCTGCTCGAAGGCAAACTGGATGTCGCGATCATCAGCTGTCCGCCGCGCAACAGAAGCCTCCACGTCACGCCCATGTTCGAAGATGAGTTGGTCCTGGTGATGTCCCCGAAGCACCGCCTCGCCTCTGCAAGCCTGGTGCGGCCCCGGGACCTGGAAACGGAAACGATCCTGATCTATCCTCCGCGGGAAGAGAGCACGCTGATCAACAAACTGCTGAAGCCGGCCGGAGTGGAAGCGCAGCGGGTGATCGAAGTCCCGCTGACGGAAGCCATCGTAGAGTTGGCCGGCGCAGGGACCGGCATTGGCTTTCTGGCCCGCTGGGCAGTGGCGCCCGCTGTGGAAGCGGGCAAAGTCGCCATCCGCCCCTTGAGCGGTCGCGGATTTCGGCGGCAATGGTACGCGGTGACACTGCGCAATCAGTCCACGGCACCATTTCTGGCGGAGTTTCTGAATCTGCTATCCAACTTCTGCCCGAAAAATGCGCGGCGCATGTCAGCGTAGTCAAGATCTTCCTCTGTCATCCTGAGCGCAGCATGCACTTCGCCATGCGAAGTGCATGCGGAGTCGAAGGACCCCTATGGCTACGAGGCTGCCGGTTTACGTCCGCGCGGGCGCAGAAGCGCTGGCCACATGCGGTTTGCCTGCGGTAGGGGTCCTTCGACTGCGTGGTCGCTTCGCTGCGCGAAGCAGCCACTTCGCTCAGGATGACAAGCCGGTTCAGCCGCCGAAGCGATAACATCCTAGGCATGGAGCACCGCTCCGTTGTCGAATACCTCGACGGCTTTTTGCAACGAGGGGGGGAGTGCGCCTACGTTCAGCATCGCGGGTACCGCACCGTGCGCTGGACCTACCGGCAAGTGGCTGAGGCCGCCTTTCGCTTTGCCGGCGAACTGAAGGGACGTGGAATTGGTAAAGGGGAGCGCGTCCTTTTCTGGGGACCGAACTCGGCGGAGTGGGTGGCGGGCTTTTTTGGTTGCGCCCTGCGCGGCGTGATTGTTGTCCCGATCGATGACGCCGGCGCCGCCGACTTCACCCAGCGCGTGTTTCAGGAGGTGAATGCAAGGCTTCTGGTGTGTTCGCGCGAGCATGTCCTGCCTTCGATTCCAGTCTTCATTCTCGAAGATTTGCAGGAAACATTGTCGCGCCATGTGGCGGTGCCTTACGACGCCACGACGATCGGACCCGGCGATGTGTTGGAAATCGTTTTTACTTCCGGAACCACTGCGGAGCCGAAGGGCGTGGTCATCACCCACGGCAATGTGCTGGGCAACATCGCTCCCCTCGAAACAGAAATCCAGAAATATCTGAAGTACGAACGCTGCGTGCATCCCGTTCGCTTTCTGAATCTGCTGCCCTTGAGTCACGTGTTTGGCCAATTTCTCGGAATGTTTCTGCCTCAACTCCTCGCGGCCACGGTGATTTTCCAGGATGCGCTCAACCCCGGCGAAGTCATACGCACCATACGGCGCGAGCGCGTGTCGGTGCTGGTGGCAGTGCCGCGCATGCTGCAATCACTGAAAGAAAAAATTGAACGCGATCTGGAGGATACAGGCCGGTTGGAAGATTTCGAACGGCGCTTTCAGGCGGCGGAGGGAAAGCATTTCCTTCGTCGCTGGTGGACCTTCCGGCGCGTCCATCGCCGGTTCGGATGGAAGTTCTGGGCATTTATTTCCGGCGGGGCGGCACTCGACCGCGCGACCGAAGAGTTCTGGGGACGCCTGGGATACGCGGCCATCCAGGGCTATGGGCTCACGGAGACCACATCCATTGTCAGTGTGAATCATCCGTTCCGACTGGGCAAAGGATCGATCGGGAAAGTGCTGGCGGGGCGCGAGGTCAAACTGGCGCCAGACGGCGAAATCCTGGTCCGCGGCAGCGGCGTGGCCGCTGGATACTGGACCGGACAAGAACCGCAGCCCATGACATCGGAAGAAGGCTGGTACGGCACCGGCGACATCGGCGCGCTCGACGCCGAAGGCAATCTGTACTTCAAAGGCCGCAAGAAAGATGTGATCGTCACTGCCGCCGGGATGAATATTTATCCCGAGGACCTCGAAGCCGCGCTGCGCCGGCAGCCCGAGGTCAAAGACTGCGTGGTGATCGCACTGCCGCGAAACGGGAACGCCGAGCCGTGCGCGGTTGTGATCATGCGGGAGGGCAAGACAAATCCCGAAGCGGTGGTGCAGCGCGCCAACGAAACCCTGGCAGAGTACCAGCGCACGCGGAACTGGTTTCTGTGGCTGGAAGATGACTTCCCGCGTACTTCCACGCAGAAGCCGCGAACCAGCGCGATCCTGAAAGTTGTGCAGGCGCGATTGGGAGCGACGCCGGCTGGTCAGGCCGGATTGAGCCCCTTGGCCGAATTGATTGCGCGGGTGAAAGGGAAAGCCGCGGGGGAGTTGGGTCAGGAATCCAATCTCGAGGCCGATTTGAATCTGGGTTCCCTCGACCGCGTGGAACTGCTGGGCGCGCTTGAAGATCGCTACCAGGTGGACTTGAGCGAGGCCCCGTTCGCCGCCGTCAATACGGTTGGGGACCTGGAGCGCATGCTGCACGGCAAGCTTCCGCCGCGCGCGTCCTACCATTACCCGGCATGGGTGCAGCGTTGGCCCACTACCTGGGTGCGGCTGGTCATTCATTATCTGCTCCTGCGTCCCGCCGTGTTTCTGTTGGGCTGGCCGCGCATTACCGGGCGTGAAAATCTGCGCGGGCTTCGCGGGCCGGTGCTGGTCGTATGCAACCACATCGACGACGTGGATGTTGGTTTTGTGCAAACCGCGCTTCCTGCCCGCTTCCGGCATCGGCTGGCCACGGCCACAGGAGGAGAGGCCCTGGAGGCGCTGCGCACTCCGCCCAGCGGCCGAAGTTTGCTGGGCAAAGTCTATGGCCGGGTGCAGTGGATTCTGGGAGTCTCATTGCTCAACCTGTTTCCCCTGCCGCGGGAAGCTGGCTTCCGTGAGAGTTTCGCCTATGCTGGAGAGTCCGTCGATCGTGGTTACAGCATTCTGGTTTTTCCCGAGGGGCACCACACCACTGACGGCACGATGCGCGCCTTTCGCGCAGGCGTGGGATTGCTGGCAAATAATCTGGCAATACCGGTCGTCCCGATTCGGATCGAGGGACTCTTCGAATTGAAACAAGCGAAGAAGAAATTTGCGCCGCCGGGGAAGCTACAGGTGAAAATCGGGATGCCGGTGCGGTTTCCGCGCGGAAGCGCTCCGGAGTGGATTGCCGCCGAATTGCAGAAAGCGGTGGAAAACTTGTAGCCGCATGAGCATTGGCCTTGTTTATCGATCTTGTTACCTTCCGGACAAACCCGCTGAATGGCCTCCGCATCAGAGTTTGTGCGTGTACTATTTTTGCAGGCTGTCGAGAAGAGGTCTGCACGGACGCGAGTTTCGTCCGAGCAGTCAGATCACAATCAGAATTTTAGTGGAGGTCCGAAGGCATGCATTTTGATATGAAGCAGTTATCCCGACTGGCAACGGCTTTTTTACTGGCCATGATTTTCGCTCTTCCCCAGAACCTGCTGGCAGAAGGGACGGCGCACGTAGTGAGCCCTGCGGACCTGCAGCGGGCCGCGGTGCAAGCCTCTAACCTGCGGCAGCAGAATGTGGAACAGGTAAGGCAATTCTTTTCTTCCGAGAAGGCCGAAACGGCATTGCGCTCCGCGCACATGAACCCGGAGCAAGTGAAGAACGCCGTTTCCACGCTGGACGATGCGGAACTGGCGCAGTTGGCCCAGCGCACCCAAAAGGCGCAGGCTGATTTTGCCGCCGGCTCCCTGAGCGATCGCGACCTGATCGTCATTCTGGTGGCTGTTGCCGTTCTCATACTGATCATTGTTGCGGTCCGCTAGGTTTTCAAGATGTTTGGCCGCGCGGTCAGGGTCGGGTTTCTGCTGCTCGGGTTCTGCGGGATGCTGCTGGCCGCGGACCTTCCGGGCGTCTGGCTGGATGTCCCTTTCGTAAAGCAGGAAAGAGATGGCTGCGGAGCGGCCAGCATTGCCATGGTGATGCAATACTGGCAGGCCCAGCAGGGCCAGCCGCCGAACCCAGCTTCCGACGCGACCCGGATCCAAGGCACGCTTTATTCGTCCAAGGCCCACGGCATCTACGCTTCCGATATGGAGAGCTACTTCCGGGAGCAGGGATTCCGCACGTTTACAATTCGCGGAGAGTGGGAAGACCTCCAACAACATCTCGTCAAAGGACGCCCCTTGATCGTTGCCCTGAAGCCTGCGGGCGGCGGCGCTCTGCACTATGTGGTGGTAACGGGGGTAGGACCCGAAATGGTGATGGTCAACGATCCCGCCCAACGCAAGCTTCTCCAACGGGACCGCTCGGGCTTCGAGCGGGAATGGAGCGCGGCCGGAAAATGGACGCTGCTGGCGCTGCCTCAAAGCCAATCTCGCTGATCCCAACCTTTGTCTTTCTTTTCTTGTTGAGCTTTGCCGGCCAGGCGATCGCCCAAACCTCGGACCGCGCCTTGCTCGAACGCCTGCGGGAGTTGACTGCACAACAGAATTGGCAGGAAGTGATACTCCTCTCCGAATCAGCACGCGCCCCTTCGGCTGACCTCGATTTCTATTACGGTACGGCACTGGCCCAGTTGGGACGCTGGGACGACGCGCAGCGGGTGTTCATGGCCGGGGCCCGGCTCCAGCCCGGCGACAAGCGCTTTCCTCTCGAACTGGCGGGAGTGGCATTCAAGCAGAAGCATTATCCCGACGCGGCGCGCCACCTGCGGCGGGCCTTGCATCTCGATCCCACCGATTCCTACGGCAACGATTTTCTTGGCACTGTCTATTTTCTGCAGGGAAACTTCGAAGCTGCGCTGAAGTATTGGAACCGCGCAGGCAAGCCAGGGATTGTGGAGATACGAAGCCAGCCTGCGCCCCGGGTGAATGCCGCCCTGCTCGATCGCGCCATGGCTTTCGCGCCGGCCAGCATGCTGCGCTTGCCCGACCTGCTGACCACCAGAGTCCGTGTCGATGCACTGGAAATATTTCCCCGCTACCAGTTTGATCTTCAGGCCCGCGACGACGGCAAATTTGACGTTCTTTTCCGCAACCGCGAGCGCGACGGCTGGGGCCATGGCACGCTGGAAAAACTGTTTCTGCTGTTTCGCGGCCTGCCGTTTCAAAGCGTCACCCCGGAGATTTACAACCTGCGCCATCAGGCCATCAATTTTGTTTCGATGTATCGCTGGGATGCTGAGAAGCGCCGACTGCAGGCACAGCTTTCAGGCCCGTTCCAGATGAATCCAAAATTTCGCTACGGCCTGACTGCAGATCTGCGCAGTGAAAACTGGGACATCAGGAATTCACCTCAGGGCCCGGCGCCCGTATTGGAAAGTTTCAACATGCGGCGGGAAGCCGTGGGTTTCGACTTCGCCGCTTTCGAAAGCGGTTGCTGGCAGTGGTCTGCAGGGGTGGAAATTTCGCATCGCGACTTCCGCAGTGTGAGTGCGGGAACAGCTTTGAATCCCAGCCTGCTGACCAAGGGATACCAGCTCAAACAAACCGCACGACTGGATGCTCAACTCTGGCGATTCCCGGAACGACGAGTGACGCTGGAAGGAGGCGTGTCCTCGCAGCTGGGACGCATCTGGTCGCAACCCTCTCACTCCTTCGCGAAGGTGCAGGGCTCACTCCGACTTCACTGGCTCCCGCAATCGCAGGGCGACGACTATGAAGTACGGCACCAGCTAAGGGCGGGCAAGACGTTCGGAGAGGTTCCGTTCGACGAACTCTTCATGCTCGGCCTCGAACGCGACAACGATCTGGAGATGCGCGGGCACATCGGAACCCGCGACGGCAGGAAGGGCAGCGCTCCCCTGGGGCGGAATTACTTCCTCTCCAATTGGGAAGCTGATAAGAACGTGTATCGCAACGGAATCTTTACCGTAAAGCTGGGGCCATTTCTGGATGTCGGCAGAATCACAGACGCTTCCGCGGGCCTCGGCTCGCAGAAATGGCTGTCGGACCTGGGGGCGCAAGCCACAGTGCGCGTGTTTGGTGTCGGAGTAGCTTTTTCCTATGGCAAGGACTTGCGCTCCGGGAACAACGCATTCTATGTCACCATGCGGTAGCAGCACGAACCACGTGGGGACGGGCGCCCCGCCCGTCCTGGTCGAGCGCAAGCTCGACAAGCTTTTTGCCTCGAGTCGAATCTCGCGGAGCTTTGCTCCGCCAGGACGGGCGGGGGCGCCCGTCCCCACGTGGTTCGTGGCGGTTAACAATGCGCGCTATAATGTGTTCATGAAAAACGGATCAATTTCTTCTGCCATTGCTCTGTGTTTCGCGTGTCTCGCCCTGTCGATCACGGCCGCTGCCAAGACTACGGTCGAACTGAAAGATGCGCAGGGCAAGAGCGTGGGAACGGCGGTGCTATGGAGCAAGGGAGCCTCGTCGGGCGTGACCATGGAACTCAAGCTTCATGACCTTCCGCCCGGAGTGCACGCTTTGCACTTCCATCAGAAGGCGCAGTGCGACGCGCCGGATTTCAAATCGGCCGGCCCGCACTTTAATCCTGAGGGAAAGAAGCACGGCCTGGAGAATCCCGAAGGCCACCACGCCGGCGACATGAACAACTTCACCGTTAACGCCAAGGGCAAAGCCAAGTTCAAGGTGGTGAATAAAGACGTAACTCTCGGGGATGACAGCCACTCCCTGTTCAGCAACGGCGGCACGGCGCTGGTGATTCATGCCAAGGCGGACGACATGAAGTCCGACCCGGCGGGAAACGCAGGCGACCGCATTGCCTGTGGCGTGATCACGAAATAGGAGGATCACACAGGTTGAACAGGTTATGCACAGATAACGTGCCCGAAAATACAGTGAAGACCTTATAGACCCTGTAGTTTTGCCCCGATGTCCATGGGTAGGGTTATTTCAAGGTTTCTCCAAGCCCGACCCTGGACGTCAGACCTCGGACGTCAGACGGTCGAGCGCAAATCTTTAAGGTCCAGCGTCCAGGGTCCGAGGTCCGGCGTCCGGGTTTTCAGTCATAGCATCCCTCCACCTGCCACTGCCCGTTGAGCAAATCCCGGACCAGGCGATAGAGCGTGATGCCGGTTGCTTCCTGTAACGCGATGTCCCACTCGTCGCGGGCCCATCCTTCCTGCTCCCACCAGTCTCCAGAGGTGCGCCAGGGGCCAGCGGCCCAGAGGATTTCCCCACCGATGCCTTTGCGCCTGAGGCAAGCTATGCGCGCCGGCCTGCCTTCCTGCAGGGTCACCGTGGCGCGCAAGGGCGGTCGGAAGATGCGCATAGCAGTGACCGCGGCTTCGTTTTTTTTGAGGGGTTCCTCAAGCTTGTCATTCCGAGAGGCCTTGCGCGCCGCCTGCTCCTGCCTGGGGTCGGGGGCAAAATGCTGCATCCGGAATGCTTCAGGATGGTGCGTGTCCAGCAATTGCAGCGATCCCACTTTATTTTGGCCGACAATTCCCGCAATCCTGGCCAGCGTGAGTTCAAGTTTTTCCGGCTCCGGAGAAGGGGGCAGGAACAATCCACTCTGCGCTGCCCGCGGCCGCACCGGTTCCGCCGACAAATGGATCCCCACGATGGGAGCGCCGGGCGGGTGCGCATTCAAATCAAGCTGCAGCAGTTTGAGGAAAACTTTGGCGTCCAGCAGCGGGACAGGCAGGCGCAGGGTGCGGTGAAAATTCTGTCGAGCTTGGGCTCGGCCAGGACGGGCGGGGGCGCCCGTCCCTGTGTCAGCAGGGCTGCATTCCAGGGTCAGGTCCAGGTTTAGCTCCTGCGTGGCCAATGCCCGCGCCCCCAGGCGGGCGCACAGCTGATCCAGCAACCGACCCAGCAGAAACGCCAGCGGTTCCAGCAGCACGAGTGGATATTCCAGTTCAATGGCCTCTTCGAAAACCAGCGACGGCTCCACTGGAACTAGCGAACGCGAACTGCAGCCCCGCGCCAATTGTTGCAGGCGAATGCCTTCCTGCCCCAGGCGCTCGCTCAGGGCGATTTCGGGCAACGCGGCCAGGGCGCGAAGATTTCGGATGCCCCAGCGCTCAAGCACGTCCAGGGTTTGAAGATCGTGACCTCCGGTAAACAACACTTCCACGGGAAGGTTGCCCAACTGTTCGGCTTCTCTTCCCAGGGGAATCACGACCACCCCGGAAAAGCCATGAGCGGCGAGCACGGCGGTGTCCGGACTGGAGGCCAAGGCAACATTGGCTTCGAGGCCCAGGTCGGAAGCACGGCGCGCCACATCCCGCGCAATTTTCGGCAGCGGGCCAAAAAGCGGCTCCAGGCCGGCGAGGTCGAGAAGCACAGTGTCACAACCCGCATCTTGCACTCGCGGCGAAAATGACTGGGCGCAATCGAGCAAGGCAGCGTGGGCGGCAGCCTCCTGTAATAAAGATCGTGGGCGCAGCACAAGATCAGAGCAGGCTTCCACCTGAATTTTTGTCATTCCCGCTGTAACTCCCGCGTGGCGGGCTTTTTCACTTAAAGCAAAAACCGTTTGCAGCGGCGCTTTGCCTTCCAGCACGGCCAGAGCTTGTGAACGCAAGCTGGGTTCGGCGCGCAGCCGGGCCTCGACCGGAAAATCAGGAACGTAGATGCAGGCGAAGGCAGTCATTTTGGTCGTCAGTCATCAGTCGTCGGTCGTCAGAAATTCGTAGCGCCGGCGTCCCGCCGGCTGTCGCGAGGGCGTCTCGCCCTCGCAGCAAAGAGCAGGATGCAACGGCAACGCTTGCTCAAGCACAATCGAAAGCACCGCCTCACCTACGCAATCCGCACCGCTTTGGTGGCGAACGCCGTAGTGATGCCTTGCGCCGGTTTTCGCTGCATACGCGAACGCAGCAGCTCTCCTTCAACGCGCAATCCCTCCAGAAGTTGTGCGTGGGCCGGCAAAAGTTCTTCTTTGGCTGATAGCTGAGAGCTGACAGCTGAAAGCTTTTCTCCCGCCCGCAGCCTGATCAGCAGAGAAGCGCAAGCCGGAGCGCAGGGCGCCTGGGCCACCACCAACAGCACGGTGGAAGTGGGTTCGATCGCACGCTGAAAGCGAAACCAGGAGGCCAGCGGAATCCGCCGCGCCGCCGCGTCCGGCACATCGCCAAGATCAATCGCCACCAGACCGAATCCCCCGCTTTGCAGGAGCAGGTCGGTCACTCGCAATGCCTGCTCGAGAGGCCGGGTGTCGGGCGTCGGACGTCGGGCGTCGGACCTCAGGTCTCGAACGTCAGGCTTTGGGAATGAGGTTGGAGGTCCGAGGTCTGAGGCCTGAGGTCTGGCGCCCGACGTCCGACGCCCGAGGTCCGACGCCCGACCGCAGCGAATCCAAAGTAATCTCTCCAGCTCAACTCCCGCTGCCGCGGCTGAGACCGCATCGAGTGCGTCAGTAGTGTCCACCAGGGCGCAGACTTCCTGACGCCGGGTAGCGGCCGCCAGGGCAGCCAGCAACACGCTGGTGCGTCCGGAGGAGGCGGGCCCGCAAATTTCGCTTAGACATCCCCGCGGCAGCCCACCGGCAAGCTCATCGATCTCGCGAATTCCACTGGAGACCATTTCCGGCGCAGGCCTCGCCTCCAGCCGCGAGGCCGCAGTCACGCCCGCCAGCTTGGGCAACGCCGCCAGGTTTCGTAAAACCTGCGCCGGCTCCTTCCTGGGAACAACGACAGCAGCACCGCCCGCGGGAGCGGAAAAGAGTGGGGAAGCCATAAGGACCTCAAGATTTCAGGGAACGCCGAGGCGGCTGGCCGAGGCTGCGAATTGCATTTTCGCTTTTTATTCGCTAATAGGAATTTAGCTCCGGGAGGGAAGGCTGTCAAGAGGTAAGGTGAGGGGCGGCCCGGGCGACAACGTGCGCCGGACGCCCGTCCGCCCACAGCGCCGGACAGAGGCGGGCGCGCCACCCAAGGACGGCCCAGCCTGTTTGCTTTGTTATAATGACTGCTCTCCGGCGGCGCTATCGTCTAGGGGTTAGGACGGAAGATTCTCAAT
>CAWCPY010000025.1:0-102905 GCA_963797385.1 Terriglobia bacterium
TGGACATTCGCCTGCGCCTGGAGAAGGTTGAGTTCACCTGGAAATTACCGACAATGGCCGGGGCATTGCCGAGGGTAAATTGACTCATCTAACCGACAGCAATGGTGAGGCGGGCATCGGCTTAGCCGGGATGCGGGAACGCGTGCGCAATCTGAGGGTCCCTGGACATTCGATCAGATACGCGAGGAACCAGATTGATCGTTTCAATTCCTATAGTCCCGCGAGCGCCCGTCGATTCAGCACAAGATTGCGAAACTATACGCAGAGATCATGTTGCCTGACCGCGCGGCTGTGGCGGTGGACCCGAACGGTGAGTCGCTTTGCTGAAAGCGTTCTCCGGGCTAAGGCGCAAACTGCGCAGGCGAGTTTAGCTCGCGACCACGCCCATAGCTATGAAGCCTGAGCGAAGGCCTACCCTTGATGGCTGCTCACCAGGACCGGATTCCTCCTGGCTGGAATCCTCGGCATTTCAAACCCTGACGAACCATGGAAGCTGGCCAACGAACCGTCGAGAAATCAGCAAGGCTAGCCCCGCTTGGCTCCCAGACGAATTTCTATTTTTCGGACTGCTTCCAGCACCACGAATACTATGCCCGTGATTACAATTCCCAGCACGTAATGACCGATTCCCACCACAATGCCCACTCCGACGATCGTCCAGACGGATGCGGCGGTGGTCAGCCCTTTTACTTGTCGGCGCGGCGGGAAACAAATATGATGCCCGATCCCAGGAAACTCACACCCAGAACGATGGCTTGCAACACTCGGATGGGATCGGTGTGCACAACTGAACCGTAGTGCTGAAAGTGGCGAAGCAACAGCTCGCCCGTTGTCGTGAAGAAAGCGGCCGACAGTCCGATCAACATGTTTGTGCGCAGACCAGCGGACTGGCCGCTGTGTTCACGGTCCCATCCGATGATCCCGCCTAGAATCATGGCGAGCAGGACTCGAAGAACGACTTCAGCATCGGCGTACCAACCCTCAGGCATCGTAGGTTCCTCATCCGGGCAGGCAGAGTCGTACGTTTCAAGAGATCACGGACACAAACTCTTTTGTTTGATGCCAAACCTCTTCGCCCAGTGAATTGATTTTCGTGGCCTAAACTCTTCGCATTTGAAAATTCCCTGCTCAGTTCCAATACTGCAGACATGCGCCGGCCGTAGATTTTATGAAAAGCCGCTCTACTTACCCTGCGCGGGCAACCAGGGCTCGGCGACATCTGGCTTTGGATTTTCAGATGCGCAGAACGCCAACGCGGTGACTCTCCTTTGCATCTCAGCGTCTACGGGATAACGTTGTTGCGGAGAGAGTTGTGGCCAAAGAATTCTCACACACCCTTATAGCGTGAGGTTCTCAAGCCGGAGAGCGTATTGCGAGAATGGAAGCTTTGCAGTCGATGGAAAATATCGCAAACGCTTCTGAGAGTTGCTTTCGGATAGACGCTGATTCCGCGACCCAAAATCAGAGATCCCTTGATCAATAGAGCATGGCCGGCTCCTCCCAATTGTGCAGCTAAGGTCTGGAATCATTCAATCCGGATGGCTCAGACTTGTGCGAGTACAAGATCGCGTTGATTTCGCAGCCCACCAGAAGGGCGATGCCAGCCGAATACATCCACAGCATCAGGATGATCATGGCGGCGAGATTGCCGTACGTGGCGCTATAGTTGCCGAACTTGGAGACGTAGAATCGAAAGCCAATCGAGGCGAGCGCGATCAGAGTGGCGGCAACCACATTGCCGGGCGAAATAAACTGGAATCTAAGTTTTACATCGGGCCCCAACCGGTAAGTCAGGGCAAAGGCCGGTAGCAACGCGGCGGCAATGATGATCCAGCGGAGAGTCGCGAAGAATAGGAGTAATGGCCGGCTCCAGCCGATGATCGATGACAGCCACGATTGAACCACGCCTCCGAAGATCACCAGCGAGAGGGAAGCGATGGTCAGCAGAACAAAGAGCACCATCAGAAGGATGGCGGTCCCCCGCGCTTTCCAAAAGGGTCTCCGTTCCTTGACACCATAAACCACATCGAGTTGCTCCACGATCGCGTAGACACCGGTGGATGCCGACCAGAGCGTAAAGATCAGTCCGAATGTCAACAGTCCTTCGCTACTTTCAGATGTGACGTACCGAACGTTTCCTCGAAAAGGTTTGCGGACTGCTCCGGAAGAACCTGGTGGAGAAGATCCAGTATGGCCTGCTGCAGGTGGGGGATGGAGAGAGAAGGAAGCAGTGAAAGGACAAAGATTACCGCCGGGAAAACCGCGAGCAAAAAGTAGTACGCAAGAACGGCTGCGGCATCGAGCATGTGGTCGTCCTGAATTTCACGCCACAAATCCCTTGCCAAGTCTATCAACCGCCTGTGAGGCCGAGGGCTCGTTGTGAAAAAGCTCCTTTCCGCGTCGTTCAGCAGCGTCTATCAAAAATCCGGAGGTTTGTTTGGCGAAGACCCCCTCGGGTCGACCCTCTCCTGGTATGGTACCTTCTCAGCCATCCCTCAGTTGGGGTGACTCAGGAATTTCTCGCCCACATGCTGGGCACGCGACGAGCTAGCGTCACTGTCGCTGCTGGCATTCTGCAAAAGGCAGGATTGATTAAATACAGCCGAGGGCACGTAAACGTCATGAACAGGGCACAATTGGAAGATGCGGCTTGCGAATGCTACCAGTTGATGGTCTCCCAAACTAGAAGCTGGGAGCGAGAATCGAAGCTGTGAGCCACCGACGCCTGTACCGCATGGTACCGACCTTCGTTACTCGTCGGGTTTAACATTTGCAGAAGTACGACGTCTCTGGCCTAGCACGGAGGCTTTCTTCGCACCCATATGGGCAAGCAATTTCAAGTGGGAATCTATTTCCTTTTGGCCTATTCCAAAATCTGACAGCACCACTCGTAGCTCTTTTTCTGAAGCGTAATTTTGAGTGGGATTCGAATCGTGTTGGGGCCTCCCTACTCCAATCAATTCCCCCAAAGCAGAATTTCGGCCGCTAACTACCCCAGCCATTACACGTCACACACGGGTAGACACGGCTCCTCATCACCCTCCGACGGTTTAAAGTTGTACCGTCGGGGACGCCAACGTTACTGAGGCTCTCGGCGCAGCCATCCACAAACACAGGCATTTGGTCCAGGATGAAATCCTGCTGATCCAGAGCGGAACGGCCCATGTTTGGCTCGGCGATCAGGAGAGAGATGTCCATGCCGGGGGACTGGTGTTTATTCCGTCCCTTACATGGGTGTGTTTGAAGAACACTGGCACCAAACCTGTCAGCCTGACTTTTATCTTCTCAGCCCCCGGCTTCGAGGATACGATGCGCTGCAATTCGGTGGCTGCCGGTGAAACGCCCACCCCCATTACTCTAGAGCAGCGTATCGCGTGCGCGCACGAAGGGCATGCCGAGTATGAGGACATGCAAGAAAAGCCAAAGAACTAGGTTGTTGGCGGTAGAGTGGCGGGTGTTGACAGGGCTTTTTTTCCGGGCTATCGTTGAAATATGAGGACTCCACGGCAGTTGTTTGGCCTGCCAGAGCCTCCACAAAAAGGCTTCAGCCTTCGTGTCGCCCGCTATATTCACCCGTTCAGAAATCCAGGTCGCGGTCTGTTCTGACCGCCGCCACTGACCCAGTGACCCCAGCAACGCGAACGCGGATCCACAGGTCCGCCAAATCTGCCCGTACCCGAAAGGAGATTCGATCTCGAAAGGAGATAAGGGTGGTTTTGGGCATCAGAGAACAACTGCGCCCGCATCTTCGCGGCGACCTAGTTGCGCCCGGCGATGCCGGCTACGATTCTGCCCGTAAAGTCTATAACGCGGACATCGACCGCAAGCCGCTGGTGCTTGTGCAATGTGCCGATGTCGCCGATGTAATCCATAGCGTCAATTTCGCGCGGGAGCGCGAGCTCCCGGTTGCTATCCGAGGCGGCGGCCATAGCGTTCCCGGATTCGGCGTGTGCGATAACGGTATTGTCATCGATCTCGGTCGGCTGAAGGGCATTCGTGTGGACCTTGCGCGCCGCACTGCGCGTGTCGAGGGCGGCTGCACATGGGGGGATGTGGATCACGCCACGCATGTGTTCGGCCTGGCGACTCCCGGTGGCGTAATTTCCACCACGGGCGTGGGCGGACTGACGACCGGCGGCGGTTTCGGATATCTGACGCGCCGTTACGGCTTGGCCTGCGACAACCTGGTATCGGCCGATGTCGTCACCGCTGACGGGCAGCTACGGACCGCCAGCGCAACTGAGAACGCCGACCTTTTCTGGGCCATCCGTGGCGGCAGCGGCAATTTCGGCATCCTGGCGTCGCTGGAGTTCCGCCTCTATCCTGTCAGCGTCGTGTACGCTGGGCCGATCCTGTATCCGCTCGAAAAGGCCGGCGAAGTGATGCGGCTCTTCCGCGATTTCATGACCACCGCGCCGCGCGAATTGAGCGCGTTTTTCGCTTATTTGATCGTGCCGCCGGCGCCGCCCTTCCCCGAACCACTGCATGGGAAAACGATGTGTGGGATTGTGTGCTCGTATTGCGGTGACCCCGACAACGGAGAAGCAGTAACGAAGCCACTGCGGGAATTCGGACCGCCATTGTTTCAGCACACCGGCCCGATGCCATATCCCGTGTTGCAAACGATATTCGATCCGCTACTGCCGCCGGGGCTGCATCACTACTGGAAGGGCGATTTCGTCCGTGAGATAAGCGACGCATATATCGCCGCTCACCTGAAACACGGGCCATCCATTCCGACCGTACATTCGGCGATGCACATCTACCCCCTGGACGGGGCGGTGAACGATGTACCGAAGGATGCGACCGCGTTCGGATATCGCGATGTAAAGTTCGTTCATGTGATCGCGGCAGTGACGCCGGATCCCACGGCATTACTAGGATATCGCGACTGGGTCCGTGGCTACTTCCAAGCGCTTCATCCGTTGTCGGCGGGCGGCGGCTATGTGAACTTCCTCATGGAAGATGAAGGCGAAGAACGAGTGCGCACCACCTACCGCGACAACTATGATCGTTTGGCGGAGATCAAGGCGAAGTACGATCCGGACAACCTGTTTCACGTTAACCAGAATATTAGGCCGGAAGTCGAGTCGCAGGAGCGGCGGCGGGCGAGCTAGCAGGAGAACAGCGTCCAGCGAAAATGGCCGATGGTCTTTCTGAAGGCAGTGCACGATAAACACCCGCGAAGCGGGCGACCAGAGATGGCTTCACCCCGTGAAGGAATCGCAAAACAAGGAGGGATCGAAGAATGGCCGAGCAGCACTTCGCTGAAACCAACGGCGAAAACCCACCGACAAACTACGAGCATCGCTTTGTTCCAGTGATCGGCGTACCGCTGGCAACTGATTTCCTTCGCGTCGCCGCGCTTCGTCGGCAAATTGGGGCGGTTGACCATGAGGAATCAGAGGAGTACCGTGGCTAGAGCGAAGCAAATACGATAACAAGCATTGGAATTGCGCTCCGCTCGGCGATATTCCTTCCCACCATCAAGTACCGAAAGGAGGAACAAGCATGCCTGCAAAAAACGTAGAAACGGTTCGGACCGCCCACGAGAACTGGAACAAGCGAGACTTCGCGGCCGCGCTCCAGAACACTGCGGACAACGTGGTCTATACCGACAACGCTCGCAATCTCACCTTGAATGGTCGTGACAAATTCAGAGCTTGGATGGAAGGATGGGCCAAGGCTTTCCCCAACGGGCGCATCAGCAATCCCCAATACATCGACGCCGGCGACGTGGTGATCGCGCTATTTACCGCCGAAGGCACCAATGATGGACCGCTCGGTTCACTCAAGCCTACCGGCCGTCGAATCTCTATGCCGTTCTGCGAAGTCATGCACTTCGACAAACAGGGGCGTGTCATATCCGGCAGCTCTTACTATGACCAGTACACCCTGTTGACGCAGCTGGGATACGCGCAACCTCTTCCGGTTGCAGCCTAGCAATGTGGGATAGCTGATGGGGAGAGAAACGGCACGGTCCAGAGTGCGCCGTTTCTCTCGCCTCCGCTCACTCAGGCAAAACTCAGACATGTCGATAACAAGATGGTTGGAAACCTTCAGGCGGGCAAGCAAGCCGAGCAATCGCAATGTGGATACTGACACGGTCCGCAAGATCGTGAATGCTCTCGATATGCTTGAGCCGGAACGGGCCAGGTATGTTGCTGCATTTGCCTATGTGTTGGGCCGTGTGGCGCGCGCCGACATGAATGTCAGCGAGTCGGAGACCAGGAAAATGGAAGAACTGGTCGCGGGGCTAAGCGGGCTTCCAGAGGAACTGGCAATCCTGGCCGTGCAGATCGCCAAGAGTCAGGCCGCGCTGTTCGGAGGCACGGAGAACTTCCTGGTCACCGAAGAATTCAACAAACTAGCAACTGGGGGACAAAAGCTGTCATTGCTGAATTGTTTGTTCGCCGTCGCGGCGGTCGATGAATCTATTTCTACTGTCGAAGAGCGCGAGATCCGCTTGATCACCAGCGAACTGCAACTCACACACGCGGATTTCATTAACGCGCGCATGGCCTATCTTCAGTATCTCAGCTTGCTGAAAGACGCTGGTTGAGGAAATGCCCCTTCCAGCGCCCCATCCCCGAAAGCAACCCTCGGTCGTTTACACAAAACTCTGGATACACCTCTTCTCCCGGGGCCAGACATCTCAGATGCATGATACACGCGGGTTCTCATCAGCCTAAACCGGTTCAAAGTTGTACCGTCGGGGACCCCAAATCTCTTCAGCTGATTCCCTATGAGCTCTTGCTCGACTTGCGATAAGTCTTCCGGCTCAGATCCTCCCGTCCGCTTTTGAACCCACGAATTCAACCCACGATTCGCATGGCTCTCACGTCTTCTCAAGGACTTAGGCGGCCACCTGGAGTCACTTAAGTTGTTGAAACTACTGCATAACGTAGCTCTGAAAAGGCTGGCGTCGGCGGTTCAACTCCGTCCCTGGCCACCATACTTTTCCAGCACCTAGCAAATTGGCGCATTTTTCCCAGCCCACAAAATTCCCACAAAACCACCACTACTACGTGACGTGAGGCGATATTTCCGCTTTTTGCTCTTTCGGCGGAGGGTTGAACAACTGGGTCAGAAACGCTCCTTGCGCTTCTAGCGACGACTACATCCCACTGGCGAGAAAAACCGCCCTCCACGGCTGACACGTCTCCGTAAAACCCCGGCTGGTCAGAGACCAGGAACGGGAGGCGCGCTGCTGAGCCTGCGACGTTCCAGCACTTTTACTTAACGCGCGTGCTCATCTCTCTTCCGGTTACAAATCGCATTCCCGCTAAATTGCGGGACCTATCTAACAAGGCAGCAGAGGCCTGATCAAGGTACACGGTCGCGTTCGGATGATTCCGCAGAATGGAGGCGGGCGCCATCGGGCTGATCTCGCCATTGAAACAAGCCTTGATCGCTTCCGCCTTGCGCGACCCTGGAACAACTGCAATCAGCTCTTTGATTTTCATGATCTGCTTGACCGACATGGATATCGCTTGTTTTGGCACCTGTGTGATGTCGGAGAACCAAGCCTCGCCGACTTGCTGATGGCGACAGGCCTCATCGAGCTCGACAACCAGATAGGGTTCTTCGGTGTCGAAGTCAGCAGGAGGGTCATTGAAGGCGAGATGGCCGTTCTCTCCAATGCCTAAAAACGCGATGTCTATCGGCGCCGAAGCCAGGGCCGTACTCTCGCGCTGCACAACCGATGCAACATCACCATCGCCATCGAGCAAATGATATTTCACGATTCCGGTCTTGCGGATGAGTTGCTCCAAAAGCATTTTGCGGAAGCTGCCCGGATGAGTAATCGGCAGGCCGATATACTCATCGAGATGAAAGGCCTCAACCTTGAGCCAGTCAATCCCCGGCGCCAAGGTTAACGCCTCCAGAAATTCCTTCTGAGATGCGGCGGTTGCGGCTACGATTCGTGCGTTTCCCCGCTCCTGGATGGCCCGCCGAATGGCAGCAGCCGCTTGGTCAGCCGCCGCCTGGCCGAGCGTTTTCCGATCATCAAAACTCTTGAAATCCATTTTCGATCCTCAGTCAGTATGCCGTTGCTATCGTTGGTGTAATCGTGCAGAAGGCTTGCAAGCCAAAAATCTTTGAGTCGGCTAATCGACTCGCCCCCTGAGCACGGTCATGGATGCTGCGGGGAGCAAGAAGTGATCTGTGCCTGCCGGAAGTACGGACTGCGCAGCGGGACCGTCCGGATCGGCGTAACCATCCCGCAGCGCCGGATGCCATGTGTATTGCTCTTTTCCAAATGTAATTCGCGCAACCGGACCCGCAAAAAACCGGTCCTTCTTCGCGTCATCATCGTGGAACTGAATGCTCACCGTGTGAGGATTGTCGTAGTCCTTGTTGATCAACATCAGCGACCATTGGCCATCAGGGCGCAACACTGCATAGGCAGTTACAAGAGCGTGCCCGTCCTTATCCTTGATATCGCTCGCGGCGTGAAACAGGCGGTGTTCCGCATCCTTTGGTTCTGCCCACTCTTGCGTCAGCATCTGCGCGGCAAAAAACTGCGAAGTGCGTTGTTTGATGAGCCAGTTATGGTCAGTCGTAAACATGTGATAGTTTCCCCAGCTATTCGAACAAGCCGGATGGGGTGTGGAGTACGGCATGGCATGATGGTAATAGGAGGCCTTTCCGCCCGCCGTCAGGAACGCGGGGAAGGTTTCACCCAGCCACAAGGCTCCGAACACATCCACGGCGGCATCTCCGCCCGGGGCATTGGTTTCGGTGTTGAACATCGGAACGCCATCCGGCAATCCGTCATCACGCCAGACCTGCACGATGTGAGTGAGGATCTCGGGCTCCTTGAAAAGATTGCTCCAGGGGCCCTGGCAGGTGCCATCGTAATAAGGATAGTGCTCGTAAGACA
Source organism: Terriglobia bacterium (assembly GCA_963797385.1). Lineage (GTDB taxonomy): Bacteria > Acidobacteriota > Terriglobia > Terriglobales > Acidobacteriaceae > JAIQFF01. Next base: position 8,888 of record CAWCPY010000025.1, read on the forward strand.
TGAACGACAGATCCGAGAGCCGTCCATGCGACTTTAAATAACCGAGAAAGCGTTTGAACCACGAAGTCTCGCCGTCTGCATTCGGCCAGAATTTAATGTCTTCACTCACTCCTTCGAATACCGGTCCGCCGAGCTTGAGCTTCGGGTCAACCTGGTGCAGGGCTTTGGCCCATTGCAGGTACAAGGTCGCGTAGTCCTCCGGCGCGAAGTATTGGCCATCCGGTTCCTCCCCCATCTCGATATATGAGATCGGATATCCACGCTTCTCCAGATATGCGATCTGCGCGGCTGCATCCTCGGGTGTTCCATAGAGCAGAGAAACAGGAATCATCGCGGGCAGCCCGCGTGTGAGTCCACTGGTGTAGAAAAGATCGAGGCCCACCTGATCTCCGGACTCCATGCGGTCGGGAATCACGTAGAGATCAGCTGGTTGATGCCACGGGTCGATGGACGAGCTATAGGTGAAAGTCTGTTCCTGGCCCGGGGCATGATAGAGCAGGTCATGGAATGATCCGTTCTGCATTGTTCCCAGATAAACTTCCTTGATCGCGTATCCCACGCAATTCCGGCGGTCGCCTTTGCCGTGAGTGTCACAGGTGTTGGAAGACTCGGTCATCAGTACCCGCACATATTTGGCAGCCACGGGTACCGGTGAAAGTTGAAGTGTTACAGTTCCGCCCTTCCCATCCGAAATGGTTCCTGCGGGAAAGTCCTTCCACTCGCCATTCTCCGGATCATCAATCGCGTCCCCACCGCCCAGCCAGTACTGCACCTTGTAGTTTCTCGCATACGGCTCGGCCCACGCGATGCGAATCGCGGTGACGATCTGTCTCTCCGCCAATTTGATCGCGATCCACTGCGGGTGCGTGCTATCTTCCTCGCCAGTAAATGTTCTCGTCAGATAAGGATTGCTTTTCCAGTAGGTGGTGAGGTCCCCATCATCGAGTCGCGAGTATCCGTCAAACTCCGCCCCGCTGTTACGCGTTACCCCACGATGCGGCAGGGAGTAGCCGAAAGAATGACGAATCATCTCCTGGGTCGGCGTCGCATTGCCGACAAAATAACCCTCGCCGGCCGGATCACTCCATTTGCCTCGAGGGTTCCAATGCCAAGCCTGAACAAATAATTCCGTATTCTGGCGATAGCTGATCGGCCCCCATCCCGCCTCAAGAATTTGCTTGATCTGGTCCGGCCGGAAAAATATGTCAGTGGTATTGCTCGGTATGCGATCGAGAGTTGTGCCCAGAGCCTGAAGCGGACTGAATGTATTGGCCACATGGCTGGGAGTGGCGTCGATCTTTACCGTTTGCGATTGCGCTGGCGCGCTGATTGCCAAAGTCACGATCAGGACCAGCGACTGCATCAGGTGAATGTTCTTGAAACGAGAAACGAGAAACGGCATTCGTGGTCCTCTCATAGTGAGCACTCTGTGAAGCTGAGGCGGCTGCGGGAATCCTCGACAGCCGCTATCTGATTTTAAAACGTAAACTTCAACGCCAATTGACCAATACGGGGAGCCGCAGCGGAACTGATTACGCCAAATGAGCCTCCCTGTGCCGGGTCACCGTCCTGCTGGAAATTATCCGGCAGTCCGAAGTTGGGATGATTCAGGACATTAAAGAATTCGGCCCGGAACTCCAGGTTCATGCGCTCCGTCAATGCGATGCGCTTCCGCAAAGATAAATCCACGTTGAAATACCGGGGGCCGCGCAGGATGTTTCGGCGGGAGTCCCCGAACGTTCCGGGAGCGTTCTGTGTAAAGGAGTCGATCGAGAACCATTGCTGCAGGCGATCCGCCATTGAGCCGCTGATGTAATGTACCGGGCCGATCTGGTCGGCAAGATCGTTTCCGATTCCGCTTCCGGCATTGTCGCATCCGCAAAAGATACTGAAAGGCGTTCCGCTCTGCCAGCTCCAGATGCCGGATGTCTGCCAGCCTCCGAAGATACCACGCATCAGTCCTGCCGTCGGACCGGGAATCTCCCACACACCGCGGAGAGTCAAGCGATGGCGGATCTCAAGGTCGCTGGTGCCGGCATAGGCGCCCGGGGCGAATGGATTAATAACGTTGATGCTGTCGGTATCGGACTGATATGAAACCCAGTCGTTGTTGTGGTTCCAACTGTAGTTCGTGGCCAAGCTAAAGCCTTTCGAGAAGCGCTTCTCCAGGGAGAGTTGCAGAGAGTGGTAAATGGAATTTCCGCCCGAGACGCTCTCCGTCACCACGCCGAAGTTGGGGTCAGGCACATTGCCGCCGTTAAAAGCAGCATTGGCGTCAATGTTGTACGCCAGGTGAGTTCCCTTTGATCCCACGTAGCCAATCCGCGCAATCAAATCATCCTGCAACTGTCTCTCCACGGTGAGATTCCAGCTCCACAGTTGCATCGGCTTCCAGTTTGCCGTGTAAGAACGTCCTGTAACGGATCCTCCTGTCTGGGTTGAGAAGTCCACATCTTTGAGGGGAGCGAAAGGCGAGAAGCGTTCGGGAAACGGAGGCACTATTCCCTGACTTCCATACGGGTCGGAAAGTGATACGCCCTGACTGGAACGGAGATCGAATTGAGGACTAAAGGGTTCGCTGTCGGAAAAATCGTTGAATGCGTTCATAAAGGGCGGTTGAGTAAAGTAACCGGCTCCGCCCCGTACCACCGTCTTTCCGTCTCCGCGCAGGTCGTACGAGAAACCAACTCGCGGAGAAACCAGGCCCAGACTTGAGTTAAAACCGCCGTCGGGACAACCGGTGTCACCGGCAAACAAATATCCCAAAGGCGCATTGGGGAAGCGCGTGGACTGCAAGCCCGGACGATAGCACTCCGTGCGGCCCAGGGAATCGGCAAACGGAAGGAAGGGATCCAGGCGAAGGCCGAGATTCACGGTGAGATTGCGTAACACTCTGTAGCTGTCGTTGGCAAACAGGCTGAACAAATTTCCGGTGCGATTCTGCCACTCTCCCCCGCCCTGTTGGAACCTGGAAGCAGCCCCTAAAACCAGATCCGCTAACGGACTCCCGCTTAGATCTCGATCAAAGCGAAACCTGCCCGATTCGTAGTATGCATTCTGTTCGTCCAAGGTCTGGCGGATGTAATCGCCACCTACTGCGATTTCGTGTTTACCCCGGACCCAGTGAACGGTGTCGGCAAATTGAAGCGAAGCCCGGTTGATCTGCCGGAAATGGTTGGTTTCAATGCTCCAAAGCCCACTTCCCACGCTGATGCGGATTTCCGGCGCGGTGTTTGTCGGTGCGGGAATCGCAGATCCCAGCGAATCGAGGCCGAAAGGAGCTCCGGTTCCAGTATTCCCGGCATTGCGGTCATAAGAGACCAGGAATGTATTGATAAGCGTCGGCGAGAACGCGTATGTGTCACTGCCACTTAGGGCCTGGTAAGTGAAGTCCTGTCCTGGGCGTGCCTGCAGCAGGTTCGTACTGCTGACGTTAGCGTCCGAAATCCAATGCGTGTAGAAGTAGCGGCCCGACAGTCTATTCTTCTCGGTTTGGTAGTCGACTCTCCCGAGAGCTTGCTGTTCTCTATTTCTTATGCCCGGCTGCCCGTAGGTAAGCAAGTCCACGATGCCCGTGTTGGGATCAAGAGTGTTGGGAAGGGGCAAGGCCGCAAGCAGCCCCTTTGCCGTGTTGTCCAGTTGCCCTGAGGGAATTTGATTTCCCGGGAACGGGTTACCGGTTTCCGGATCAACTAATTGGGTGCCCTGGGTCAAAAGAGCGCCGAAGTCTCCGATGCGCTCAGCCTGCGTGAGCATGCGGACCCGGCTGCCCGAGGTGGAATTGTGTTCGACCGTCCCCTGATAGTTGCCAAAGAAAAACAATCTGTTCTTGATGATGGCGCCGCCCAGACTACCGCCGAACTGGTTGCGTTTCAGTTGGTCAACCTGGCCACCGGAAAAATAGTTAGCCGCGTTAAAAGCCCCGTTGCGGAGAAATTCAAACAGATTCCCGTGCAGGGCGTTGGTGCCGGATTTGGTAACGATGTTTACCACCGCGCCTACGCCCCGGCCATATTCCGCACTGTAGTTGTTGGTTTGAACGGTGAATTCCTCCAGTGCTTCCGGATTCGGGAAAGGATTATTCACGTTGGAGTAAACGTCAACGTTCGTACCGCCGTCGAGAAGGTAATTGACTCCTTGCCCCTGGGCCCCATTCGAAGAAATATATTGCGCGCCAGGATAGGTAACCGGCTGATCCAGGTCTCCGTAAACACCAGCGCCGCTGCCGCCAGAAGACGCCTGACCATTACCGCCGTTGGTCAAGTCTGACGTGCCAGGCGATAACAAAACCAGTTGCGCGGCGTTGCGGCCATCGAGTGGTAGATCCTGAATCGTGCGCTGATCGATGGTCTCGCGCAGAGTACCTGTGCGCGTGTCCACCTGGCTGGCTTCACCTTGAACGGTGATTGTTTCCGACGTGCTTCCAGGGCGAAGGGTCGCAAATACCGACGTGCTGATTTCGGCCTTGACCTCCACACCGCTCTGTTCGAACTTCTTGAACCCTTGGCTCTCGATTGAAACTTGATAGACGCCTACCGGCAAGAGCGCACAAACATAGCCGCCATCTGCGCTGCTTGTCACTGTTCGTATGAATCCGGTGGCCGGAGCGGTGACGATGACTTTAGCATCGGCCACGGCAGCGCCGCTTGAATCCAGAACCGTGCCCACGATGCTGCCCGTGGGGCCTGCAGCCAAGAGGGGGAAAGAAGTGAAAACTAGCGAGACTGCTAGAACCAGAGACCGAATGGATGGCTTAATGTTCGGGTTCATAGTGTGAAATCCTTGTCGTCCAATGTGGAATGGTTAAGAGGTCACGAGAAATACGAGGGGATACTCGTCGTTGTTTGCAGGTTTGTCAAGTAATTTCTCTCATACATATGAAATCTTGCTTTCTATTGAATCATTCCTTTCCCAAAAAGCTCTGCGCCGGAGAAGGTTGCTAGTGCTTCGGAATCAGGATCATTTCAGTAAAATTCCCCTAAAAATGGGCTGTTTTCGAGGACGATGCAAGCCATGCGTGTACGAGTAAACTTGCGCCCAAGTGTGAAATGTTTCTGTTCTGATGGATAGTTTTACTCCAGTTTCCCGGTCAAGTGTGCGAGAATGCTCTCGCAATGTCGCGCAAGAAAATTACCCTCCAGGATGTGGCACGGGCAGCCAAGGTCAGCACGGCCACGGTTTCGCGCGTGGCTAATGGGAATTCTCAGGTCGAAGCTGAAATTCAGACGCGTGTTCTAGCCGCCGCGCGGCGCCTCGGGATTGACCTTACGAACACCCGCAAGAACCGCAGCGTCGCCTTCGTTCTCGGAAACCGCGACACGCTCAACGAATTTCAATCGCAAGTTCTGATGGGTGCCGAAGGATATTGCGCCCAGCGCGGGTGGGACTTGCAGTTCATTTCATTTGTTTCGGACATGGGAATTCCAGCGGGAAAGTTGCAGCTTCCTCAAGCGTTGACCCGAAAGGACCGCGTGGGCGGGGTGATTCTGAGCGGTACCCATTCGGCAAGTGTGCTGTCGGCGCTTCGCAACTTACGCGTTCCTTTTTCGGTGATGGGAAACAATATCGTCGGTGACTGGCGGCCGGAAGAGTACGACTGCGTGACCAGCGATGACGTTCGAGGAGCTTCTGAAATTACTCAACATCTGATCTCCCAGGGGCATCGATCCATTTACTTCGTAGGCGACCAGCGCCTTCCCTGGTATGCACGGTGTGCCGAGGGATATCGTCGGACCATGCAGGAAGCTGCACTGGAACCGAGCTACAGCGAGATTCATTCGGAAGACAGGGAGCTCGGATACCTTGCGGCAAAATCGCTGCTGGTCAATCGTCGGCGCCCAACCGCGATCTTCGCTGGCAACGATCAGGCGGCCGCGGGAGTTTACGGAGCGCTGCAGGAATCGGGTGTCCGCATACCAGACGATATCAGCGTTGCCGGCTTTAATGACACGATTGGAAGTGTCCTGCACCCAGCCTTAACGACCGCTCGCGAATTTTCTAAGGAGCAGGGCCGCCATCTTGCCGCGTTCGTCTTGCGTCGCATTCAGGAACCAGACCAGCCTTCCCAGCAAGTCGTGATCCCTACCGAACTGATTCGGAGAGATTCTGTGCGATCGATCATTGCATCTGGAAATCAGTGACGCGAAGCTTTACCGTGTTGACCTAAGGCCTGGATCCACAGAAGCAAGCCCACAGACGCGCCGGGAAAGAGGGCGTTATGGAACGCCTACGTGAGAGAGAGCTCCGACACCGGTCTGCTCTCGCTTGCCTGTTGGCCGTAGTTCTTCTGCAGTTGCTCCCCATTTGTTGTGGCCAGAATCGGGATGCACTCTCTCCGGCCTCAGGCAATTCCTGTCGCCCCCCCGTGGACTGTGGTCTCTGGTTCCGACGCTCATCGAAAAAGCGATCTCTTCGGACATCCGAAAGGGCGTTTACTGGTGCCTCACATGCCGACGATGCCCTCGATCCGTCTGTCGGCGCGGGACCTACCTAGATTGACACCTGAGACGCGGAAGAGATTGCTCGGGCGGCAACTTCAGTAAAGTTAAAGCAGCTCCCATAGGTCGCAGCGAGACCAAGTCTCAGCCCGAAAGCGCGAATCAGTGGGCACACGGCAAATTGAGCTGAGGCCACGCCCGAGGGCGCCGGTAAATAAGATTTACGGGAACTTATATCCGGGCTTGAGTTCGCAGCGATATACCTTCGTCTGATCGCGATTCACCCGCGCGTTGCAGTCGGCCCAGCTCAGGTAAAGGTTCGGGCCAAAGGGGAAAGTGATGGTCTCGCCATTGATCTCGGCTTGAATGCTGACCCCTTCCGCCGAACCGGGCACGGTAAAGTTCAGCGCCTGGCCGAACTTCACGGGATGCGATGTCCGGACCATGTCGTTGACCATCGGGCGAAACACTTCAGCTTCCAGCAGAAACGTGGCGGTATCCGACCAGTTCCGGGCTGACACTCTCACCTCGCGTCCGCCCTGCAGAAAATCTTCGGATTCGATCTTGGTAAAAGGACAGGGTCCCGCAATACACGAAGTTCGCGCGTTGCGAAATTCGTTGCCTTCTCCGGCGTCGAGCGATGCCGAGCCGATCGCAGCTTTCCATTTCCCGTCGGGCGAGCAGGGCGGCTGTTTCCCGCAAGACACGTTGCCGGTGTTCACCACTTCGAAGGTCTTGACCGCGCTGCCCACATTGGCTGTGTTGGTGGTCTTGATCGAATAGCGGGCCAGCACATTCGATACCGTGACCACGGGACGGTTCGCGGGCTTGACTTCGTGTGGCAGGGGCACCATGTGGGCTACGTATAACTTGTCTCCCACAAATTCCTTAAGGTCCAGCGGCTGGTAGTCAGCGTGGCGAAACTGGAGCATCACCGCCCGTCCGATCCAGAAGCGGGTACGCAGCGTGACCGTGAAAAAGCCGGAGGCATCCGACTTGCCCTCGCCAATTACAGACTTGCCGGAGAGCGCCTGGATTTCAACGTCGGCCAGGGGCAGTTCCTTGGTGGGATCGGCATCCTGCCTGATCACCGCGCCCCGCAGAGTCATGGGCCGGGTGTGGGGATGGGTCAGCAGTATCGCGGTGACAATCAAACCCGCGACCACCATGGTCGCTGTCCACATGACCAGCCTGCGTTTTCCGGTCATCCCGCTACCTTCATTGGCATATTCTACGATGCCCGCCCGCCGACCCGATTTTTTAGTCTCGCCTGTCTTTCGTCAAGGTCTTTAGGCTCAGGCGGTGTAACCATTCCTGTTACCCTGGTTTGCCCTCCGCCATCGTTCCCCGGGGCAGGATCGTTTAGATTTGTGAAGTGCATGAGAGGATGTTTGGCCCCCTAACCCGTTCCCGCCGGGAGTTTCTCAGACAGATGGCTGGCCTGGGAATTTGCCTGCCCTGCACGCAATGGGGATTCGCTTCGCCCGCGCCGGAGCAGCACGCCCGCCCGGCGCCGCCGCCGGTCAGAACTTATCTTACGCAGGAAGATGATCAGTTCCTCGACGAACTCGAGCAAACCATTTTTTGCTACTTCTGGGAGCAGGCCAATCCCCTGACCGGCCTGGTGAAAGACCGGTGCAATGCCCGCAAGGCCACCACCGACAACGCCGTGGTAGCCAGCATCGCAGCCACCGGCTTTGGCCTGTCGGCGCTCTGTATCGGGGAAAAACGCGGTTTCATTTCGCTGAACCAGGCGCGCGCCCGCGTGCTAAACTCCCTGCGCTTTTTGTGGAAGACCCTGCCCCACCACCGCGGATTTTTCTATCACTTCGCCAATGTCAATACCGGCGAAAGACTGTGGGATTCGGAAATCTCTTCGGTGGACACGGCCATTCTACTGTGCGGCATCCTGTGCTGCCGGCAGCATTTCGAGAATTCCGAAATTCGCGATCTGGCCCGCGCCCTTTTCGATCGCGTGGACTGGACCTGGCTCTCGGAAGACACCACCCTTCTGCCGCATGGATGGCTGCCTGAAGTGGGGTTCCTGCCTTATCGCTGGGACTACTACAGTGAACTGATGATGATGTATCTGCTGGGAATGGGCTCGTCTTCCCATCCCCTGAAGGCGGAAACCTGGGATGCCTGGAAGCGAAACATATTCGAGTACGACGGGCTGCGTTACATTGGGTCGTTCGCGCCCCTGTTTGTGCACCAGTATTCCCAGGCCTGGTTCGATTTCCGTGGCAAGCGCGACCGCTATGCGGATTACTTTCAGAACTCCATCATCGCTACCGATGTGCATCGCCGCTTCTGCATCGAATTGGGGAAACAGTTTCCTGGCTACAACGATGATTTGTGGGGCATCACCGCGTCGGATTCGGAAAAAGGCTACGTAGTGTGGGGTGGGCCTCCCGCCATGGGCCCCATCGATGGCAGCGTGGTTCCCAGCGCGGCCGCCGGTTCACTCCCATTTCTGCCCCAACCCGTCATGCGCGTGCTGCGCAACATCAGGAACCGCTATCCGTATGCCTGGAGCACATATGGATTCGTGAATGCTTTCAACCCGCTGAAGAACTGGTATGACAACGACGTGGTCGCCATCGACACCGGAATCACGCTGCTGATGGCAGAGAATGCGCGTACCAGCTTTGTCTGGGAAACCTTCATGAAGAATCCGGAAGCGATCCGGGGCATGCGACGCGCCGGATTCAAGACCTACCAGTCTCCATTCAATCAAAAGCCCGGACCGCCGGCCAGCGCCAGCGGTCCAGGCAACTCAGTTGCGAGTTCTTTCTCCGGCTAGAAGTTTGGTTTCGTCACCGCGTGTTCCGGGGCGCTCGAAGAGTCAGCCGGAGTGCTAGCGGCAACCGACGGAATTGGAGCCTGCGTCTCGTTGACCTGCGTCTCCTTAGTCTGAGTCTCATCAGCCCCGGTCTCCGGCAGCACAGCTGGATGAAACTTCACTGTGGCCAGAATCTTTTCCAGCTTGCCAAACACCTGTTCGCGATCGACCGGCGTGATTTCTTCCAGATTGACGTCGCCGTCGGTCCCGACTCCCAGGGCGAATTCGTAGCAAACCCCTGAACTGAAGGCATGATAGTAGCGGGCGCCGGCCTGCTTCGTGGTGGCGCCACTTGGGTTCTCCACTTCGCGGAACTCTATGGCGCCAATCTTCACGTCATCCACTTTTACTTGTGACAAGGCTTCCGTTCCCGTGCCCGGCTCGGAAAGCGCAAATTGGGCGCACGCCTCAGAGGTCATGCCCGGATTCACGCTGACGTTGACCAGTCCGGATTTGAAATCCGTACCCGGATACGAGTTGCCAGGCATCTCTACGGCTGCAAGCATCACTCCGCCGGGCTGGACAAAATTCATCTGCGCCGGATCGGTCAGGCCCGAGGCCGATTGCACCGCGTTGCCCGTCTTAAGCCGATAGCTTCGCGGGAAGTTGAAGGAGAGGCCGTACTCGCGGTTGACGTAGGAGAGAGTGGCCGCCCGGTGCTTCCTGGTTCTTGCTTTCGCCTGCACCGGCGCGGGAGGCGGCGCTGGCCTGGTAACGGCGGGAACTGAAACCGGCGCCGCGGGTTGAACGGGTTGCTGCACTGCAACCGGCTTGCTGCTGCGGGAACAACTGCCGATCACGATCACGGCGGCAAACATGGCGAGCGCTCCCAGGGCCCCCACGGTCTGGTTCTTGATCGATCCGCCTTCGGGTTCTGCAGCCGATTTCTGCTGCTGGTTGTTGGACGGCCTGCCGGACAAGTTGAGTTGCGTCATAGTTTCCTCCTGGGTCGCTGCCCGCCAGAGAGATCGCACGAGGGCGGCCACAACGGAAAACACTGACTGGACGCGGGTTACGGGCGGCTGAATATTCGGGGGGTGTGGAACGTGAGGCACAGTGTGGCCCGAGACCCACGGCGGGCTGCGAACTTCGGATGCCTTGTCATCTTGACCGGAGGGAAGGAATTCGCTTGCGAGTCCCTTCCCGAAGTCGAAGGCCTGCTCTTGTCTGCATCGCGCGGACACCGGATAAATTCAACCTGCCCGCAGAAAAGCGGGTCCCTCGACTGCGCGCGGGATGACAGCGCAAGCAAAGGAGTATCAAACCGAGAGGCCGAACCGGCAAAGCGCAAGCACGCAGGTGGATTGACCGACGCCATCGAATGCACTACAATGTAGTGCATGAAAGACCAGGTCTATAGCTGGCGCCTTTCCGCGCAAAAGAAGGCCGAACTGGAGAGTGAAGCTCGCAGGGAAGGCACGTCACTGGCCCGCCTGCTGGAGCAGATTACCGCGGACTGGATGCGCCAGCGGCGCAATTCACGCAGCGGAAATGAAGATGAACAGGCTCGCATCCGGAAGCGGGTAGAGGCGGCAATCGGTTCTCTCGCCGGCGGCGATCCTCAGCGCGCCTCGCGGGCCTCCCAGCGGGTCCGTGAAATCATAAGACACAAGCATGAACGCCAGCGCTCTCATTGACACCGGCGCAATTCTCGCCTTACTCGATCGCGACGATGAGTGGCACAACGCCTGCCACAAGGCATTCAACGCGACACCGCTGCCTCTGTTGACCACGGAAGCGGTCTTGACCGAAGCCTTTCATCTGACCAGCCGGGATCTGGGTGGTATACGAGGCCTTTGGACCTTGCTGAGCGCGGGATCTCTAAGGCTCGCCGTCATCACGCATGAAGAAATGCCGGAAATTCATGCTTTGATGACAAAGTACCGCGACCGGCCCATGGACTTTGCCGATGCGACGCTGGTGCATCTTGCCGACCGGGAATCCATAAGCTTGATCTTGACCATAGACCACGATGATTTTGAGACCTACCGCATCGGCGGGCGCAAGAAGTTCGCTATTCTTCCCCATCGCTATGCGCGGTAATCCGATATAGCATGAACGACGACGAACCCGGAGGACACGGCATAAGACCGCTAGTCCGATAGGCAATTGGTGCCACCCGATCAAAACCGTAAACCTTGAAACCGGGATGCCGACGGTCCCCGAAGCCTTGCAACACTTGGGACGCGAACTGGCTCGCGCACGTCAAGCGGGCTGTACGGTCCTGAAGTTTATCCACGGCTATGGATCGAGCGGGGCGGGCGGCGATATTCGCATTGCCGCGCAAAAGCGTTTGACCGAGATGGCGAGTCGAGGCGAGATTCGTGCCTGCATTTTCGGCGAGAACTGGGCCCGCTCCGACGAGCAGGCGTGGGCCCTCATCAAGGCCCTTCCCGAACTGAAGCAAGACACCGATCTGGGCAGGCGGAACCTGGGAATCACCATCGTCGTGCTGTGATACCCGGCTGCCTCTTGCCTAATTCCCTTCCCGCCGACGATACTGGAACTACACAATCATGAAAACTAATCTTTCCCTCTCCAATCCCTCCGAAGTGGAAACTGAATGCCTGGTCGCAATCGTGCTCGATAGAGCAGAAAAGAGCCGCAGCGACAAAGATCGTCCCGACAAAGACAAACCGCAGGTCTCGGTTGAAACTGCCGACACCGCCGTTAAAGACGCGGCCGCTGACGTGATCGCCGGAGGAGAAGTGACCGGCAAGACTTTCGAAAACACGCTGCTGCATCGCCCGGCGAAAGTGAAAGCCAAACGGTTGTTACTTCTGGGCGGCGGCAAAGCCAAAACTTTTTCTGCGTTCGACTTGCGCCGCCTTGCCGGCGCGGCCGTGCGCACGCTCAAGGCCAAGGGGCTGCGCAGCTTCGCATTCCTCGCACCCGAGGCCGGGCTGAAGATGGAGGACGCGGTCAAGGCCATCGTTGAAGGCGCGTTTGTCGGTAACTTCGACCCCGACTACTACAAGAGCGACCGCAAGGACCAGAAGATCGATGCCCTCACTGTCGTCGCTCGCGGCGATCAGGCCAGACTGCAGCAGGCGGTGGAGGAAGCCCGCATCGTCGGCGAGTCGCAGAATTTCACTCGCGACCTGGTCAACGAGCCTTCCAACCGTATGACCCCGACCATCCTCGCCGACCGCGCGAAAAAGATGGCGGCAGAAGTCGGATTGAAATGCGACATTTACGGTACCGACAAAATCAAGGAACTCAAAATGGGTGCGTTCTGGAGCGTCGCGCAGGGCTCCGACGAACCGCCGACGCTGATCGTGTTGCGTTACGAGCCCGCAGGCGCTCCCGAAAAACCGGTGCTGGGACTGGTGGGCAAAGGCATTACCTTCGACACTGGCGGCATCTCCATCAAGCCCAGCGACGGCATGGAGAAAATGAAATATGACATGGCGGGCGGGGCCACCATGATCGGCGCCATGCGCGCCATCGCTCTGTTGAAGCCCAAGCTGAAAATTACGGCCATTATTCTAGCCACGGAAAATATGCCGTCGGGAAAAGCGCAGAAGCCGGGCGACGTGCAGATCGCCATGTCAGGCAAATCCATCGAGATCATCAACACCGACGCTGAAGGACGCCTGGTGCTGGCCGACGGTCTCTTCTATGCACGCCAGCTCGGCTGCACCCACCTGATCGACGCAGCCACGCTCACCGGCGCGGTCGTGGTTGCGCTCGGCTCCATCAACGCCGGCATCTTCGCCAACGATGACGCCATGTATAGCCGCTTCAGCGCCGCTCTCGACAAGGCAGGGGAGAAGATGTGGCGTATGCCGCTCGACGACGAGTACAAGGAAATCATCCGCTCCAACATCGCCGACATCGTCAACTCCGGCGGACGCTGGGGCGGCGCCATTACCGCGGCGATGTTCCTGAAAGAGTTTGCCGAGGAGACGCCCTGGCTGCATCTCGATATCGCCGGCACGGCCTGGACCGAAGAGCAGAAGCCCTGGATCGCTAAAGGACCCTCTGGAATTGCACTGCGGAGCCTGGTGGAGTTTGCGCGGGACTTTGCCGATAGCAAGGGGTGAGAAGCATCCCGCCCGCCATCGACCGCATCTTAAGCGGCCGATGGACGCTCGGGTCCATGCACTCGACTCTCAATCTGGAGGCTTCTAATGAAGGCTCTATTTGTAGTGGGGCTGGCGGTTGTAATCCTGGGAATCCTTTCGTTCTTCGTTGCGATTCCGCACTCCGAAAATCACGGCATCAAAGCGGGTGACGTCAATATTGGGGTTCAGACCCATGACAGCGAGAAAGTTTCGCCTGCCATCAGCGCCGTCATGCTCGTGGTAGGAGCCGGACTCATGATCGCCGGCCGCGGCAAGAGTTAACCCGCAGGAGTCAATTTCTCCCACAAACTACGTAGGGGCAGATGTCCTCATCTGCCCGGTCGAGCGAAGCTCGACTTGGCGTTGCACCATGCGATGAAATAGCGGAGCTTCGCTCCGCCGGGCAGATGAGGACATCTGCCCCTACGTGTTTATGTGAAGAACGATCTAGTTGTCGCGAAGTGGGTAGAGCGTTAATTCCGGCATGGGAAAGTCCTTGCGGTTGTCGGTGATCAGCGTGCAGTCGCGCTCCAACGCCATGGCGGCCACGATGGCATCGGCAATTGTGAGCGTTCGGCCCTTTCGTGCCCACTGGCTCTTCATGCTGCCAGCTAGCTGGCCGGCAGTCCTGGTCAGCGGGTAGCAGTCCAGCGCGTCCAGAAACGCTTCCGTCTGCGTCTTCTCTTCCGGCCGCATGCCTGCAAAAACCTCAGCAACGTTCAAAGTGGTAGTGGCCAGGCCGTGCCCAGCGCGAACCAGTTCCGCCAGCAGTTCGCGGCGTCCTCGTCGGGAACGAAGCACGTCAATGAGCACGGATGTATCGAGTACGAGACGCATCAGCGGCGGCGTTTGCGCTTTGCCCGGCCCGGCCGTGTGTGCAGGCGGGCATCGCTTGCCCGGCGCAGGGTACGCACCCACGCCGCGGAGCCCTCAGCCAGTTCGGGATGGCTGGTGTCCCTCCAGGCTGGCTGCCGTCCAGCCGGCCCTCTGCCCTCCAGAAATGTAAGCAGTTTTTGGCGGCGAACCTCGCTGCGGGCGGTCTCTACCAGAAAGGCACTGCGCCCGCGCGGACCAACCAGCGAGTCAATTTCCCGCAGCAAATCCTCGGGCAGCAGAATGTGGGCACGTTTGATTGGCATATTTGTGTACATATAGTGTGTCATTATTATGTGCATATAGTCAACACACAACATAAAGGCCCCAACCTACGTAGAGGCAAATCTCATCGGCGCGGTTGAGCATTGTGCAATACCGCAGGGTTGGGGGGCAGCGCAAAAGAAAACGGGCGGGGACGCCCGTTCTCCATTCTGCGGTTGAGGGAACCAGCCAGCAGCCAGAAGCTGCTTCTCAGTTGATATCGAACTGCTCCTGATGCAGGGCCGGATCGCTCTTCACGATCACGGTCTTTTTGGTCATCTCTTCCATCTCGATCAGGGGCTTGCCGTTGTTGGCCTTGAGGGCCTTGGCTACATCGGGATTCACCCGCAGCATCACATCCGCGTGCTCCAGATGTTTCGCGATCTTGCGCATCTCGAGATAGATTTCGTTGCATACCGTGGTCACCGATTTCACGAAACCGGTGGACTGGCAGTATGGACACGGGGAACCAATAGTCCGCTCGAGCGACTGCTTCACCCGCTTGCGGGTAATGGCCACCAGTCCGAAATCATTAAACTGAAGGACCTTGGAGGGCGCCCGATCGCTGCGCAGGGCCTCTTCGAGGGCCTGCATGACTTTCTGGCGGTTGCGGCGTTCATCCATATCGATGAAATCGATGATGATGATGCCGCCCAGGTCGCGCAACCGGATCTGACGCACGATCTCCTTGATCGCGTCCACGTTGGTTTTAACGATGGTGTCTTCGAGACGCGTCGTCTTGCCTACGTACTTGCCGGTGTTCACGTCGATCGCGACCAGCGCTTCGGTCTGGTTGATCACGATGTAGCCGCCGCTCTTCAGCCAGACTTTCGACTTGAGCGCCTTGTTGATTTCCTCGCTCAGCCCAAACTGTTCGTAGAGGGGCGTTTCCTTGGTGTAGAGCTTGACCCGTTTGACCAGCGCGGGCTGGAAGCGGTTGGCAAAGCGCAGGATGCGTTCGTACTCTTCGTCGCTGTCCACCCAGATGGTGGAGAAATCGGAAGTGACCTGGTCGCGCAGCACCCGCTCGACTACGTTGAGATCGTGATAGATCAGGGTTGGTCCCTTGCCGGCGTCGGCGCGGGACTTGATCTCAGTCCACAGGCCTTTGAGGAAACGGATGTCGGCGCGCAGATCTTCTTCCGCGGCATTCATGGCGGCGGTGCGGACGATGAATCCGCCGTGCCCGTTCTCGCGCTCGCTCTGGATGATGCGCTTCAGCCGCTGGCGCTCTTCCTCGGAGGCAATCTTGCGGGAGACTCCGGTGTGGTTCACGGTCGGCATGTACACCAGGAAGCGGCCGGGCAGCGCGATGTGGCTGGTGATGCGAGCGCCCTTCTTGCCGATCGGTTCCTTCGCAATCTGGACCAGGATCTCCTGGCCTTCCTTGAGCAGGTCGGTAATCAGCGGCATGTTCCGCTGCTCGTTGCTGCGCGAGCGGCGACCACCACCACCGCCACGGCGGCCACCGCGCTGGGGCCGGCGATCGTATCCCGGACGCGGCGCGCGCTGGGTGTAGCCTGCCGTCCCGGCGGGAGCGCGAACTTCGGCGCGAGCTTCGGTCATTCCCGCGCCCCCAGCCTCGGCGGCCAGGACTGCTTCCGCTTCCGCCTGGGCCTCGTCCAGCTCGGCTTCGGCTTCGGCTTCTTCGTCAACTTCGTCCGCCGCCGCTATATCCACTTCTTCAGAAGAAATCGCTTCCGGGGAAAAGGGCACGGCATCTGCCGACGAGGGCTCGGCGGAGGCCGCAATCTCCCGCGCCGGCGATTCGTGCTCTCCCGCAGCGTGGGTCTCCTCCTCCAGTTCCTCGAAGGCAGCGTCTTCCTCGAGATCCTCGACGTAGTGAGCCAGATCGGCTTCCTCTTCCTCGATCTCTTCTTCCTCCACCGTTCCCGCAGTGGCGGCGGGAGCGAGGTGATTGGAAGGTCCGGAAACCGCTACCAGCTTGTCTTTGGTCGCCTCAGGGGTCTCTTCAAGATCGGTGTCGTCGGCATCTTCCTGGTCGTCTTCCGTCGCCCCGCCAAAGACGGCGGCGACGTTCATCTGGTGCAGGCGTTGCTGTTCGCGGTCCCATGCGATTGAGGAGTCGTCACTCGGCGGATGGTGAAGCAGGGTCGGAGCTTCCTGGTGAACCGGAGGCTGCAGTTCATCGGGAGCAGCGGAGACAGGTGCCGAAGCTGAAGGCGAAGCCGAAGCAAAAATCGGCTCATCGTCGGCAAAGACCTCGGCGATGGGCCGAGCCGGCTGCTCCTGTGCCACACCCGCCGGCCTCCCGCTCGCCGGGGTTGGCCGGGCCTGGTTCAGCCCTCGATATTTTGAGATGGACTCTCCGGGCAGAATAATGGGCTGGTATCCCGGCGGCGGTCCGTATTCGGAATGCTCGGGCCGCTCCGTCCTTTCCGTCCTTGCCGGCCGTTCTGACCGGCCGGGTCGTTCCGAGAATTCAGATCGTTCGGGGCGCTCCGGGCGAGGAGACTCGCGCGGAGTTTCCGCTTCAGGACGGGCAAACTTCGTCTCCGGCATGCGTTCGCCACGGCGTCCCCGGCGGCGGCGCCGGCCACGAAAACCGCCGCGATTGTCACCGGCGGCAGGCGCCTCGCCATTTCCCGCACCCGCTTCCGGATGTTCTGGTGCCTGCAACTCCGCTACCGGGGTAGCAAAGGTTTCGCCACTATGGACCTCGGCTTGGGGCTGGGGATGGTGGCGCTCGGGCGCAGGGCGGTTGGTGGGAACTTCGTCGAGGTCCTCGGAGTCCTCGAGCTCCATAAAGTCCGACACATAAAGGAAAGCGTCGCGTTCCAGGCCAATATCGACAAAAGCCGATTGCATTCCGGGAAGAACGCGAGTCACGCGTCCTTTGTAAATGGATCCTGCCAGGGTGTATTCGTTTTCGCGTTCGAGGTAGATTTCAGCGAGCAGATCGTCTTCGACCAGGCCCACTTTGGTTTCGTGGGGCGTGGAAGACACAAACAATTCTCTAGTCATGCAAACTCCGGTCCCGGGCCGTCAGGCGGCTGAGGGATCACCGGATGGAAGGCAGAAAAAGTCTGGGAGGATCAAGCGCTGCGATAGCCGCCCTGGACAAGGGACAGCCCCGGCCCCGGAGTTCTCTCCGTGACCGAATCCGTTGCGTAAGCTTAGGAATCTTTTGCACTTATCGCATTGCGCTTCGCCAGGTTTGTGACCGCTCTCTCAACTCTGAGGGGGCCGTTACCGGCCTGGCAGCGCCTTTGCCTGATCCTGCCCGGCTCTAACTGCTTTTCTAGCCGGCGTGTGCCCTCTTTACGCGAGGGCGATCGTAATTAATCTTGTTTTTCCGCGCGGATGGCAAGCGCGGCTTACCCCCCTGCCATTCCTCGTCCTGCATCAGTTGACGAAACGGCGCATGCGGACATTCATTACAATGCCCAACGCCAGAAACATAAACAGGACAGAAGACCCGCCATAACTCATCAGCGGCAGGGGTATTCCGGTGACCGGCATAAAGCCAACCACCATGCCGACATTGACCAGGATATGGAAGCTAAGTACCGCCACCACACCCATGACTACGAACGTGCCAGCGCGGTCGGGCGCCGTTTGCGCGTTCTGGGTCAATCGCATCAGCACTATAAAGTATAACAGCATTACCGCCAGGGCACCGACAAAACCATGTTCCTCGGCGAAGGCGGCGAAGATAAAGTCCGTTTGCGGGACGGGGAGAAACGCCAAGTGTGTCTGAGAACCCTCCGAGTTTCCCCAGATGCCGCCTGATCCGACCGCGATCAAAGACTGGTTCACCTGGTAACCGGAGCCCTGACTGTCGGCCTCCGGGTGCATGAAGCTGGTGAGACGGTCGCGCTGGTAGGGCTTCAAGGCATGCCACGCCAGGGGCAACAGCAGGGCTGCGGCAATGGTCACGATAGCCGCCTGCTTGAAGCGCACCCCGCCCAGAAACAGGCCGACGAGGGCGATGGGGAGATAGGTAAGACCCGTGCCCAGATCGGGTTGCCTCAACACCATCAGCATGGGCACCAGCACAATGGCGCCGGCTTTGATGAAGTCCGGCCAGGTAAGCTCTCTCTGGTGCAGATCGGCGAAATACTTGGCCACCGCCAGAATCAGGATCAGTTTTACCCACTCCGACGGCTGAAAATGCGCGCCTCCGGGCAGCTTGATCCAGCGCCGCGCCCCCAGATACTTCTGCCCGAATAGCATCACGCTCATCAGGGAGACGATGGCGGCAATGTAGAGCCAGTGCACCCGGTCCAGGAGCTTCTGGTAGTTCACCAGGCTGACCAGGAACATGCCGATGACTCCACCCACGATCCAGTAAATCTGCCGGATATGCGCTCCCGCGAATTTGGTGTGCGAGGTGGCGCTGCGAATCTCCATCACCCCCAGCCCGCAGATCATCAGCACAAAGATGAAGAGCAGCCAGTCAAAGTCGCGAAATGAGATGTAGCGGGACATTTGTCAGTCGTCAGTCGTCAGTCGTCAGGAAATTCGTCGTTGGTCGTTGGTCGCTGGCCAATTCCTCTTTTCCCTGCCTGAGGCAGTGTTTACTACCCTGATTCCTCCCTCTGTCATCTTGAGCGGAGCATGATCGCTCGCTTGCGAGCGGTCATGCGGAGTCGAAAGACCCCTATTCCCTCAACTGCACTCGGCTGGATTGCTGGGCCAGCCCCCACTGTCTGCTTCCCTTCCGGTGTGAGGGCGGGACGCCCTCACGACAGCCGCCGGGACGGCGGCGTTACTCAAACCCTACTGTAACCCTGGCGCGGCCACCGCTAGCGGCGCGTGCGACTTCGATACTTCCAAATCGAAATGCCCTCCGTGAAGCTCATCGCCATCGCCCGAGCCGGTATTCCAGAGCGCGCCTACATCCACTTTGCCGGAGCCATCCGCCACCTTGGTGGGTTGCCGGCGCTGCTTGTCCACGTAGGCCTTAATGACCTGGGTTGCCAGGCGTGCCGCCAGTTTGCCGTGCTCGCCGCCTTCGAACAACGCGACGACAATAATCTCCGGATCGCGCCGGGGGGTGAATCCCACAAACCACCCGTTCTGATTGAGGGCTGAGTTGTTCGCGTGCAGCGCTCTAACCTTCAGCGACACCACCTGAGCCGATCCTGTTTTCCCTGCGATATCGACTCCCGCCACATGCGCCGACGGCGCCGTGCCCTCCGGCAGCAGCACGCGAGCCATCGCGTCCGTGATCAGGTTAAATCCGCCCGGATCGATGGGAATATTCTTGACGTCCATGTAGTGATGCGTCTCGAGGTACTGCGGGGGCAGCCCGGTCGGGCTGGCGACATGAGGCACAACCATGCGACCGTCCATCGAAATCGCGGCAATCGCGCGCATCAGTTGCACCGGCGTAGTGGCGACCGCGCCCTGCCCGATGCCGACTGAAATGGTTTCGCCGGCGTACCATTTCTGCTTGAAACTGCGGATCTTCCATTCTTCCGAGGGCATGATGCCGCTGGCCTCTTCCGGCAGATCAATGCCAGTCTTCTGACCCAGACCCATTTCGGTGGCATACTTCGCGATGCGGTCGATCCCCAGTTTTTCCGCCAGGGTGTAAAAGAAGACATCACAGGACTGGTAAATGGCCTTAGTCAGGTCAACCGCTCCGTGCCCGCTTTTCACCCAGCAGCCGAACCGCCGCCCGTAGAACGTTGCGCCTCCATTGCAGTGCACCTTCAGGGTCTGGGCGATCCCTTCCTGCCATCCCGCCACCGACATAAGGATCTTGAACGTCGAGCCCGGGGCCAGCTGCGCCTGAATGGCTTTGTTCAGCAGCGGTTTATCGGGATCGGTAATCAGCTTGTTCCAATCGCCGCGTGAAATACGGACGGCAAAATCGTTGGGATCAAAAGTCGGCCGGCTCACCATAGCCAGGATTTCGCCCGTCCGCGGATCCATGGCAATCATGGCTCCGTTCTTGTCTCCCATGGCTTCTTCGGCGGCGATCTGCAGATCGATGTCCAGGGTCAGCTTGAGGTTATTGCCAGACACCGCCGGCTTCTGGTCCAGTTCCCCCATTTCCTTCCCCTTGCTGTTCACCAGGACCTGCCGCGAGCCATTTTTTCCCATCAGCACCTGGTTGTACTGCAACTCCACCCCCGATTTGCCCACCACGTCCCCCGGGTTATAAAGCTCCCACTTGGGCTGGTTCAGCATGTTCTCGCTCACCTCGCCGACATAGCCGATCAGGTGCGCCATAAACCCGTTGCGCGGGTACAGGCGCCGATGCGCCACGATGGTGTCCAGTTCGGGCAGTTCGTTGTGGTGAGACTCGATGAAAGCCAGTTCGTCCGGTGTGATGTCTTCTTTGAGATAGATGGGCTGGTATTGCGGAGTGCCGGCAAACTTGTGCAGGCGCTCCCGGACCTCCGCCGGATCCAGGTGCAGTCCCCTTGCGATCATGTCCGCATCCCCGGAAAGGTCGCGGGTTGAGTCGCGCAGCAGCAGGGCCGTAAAGGAAGGATAGTTATCCACGATGACGCGGCCTTCCCGGTCGAGAATCTTGCCGCGCGGCGCCAGAATGGGGACTTCGCGAGTCTTGTTCCGTTCCGCCAGGGCCGAGTAGAAGTCGTTCTGCACCACCTGCAGCCGCCACAAGCCGTAGGCCAGCACCAGAAAAACGACGAGGATCATGTATTGCACCGCAGTCAGGCGGGTTCCCGATACTTTTTCGTCGCGGCCAAACATGGATCAGTCGTCGGTCGTCAGTCGTCGGTCGTCAGCTATTCGTCGTTGGTCGTTGGCCATTGGTCGTTGGCCAAGCACATTAGTTTTTATTGTAGACCGGCGGAGAACCGCTTTTGTTGTCATCCACGGTGACGGAGGGACATCACCGGTTGGATGGACGTGCGGGCGGGGGCTCTTGCCAACGACCAACGACCGATGACCAACGACCAATGACGGTTCTCACGCTCTCTGCTTAAACCGGTCCAGTAGCGTAAACAGCACCGCTGCGGTCGCGGCGTTGAGCAGGGCGCCGCCGATCTCATGTCCCCAACTCCACTGGAGAGTCAGCTTGACCAGCCCGCGCGCCACCGTGAAGTACACCGCTTCGTGCACGGCGTAGAAGAACAGGGTCACCAGGAAGCGGGCGCCCACGTTCTCGACATCCAGCTTGGCGCCCAGGGACGAGGCCCCAAAGCCCACCACGGTGTTTGCGATCCCGTAAATCCCGATGGGCTGGTGGGTGAGCGAATCCTGCAACAGGCCGATCAGCGCTCCGGTCAGCATCCCGGAGATCTGGCTGCGCCGCGCCACGGCGAAGAAGATCACCACCAGCAGAGGCAGGTCAAACAGGGAAAAGAAGTGCAGCCTCAGGGGCAGAAATGCCTGCAGAAACAGCGCGATCAGCGGAATCAGAATGGCCGCCGGGGCACTGAACCGGTAAACCTCTACCTGCTCCTGGGATGTGTAAGTGATGGGCACGCTAGTGCGGTTTATCCTCCGTCGCTCCAGGTTGCGGGGTGGGCTTGGCTACGCCAGTTGATGACCCAGGCGCCGAGACCAAAGGTTTGGACAGCACAACCTGGGCAGGCTTGCCGGTTGCCGGCTTGGCCGGCGGATCCGATGCCGGCCTGTCCGCACCCAGGGGCTTCTGCGCGGGCGCCGCCTTCGTCCCTGGAGGGGCCGAACTGCCCGCTGAATTGTTTACGCCAGCTTCGGTCTTCGGCTTGGGCGTGGCGATCGAGGCTTTCGGAGTTGGGGCGGGGGCCACGGGCGCGGGTGGCTGGCTCGCGTCCGCCGCCGGCTTGTCCGGGACTGAGGGCAGGCGCTGAGTAAGAATGTCCACCGCCCGGACTGGGCTGGTCTCCGCCACTGCGGGCGCGCGATCCTCTTTTCTCGTGATCACCAGAACTTCTTCAAGACGGCTCAGGTTGGCGGATGGCTTCACCCGGATATTGAGAAAAAGGTCTGCTCCCGGAGTGACCTTCATCACCGTCCCCACCGTAATCCCCTTGGGGAAGATCAGGTCGCCGCCGCTGGTCACGATCCGTTCGCCTGGCGTCACCTGTTCGTCGGTCATCACCTTCTCCAGAACGACCTCGCCGGAGGCTGTCCCTTTGATGACCCCCTGCAGGCGCGACTTGTCCAGAATCACGCCCACACCGCTGCTCTGGTCGTTGATCAGGAGCACCTGCGCCGAGGAGCCGAAGGCCCGCAAGACCTTGCCTACCAGGCCATCGGCGGTGATCACCGCCATGTCTTTGTCCACCCCGGCAGAAGTCCCCTTATCGATATAGACCGACCGGGATTGCTCGCTGCCGCTGGAACCGATGACCTGGGCGGCCACGGTTTTGGCGATGTAAGTTTCCTTGAAGCTCAGCAGGGCCTGCAAACGGCGCGCCTGCTGCGCATCGTCGGACAGCCGCACCTGCTCCAGCCGGAGCCGCTCGATCTCGAATTTCAGTTCGCGATTTTCCTGGCGCACGCCACGCAGGTAAACGTAGTTGCTCCAGATACCGCCCAAACCGTTCTGGCACCAGACCAGGGCTTTTTCCAGAGGAGTCACCGCGCTGACCGTCCACAGGCGAATCACCCGGGTGGATTCGTCGGCGCTCGACCGCCGCTTGACCTGCACCGCCAGCCCCAGCACCTGCACAAACAGGATCGCCACCAGGATCGTGACGTTGCGGTAGCGGCTCATCAGATTTTCCATGGAAATGCAGTTTCGGGTTTCTGGTTTCTAGTTCCTAGTTTCGACACCGGCGACACGATGGATGGTTGCGGAAACCGCGAGACGGGCGAGGACGCCCGTCCTCCATTGCACACACTGGAAACAGAAACCGGAAACTAGAAACGGATTCACAACTACTCGATTGAAATTTTGCGCAGCAGCTTGAAATCGCTGAGCATCTTGCCCGTGCCCAGGACCACGCTGCAGAGCGGATCGTCGGCGATCGAAACCGGCAACCCGGTTTCCTCGCGAATACGTTTGTCCAGATTCTTCAGCAGCGCCCCTCCTCCAGTCAGCACAATGCCGCGGTCGCTGATGTCCGCGGAAAGCTCGGGCGGGGTGCGTTCGAGCGCCACCCGGATGGCGTTCATGATGGTCGAAACGCACTCGCTCAGGGCCTCACGGATTTCACTGTCGTCCACCGTGATGGTCTTGGGCACGCCTTCGATCAGGTTGCGGCCCTTGATTTCCATGGTCAGCGGCTTCTCCAGCGGATACGCCGACCCAATCTCCATCTTGATCTGTTCGGCAGTTCGTTCGCCGACCAGCAAGTTGTACTTGCGTTTGAGATAGTTCATCACCGCTTCGTCCATCTGGTTGCCGGCCATGCGCACGGAACGGGAATAAACGATGCCGCTGAGAGAAATCACCG
Source organism: Terriglobia bacterium (assembly GCA_963797385.1). GTDB lineage: Bacteria > Acidobacteriota > Terriglobia > Terriglobales > Acidobacteriaceae > JAIQFF01. The sequence continues at coordinate 32,703 of CAWCPY010000025.1, forward strand.
CAATATCGGTGGTGCCGCCGCCGATGTCCACGACCATGTTGCCGCTGGGCTCGGTAATAGGAAGTCCGGCGCCGATGGCGGCCACCATGGCTTGTTCCACGAGATAGACCTCGCTGGCCTTGGCGCGATATGCCGAGTCCATGACGGCGCGCTTTTCCACCTGGGTAATTTCCGAAGGCACGCCGATCACGATGCGCGGATGCACCAGCATCTTGCGGTTATGCGCCTTCTGGATGAAGTAGTTGAGCATCTTCTCGGTGACCTTGAAGTCGGCGATGACGCCATCCTTCATGGGCTTGATGGCCACGATGTTTCCCGGCGTGCGGCCCAGCATCTCTTTGGCTTCCTTGCCCACGGCCTCGACTTCGCCGGTGTTCTTGTTGATAGCCACGATGGAAGGTTCGTTGACCACGATGCCCTTGCCCCGTGCATACACCAGCGTGTTGGCCGTCCCCAGGTCGATGGCAAGATCGCTGGAAAAAATACTGAACAGCGATCTCAGATTGTGCAGGCGCGTCGAAGAATGGAATCCGTTAGATGACATACGCGATTTTGCTCTCTCGAACCGCTGTCATTACCGGGCGTACCCGGTTGCTTCCGTGCGGGTGGGGGGCCGTACCCTAATTCTATGGGATAACGCCCGCTCCGCCCTCAAACCAAAGTCCCGGCACCTCGGGTAATCCTCCCGAAATCCGGGCTTTTTACTGGCTGAGCCCCAAATCTATCCGGGGTCCTTCGCGTTCTTTGCGGCCTTTCTTTGCGAACTTTGCGGTTAAAGGTTTGCCTTATCGCAAGCTCAAATTCTTAACCGCAAAGTTCGCAAAGAAAAGCCGCAGAGAACGCAAAGAAAACATTGCCTACTGAATCACGATCTTCTTTTGCACCGTGTTCACTCCGCCCTTGGCATTCTGAGCCGTAATCGTGATCAGGCTCTCGCCCGGCGGCAACGGAGGCATGAAGTAATGAAAGCTGCCATCGGCGCCGACCACGGGCACTTCCCTGCCATTGACCATCACCCGCGCTCCCACCTCGGTCTTTCCCGTCAGTTCAATGACTTTCCCGTGCTGCATGAAGGGATCCAGTTCCAGGTCGATGGCGGTCGTGTTCTGCCCTTTGGGAATAATGGTGAACCGGTTCTTCTGGCTCTCCACAGACTCCTTGTCCCCGGCGTCGTAGGACTGGACCAGCCAGTAGTACGCGCCTTCGCCTAAACCGGACACGATCACGTCAGCGGTTGTTACCCTGCGATCCACGATGGTCGAAGAAAAATACGGGTTATGCGAGATGCGCAGGCGGTAGCCCACCGCATTGGTCATCGGCGTCCAGGAAAACTCCACCGGCTTGGACGCGCCCGAGGTAAAGATGGGCATCATGTTGGCCGGCGAAATCGGCGTCGGAGGCCCGATTTCCTTTACCTTGGCCATGCGCGGCGACTGCGACTGGAAACCGACTCTCTCCCATTCCGCCAGGTGCACCACCTCGCCGTTGCGGCTGATTTCTCCCGAACCTTTCTTTACCAGAATCTCGTGCTGGTCGGCCTTGGGATCGTTGCGCACCATGGCGGCGCTGTCCGGCGCCAGAGAGGCGGTCGCCCCAGCCACGATCACCTGGGATTTCGATCCCTGGACGTAGGTGGCGGTGGTGAGATCCACGGTTCCCGTGCTCACCGCTACCGACACATTGGTCTGCTGCTGGTCATTGGCTGAGTTTTCTTCAATCACAATCAGCGAATCCTGTTTCACCGTGTAGTTGGTGCCGTCGCCGAAGACGATCTTCGCCATACCTTCCGAACCGGTCTGGACCACATCGCCCTTTTCCAGCGGGACGTTGTAGTCGGCAGTCACCCAGCTGTTGCTGCTAGCCTTCTTGACCCGCACCGTTCCGTCGAGGGCTGTGATATGGGCCTGCTGCGAGTTGAGCGTGCCCGATTTCGCCTTCCCGCCGGCTCCCGCGATCATCTCCAGCAGGCTGCCGCCCAGCTTGCTGACCGACTTCACTCCCTTTTGGGTGAATTGCGGGAAGGCAAAATTCATCCCGATAAAGAGCAGAACGGCAGCAAACAGCACCACCAGAGCCACGCTGCGGTAGGTGACCGTCTTCCAGGCTACATGGATCCCAGGTTTGCTACTTGAAGAAGACACAAAGGCCACCGGATGCCAGTCAAACCCTAAGAATATGGGGTATTTGCGAGAGTATCACAAGGATAACTGGCAGGGCACAGTTGATTACCTTGGGTACCATCCCCGGCGGTCATGTACTGCGGTGTGGGGGGAGGAGAAGGGCAGCTATGGACTGCGACGGCCTTTCTGTCCCATTTTCAGGATGTTCTCAGCAATCGCTGGATTCGGGATCTCGGCCGTTTATGTCGTGAATGGCCCTGGGGCTAACCGTTTTGCAGCGGAACTGTCGAGGGTGGACCTGGGACAGTGATTAACTATCCTTGCGATAGAGTAGCGTGCGCATCGCTTGCCTCCGAGCCTCGTTGCTTCACGCACTGTCTTGCGCTCATCCGCGTCCATGGGGCGCTGAGTCGCAGGGGCACTTGGTTCTGGAGTGCTGCACGCAGGGCAGCAGTTGGCGAAACCGGGCTTGTCCGGTTTCAGTTCGAACTCCTCCGCGCAGACGGAGCAGATTTTGAGGGGGAAAGCCATTTGCGTTTTATGATACGACGGGCATGAAGCTCCAGGAAAGTCGGCTATCAGCCTACTCGAGTGAAGGCATGGTCGCACCGCAATCCAAAGATTGTCTCCTTGCTAAGGTTGGACAGTAACTTCGACCATATTGTCGTCCGGTACGCGATCGATCAGCAACAGCAATGGATCGATTCCGCCTTTGTCCGGCTTTTCATCTGTGGTGAATGTGTAGGTCGCCTTGCCGCTGGTCATGTGGACGCGTTCGCGGTGCAGGACCTTGCCAAAGCGCTTTCCCTTGTCGGGAGCTGCCAGCGCTCCAACTTCGATCCAGTCGTCCACCGGCACTTCAGTCTCGTTGCCCTTTTCGTCGGCCTTGAACTTGCGCGCTTCGGTCTCGACCGTGACCTGGTATTTGCCGTCCGATCCTTTGTGGGCGGTTGCAGTCACTGCCCGGTTGGAAAATAACGTGATGTCATAGAACAGGTCCTGAATGAGGTATTGCAGTTGCGGCGGCGTTTCTTCCCGCAGCGCATCGACCAAGGCATAAGACGTGGGATACGGCGGCGGCGCATATCCATACTGGTTCAGCACCTTGCGCAGGGCGCGGTTCACGGCTTCTTCACCGATCATTTCGCGCAGGTAGTACATCACCACGCTGCCCTTGCGATAGTGGATGTATCCCTGCGACGCCTCCACCCGTAGCAGCGGACGCTCCTTCAGCAGTTCGGCGCCGCGCGAGCGCAGATAGTTGTCCATTTCGTACTGCATGAACTTGCGCATGGTGTCGCGGCCGTATTCTTTTTCCATGGTCATCAGGGCGGAGTACTGGGCCAGGGTCTCTACCAGCAGGGTGGCCCCTTGCATGTTCGCTCCCACTTCCTGGTGGCCCCACCACTGGTGCGCCATCTCGTGCGCCACTACGTAAAAGACCATGTCAATGTCATCCGGCTTCTGGATGCTGGCGATGAAGCCGATGGACTCCGAGTAGGGCATGGTGCCGGGAAAGGCCTCGGCAAAGGCGGCCAGGCGCGGAAATTCGATGATGCGCGCTTCCTTCTGCGGATAGGGGCCGAAGTTCTTTGTGTAGTACTCAAAGGATTTTTTGACCGAGTTCAGCATCTTGGGCACATTCCAGGGATGCTCTTTGAGGTAGCACACCTCGATACGGATCCCATTCCACTCGGTGCGGGCAACCTCATAGCGCGCCGACAAAAACGAGTAATAGTTCAGCCCCACATGGTCGAGCTTGTACTGGAAGTAGCGGCGGCCGTTTTCGTTCCACTCCCGCTGCAGCGAGCCCGGTGCAATCGCGATCTGGTCGGGCGACGTGCTGATCACGGTTTCAACGTTCACCCAATCAGAGTTGTTGCTGATGTAGCTGTCGCGGCAGTCGGCAGTGCAGTTCTGCTCGAGCGCAGGCATCAGGTCTTTTTCCTTGAGGCCGAAGCGCTTGCGTTTGTTTTTGTCGTCCAACTCGTTGCCGGACTGATATCCGATCTGGGGGACGATCTGGCTGTGAATGAAAGTGCCATTCGGCAGCACGGCGCGGTTGGTCAGCGTGTTCTCGAAGCCCCGCACCCGGGCCTGCATGGTGAACTGCATCACCCTAGATTCGCCGGGCTGCATCGGCGTGGTTAGATTGTAAATCTGGTAGCGCAAGCGCTGGTCATCCTGGGACAGCTTCGCGCCTGGTATCTCGATGGTGGTTTGATAGTCGTTGGCAAGAGTGAAGTGAATTTCAGTCAGTGGCCTGGAGGTCTGGTTCACGATGGTCTGCTGGCCGCGCATGGTCATGTTGCGCGATTCCGGATACAGGTCGATGGCATACTTCACGTCCGTGACCCGGGGCTCGGGCTGCTTCTCGAATTTCTTGTACGCCTTCTCGTAGTCCCCCTGCAGGCGGTCGTTGTCATTTTCGCTGCGCACCGTGTTCAGGACTTTGGTGTTGTAAAAAATCCAGCCGCCGGTGGCCACGAACCCGATCGCCGCCGCAATGGCGATAAAGCGCACCGCCCCGTGATAGCGCAAACGCGCGTTTCTTATGCGGCTGCGCCAGCTGGTTTCACGTCCGCGCTGCCATAGCAAGATCGTGACCGCCGCCAGGAAAACGCAAAACGCCGTCCAGTACAGCATGAACCACGACCAACTCTGGAGGAACGGACCGTAGCCGTAGAAATCCGAGTAGGTCATGGTCTGGGCCTGGCCGAACTGGACCAGGTAAGTGGCGATGTGCAAGGGCGACCAGATAAACGTGGTGAGGATGAGGAAGGCGATGTATCCGAAGTAGCCGACGTATTTGTTGGGCGAGATGACATGAATAAAAAACGCCAGAATGGCCAGAAAGACGAAGCCGAGCAGGTCGATGCCAAACAGGTTCGCAATGAAAAGACCGATCTGGTAGCGGTGATATCCGTGAAAGAACTGGACCAGCAGCGCGGCGCACATGACCACAGCCAGAATGATGACGATGCTGCTCATCAGCGCCGTGAGCTTGGCCAGATACGTCGGCCATTCCGGATTGGGCAGCGCGTCATGGACTTCGTCGGTGCCGCTGTCGCGCTCCTCCCAGGCCAGGACACCCGCGAAGTAGGTGATCATCGCGATCAGGAACAGGTAGAGCGTTCCAGCGATGACTTCGAGCAATCGGTACGTCACCGGCAAGAAAGTGTTTCCGAAGCCTTCCGTGTTGCTGAAGATCAGCGCGGGCACGCAGTTCAGCAGGGCGAAGGCGGTGATCACGATGAAGGTTGTCGTCTTGACCAGGCGCTTGAACTCGATCTTGACCGTGCCCCGGAATTGCAGCCACTCGGCGCTGGCGCCAAAATGCCTGTCTGCCGTTGGAATCGCCGTGGAAGTGATCGATGCGATCTCCTGCGCCTTGACTTTCTTCTTCCTCGGGCTTCTTTCGGCGAAAGCTGAACCGCCAGTAAGCGAAGGCGAAGATCGCCGCGCCCACCCCCAGCCAGATCAGCCGGTTCCACAGCAGATATCCGGAGTAGCCGATGGAGAGCGTGTTCTTCTCGGCCACAGTCCAGTATTTGGTCGCGTAGAGAAAGGGGTCGATGCCAAAGGGATCGATCAGCGCTGCCAGTTTCTGGTTTTTCAGGTCGCTGGTGAGCACCCGGGAAATTCCATATCCCGCCAGCAGCGCCAGGCTGCCCAGAAATGAAACCACCGTGCTCCGGGTCAGCACGGCGATGGCAAAGATGATGGCCGCGATAAACAGGGTGTTGGGAATGGCGAAAACGAGAATCGCCTTCCAATGGGCCGCCCACACCACCGGGCCCCAGCGCTCCGCGTCCACCCACGGCATGTACTTCGCGGCCAGGATCCCGACGGAAACACCCAGCAGCGGAATAACTGCAATCAGCGCTGATCCCAGGAAACGTCCGGCCAGATAATCCAGTTTGCGGATGGGCGTGCTGAACAGGATCTGGTGGGTGTTGTGAGCAAAATCGCGCGAGGCGGCGGAGTTCACGAACGCCGTCGTCATCAGCAGCGTCAGCAAACTGGCAGATCACGTAGAAATTTTCCACCACCCAGGGAGCATTGCGATAGGTATTTTTCAGCGAAGTGCCGACGGTGATCTGGTCGCTACTGGCGGCCCCGAAAAACATCAAGGCCACGATCAGGAAAAATACCCACAGCATCCAGGAGCGCAGCCAGAACCGGACCTCGAAGTTGAAGAACTGTTTGAACATGGCTGGTCTCACGCGATCCCGGAAATGCGGCTGAAGAAGACGTCTTCGAGATCGGCGCTCACCGGGGTAAAGCCGTTCCCCGGGTTCTCAGCGGAATAGATGTGGATGAGGGGCTTGCCCGCAATCAGCTTGCTGGAGATGACGCGATAGCGCTGCTCATAGTCTTTCACCTCGGACTTGGCCACTGATTTCTGCCAGATGCGTCCTTCGAGCGACTTGACCGCTTCACTGGGGGCTCCGGCAAACAACACCTTGCCCTGGTGAATGATGGCCATGTTGGTGCACAACTCCATCACGTCTTCGACGATGTGGGTGGAGAGAATCACGATGACGTCTTCGCCGATCTCGGAGAGCAGGCTGTAGAAGCGGTTGCGCTCTCCCGGATCAAGGCCGGCGGTGGGTTCGTCCACGATCAGCAGGCGGGGATTGCCGAGCAGCGCCTGCGCAATGCCAAAGCGCTGCCGCATGCCGCCTGAAAATCCGGAGAGCGCCTTCTTGCGATGTTCGTAGAGATTGGTGCGATGCAGCAGCGCCTCGACGGTTTCCTTGCGCTGCTTCGAGTCGGTGATGCCCTTCAGCAGCGCCAGGTGGCCAAGCATTTCCTGCGCCGAGGTGCGCGGATACACGCCAAACTCCTGCGGAAGATAGCCCAGCGACTTGCGCAGTTCCTGCTTCTGCCGCAGGACATTGAGCGTCCCCAGGTGGATCTCGCCGCTGTCCGGCTCCTGGAGCGTGGCGATGGTGCGCATCAGCGTGGACTTGCCCGCACCGTTGGGGCCGAGCAGCCCATACATGCCAACCGGAATGGTGAGGGAGACGTTGTCCAGCGCGCGCACGCCGTTTTTATAGACTTTGGATAGATTCTGAATCTGCAATTCCACGAAGATTCGCTCCTCGGACGCCTTAGCGCCCGAACTTCAATACGTTGCCGCTGGCTGAATGGTTCCGCCAGCCTTGGGAAGTTCGCGATTCTGTACCGTCATCCCTCGGTTGTCAAGCGACCACCATCCTCTCTCGGCTGTCATCCTGAGTGGAGCTAAATGTTTCGCTTGCGAAACGTTCAGCGGAGTCGAAGGACCTCTATAAGCGGATGATTCCGCGGTCGGGTAGGGGTCCCTCGACTTGCTCTCACCGCGCCGGCGCGGCTCGATCCGCGCTCGGGATGACTCGGCTTTCAAATGGCTTCAAGAGCATTAGCAGAGCACCGCTTGCCGCAACCTCAACCCCGCCTGTAGCATAGAGGTTCACGCATTCTTCCCTGCAACTCAGGAGATTCTTATGGCAACCGATACACTGACCAGCCCGCCCGCGCTCGGCAGCAGCACTGCACCCAAGGTTTACAAGAACTTCATTGACGGCGAGTGGGTGGAATCCTCGACCGGAGAGACCTTCGAAAACCGCAATCCCGCCGACACCCGCGACGTAGTCGGCATCTTTCAGAAGTCCGCAAAGGCAGACGTGGACAATGCGGTTGAAGCCGCCAGCCGCGCCTTCGCCAAGTGGCGCCTGGTGCCGGCCCCGCGCCGCGCCGAAATCGTCTTCCGCGCCGCCGAGATGCTGCTCGAGCGCAAGGAAGAGTACTCCCGCGACATGACCCGCGAGATGGGCAAGATTCTCAAAGAAACTCGCGGCGACACCCAGGAGGCCATCGACACGGCCTACTACTTTGCCGGTGAAGGCCGCCGCATGTTTGGGCCGACCACCCCATCAGAGTTGCCCAACAAGTTCGCCATGGCGGTACGGACTCCGATCGGTGTCTGCGGCATGATTACGCCGTGGAATTTCCCCATGGCGATTCCGTCGTGGAAGCTGCTGCCCGCCATCGTTTGCGGCAACACCTGCGTGATCAAGCCGGCGCAGGACACGCCGCTTTCCACTTACAACCTGGTGCGTACGCTGTCCGATGCGGGCGTCCCCAAGGGCGTGATCAACATTGTCAGCGGCTTCGGTCCACAAGTGGGCGGTCCGCTGATGGAGCATCCTGAAGTCCGCGCCATTTCTCTGACGGGCTCTACCGCCGTGGGGCGCATTGTCGGGACCACGGCCGCCAAGAGTTTCAAGCACTGCTCGCTGGAACTGGGCGGCAAAAACCCCATGATCGTGCTGGACGACGCCAACCTCGACCTCGCCATCGAAGGCGGCCTGTGGGGCGGCTTCGGCACCACCGGCCAGCGCTGCACCGCCACCAGCCGCATCATCGTGCAGAAGGGCGTGTATGCCGAGTTCGTGGAGCGCTACGTGGATCGCGCCAAGCAACTGAGAGTGGGTAACGGACTGGACGAGAACACCGAGATGGGTCCAGCCATCAACGAGGCCCAGCTCAAGACCGATCTCAGCTATGTGGAAATCGGCAAGTCCGAGGGGGCGAAGATGAAGTGCGGCGGCAACCGCCTCGACCAGGGCGGATACCAGCACGGCTACTTCATGGAGCCGACGGTGTTCGTCGATGTTGATCCCAAGATGCGCATTGCGCAGGAGGAAATCTTCGGGCCGGTTGTTTCCATCATCCCTTGTGATGACCTGGAAGACGCCATCGCCATCGCCAACGGCATCGAGTACGGTCTGTCGTCCGCGCTTTACACCAAGGACGTGAACAAGGCGTTCGTCGCCATGCGCGATCTGCATGCCGGAATCACTTACATCAACGCGCCGACCATCGGCGCCGAAGTGCACCTGCCCTTCGGCGGCGTGAAGGCCACAGGCAACGGACATCGTGAAGGCGGCATGGGCGCGATTGATTTCTACACCGAGTGGAAAGCGGTGTACGTGGATTACTCTGACCGCCTGCAGAAAGCGCAGATCGATCGAGTGGACTGAAACTGGTCGTTGGTCGTTGGCCTTTGGCCTTTGGTCGTCGGCTACCCAGCACGCAGCAAGGGAGTCTTTTGCGAACTTTGCGGCGGTCTTTGCGACCTTTGCGGTTAAAAGCTTTGCTTTAGACGGAACTCCATGCCCAGCACCCAAATCCGCGAAATCGCCGCCGCCCATCGCCTCGACAACGTCCGCTACGCTATTCGCGATCTGGCGTGCGTTGCCGACGAGGTCACCCGTCAGGGCCACAAGGTTCTCGCCCTCAACGTCGGCGATCCCAACATTTTTGATTTCACCACTCCGCCACACCTGATCGAAGCCGTCCACAAGGCGATGCGGGAGAACAAGAACGGATACGCGCCCTCTCCCGGCATTCCAGAGGCGCTCGAAGCTATTCGCGGCGATGCGGCACGCAAGGGCATTTCCACGGTGCAGGACGCGTTCGTGACTTCAGGCGCCAGCGAAGCGGTAGATGTGTGTCTCACCGCCCTGATCAATCCCGGCGAACATGTGCTGACACCCAGCCCGGACTATCCGCTCTACTCCGCCGTGCTGTGCAAACTCGGCATTGCGGTCACCCCATACGATCTGAACGAAGACGACGCCTGGCAGCCTGACCTGATCGATCTGCAGCGCAAGATCAATTCGAAGACCCGCGCCATTGTGCTGATCAATCCCAATAATCCCACCGGCGCAATGTGCTCCCGCCGCATGCTGGAGCAACTGGCGGAGCTGGCGCGACGCAACAATCTGGTAATTTTCGCCGATGAGATTTACGACAAGCTGGTCCTGGATTCCGGCGAAAACGCAGAACACATCGCGATCGCGGCCGTCGCCCCCGATGTGCCGGTAGTGACTTTTGGTGGGCTGTCGAAAAACTATCTGGCTCCCGGCTGGCGCATCGGCTGGGGAGTGGTCAGCGGCGACGCTGCCGCCGTAAAGCCCTACGTGGAGGGCATTCATCGCCTGCTGCGGGCGCGCCTGTGCGCCAACCATCCCGAGCAGTACGCCATCAAGCCCGCGCTGGACGGGCCGCAGGACCACCTGGTGGAAGTCTGCAACAAGCTTCGCGCCCGCCGCGACCTCACCGTGCAGTGGTGCAATTCAACACCGCGCGTGAGTTGCGTGTCTCCCCGCGGCGCGTTCTACGCCTTTCCCCGCATCGAGATCAAGGAAGGCGACGACGTCTTCGTGAAGGAATTGTGCCGGGCCAAACACGTGCTCGTTGTGCACGGCTCCGGCTTTGGCCAGAAAGCCGGCACTCGCCACTTCCGCATCGTTTTTCTACCCGATGAAGCGACATTGACCAGGGCTTATCACTCAATCGCGGATTTCATCGCGGAAAGATACAAGTAAGCCAAATGTGGGCGCGAGCGTCCCGCTCGTGCAAGGGCGTGCGAACCGGTTTGATGTCGTGAAATCCCCGCCCTGTCTCTCCAAAGAACGGAGAGACGAGGACGGGGCACCCAGTAGTTACAGTTTCTGCGTCTCAGGAAAACATTATGAAAGTCGCGCAAGTCAGCAAGCCTGGTGGAAATTTCGAAATCGTGGAACGTCCGATTCCGCAGCCTGGCCGCGCTCAGGTCCGGATCAAGGTGGAGGCCTGCGGCGTCTGTCACAGTGACGCCATCGTCAAGCAGTCGGGCTTTCCCGGTTTGCAATATCCCCGGGTTCCGGGCCACGAGATTGCCGGACGCATCGACGCGGTGGGGGCCGACGTCACGCAGTGGAAAGCGGGCCAGCGCGTGGGCGTGGGCTGGCATGGCGGACATTGCTTTGTCTGCGACCCCTGCCGTCGCGGCAATTTCATTCTCTGCCAGTTTAAGAAAATTACCGGGATCAGCTTCGACGGCGGCTATGCTGAATACGTGGTAGTCCCGGCCGAGGCCGTCGCGGCCATGCCCGATGAATTACCTGCGGATGAAGCCGCGCCTCTGCTCTGCGCCGGTATCACCGTGTACAACTCGCTGCGCAACGCGGGAGCGCGTGCCGGTGACCTGGTGGCGGTGCAGGGCATCGGCGGCCTGGGGCATCTGGGCATTCAGTACGCGCGCCAGATGGGCTTCCGCACTGCTGCGATTGGCCGCGGCGGTGGCAAAGAAGCGATGGTCAAACAACTGGGCGCTCACCATTACATCGATTCAGCTGCCAGCGCCCCGGGGGCCGCACTGCAAGCCCTGGGCGGGGCACGTGTGATTCTGGCCACGGCGCCGGATTCGAAGGCGATCTCGGCCCTGGTGGATGGACTGGGCCCGGACGGAAAGCTGGTCATTGTCGGCGCCAGCACAGAACCGATCACCGTTACGCCGTTGCAGCTCATCTTCGCCCGCAGAACCATTCGGGGATGGCCCTCCGGCTCGTCCATCGACTCCGAGGACACGTTGCGCTTCAGTTCTCTGGCAGGAGTTCGGCCCATGATCGAACGCTATCCGTTGGAAAAAGTGGCGGAAGCCTACGATCAAATGATCAGTGGACGGGCCCGCTTCCGCGTCGTGCTTACCATGGGCAAATAGGAGCATTATTGTGATTTCGGCGCTGGGGTAACCAGGTACGGCAGGTTACCCCGGGCGGAGGCCTCTGCCCGAGCGGGACGCTCGCGCCCACATAAGATTTCGGAAGAATAAAAGGCCGCGTCCGGCTTGGCCTTTCGATGAAAATCTGCTTAAATTAATCAGCCGCTGTTCCCCCTCGGCAGTCCACGTGATCGACATTCATTGCCACATCCTGCCTAAAGTTGACGATGGCTCAAAATCCTGGGACGCGTCGCTGGAGATGTGTCGTATGGCGGCCGACGACGGCATCGAACACATCGTGGCCACTCCACACGCCAACGAGCGCTTTCATTACAACCGGCAGAGTCTGGCCAAGAACCTGGAGTATCTACAGCTGCTGGTGGGCAAGACCCCGCGCCTCAGCCTGGGGTGTGATTTTCATCTTTCTTACGACAACCTGCGGGAAGTCATGATTTCGCCGGAGCTCTACACCATTGAAGGCAGTCACTACCTGCTGGTGGAGTTGAGCAACTACAGCGTTCCTGCGCAAATCAACGAGTGCTTCACCCGCATGGCCGACATCGGCGTCACGCCCGTGCTCACTCATCCCGAGCGTAATCCGATTCTGCAAGAGACACCCCTGCGGGTGCTGGAGTGGGTGGACCAGGGCTGTGTGGTGCAAGTCACGGCTTCGGCAGTGACGGGAGGCTGGGGACAGAAGGTGATGCGCGCTGCCGAGTGGCTGCTCGACCGCGACGCCGTGCACGTGCTGGCCACCGACGCTCATGACACCAAGCACCGCCCGCCCGTGCTCTCCGCCGCGCGAGACAAGGTCGCGAAGCTTTGCGGCCAGGAAGTCGCCCAGGCTTTGGTGGACGGGAATCCCCGCGCCATTATCAGCGACCAGCCTCTGCCCTATTTTCCCAATCCGGCGATGAAGATGAAGAAGAGTAGCCGGTAAGGGCGGGGGGCGGACTTCAGACCTGAGGCCACGTGGGGACAGCCGCCCTCGGCTGTCCTGTCGAGCGCAGCTCGACCTGCATTTTCCGAAAGAGTGAGAAATAGCGGAGCTTTGCTCCGCCGGAGAGCCGAGGGCGGCTGTCCTCAGGTGGGTCGAGGTCTGAAGTCTGAGGTCTGAAGTCTACTTCTGCGGCCGGTTTGCCATGGTGGAGGTCTGCTCCAGCATCGGTTCAGCGCGCAACGACTCGGGTGGCGATGTCATCGCGCTTTCCGGATTCAGCAGGTGATCGTGATTGGGGCCTAGTCCCAGTTTGATCAACGCCCGGGAATCTGGTACGGACTTGCTTTGCCAGCCATTGTCGGCCTGATACCGTTGCATGGCGCTCTGCGACCTGGCGTCCCAGGTTCCGGAAGCAGTGCCCGTAAGATAGTGTTCGCGGATCAGTGCTTCCTGGATTTCACGGACGCGAGCGCTGTCGATCTTCTGCTGGCCCCGCTTCCGCGATTTTGCGCTCTTGCGTGTTTTCTTGCTCCTGTGGGCAGTGGGATGGGCGGACGTAGCCTGCACCTTCGCCCGGGACTTTTTTTCCGCCGACCTACCGCTGTGGGTCTGTGCCAAAAGCATGCTGCAGGCCAGGAGCACAGTACAGCCCACGCTCAAGCACACGGTCGAAATGGAGCCGCCAAGTCTCACAATCGTGGTCCGGAAGTAACCCACTGCTCGGTTACCAGCAATTCCTGATCGAGCAGGCAGGGTAAACTATCCCCGCCTCCAGTACCAGCCCCTTTTGTGCCAGCCTTGAGTTACGGAAGTGTGCCGGCCAGGAAGATGGTTCCGCCCTGGCGGCCGGCCCCCCGCTGGCGTACCAGGAACACAACATCCTGTCCGCTCTTGAGGGTGGCGACAACGCGGTTAAACTGCTCCTCGTTGTCCACCGCCTGCCGATTGACCTCGAGGATAATATCTCCCCGGCTCAAGCCTACATCCTCGGCAAACGATCCCGCCTTCACGTCCTTGGCGATCACGCCCTTGCCCGCGGGAACATCCAGGCGGTCCGCCATTTCCTGGGTCAGGGTCTGCACACCGACCCCGAGTTTGCTTTCTTTCGGTCCAGCCTCAGGGCCGCCTTCATCCTCGTCGCCCAGGCGGGCGGCGAAGAGTTTGGCCCGGTCGGCCACGGTGGCCGTGGCTTCCTGCTTCTTGCCGTTGCGAATGAATCCAACCGTGATTTTGGAGCCCGGCTTGCGGGCGGCGATATCGGCGACCAGTTCATCGCCGTTCTTCACCGCCTTGCTGTCCACGGCGACGATGGTATCTCCCACCTTCAGTCCGGCCTGTTCCGCCGGGCTGCCCGGGGTCACATCCGAAATGGTCACGCCGGAGCCGGTTCCGTACACCCTGGCGATGGCCGGATTGTCCAGCGCGTTAAACATGATTCCGATCGAACCGCGCGATACCCGGTGGTCGGGGCCGACCAGCTGGTTGTAAACCTGGGCCACGGTGTTCGAGGGCAAGGCAAAGCCTACACCGGCGTAAGCGTTGGTGTCGGTAAGAATCGCGGTGTTGATGCCGATCACTTCGCCCGCCATGTTCACCAGAGGACCGCCGGAATTGCCCGGATTGATGGCGGCGTCGGTCTGAATAAACGACTGAAACTGGCGTTGGGGCACGATGTTGCGGCCCTTGGCGGAAACGATTCCGGCGGTCACGGTTTCCTGCAAGCCAAACGGGCTGCCCACGGCCAGCACCCAGTCTCCCACCTGCATGCTGTCGGAATTGCCCAGCTTGGCGACGGGGAGCGGCTTGTCACTTTCAATCTTGATGACAGCCAGGTCAGTTTCCTGGTCCGATCCGATTACTTTGGCTTCGTGCAGCACTCCGGGCGGATCGTCCTGCAGCCGGACCCGAATCCGGTCGGCCTTCTCTACCACGTGCCGGTTGGTGACGATGTATCCCTTGGCGTCCACGATCACGCCCGAACCCAGCGAACGCTCGCGAATGGCGCCGCCGCCAGGTCCACCATGGCCGCCCTGCCCGCCGAAAAAGCGGTCAAAGAAATCGTCAAACGGATTGGCATCATCGTCGCCATTGGGAACGCCGCGGCGCCGGCGGGGGGTCTTGATAGTGGATTCGGTGTTGATGTTGACTACGCTGGGCTCGAGCTGCTTCGAGATCTGCGAGAACTGGTTGGAAAGCGTCTGGGGCGAGGGTACAGTCAGCATCGCCGCATCGGAGGAGGACGATTTCTTGTCCTGGCCCTTCACTCCGGAGGAGATCACCGTTCCAATCAGGATACCGACGGTCAACGTAATCAGGATCGAAATGCTGTACGCGAGGCGATTCGCCTTCAAACGTACCCAAAGAGCGCTTACGCGCTGATTCATAATGACTTCCTCCGAATATTTTGTGCCAGACCGATTATACCTTCCCACCGATGACAGTCACAGGGAGTTAGACGCTGATGGAGGGAAAAGTGTTGCGGGCAAACGGCATGTGGGCGCGGGCGTCCCGCCCGTGTGGGCGAGCGCAGCTCGCCCCGGAATTTGCGAAATCTACCCTGAAGACGGCGGAGCTCTCCGCCGACTATGGACGTAGGCCCGGACGCCCCCGTCCGGGCGGGGGAGCAGCGCTCGCCTAGAGCTTTGTGTTGACATCTGCCAAAAAGCCTGCGGAGCTTCGCTCCGCTGGGCGGGCGAGGGCGCCCGCCCCTACGTGAGCCCTATGGGAACGGAAGGGTTGCCCGTATCCAGTACGACCCGGTCGGCCAGCATCACGGCTCACAGGGCAACGCCCGCCAGCCCCAGCAGAGTCAGCAGAATGCGCTTGAGCCCAAGCTCGCGGCCGTTGCAGTCAAACCATTCCTGCAAGGTGTGCGCCCCGCCGCCCGTGCCGCCGCCGCCGATGGCAATCGCTTCCAGTCCCAGGGACAACGGAATATTGGCATCGGTGGAAGCGCGTTGCACCTGGGCCGCGTTGCCCAGTTGCGTGTCCACCGCACGAATTACCTGCAGGATGCGGGCCTGGGGATAGAGCTCGCCCGCGGGGCGATTGCCGATCACCACTACTTCACAACTCAGCCCGAAGGGTCGCCGCCGCGCAGCGGTGCGCGTCTCCGTCGCCCGCGTTTCTTCTGCCACTGCCTGGTCGAGGGCTTGCCGCAGGGTCCGCTCCAGGCGCTCCATTTCGGCCATCGACGTGGAGCGGATGTCCACTCGCATGCTGGCCGACTCCGGAATCGAATTCACCGAGGTCCCGCCGCGAATCACGCCCACGTTGAACGTCGTCTTAGGCGAAGCCGGCACTGGCGTTTGAGCAAACGATTGCACCGCGCGCGACAGCACGACGATGGGATTGGGAGCGCCGAAGTCGCTCCAGGAATGTCCGCCGGGGCCGCGCACGATCACTTCGAAACGGCGGCTGCCCAGGGCTTCGGCCACGATGGTGTCCGCGCCCGCGCCATCCAGCACCAGGCTGTAGTGGATTTGGTCCTTCCAGCGCGCCTGGGAAAAAATGTGGCGCATGCCCCGCAAGTCGCCCTCGCCTTCTTCCCCCACATTGCCGATAAAAAGAAAGGGCAAAGCGTGCCGGATGCCCAGCGCCCGCAAGGCGGCTACGATGGCCAGCATCGCAGTCACGCCGGCTCCGTTGTCCGAAACTCCGGGCCCATACAGGCGGCTGCCCTGCTGCCGGATGTTCAGCGGCGTGCCCGCGGGAAACACCGTGTCCAGGTGTGCGCTGAGCGAGACGTGCCCGTGCCCGTAGCCAACGTGCGTGCCGAAAACATTACCGACCTCGTCGGTGTGAACCGATTCCAGTCCAAGCTCGCAAAACTTGTCGGCCAGCCACTGCGCCCGGGCACTTTCACCAAATGGAGGCGCGGGAATCCGCGCCAACTCCAGCTGCCAGTGCGCGAACTGCGGCTCCTGGGCACGGAGCCAGGTGAAAGCCGAGCGAATTTCCGGCAGCGAACAAAGATGTGCCACTTCCTGCTGCACTCCAGGAAACAGCTCCGAGATTTCGGGTCGCGAGCCAGGCATGGGTCGGTCGTTGGCCGTTGGTCGTTGGCCGTTGGTCGTTGGCCCTTGGTCGTTGGCCGTTGGTCGTTGGCCCGCGTAGTCTTCGGTCTCAGCGACGACGAAGACTATTCTCCCGTCGAAGACTTGTGACAGAAGCCAACGGCCAAGGACCAACGGCCAACGACTGGATTTTCCATCTTACAACGCTGTGCGGGATCTCGGCGGAGGCGTTTGAGGATGAGCGCCGTGTTCACGATCGTAAATCTGCACGAGTTGACGAGGCGCAACACGGGCGGGACGCCCGTGCTCCATTTTCTTGTGTTTTTTACAGGCACTGCCGGATTTCTGCCTCACTCAGGGTGTGGTTCGAGGCTTTGGCGCGTTGGTAGATTCTCTCCACGACTTCATCGTTTGCGGGCACGCCATGGCGTTCCAGCCAGAACAGCACATTCGACTTCCCGCTCATGGGGCCGATGTCAATGATCTGTTCCAGCCCGAACATCTGCGACGGCACGCCGGAGTACACGGCATTCGCCAGTTCGACGTCTTTCTTCTTGTAGGCCTTGATGAGGGCCGCGGCGTGCACCCCGGTGGCGGTGCGAAACGCGTCTTCGCCCACCACCGGATAGTTCGCCGGGATGGGTACTCCCGTTGCCTTCGACACCGTCTGGCAATACTCCTTGAGCTTGGTCAGGTCTTGTTCGATCCACGGAGCAATACCCATGAGCTTGAGATTCACCAGCATCTGGTCCATCTGGGTGTTGCCGACGCGTTCGCCGATTCCGAGCGCGCAGGCATGGACGCATTCCGCACCCGCCATCAGCGCCGCCATCGAGTTCGCGATGGCGAGGCCCCGGTCGCAGTGCCCGTGCCAGTCCACGCGAATCTTTTCTCCGGAAGGCTTCACCACTTCTTCGAGCACGAAACGCACCAGCGCGAACGCCCCCATCGGAGTGGCATGTCCCGCGGTATCGCAAATCACGATGGACCGCGCCCCACAACTGATGGCGGTCGAATACAGGCGCTTGACCATGGCCGGATCGCAGCGACTGGTGTCCTCGGTTACATACATGCATTCGAGGCCGAGCGAAACAGCGTATTTCACGGCCTTTTCCGTGGTCTCAAGCAGGAAGTCATCGGTCCAGCCTTCGGTGTAGCGGCGAATCGGGCTGGAGCCAATGAAGGTCGCTGCCTGAATGTTCAGCCCGGTGCGCTGCACGATTTCGGCAATCGGCCGAATGTCATTTTCGTGGGTACGCGCGGCGCAGTTGGCGCGAATTTTCATCTTGTGGCGGACGATCTCGTGCGCCAGTGCCTCGCAATCCGCCACCGCGCGCGCCCCTGCACCCGGCAGGCCCATGTCGAGCGAGTTGATGCCGAGGGCTTCCATCAGGTGCAGGATCTGAATTTTCTCGGCGATAGAAGGATCGCGCACCGAGGGTGACTGCAATCCGTCGCGCAGGGTCTCGTCGTTGAGCAGGACTTTTCCCGTGGGCCGCAGCCTGGCGGCATCCATCTGGTTCCAGTCGTAGATAAGTTCGGAAGTATTCACCAGGAAATCTCGGGAGACTGCCAACGCATCGTGCCCACGTGGGGACAGCCGCCCCGGCTGTCCTGGCCGGGTGAAACCCGGCAGAATCGCGAGTGGCCCTGTCTATTTCTTCGGCGCCACCGTCAACCCAAAAATCGAAGTCTGTCCC
Organism: Terriglobia bacterium; assembly: GCA_963797385.1. GTDB lineage: Bacteria > Acidobacteriota > Terriglobia > Terriglobales > Acidobacteriaceae > JAIQFF01. The sequence continues at coordinate 51,017 of CAWCPY010000025.1, forward strand.
TGCCCGGCCACGTTCAGCCCGCGCATACCCTCCTCATTCGGCAGGTACAGCGTTTTGCAATGCTCGCAGCGATAAACTTCGGCATCGGGCCCCCAGGCCTGCTCGGCGTCACCACAGGCCTGCTCAACCACATCCGTGGTGTAGAACCAGCGCTTCAGGTGTCCGCCGCAGAACTTTCCCTTGGCGTTGTTCTCGTTGCAGGAGCGCTGGCCCGGCTTCTTGATCTTCACTTTGTGATGGGGAAGCTGCGGAGGAGCAGTCGCGGTTTCGGTGGCCAATGGCGATCCTCGTCACTGCGGCAAAACGCCGCCGGATTTACAGACTTATTTTACTCGAAGGCGTTTCGCCGCACCGCCTCAATCGAACTCTCTCCTGGGCGCGGCCTGCTGCGGCCCCACGCTGCCTGAGACGATTTCGGCAACGAAGTAATTCTCCCCTTTGACTGGGCCGCCGGCCATGCGCCGCAGCATCGCGATCTGTCCCACGTGGGTCAGGGCATCCGCCACCGGGCCCTGAAAAAGCTTTTCTGCCGGAACATGCAGCGGCTCGGTCGAAGCCAGGTAATCGTCGAAGTTCTTGAGTGCGGCAAAGAAGCGGTCTGCTTCCTGGTCCCAAGGCAGGGGCTCGGAATTCTTCCAACTCTGCTTGCCTTGTGCGATGGAGAGTCCCCAATCGAGCAGGTCGCCGAGATGGGCCAGGATTTGCCCCGCGGTGCGCCCTGACGGGCAGCCGCGAAACTCGGCAAACCCGGCGGGAGCGTTGCGGACAGCTTTGCCACCGCGGTAGGCGAGCGTCGCCACGGTGTGCCGCAGGAGATCGCGTTTCGGATCAGAGTTTGGAGTCATCGAGTTTTCCCCTTATCCTGTGTGGGTCGGACACTCATGTCCGACGCCTTTGATCTCGACTCTGTCTGCTGACAGGCTCGTCCCCGGTGAGCCTACGGGCAACAGAGATCCAGGACAAAATCAACTTCAACTTCAAAAGCGTCGGACCGAGCCTGCCCTAAGCGAAGTCGAAGGGAGGGTCCGACCCACACATGCTAGCCGCGCTTTTTGGCTTTCAGTGCTCCCGCTGCTCTCACTGTGCCTCGGAGGCGCTGACCCAAGCTGCGGGCAAACTGGGCATCGAGCATCCCTTCCATCTGGCGCGTGAATGCGCTGCCATAGCTGTACCACCAGATCTTTTCCATTCCTGGCAAGCGGTCGGAGTCGAGGTATTTTATGCGCACCATTTCTTCCAGGCCAAATCGGCCGTGCGAGCGGCCTATGCCGCTGGCCTTCACACCTCCGTGGGGAGCCTCGCTGATTCCGAAGCAGGAGACTGCGTCATTCACCATCACTGTTCCCGCCTGGATGCGTCTGGCCAACCCTTCTCCGCGGGCACGGTCACGGGTCCAGATGCTCGCCGCCAGGCCGTATTCCGAATCGTTGGCCAGGCGGACGGCCTCATCGTCGCTGTCGAATGGCATCACCGGCAAAACCGGCCCGAAGGTCTCCTCGCGCATGATGCGCATCTGGTGGGTGACATCCGCCAATACCGTGGGCGCGTAATAGTTCGCTCCGATTTCCGGCAGACGCTTTCCACCCGCCAGCAGGCGCGCTCCCTGTGCCTGCGATTCTTCCACCTGCGCTTCCACATGCAGCAACTGGGGCTGGTGGATCAGCGGGCCGACGTCAGTTTCGGGATCCATTCCGTTGCCCACTCGCAACTCCCGGGTGTGGCGCACGCAGGCCTCTAGGAATGATTCATACCGGCTGCGATGCACATAGCAGCGCTCGACCGAAAGACAGGTCTGTCCGGCATTGACGAATGCACCCCAGACCGCGCCCCGGGAAGCGATCTCGATATCGGCATCGTCGAGCACCAGCATGGGATCCTTGCCGCCCAATTCGAGCACGACCGGGAGCAAGCGCGCCGCAGAGCTCTGTGCGATCCGCCTTCCGGTGGGCACGCTTCCGGTAAAGACCAACTTGTCCAGAGCAGAGTTGACCAAGGCGGCACCGGTTGCGCCATCGCCCAGGACCACCTGAAAAACTTCTTCAGGTACACCTGCCTGATGCACCAACGAGGCCAGTTCCATTGCAGTAAGCGAGGTGAACTCCGAGGGCTTCAGCACGACCGCATTGCCCGCGACCAGCGCAGCCAGACTCTCCGTGGCGGGAATTGAAAAGGGATAATTCCAGGGAGAGATGATTCCAATCACGCCATAGGGCTCGCGCAGCAGGCGCCCGGATTTGGTCTTCATGGCCAGACTGCCGTGGGGGACGGGCTCGTCGCGCAGCAGCCGGTAGGCGTTGTCGATCAGGAAGCGGGCGGCATCGAGCACCACCAGGACTTCCGTGAGCAGTGCCTCAACATAGGGCTTGCCGGCTTCGCGGCAAACTAGCGTCGCGACTTCCGATTTTCTCTGGTGAAGCCGGCCCTGAAACTCGCGCAGGACCGCAATTCTCCCGCGTACATCCAATCCAGCCCAGGCAGGCTGGGCGGCATGGGCGTGTGCCACCGCGGACCGGACTTCGGCCTCGGATGCGCATTCGAATTCGTGCACAACCTCGCCCGTCGCAGGATTGGTCGAGGCCACTTTGCGAACGGCGATTTGGAGATCGGTCACCAAGCAAAAACCTTCAGCGTTTGAATCTCTCCCAAAAGCCGCGGGCGAGTCGCCCGCGACCACACTGGCTCCGACCACGCTGGCCCATCTTGAACCCGGACGTCAGTACTCGACGTTCACCAGGCACAGGCCGCTGGCGGGCGCGGTGGCCCCAGCGGTTGACCGCGAACGCGCTTCCATGATCCGCGGCAGATCGGAAACTTTCAGGGTCCCTTTTCCCGCCAGCAGAAAGGTCCCTACCAGGTTGCGAACCATATGGTGCAGAAAGCCATTGCCTCGCACAGTGTAGACGAATTCGTCATCCTGCCGCTCCCAGCGTGAACAGAAGATCTGCCGGACGTTCGAGGCGCCGCCATCATTTCCCCGCTCGGGATCAACCGCGGCAAAGGACGTGAAATCGTGCTCGCCGACGATCAGCGGGGCTACCTCCCGCATCTGATCTTCGTCCAAGGGATAAGGATAGTGCCAGACATACCGAGCCAGAAAAGGCGGGCAGATGGCCCCGCGATAGATGCGGTAGCGGTAAGTCTTGGCCCGAGCGGACTTGCGGGCATGAAATTCAGCCGGGGCCTCGGCAGCCTCCAATACCCGGATCGCGGGCGGCAGAATGTCATTCAGCGCGACCACAAGGTTCTCGGGCGGGATGGGTGATCGGATGACGATGCTTGCCACCTGGGCAAGCGCGTGCACGCCGGCGTCGGTGCGTCCCGAACCCTGGGGCAGGACTTTTTCGCCCGTCACTCGTCCAATAGCTGAAGCTAGCGCCCCCTGAATGGTAGCTGCTTCGGGCTGTACCTGCCATCCGGAAAACTCCGTGCCATCGTAGGCCAGGACCAATTTGAGATTGCGCATGACGATTGTTTTGGAGTCTTCCTGCCGGCGATTATCATCCAATCCGGTTGAAAATCTTTACAAAGTTTTACCCTGGCGCCGGGGCATGGCTTCAGGTCAAGGCGGCAGTGTCAGCTATACTATTTTATTCAAATCGTGACCCATGTTCGTGACCCAGGGACGAAAAGTAGAAATGGCGCAGGCGAGTACAAAATTGAAACTTCGCGCCCGTATTGTGCGTACCATCGCTTGATTTCCAGAAGCCTTAGCGCTCTTCACCATCAGCCTGTGCAGGGAGAGAATCGAATGTTTTTGTCGGCATTGCAATGCGCCTTTCGGCGGACTCTTGCGCTCGTCCTCGCCGGTACTTTAACCGCCATGAGTTGGGCCCAGACCGCGACCCCGCCGGCTGCGGCCTTACCCGAGAGCCCGCGACCGCAGCGTCTGGCAGTGAAGGATTATTCGAAGCCCAACTCGCACTTCCCTAATCCGCTGGGGCCCTACATGGCACGACATCTACCGCCGGCGGACCTGCTCAACACGCCCCGGATCGAGCAGCTCCTGCGGGACGGCAAGCTCTATCTGTCGATGAACGACGCGGTGGCGCTCGCTCTCGAAAACAATCTGGACATCGCCATTTCCCGCTACAACCTTAACATCGCTGACACTGACGTCCTGCGGGCCAACGCGGGCGCGAACACGCTGGGCGTAAGCCTGGGCCTTCTCCAAGGCACGCCCGGAGGCAACTCAGGCGGGTTGGGCGGGACCATCGGGTCGGGCCCGGGCGGCACCAGCGTGAGTGGAACCGCGGGCGCCGGCGGAGGCGCGTCCGGTCTGGTCACCAGCACTCTGGGAAGCGGACCGCAGATCACCAGTTTCGATCCGGTGGTCACCGGCTCGTTGCAGTTCGATCACAACAATATTCTGTCGTCCAGTACGTTTGCGCAGCCCATCACCGCTCAGAACTCCACCACCGCGGATTTTTCCTATTTGCAGGGATTCAAGTGGGGGTCGAACCTCCAGGTGGGATTTAACAACACCCGCAGCACCACCGATTCGACGTTTGCCACGCTGAGCCCGACCTTGGGCTCCAACTTTCAGGCACGGTTTACCCAGCACCTGTTGCAGGGCTTTGGCTTCGCGCCCAATACGCGCTTTATCCGCATCGCAAAAAACAACCGTGAGATTTCCGACGTGGCCTTTCGCTTGCAAATTATTAGTACCGTGGACCAGATCGAAAACATGTACTGGGACCTGGTGTACGCGTACGAAAACGTGAGGGTGCAGAACGAGTCCCTGGCCTTCGCGCAGAAGACCCTTTCCGACACGAAGAAGCAGGTGGAAATCGGCACTCTGGCCCCCATCGAAACGGTGCGGGCGCAAAGCACGGTGGCCAGCGATCAGCAGCAACTCACACTGGCCCAGACGAACCTGCAACTGCAGCAATTACTGATGAAGAATGCGCTCAGCCGGACTCTCGTCGATCCCAGGTTGGCGGATGCAGAGGTAATCCCGACTTCCACCATGCAGTTGCCTGAACAGGAACCGGTGGTTCCGACGCAGGACCTGGTAAACGAAGCGCTGAACCGTCGCGGAGAACTGGCGGAGGCCCGCATCAACCTGAAGAACCAGGAGATCAGCATTAAATCGGTGCGCAGCTCATTGCTGCCCTCTTTGGATCTGTACGGCTATTATGGCGGCTCGGGACTGGGGGGAGCGCAGAACGCCGCCAACCTGTGCCCACCGCCTCCAAATCCCCAGCCCTTCGGCTGTTCCACGACAGCAGTGACCCCGGTGAGCTACGGCAGCACGCTTAATCAGCTGGTCAATTCCACCGCTCCCGACAAAGGAGTCGGATTGCAGCTGACCATACCGCTGCGAAATCGGGTGGCACAGGCTACCCAGATCCGGTCGGAACTGGAATACCGCCAGGCGCAGATGCGGCTGCAACAGCTGGAAAACCAGGTTCGCATCGAAATACGCAACGCCCAGTTTGCGGTGCAGCAGAACCGGGCCAGCGTATCTTCCGCGCAAGCGGCGGTTGACCTGGGCCGCCAGTCGCTGGATGCGGAACAGAAAAAATATGCTCTGGGAGCTTCCACTACCACGCTGGTGCTGCAGAATCGCAGCGCCCTGGCCCAGGCTGAGTCCACGCTGGTCTCCGCCATGGCGGCCTATGAAAAAGCCCGGCTGGAACTGGACCGTGCCACTGGACTGCTGCTGGACCACTCGGGAATCCTGCTGGCTGACGCCGAACGCGGCGAAGTGACACACATGCCCTCCGTTCCCTTTGTATCCGTCCGGCCGGACGTGCCGCAGTCGGTGATGCCACCGCAGGCTCCACCGCAGTAGTTGGTTGTGTGGGTCGGACCCTCTTGTCCGACGCCTTTGACCTTGGTTTTGGTGTTGGGTTTTGTTGGTGGGCTTTCCCCGTGGTCATTACGGGGGCGGACGTCAACCCTAGAGCCTTAAGTCAAAGTCAACCGCGTCGGACAAGAGGGTCCGACCCACACAGGACTCTTGTACCCCTGCGGGCATTCCGCCCCTGTGGTCTTACGGTTTATCCTCTCGGCGTGAAGCTCTCGGTGGTTTTGATCACCTGCAACGAAGAAGCCAATCTGGCGCGCACGCTGGAGAGCGTGCGTCCCCTGGTGCGCGACGGGCAGGGCGAGATCATTGTGGTGGATTCGGGCTCCACCGACCGAACCGTGGAAATTGCGAAGTCGTTTGGTGCGAGAGTCTTCGTGGAAGTCTGGAAGGGTTACGCCGCGCAAAAGAATTCCGCGCTGGAGAAAGCCACCGGCGATTGGATCTTGAGTCTGGATGCGGACGAGGAACTGGACGGGCAATTGCAGCGTGCCATTGCCACCGCGCTGGAAAATCTGGGACGAGTGGAGGCGCTACTGCATAAGACCGATGCTCATCCCTTCATGTTGCAGGATGCCCGGGCCGAATTAGCAGATTGCATCGACGTAAAAGGCGAGCAGACAGTCGCAGGAGTTTGGATCCGGCGCAAGAATGAATTCCTTGGCCGGTGGATAAAGCATGGAGGCTTCTGGCCCGACCCCAAGCTGCGATTGTTCCGTCGCGGTTGCGGTCGCTTCGAAGATCGTGCCGTGCACGAGACGGTTCAAGTCACCGGCACAACCGCTACCCTCAAGCAGGGCGCTCTCCTGCACCACTGCTATCCCACAGTCTCCGACTACATCGCCCACATGAACCGCTACTCTTCGCTGGGGGCGGAAATGGCTATCGCCGAGGGGCGGACGGGATTCAGCGTCATAAATATCGCAGCACGTCCGGGGATGACATTCGTCTATAACTATTTTTTCCGGCTCGGCTTTCTTGACGGACGCGAAGGATTGCTGCTGCACCTCTGTCACGCGGTGTACGTTTCCTGGAAATACGCCAAGGTGTGGGAACTGGCGCACTCGCGCACATCCTAACCTGCCCTGGTGCCGTCCGGAACCGGACTTTCCGGCGTGGCCAGCACAGGTCTCACACCATCGGCATAGCCGATGTCGAACAGCATGCCTTCCGATACCACGCCGCGCATCTTGCGCGGCTCCAGATTGACCACAAAGAGCGCCTGTTGGCCGACAATCTCCCGCGGATTGGCACGTTCCGTTTTCATTCCGGCGACGATGGTGCGCTCGTGATCGCCGAAGCTCACGCGCAACTGGACCAGCTTGTCGGAGCCGGAAACATCGTTCACAGCGAGGATCGTCCCGACACGAACATCAACCTCATTCAGGACTTCCAGGGAAACCGTCGGTTTGATGGGCGCTGTCATAGTCACAAGATAACCACGGAGGACACTGAGGACACAGAGATAAATCGCTCAGGTTTTCTCCGTGTCCTCAGTGTCCTCCGTGGTTAATTTCAGCCTAACGAATTCGATGATCTCAGAGGTGACGTATTGTGGCGGACAAATCCGAAACGTGGGCCGGCGCGACACGGGCTTCAGGGAAGCTCGCCGCCATGCCGGCACCTCGCCCGAGCTTTCGTGCAGGATAACTGCATCGGCGCGGTCGAGAAACTCTTGAGCTGATTTCTTGAAATCCGCAGTCGCGGGATCGAGCACGGTCAGGTAGAGGTCGGGCCGCAAAAACTTGAGAATGCTGTTTGATTCCAGGATCGCATTCTCGCCATCCTGCAACTTGCGGCGGATGGTGGGCATGGCCTCGGCCAGCCTTCCCTGCTCGGTTCGCACCCACCATGCACGGGTTGCGCCCGCAGCCAGAAAGCGAGAGCTGTCGGAATCGCCGGAGCGATCAGTTTCTTCGGAAATCGCCCAGCTGTGATCGTCGGTGGCGCAGTGACAGGGCTTCCCGTCCCTCGAGCAAACGCCGTGCCCATATTGGGTGATTTTAAACGCTGTCCACTTGTACTCGGGCAAAGCAGCGATCAGCCCGGCGACCACACTGGTCTTGCCCACGCTGCGCGAATGTCCGCCGATTACGATGATGGCCATGGGAATTCGTCGTAGGTCGTTGGTCATTGGTCGTTGGCCTTTGCACCAATGACTTTGCGTGTTGGGTTTTGGTCAACGACCAATGACCAACGACCAGCGACCAAAAAACTACTTCTTAGCCAACCGCGCCAACGTAGCCAGCTGTTTCAAGTACTCGCGCACCGGGCGCGCCGGGGTCCCCCAGAAGGCCACGCCCTTGCCGCGCAACACTTTGTTGGGAAGAACGCCGCCTTGCCCGCCCAGCATCACCCCTTCTTCGAGGCGAGCGTGCTCTCCGATGCCCACCTGGCCGCCCAGCACGACATTCTTCTCGATCACGATGCTGCCGGAGAGCCCGGTTTGGGCGGCGATCACAACGTCTTCCCCGATCTGGCAGTTGTGCCCGACGTGCACCAGATTATCGATCTTGGCGCCGCGTCCGATGCGGGTGACTTCGAGCGCTCCCCGATCGATAGTCGAGTTGGCCCCGATCTCCACGTCGTCTCCAATTTCGAGCCGGCCCACCTGAGGGAATTTCTCATAATGCCCGTTGGCAGGATCGCGGACATAGCCGAAGCCATCGCCGCCCAGTACCGCTCCGGCATGAACGATCACGCGGTCACCGAGCCGCGCGCCGGCGTAGATGGTTACATTCGGATAAAGCTCACAATCGCGGCCGATATGAACGCCTGCACCGATTACCGTGCCGGCTCCAATCCAGGTCTGATCGCCGACCTCGGCCTGCTCGCCGATGACGGCTCGTTCGGCCACCATTACGTTCCTGCCCAGCCGGGCCGACGCATGCACGATCGCGGTGGGATGGCTCCCGGGCCGGCGATCGGGCGCCGGACAAAGTATTCGTGCGGCGCGCGCAAAGGCCAGCCTGGGATGCTTGGCAATCAGCAGCGGCTTGCCACCGGGCCCTTCCTTCGCACAGTCGGCCCGCGCAAATTCCCCCGCGATGACCGCTGCAGCCCGCGAACCGAGCGCCGCCAGCAAACTCTTTTCGTCTTCGACAAACACCAGATCCACTGGGGTTGCCTGCGGAATGCTGGCAATCCCACTCACTTCGACCGCGCCATCTCCCACCACCCGCGCCTGTACTGCCTGGGCAATCGAAAGGAGTGACCGCTTCATTGCACCTTTGTATACGTTTGATCGGGGAAAGGAAAGCTGGGCCGGGTCTAGAATAATGACGATATGGAAAAAAAAGTGTTCTGGGGCGCTTTCACCATACTGGGCCTGGCCGCAGACTTCATCCTGCCCTTGTGGTGGGCGCTGGTGGCGACCATCCCCATCGCGTACGCCAGCTGGTGGATTGCCTACCGCAGTGATTGGTTTTAGAAGAGCAGATTCTAGCTGCTGGCTTTTGGCTACTGGCTCGTCCCTTCCAGCCGGAACCTTCAGACCTTGGCGCCTCGCAAAAGCTAGTAGCCAGCAGCTAGGAGCCCCGAGCTGACTTCTCAGTACAACCCTGGCTCACCCGGCGGTCTCGTCTTCCAGCGCCGATGCACCCACAACCACTGGTCGGGATAGCGGCGAACATAGTCCTCGGTGATTTTGGTGAAGATCTGGGTGTTGGTGACGATATCTGCCTCGTCTTTGCCGGTGCGCACCAGAGTGACTGGGGGATCGAATCGCAGCCGGTATTTGCGCAGCGTGGGGTCCCAGATGGTGAAGCCCGGAATCACGGCCGCGTCGGTGCGCAGTGCGATTCTGGCCAGGCCGCTGGCGGTGCAGGCGGGAATGCCGAAGAAATTCACGAACACACCTTGCGGCGGAGTCATGTTGGTGTCCATCAGCAGGCCAACCATCTCCCCGGCTTTCATCGCCTGCAGGAGTCCGCGCACGAAATTGTCTTTGCTCACCGTCGTATTGCCGTGCATCGAGCGATAACGCTGGATCAGGCGGTCGAGATAGACATTGTCCAGGTTGCGCACCACAACATGCATCCCGTGGCCATGCAGGGAATGAACGAAGGCGGAAAGTTCCCATCCGCCGAAGTGAGCGGTAAGAAACAATACGCCCTTGCCGCGAGCGGCGGCCCGCTCGTAGTTCTCGAAGCCGTCATAGACCACCACGCGGCTGACATTCTCCCTGGTATAGCGGGGAAACTGGCAGACCTCAGCCAGCTGGCGTCCCAGCGAGGTAAATTCTCCACGCAGGATGCGGGCATGCTCCCTGCGGCTTTTCTCCGGCATCGCCATGGCCAGATTACGCATGCCGACGCGCCGCAGCCGCACGTGTAGTAGGTAAACCATCCAGGCGAGAAAAATCGCAGCAGCCCGCGAAAGAGGGCGAGGTAGCAGGCTCAGCGTTTTGATGAATGGCCACGCAAGCGCGTACTCGAATCGCTGACGCATGTAGGGGAAACTGGTGACGGTAGCAAGGGGGGAGAGGGTTGTCAATGTGGGCGCGAGCGTCCCGCTCGTGCATAGGTCAGCACGAGCGGGGACGCTCGCGCCCACATTCAAGGCCCTTACTCGGCGGCCGCCGTCTTGGCCCACTTGGCCAGGGTGTTGAGGAATGGGTAGGCATTGGCGGGAGCGTCAATGGTTCCGGTCAGCGAGGTCTTGAAGGGCACCATGCGGCCGTAGAACTCGCGGGTCGAGTCCTTGTCCTGGTCGATCGACGCGCCGCTCAGCTCCAGGCCGGCGAACAATCCACGGGCCCGGGAATAGCTCAGCACCTGCGCCTTCAGCTTCCAGTCGGTGTCAGCGGCGGCATGTCGGCCGACCGGCCCCGCGGCTACGCTGGCATCCGCCCCCAGTTTGAACTGGCTGCTCAGCAGGTTCTTCATGCCGTTGTCGTTCATGATGAGCATGACCAGATCGACCGCCTGGGCGCCGATCTGCAGGCCGAAGCTTCCGCCTTTGATGGTGAAGAAGGCCGGCGCGCTCCATCCTTTGGGAGTGCGGCAGCTGGCCACGCCGCGTCCAAACCGCGCGCCCACGATGAAACCGCCCTTAATCATGGTGGGCACGACGGCCACGCATTGGGCCGACCCCAGGACCTCTTCCGGAATGCCCTGATCGGGAGCGGATTCAATCTCATCCAGCACCGTGCTGGCGGCCTTGATGCGGTCTTCGGCCTTGTTCTGGTCCTCATCATCCTTGGCGAATGTAGCAATGGCGAGACACGCGACTACACACAGAAGCAGCAGTTTTTTCATTTCTTCCTGACTTTCTGGACTTGATAGAGTTTTAGATGCAACTCAGTACATTGATTTTAGCGGATTTCGCGGAAAGTGGGTGCGTGGGAGGGTGCTGAGGGGAATCGGTTGCGGCCAAAAAAATCGGGGCCAGTAGCGGTGACCCTAAATCTCCGCTCCCAACCCCGTCTCCCAGGTTCTGTGGTAGGTGAAGCGAGTATGCGTGGAGCCGATTAAAGCAGCAAGATTACCCAGGTCACTGTCCTAAAGTAACCTCGCCCTCGACCGGAAGAAGGGGCTGGGATTTTAGGTGGATGATGGAAGAATTGCCGGATTGCCGGATTGCCGGATTGATTTCTAAATCCGGCAATCCGACAATTCGTAAATTCTAAAATTGCCTTACTTCGCCGTGACCAGCGAGTGCGTGATGGCGTGCACCGAAAGCGCAATCCGGTTCTGCACTCCTACCTTCCGCATCAGCTTGGCTACGTGGGCTTTAACGGTGCGTTCCTCGATGCCCAGGGCCGAGCCGATTTCCTTGTTGGAGCGGCCCGCCACCAGCATTTCCAGAACTTCCTTCTCGCGGTCGGTAAAAGTCACGCGGCCCGCGGGAAAGACGCGGCCCGGAGCCGAACTCACACGCTCGATGAACAGGGAAAGCACCCGGCGGGGCGCCCACACCGAACCCTGGTTCACGATGCGGATGGCCTGCACGAACTCGGCCGGCGACGCCGCTTCGTCCACGTACCCCTTGGCTCCGGAAGCAATGGCTTTCAAAATGGTTTCCTCGTCCATGCCCGAACCTGTCACAATGATGCGCAGGTCAGGACGGCTGGCTTTGAGGCTGGCCATGAGGTCGAACAGGTTCTGTCCGTTGCGGTTTCCCAGCAGCACCAGATCAATGTTGGGCAGGCTTCCGATGTCGGGCAAAGAAGCCGCGATCAGTTCAAAATCCGTCTCCGAGTCAAACAGGGCGCGAAATCCCACAAAGCGCAGTGGATCGCTCTCCACCACAGCCAGGCGGATGGCCGGTTTTTTTGCTGGTGAAGCCTTCATGGCAGTTGCAGCCTTCATAGGGTTTCCTGTTTGATAGGGTTTCCTGCTTTATTCCAAAAGCTGGATTAGCATAGCTGCATTTGCCGGCGATGAGAACATTCGACTGGCCCCTGACGATTACGCCGGTAACGTGTTCAGCATCTAAGATATGACGGGCAACTACTCATGAAATCGCGAGGCGGACGGGTGAAACAACATATTCGGAGGGTGGCGGCGATGGTGCTGGTGACCTGTCTGGCCGCTGCAGCACAGAGCACTTACCAGCCAAAATTCAAGGGCGATCCCGCCCGATCGGATTCGGAAGCCGCAGCCCTGGGCTACATGCGCACCGTGCTGCGCGCCCAGAAGCTCTACAAGAAAAAGAATGACAAGTTTGCCACCTCGCTGGCGCAACTGGTGCACACCGGGTCCTTCACCAAGCGCATGGTAAACCCGGACCGCGGCGACTACGCCGTGGGCTTCCGTCCCAACAAGGATGGATTCGATTTGACCCTCACGCCCAAGCAGCTTGATGCTGAGCACCGCTCCTTCTATGCCGACGAAGATAACGCGATCCACGCCGATGAGCAGGGTGCGGCGACGGACAAATCGCCGGTGGTGAAGTAAGGGGATTGCAGATTTCAGAATTGGTTGCGGGTCCGAAAATCTGCAATCTCAAATCTGCAATCTGAAATGCCTTCCCTCACCCGCCCGTGATCTCTGCCGCCTTGCCGTCGCGGAAAGTGATGGTCACCGGCTTGCCTCCGTTGGGATAGTGCACGGTTTTCACCGCGGGATCGCTTGACCGCTCCGGAACTCCCATCCCGATAGCAAAGTACGCCTGAAATTCATTCATCCCGGGCTTGATCTGGTGTTGCTCGATGGATGCCCAGACATCAGCCGGCCAGTGCTTGTACAACTCGTGTGGATCCTGGATGAAGAACATTTCGTCGGAATAGATCTGATAACTTTCGCCGGTCTGTGAACCGATAGGAACAGCGTAGGTCTTGCCCTTCAGTTCGAACACCGCCATCACCTGATGCAGATGCGCGGAGTGAGGCGCGGTGTCGGCGACCACATCCTTGATTTCCAGCTTTTGGATGGGCAGCAGCAGTCCGGCCTCATGCGAAAAATCGGCGCGGTGGCGCGTCCGGTCGTAGGGGTAATAGGTAAAGCGGTAGCCTTCCCTGACCCACACCGGTTGCTGGGTCAGCTGTTTGGCCGATTTCAGATCGTAGGGATAGAGCTTCTTGGGAATGACGTAATAGTCAGGATTCAGGGGCGGCGCCTGCTTCCGGTTTTCTTCGGCCGTGCTGGCGCGCCGCTCATAGACAACATAGCCGGCACGAAGGCCCGCGGCGGCGATCGCAACCACCAGTACAAGCTGGATTCTCCGCTTCGCTTCTGAAGTCATTGGGTTGTTACCCCGAACCTCGACAACGCCTGGGCGTGTAAACTATCACTGTCGATCTGAGGAGAATGCATGCCTACCCTAACCGAGGACGAAGTTCTTAGCGCCTTGAAGCAGTGTTACGACCCGGAAATTCCCGTCAATATTGTCGATCTGGGACTGATTTACGGGGTCCGCTTCGACCCCGCGCCGGAGGAGAAACAGGACGTGACCGTGGAAATGACCCTCACGGCCCAGGGCTGTCCGTCGCACGTGATGATCGGAGAACAGGTCAAGGCCCGGGTGGAACAGATGCCCGGCGTGCGCAATGCCACAGTCAATGTAGTCTGGACTCCGCCGTGGACCCCAGAGCGGCTCAGCCCCGATGCCCGCAAGACTCTGGGCATCGAGTAGTTCGTCCACCATCAGCAAAGTCAGTGGGTGAGCAGCGCCTCGTACCACGTCTGGGAGCGGTTCTCCGCGGCTTCCGCCAGGCGATCTCCCACCCGGGTAGCAACCTCAAGAAAATTGTTGCCGCGCTCGATAAAATCGGGCAGCCGCCGGCGCACCTCGGCGAATTTCTCGGGATATTCCGACGCCAATGTGGCCAATCCGACGCCAGCCAGAATGACTCCAGCTGTCCATTTTTTCTTCAGGAACATCGCCGTGCCCACGCCCGCCGCACCACTCACCAATGCCACTTTCCAGTTTTCCATTCCACCCTCCGCCTTGACGGAATTGTATCCGAGGCCGAACACTGGATACCCTGTACTGCCAAACTTACCACGGAGGACTTGGATGCTGAAAGCAGGCCGAACAGTGCTCGCTGCCCTGATTTTTTCATTGCTGCTCGCCGCCGCAACGGCCCAGACCGAACCTCGAGCCCGCGACCTGGGAGTTCCTTTTGACGGCGGCCCCGGACCGCTCAACGCCATCACCGATGTGAAGGGCGTGGAGGTCGGCCAAACCACCCTGATTTCCGGCAGTGGCCCGCTGAAGGTCGGCGTGGGTCCGGTGCGAACGGGGGTGACCGCAATTCTTCCCCGAGGCCACAATTTTAAGGATTCGGTCTTCGCCGGCTGGTTCACCCTCAACGGCAACGGCGAAATGACCGGGACCACATGGGTCGAAGACTCGGGATTTCTGGATGGCCCGGTGATGATCACAAACACGCACAGTGTGGGCGTGGTGCGTGACGCGGTCATCGCCTGGCGGGTAAAGAATGCTCCTCCGGATGACGACGGCTACTGGTGGTCGTTGCCCGTGGTTGCCGAAACCTGGGATGGTGAGTTGAACGACGTCAACGGATTTCACGTCAAGCCGGAACACGTCTTCCATGCCCTCGACACCGCGAAGGCCGGCCCCGTCGAAGAAGGCAGCGTGGGCGGCGGTACCGGAATGATCTGCAACGAATTCAAGGGCGGAATCGGGACTTCCTCGCGTGTGCTCGATCCAAAGTACGGCGGCTACACAGTCGGAGTGCTGGTGCAATGTAACTACGGATCGCGCAGCCAGCTCCGCATCGCCGGAGTACCTGTGGGCCGGGAGATCGGAGACCACACCGTCCGCAATGACGACATCGGATCCATCATCGTGGTTGTGGCCACCGACGCGCCCCTGATTCCGACCCAACTGAAGCGTGTGGCCCGGCGCGTGTCGCTGGGCTTGGGCCGGGATGGCAGTTTCTCCGGCGATGGTTCGGGAGACATCTTTATCGCTTTCTCGACCGCCAACCCCGGAGCGGCGGAACCGAAGGGCGTGCACCAACTGACCATGCTCCCCAACCAGAGTCTGAACCCGATCTTCCTCGCGACGGTGCAGGCCACCGAAGAAGCGGTGGTTAATGCCATGGTGGCCGCGAAGACGATGAAGGGCATCAACGACGTTGAGGTGATTGGACTGCCCCATGATCGCTTGCGCGAGGTACTGAAGAAATACAACCGCCTGGTGAAGTAGTTGCCGCGTGTGGGGCGGGCGCCCTCGCCCGCCGCCTTTTAAGTTGATCTTGTCTTGCCCAATCTTCAGTTGAAAGTGCACTGCTCCTGCAGGGCACAAAGTCAAAGGCGGCGGGCGAGGGCGCCCGCCCCATACAGGGTGTCAGTAAATTGTGTAGCCTGGGGCCGGGGTGCGCAGGTCGGGCTTGGATGCCGTCAGCAGCAGGGCTCCCATCTTTTTGAAAGCACGCAAATCGTCGAGGCTGCGGAAGGACTTCGTCTGATAGTCGTCCGGGGTGGGGGTGTCGTCCGGAAGGCGCCGCGCTTCGACGTTTTCAAACGCGTGCTTCCGCAGCAGCTCGACATACTCCACCTCGGATCGCACGTGCACCGGGACGTTCAGCTTGTCCACCCATTGCAGCGAGTAGGGATTGTCGCGATACAGATTGATCAGGATGAACAGGCGCCCATGCGGCGCCATAACCCGAAAGAGCTCGGAAAGCGCCCGGTCCTGGTCAGCGTAGTAATAAAAAGATTCGACCGACAGAACTTTATCGAAAAAGTTTTCTTCCCACGGAATCTGCTGCGCCGATCCCCAGACATACAGAATATTCTCAAAGTCTTTGGAAGCTGCGCGGGCCTGCCGCACCATTTCGTCGGAAACGTCGAGACCGACAACCTGCCCAAAGCCTTCCGGCCCATCCCCCACCAGGCGCGAGAGCAGCCGAGTCGCCCAGCCCGAGCCGCAGCCGAGATCAAGCACGCGCTCGCCGGGGCGCAGGTCCATCAGCCGCAGCGTTTTCTCGGTAATGTCGAGATGATGGTTCTGCATCTTCTCGCCTTCACCGGCCAGCGCCCAGCGATTGAATTCAAGCTGCAGTTTCTCATCCGGGGTTGGAGCTTTGTCGGGCAGTTTGCTCTCCTTCGTGTACCTTCGTGTCCTTGGTGGTCAAAGATTTAAGGCCTCAACCACGAAGGACACCAAGGTACACGAAGGATATGCTACATTTGCCATCCTCATGAGCTCAACCCCGCAGCCGGAGCCTGACCCGGAGCCACTTTACTGTCCCAGGTGCAGCCAGGAAGTTACCGACCCGCTCACCTGCGGCGACTGCTCCGCGGTCATCTGCCGCCGCTGTGGAACTCCGCTGGAATCTCCCGACGAACTGGGAATGGGATAATTGATGAGCCTGCCTTCAGTCTCTCCCTCCACCTCGAAATCCGAATCACCCAGCCTGGTTCGCGGACTCAGCCTGCTCGACTCCGTACTGCTGCTGTGCGGAGGCATCATCGGCTCCTCGATTTTCCTGACGGCGAAAGACATCGCCGGCCCCCTGCCGCATCCCATGCTTTTCCTGCTGGTATGGATTCTCGGCGCCGGCATTTCCCTTCTGGGATGTACCGCCTTTGCCGAACTGGGTTCGATGTTTCCGGACTCCGGCGGCCAGTACGTTTATCTGCGCGAGGCCTACGGAGACTTGCCGGCATTTCTGTATGGATGGATGCTGTTCAGTGTGGCCAACGGCGGCACTATCGCAGCGCTCTCGGTGGCTTCAGCGGCATATCTCGGCGGAATCGTTCCGGCAATTTCGCAGGAACACGTTATCTTCGCCGCCGCCGGAATCGTTCTCACCCGCGCTCACGTAGTCGCATTGGCCGCTATTTTTATCGTGACCTGGATCAACGTGGTCGGGCTGCGCTGGGGCACGATCCTGCAAAATCTCGCCACCT
Source organism: Terriglobia bacterium (assembly GCA_963797385.1). Classification (GTDB taxonomy): domain Bacteria; phylum Acidobacteriota; class Terriglobia; order Terriglobales; family Acidobacteriaceae; genus JAIQFF01. Next base: position 68,153 of record CAWCPY010000025.1, read on the forward strand.
GGGCCAAGTTTGCCGCCATGGCCGCCTTCGTAATTTTAGGATTCGCCATCGGCAAAGGGCGACTGGCATCACTTCGCGGCCGCCCCGGGTCAAAGCCTCAACCTGGGATTGAGCTGCGGGGCAGTTAGTCTCCGCGTTCGGGGTGGCTTTGATCGCCGTCTTCTGGGCCTACGACGGCTGGGTATATATCACGTGGGTTTCGGGTGAAGTGAAAGATCCGCGGCGAAATGTGCCGCGGGCCATGGTTCTGGGAGTGATCGCGGTCGGAATCATCTACATGGCGATGAACATGACCTACGTTTACGCCCTGCCGCTGGGTGAGATCGCGAAACATGAAATCATCGCGCACGCCGCCGCAGTTGCTCTATTTTCTCCAGCAGCCGCGGTGTGGCTGTCGGCGCTGATTGCGGTGTCCTGTTTCGGCGCCATGGCGAGTTGCACCATGAGCGGCGCGCGCGTGTACTTCGCCATGGCCCGCGATGGCGCCTTCTTCCAGAAGATGGCGGAGGTACATCCTAAGTGGCGGACGCCCGCGTTCAGCCTGATCGGCCAGGGCATCTGGGGTGCGGTGCTGACTCTCAGCGGACGCTATGACCAGCTCTATACCTATGTGATGTTCGGCATGGTGCTGTCGTACACGCTCACCGTGATCGGTTTGTTCATCCTGCGCTGGAAGCGTCCTGAGCTTCCCCGCCCCTACCGCTGCACCGGATATCCGTGGCTGCCCGCGATCTATGTGCTGATCGGTAGCGCCTGGACCCTAAACACGATCGTCACCCGGCCGACACAGGCTTTCTGGGGTGCCGCGATCGTTCTGATCGGCGTTCCCGGATATCTGTACTGGAAGCGGTTGAGCAGAAATGCGCCACGCGTTTCCTGATTTTCTTTGCGCCCTTTGCGGAGTCCTTGGCGTCCTTTGCGGTTTAAGATTTTTTCGTGTGTCACGGCAAAATCAAAATCTTTACCGCAAAGGACGCCAAGGACTCCGCAAAGGTCGCAAAGAAATCAAGGCGCAGGCAAGCCGCAGTTGGCATATGCCCGCCATGTCTTTACAATCACCTGACTAACAAAATCGCTACACCGCACTCCGGAATTACGGAGAATCGCATGGCAGATCCTCTTCTGATCGCCAAGGGAGACAATCCGCTCTACCTGTTGCCCGGCATGTCGAACCGGCACGGCCTGGTCGCCGGCGCGACCGGCACGGGCAAGACCGTCACGCTACAGGTGATGGCGGAAAGTTTCAGCCGCATCGGCGTGCCGGTTTTTGCCGCCGACGTAAAGGGCGATCTTTCCGGAATCAGCCATCCCGGCACCGACAATCCCAAACTGCAGGACCGGATTAAAAAGCTGGGACTGACTGACTTCGCATTTAACGGCTCTCCAGTCGCCTTCTGGGACGTTCTCGGCGAGCAGGGACATCCCGTGCGCGCCACGATTTCGGAGATGGGGCCGCTGCTCATCAGCCGCATCCTGAATTTGAACGACACGCAGTCGGGCGTGATGGCGCTCGTCTTCAAAATTGCCGACGACAACGGTCTTCTGTTGCTTGACCTGAAAGATCTGCAAGCCATGCTGCAGCACGTTGGCGATTCAGCCAGAGACTTTCAGACCCAGTATGGCAACATCTCGCCGGCTAGCGTTGGCACCATTCAGCGGGCCCTGACCGCGCTGCAGCAGCAGGGTGGCGAAAAGTTTTTTGGCGAGCCCGCCCTGAATTTCGACGACCTGCTGCAAACCGACACCAGCGGACGCGGCGTCATCAACATCCTGGCCGCGGACAAGCTCATGGCTTCGCCGCAGCTCTACGCAACCTTCCTGCTGTGGATGCTTTCGGAATTATTTGAGAAGCTCCCCGAAGTCGGTGATCCGGAGAAGCCCAGGCTGGTCTTCTTCTTCGATGAAGCTCACCTGCTGTTCACCGATTTGCCGTCAACCCTCCAAGCCAAGATCGAACAGGTCATCCGGCTGATCCGTTCCAAAGGCGTGGGGGTTTATTTTGTCACGCAGAATCCGCTGGACGTGCCCGAGGTCGTTCTGGGACAGCTGGGCAACCGGGTCCAGCACGCGCTACGCGCCTTCACTCCCAAAGACCAGAAGGCAGTGCGCGCGGCGGCCCAGACTTTTCGTACCAATCCCAAGCTGAATGTGGAAACTGTGATCACGGAACTCGCGGTCGGCGAGGCTCTGGCATCTTTTCTCGACGAGAAAGGAACGCCCAGCGTTGTCGAACGCGCCCTGGTTTGCCCGCCCCGCAGCCAGATCGGCCCCATCGCTCCCGCGCAACGGCAGCAGATCATCGGCAGCTCGGTCGTATTTGGGGTGTATGAGAAAGTCGTGGACCGCGAATCGGCGTACGAGCGATTAAAAAGCAAAGCCCAGCAGTCTCCGGCACCGGGCACAACTGCAAGTCAGCCTCCTCCGCAGCCAGACAAGCCATGGTATGAAAATCTGGGTCTCGGAGGAGGAGGACGGCGCGGAGACACGGTGGTCGAAGCCATGGTGAAAAGCGCTGCGCGCTCCATGGGCAGTTCCGTTGGACGCCAGATTATCCGCGGTGTGCTGGGTTCGATCCTGGGTGGAAGCAGCCGGCGGTGAGACCGTCTGAGTCGCACCTCTAGTAGTAGCCCGACAATTGGAGTAAATGATGTTTGAGCGTTATACGGACGGCGCTCGCAGAACCATATTCTTCGCCCGATATGAAGCGAGTAATTTGGGCTCGACCTACATCGAGCCCCCGCATCTCCTCCTGGGACTGCTGCGAGAGGACGTCTCGCTCCTCGGAAACCTGCTCCCCGAGGTGTCTTACCAGGCAGTGCAGCACGAGATCAGGGCTTTCGCTTCGCTGAAAGGCAACCGAAAAGTATCGACCTCGGCCGATTTGCCTCTGGACGACGAATCCAAGCTAACGCTCAGGTTTGCCGCGGAAGAGGCCGATCGGCTAAACCACACCCACATTGGCACTGAGCATTTGCTGCTTGCATTGCTTCGAGAAGGTAGGTCGAATACTGCGAAGATTCTGAAGGATCACGGTGCCCGCCTCCCAGAACTCCGCTTGAAAATGGAAGAGTTGGGCGAAAAGCGGAGGTCTGTTGCCAAGCGCTTTCCGATTAGAGTCAGAAGTCACGCCAGCGATATCGAGGGCACCGTCGAAATTCGCGGCCGCCCGTGGCAACTGAGCTATGTCCACACGGTTCTCACACGGTGCCGAGAGGTTTCCTGGTTCTGGCGTAAAACGTTGTGGACTCCTCGCGATGTTGTGTTGGATCGTCAGCACGGCTTGTTGTCTTTCGATCTAACATTGGTCCAGGATTCTGCAAATTTCGAACTCGTCAAAGGAGGCTGGAAGAAGGACTACTGCGCTGTTTGCCGTTGGGAACTATTCGAGTCGTCCGAGGATGTGCCGCACGGAATGGGTTACACGAATGGTCGCGACTGGCTCTGTGCTGAATGCTACGAACGATTTTTCGCACGCCCCGGATTCTCGTCCGCAGCTTACGGCGAGATCACATAGATTTCGTTGCTCCCGGCGATAGCTGCGGAGGGCACTTTCTCCTTGCTCTTGGTGTTCCCGGATGCTATTCGTAGCTGCTTTCGCGCAGCGCATGACGAACTAACCCGAGGACCACGCATTGCCTGAACTCAGACGCTCCGGCGAGCAGTCGCCTTCGCTAGGCATGACTATCCCTTCGAGCGAAGACTCCAACCAACCCAAGCGAGTCATGGGCTTCCGCGACCTCGTGCTTTTCTACGTGGTCACCGGCATCAGCCTGCGCTGGATTGCCACCGCTGCTGCAGCCGGACCCAGTTCGATTGTGATCTGGATTGGCGCGTGGCTGGTTTTCTATGTCCCGCTGGCGTTTTCGGTGGTGGAGCTATCGTCGCGTTACCCCGATGAGGGCGGGCTTTACGTCTGGAGCAAGAAAGCATTCGGAGATTTTTCCGGATTCATGTCGGCGTGGGCCTACTGGACCAGCAACCTGCCATATTTCCCCGCCGTACTTTATTTCGCCGCCAGCAACGTTATTTACATGCGGCAGGGTGCCTGGGGACATCTCTCGAACAACGCCACTTTCTACATCATCTTTTCGCTGCTCACGTTGACCCTCGCCACGGTGGTGAACGTCGTCGGCCTGGACGTGGGCAAGTGGCTGCACAACGTGGGCGCGATTGCCATGTGGATTCCGGCGGTGATCGTGATCGCAATGGGCGCCATCGCGTGGCACCGCTTTGGCTCAGCCAACGCGTTCACCCTGCACACTCTGACGCCGAGCATTCACTTCAAGGACGTTATTTTCTGGTCATTGCTGGTGTTCGCCTTCGGAGGATGTGAAAGCGGCTCATTTCTGGGCGGGGAGATCAAGAATCCGCGCCGTACCATTCCCTGGGCGGTGTTCGCGGCGGGGATCACGGTGGCGTTTTGCTACATCATCGGGACCGTGGGCGTGCTGGTAGCGCTGCCTTCGACGGAGGTCAGTAATCTGCAAGGCCTGGTACAGGCGATCGCGAAGACGGTCGAGCGCGTGGGATATTCTTGGACGCTGCCGCTGGCGGCATTCCTGATCGCGCTGAGCAACGTCGGGGCGGCCGCCGCCTATCTGGCCGCGGTGGCCCGCTTGCCATTCGTTGCTGGCATCGACCACTTTCTACCGCCGGCGTTTGGCAGGCTGCATCCGCGCTGGAAAACTCCCTGGATCTCGCTGCTCATTCAATATTTTGTCGGGATGCTCTTCATTTTTCTCGGCCAGGCCGGAACCAACGTCAAAGGCGCCTACGACGTGCTGGCCAGCATGACCGTGATTGTTTACTTCATTCCCTACTTGTACGTGTTCGCCGCCATGATCAAACTGCAGCGCGAGCCTGCCGGGCCGGAGGTAATCCGGGTTCCGGGAGGGAGGCCTGTCGCGGTGTTGATTTCCGTGATCGGGCTGCTTACGACGACTGCCACAATCCTGCTGTCAGTGGTTCCGCCGGCGGACGATCCCAACAAGCCCCTGGCGGTTCTCAAGATTGTAGGAGGCACGGCGGCGTTGATGGCCGCGGGCGGATGGATCTATTGGGCAGGAAAAAAGCGGGCCGTAAGATGAACGTGTGGGACCGGGTCTCCGACCCGGTCAGGCCGAGCGGAGCTCGGCTATTCTTCCTTAAATCTTGGAAACCCTGTCGAGCTGCGCTCGACCTGGACGGGTCGGAGACCCGTCCCCACACAATCTCACGCTAGACCGGCGTCGCCGTTTTCCGCTCCGGATTGAAGAACGGCATCTTCACGATTTTTGCCGTTACCTGCTGGCGCATTGCCTCGATCGTAATTTCCAATTGGAGCTTGGTGCCGATTTGTGAGTGGGCGGTGTCCACGCTGGCCAGTGCGATCATCTTCTTCAGCACCGGCGACCACGTGGTAGTCGTGGCTTTGCCGACCTGTTTTTCCCCAAGATATACGGGGACAGCCACGCGCGAAGCCTGGCTGGGCGCGGCCGGCGTGAGGCCGAATTCTTCGTAGCGCGCTTCGACTTCGGGCCAATCGATTTCGAGGCCGACAAACTGCCGCGGCACACCCTGCTTCTGCTGCTTCACCAGCGCGGCTTTGCCGATAAAATTTTCTTTCTCCAAGTGGACCATCTTGCCGAAACCCAGCTCGTAGGGCGAATATTTCTGCGACTCGATCAGCGCCTTCTTCGCGCTGGTGTAATCCACTTCGATCAGCAGCAGGCCGGCTTCGACCCGGGCCACATCCAGCGCCAGCATCCCGGCAGCATGAATGTCGAACTGCTTGCCCTTTTCCATCACCGCGTCCCAGACCTTGACCGCATCGTTCCACGGCACCCAGATTTCGTAGCCCAGATCGCCGGTGTATCCGGTGCGCGAGATGTCGACGTAAACATTGCCGATCTTTCCCCGCGTCATGCGAAAGTATTTGAGATTGGCGATGTCCGCGGCTTCAACAACCGCCTTCAACAGTTTGCCGGACGTGGGCCCCTGCAATGCCAGCGCGGCGAGTTGTTCCGAAATATCTTCGACCTGCACGTCCATGTTCAAACCGTTTTGGCGGAACCAGCGCAGGCTGGGGTCGGCGGCGGTCCACCGGTACTTATTTTCTTCCAGGCGGGTGATGGTACCGTCGTCGATCACGTTTCCCTGCTCGTCGCACCAGCAGCAATAAATTACCTGGCCCACTCTCACCTTGGCGATGTCGCGGGTGATGATGCGGTTGACCAGCTTGGTGGCGTCCTTGCCCGTAATCAGATACTTGTAGAGCGGCGAAATGTCGATGAGTGCGGCCGCGTTGCGGATAGCGTTGTACTCGTGCTCGTGATGCACTTCATAAACGCTGACCGCGTAGTAGCCCGACCACTCGCGGTAGTTCAGGCTCTGGCAAAGCGGGAAAGTTCTATCGTGAAATGCGGTTCCGACTGGCAAAGGCAGCTCCTTCAGTCTCCGTGTCCTCAGTGTCCGCCGTGGTTAGAAAAACTCTAATAACCACAGAGGACACGGAGGACACCGAGGAAAACCTGCTCGTGCTGGATTATATGCAGTCCTGATCGTTCGCAGCAATTCTTTGCACCTGACTCGCAGTCAGGCTGACAAAGATTAGGCTTCCCGATACAATCGATTTCGTCTTCCACTGGGCACGATGATGGACTCGTCCACCAACGCGATGCTGAGCTGGGCCGTACTCAAAAGCGGTCTCTGACCCCCTTCCTGCGTTTTCCGTGGACGGGAATTCGCGGTACGCTCAGCTCCCGGCCATACCTGTTAAAATCCCTGCGAATTGAATTCAGCGCCCGGCGCTAAAGGTTTAAATGGCTTCCAGCAGCAACTCGAAATACGACGCAATCATCATCGGCGGAGGCCACAACGGCCTCACCACCGCCGCTTATCTGGCGCGCGCGGGGAAGAAAGTTCTGGTGCTCGAGCGCCGCCACGTGCTCGGAGGCGCTGCCGTTACTGAAGAAGTCTTCCCCGGATTCAAGTTCTCCGTGTGCTCCTACGTGGTCTCGCTGCTGCGGCCGGAAATTATTCGCGATCTCGACCTGCCCCGCCATGGCCTGGAAATCCTGCCGCTCGACGGCACGTTCACACCCATGCCGAGCGGTGACTACCTGTGGCGGGTGAACGACCACGGCAAGACGCATCGCGAGATCGCGCGGCACTCGAAAGTTGACGCCGAAGCTTACGACGAGTTCGGTAAGGCCATGCAGGCCATGTGCCGCTTCGTGAAGCCGATCCTGAGCATGGTTCCGCCCGATCCCGCGACGCTCAATCCCAAAGAACTGATGAAACTGCTGTTCATCGGTCGCCGCTTCCAGGGCATGACCAGCGAGGACAAATACAACCAGGTGCAGTTGATGACCATGAGTGCCATCGATTTCCTGGACCAATGGTTTGAAACCGATGTGCTGAAAGCCACGATGTCGGCCTCGGGCATCATCGGAACTTTCCTGGGCGTGCGCTCGCCGGGAACTGCCTACGTTCTGCTGCATCACTACATGGGGGAAATTGACGGCGCCTTCCGTTCCTGGGGATTTGCCCGCGGCGGCACGGGAGCCATTTCGAACGCCATCGCCGACGCCGCCCGCGAAGCCGGGGCCGAAATCCGCACCAAGGCCGCGATCGCGCAAATCATCGTGAAGAACGGTAAGGCCAAGGGAGTGGTGCTCGCCGATGGCGATGAAATCTATGCGGACATCATCTCTTCGAGCGTCGATCCCCGCTTGACCTTCACGAAATTTCTCGAGGCCGGAACGCTGCCGGCGGAATTCCTCGAAGACGTGAACCGCTACAAATATCGCGGCTCTTCCGGCAAGGTAAACCTGGCGCTCGACGCGCTGCCGAACTTCAAGGCCATCCCCGGACCGGGCGCGCACCTGCGGGGCGCGATTTCCATTTCTCCCAGCGTCGAATACATGGAACGCGCCTACGACGACGCCAAGTACGGCAACTTCTCCCGCCGTCCTTACATTGACATGGTCATTCCCACGCTGACCGACCCATCGGTCGCGCCGCCGGGCAAGCACATCATGTCCTGTTTCGTGCAGTACGCGCCTTACAAACTGCGGCCGGGCCTCAACTGGGACGATCAGAAAGAGGCTTTCGGCGACAACGTGATCAATACCATCGCCGAGTACGCGCCTAATATCAAAGACATCATCCTGCATCGCCAGGTGGTCACGCCGCTCGACCTCGAACGCGAGTTCGGCTTGAGCGAAGGCAACATTTTCCAGGGCGAACTTTCTCTGGAACAACTTTTCTTCCTGCGGCCGGTACCGGGCTGGGCACAATTCCGAACTCCGATCAAGAACCTGTACATGTGCGGATCTGCTACTCATCCCGGAGGCGGGATCATGGGCGGTCCGGGCAGGCTGGCAGCCCTCGAAATTCTGAAAGACTTCAAGGGAGCGGCCTAAGCATGTCTCGAATAGCAAACGTGCCTGGGCAACGCGACGTCGTCATCATCGGCGGCGGCCACAACGGGTTGGTCACCGCCTTCTACCTGGCGAAAGCCGGCTACAAGCCGCTGGTGCTGGAGCGCCGCGCGCAACCTGGCGGCGCTGCCATCACGGAAGAATTCCATCCCGGCTTTCGCTGCTCCACGCTCGCGCACTCGGCCGGACCGCTGCGGCGCGATATTGTCCGAAGCATGCAACTGGAGAAGCACGGCCTCAAGATGATCAAGACGGATGTCGCGGTGACCTCGCTGTCACCCGACGGCCGTGCTCTCATTCTTTACAACGACGCCGAGAAAGCCGCCCAGGAAATCGCCGAGTTCTCCCAGAAGGATGCGACCAGGTATCCGCAGTTCCAGTCCTCGCTGGGCAAAATGGGCCGCGTCATTGCCAGGGCGCTTACCCTCGCCCCGCCCGACATCGATAATCCCAGTTCAGGCGATCTGTGGGGAATGCTCAACACCGGCCGCGCCCTCCGCAAACTGGGCCGGCGCGACATGTACCGCCTGCTGCGATGGGGGCCGATGGCGGTGGCGGATCTGGTAGCGGAATATTTCGAGACGGAACTGCTGCGCGCCACCATCGCCGCGCGCGGAGTTTTTGGTACGTTCCTGGGCCCTTGGTCCGCGGGCAGCAGCCTGGTGCTGCTCATACGCGCCGCCGGCGACGAACACGCGGCCGGTACTTCCTGGTTCGCCACCGGTGGCATGGGCGCGGTCACGCAGGCCATGGCCTCCGCGGCGCAGCAGGCGGGAGCGGAAATACGCGGCGGCGCAGAAGTCATCGAAGTTCGCGTGAAGGACGGCATCGCCAGCGGAGTCGTGCTCTCGAACGGCGAAGAAATTACCGCCCGGGCGGTGATCTCGAATGCGGATCCCAAACGTACTCTGCTGAAACTTGTCGATCCGGTGCAGCTCTCGCCCGATTTCGTCATGAAGCTGCAGCACTATCGCACCCCGGGCACGGTGGCCAAGGTCAACCTCGCACTCGCCGGACTTCCCCGGTTCACCGCGCTCGAGGGCGAAAACCATGATCGCGCACTGAGCAGCCGAATTCATATCGGACCGGAGATCGACTATCTCGAGCGCGCCTTCGACGAATCCAAGTACGGAAATTTCTCCCGGCAACCCTATCTGGAGGTCGCAATTCCCTCGCTCACCGATCCCTCGCTCGCTCCCGAGGGCAAGCATGTGATGTCGATCTACATGCAATACGCTCCTTACAAATTAAAAGGCAGCGACTGGGAGAAACAGCGGGTCTCGCTCGGCGATACCGTGGTCAAGACTCTGGCACAATATGCGCCCAATCTGCCCGAGCTGATCCTGAGCCACCAGATCATCACTCCCCAGGACCTGGAGGAGACCTACGGCTTGACTGGCGGGCACATCTTCCACGGCGAGCTCTCACTCGACCAGTTCTTCACCATGCGTCCGCTGCTGGATTGGGCGCGCTACCGCACGCCGATCCAGAATCTATACCTGTGCGGCTCCGGCACCCATCCCGGCGCGGGTTTGACCGGCGGCTCCGGCGCAAACGCCGCCCGCGAAATCTTGAAAGATCTGAAAAAGTAACCGCCTGTCATCCTGAGCGCAGCATGAGCGCTCGCTTGCGAGCGGTCATGCGAAGTCGAAGGACCCCTACCTCGGGAGATCCGCTTGTTCCAGTTGCAGTTCTCGGGAACCAGTGGGTTCAGCGGAAAATCATTTCTACCCAGGCTATCCCTGCCATAGGGGTCCTTCGACTCACCCGCTCCTTCGCAAGCGAAGGAGCGGGATCGCTCAGGATGACATTGTGGTCGTTTAGCTCAATCCCACCCTCCATTGTGACTTTAGTGCCATCCCTTTGGGAAAACGATTGTGCGGGGCGCCGCCTTGGGTTTTACTAATCCAAACCTGTGTTCACGCATTCCGCAGGCTCAGATCAGCGGGAGTGAAAGTGTGGTAGAGGATCCTAAATGGGAGTTGGCCATCCTGGCCACGGTGCAGGGCTTCTATGAGAAGCTGCTGCAGGATTCCATTGGAGGCGAAGTCCCGGTTCCCGCCGGTCTGGAGGCCATTTCGCTGCAGGAAGGGGATGGCGAGGTGCACGCCACGCTCGACCGCATGCGGCGCTGGTTGCGCCTGCTCGATCAGGCTATTACGCCGGCCATGTTGCGGCGGGCATTTACCGCCGACACCGACCCCGAAATCGCCGAAGCTGTCCTGCGCTACTTCACCCGCAAGAGAGATACCAGCGACGTAAATCGCGACAAGACCGACCTGGTGGCGACGTTTCTGTATCGCCATCCGCGCGTGCCCGGACAATGGGAGCGCCGCGGCTATGGGCTCGACGGCTCGCTGCCGCTATCGCCCTTCGAGATTGCGCTGATCGAAATACTGGCCGACAGCGATGTGCCCTCCCTGCCCGAGGAGCACGTGCAGATGCTGCGGCGCTTCGATCCGCTGCAGGAACAAGCCCAGAACTGCCACGATCTGAACTCGCTGCTCGAGTCGGAGATCATCACCCGGGTCCGCGAGCTCAAGCAATCCCTGGATTCGTCCTTTTACCATCCTGGGGTGCTGGCCACCATCGCGCCATACAACGCGGCTTTCGGCAAAAAATTTGACGAGTTCTTTCATGCCGCGGCCACCGAGATAAGAAACTTCTCCGCCGCCTTGCAGGAACAGGGCGGCACGATTCTTGGCAATGTGGAAGGCGTGGACGTCACCGTCGAACACGTGGCCTCGCTGGAAGAAAGCGAATTGCTGAAAGTCGATTACAGCATCGCCCTGGAAAAATTTCGCCGCGTCTCCAAGCTGAAGCAGGCGCTGGAACGGCGTCCGCCGATTCGACGGACGTCATACTTCACGGTGGTCCCCATGCCTGCCCCGGCGAAGACCTCTCGCCCTGCCGCAGTGAAGGCGCCGCCCGCGCGTCCCGCGCGACCGGCCTTCGATGTACAGGCGGGGCGTTCGGCGGTCACGCCGCAACAGATTTCCACTGAGGAGACCAAGCTCCGCCAGGTCGAGGAATCTATCCGGGTGTTTGTGCGCGTAGCCGACCCGAAATTCCGTCAGGTCGTGCCCATGCGCTTCTTCAATCTCACCCTGACTCCGGCCGAGGCGGAGGCCTGCAGCGCCGAATACCTTGAGGAAAAGAGCCCGCGCGGGGGCGTCGCCCGAGTGCTGTTGCGCATTGTGGCCTCGGTGGCCCGCATGACTACGGAAATGGAAGAGCTCAAGCGGGCAGAAAATGCGCCGTCGCTATGGAAGCTGCACGCCGACTCTCTCCTGGCCCTGCTGGAGGTAGCTTCCGCCCTGTCGGAAAAAGCCTCCCGGGTGGCTGCGGACGCTGGCGCGTCAGGCAATAAGGCGGCTGGCGAGACCATCCAAATTTCATTACAAAGACTTCGCCACTGCTGCGAATTGATTGGCGACACTCTGGCCCGGGCTGGGAGCCAAGCCCAGACGGTATAAGCCTGCCGCCAAGATAACCACGCACTGCCTTGCTCTCGCCGTATCCGCGCCGCTACGCCTTCTCCGCAACAGCCCGTCCTGAATCAGTAAACCAGGCCAGAACACTTACGACTTGCCACAGGCGCGCGGACTCAGGCACCTTATAGGCTCGCCGATTCCGAGGAGCGGCCGCGATGAGCACAGCCGACGACAAGTTTTACCAGGCCAGAATCACCCAGCGCAGGGACTTCGCCTCCGATCTGTGGATGATCCGCGTGCAGCCGAGCGGCGAATTCAAATTCGCTCCCGGCCAGTACGCCACCCTGGGTTTGCAGCGCTCAGACGGACGTTCGGAGCGCCCGTATTCCATTGTTTCTTCTCCCTATGAGAGTGAAATCGAGTTCTTCTTTGAACTGGTCCCCCACGGCGAGCTGACTCCCGACATTTACAAGTTGCAGATCGGCGATGAAATGCTGATGCGAAAGGTCCCCAAGGGACGTTTCACCCTCGACACCAGGAGCAGCCGCACCAACCACCTGCTGGTCTCCACCGTCACCGGCATTGCACCCTTCGTGAGCTACATCCGCACTCTCTACAAAGACTGGAAGGAAGGCAGGTTTGCGGGCGAGCAGAAATTATTTCTGCTCAACGGCGCCAGCCACTCCTGGGAATTCGGCTACCTCGACGAGTTGCAGAAATTCGCCGTGGAAGTACCGTGGCTGGAGTACGTCCCCACGGTGAGCCGCCCCTGGGACGATCAGAAGTGGACGGGAGAAATCGGACGTGTCGATGACTTGATTCGCAAATACACCGACATGTGGGGACTGAACGGAGCGAACTCGGTCGGCTACCTGTGCGGTCACCCTCAGATGATCGAGCATGGCAAAGGCATGCTGCAGCGCATCGGTTTCACCAGGGAAATGTTAAAAGAAGAAATCTACTGGGTCCCGGGTAAGGAAACCAAGACGGCGTAGGCTATAAAAAATCTGCGGTGTCGACCCAGCCGCGACTCCGCTCCCAAAATCCTCGCCGTGAGGGGGACACTCCCGGGGACTGATCGCAGTACATGATGATAGGCGCCATCGCAGGCGACATTATCGGCTCGGTACACGAGTTCCAGGCACAGAAGCGCACGGACTTCCCGCTCTTTGTCGCCGAAAGCCGATTCACCGATGACACCGTTCTTACTGTAGCGGTTGCCGATTGCCTGCTGACCGGTACTTCCTACGTTGACAATTTCCACGAATACACCCGGGCCTATCCCGACCGGTGTTACGGCGTCGGGTTCTGGCACTGGGTAAAGTCAGGGTCGCGCCAGCCCTACCACAGCTGGGGCAACGGATCCGCCATGCGAGTGAGTCCGGTCGCTTTCGCATTCCAGACACTCGAAGAGGTGCTCAAGGAAGCCAAGGCGAGTGCCGACGTCACCCACAACCACCCGGAGGGCGTTCGCGGAGCCCAGGCCACGGCGACCGCCATATTCCTGGCGCGACAAGGTGAGTCTAAAAAGAAGATCCGGAGCGCGATCGTAAAGCAGTTCGGTTACGATTTGAGTCGAAGTGTAGCGAGTATCCGGCCGACCTACTCGTTCAACGAATCCTGCCAGGGTACGGTCCCGGAAGCGATCACGGCTTTTCTCGATTCCGAGGACTACGAAGATGCAGTCAGGCTGGCCGTTTCTCTCGGGGGTGACGCCGACACTCTGGCGTGCATTGCGGGAGGGATTGCCGGCGCATTTTACGGCAGTGTTCCTAGCCGCATTTCAATCCCCGCCCTAGGTCTCCTCGACGACGAACTCAGAAACACAGTCACGCGTTTTTGCAAAGAATTCGGGATAGCGACTCCATAGTGCTCCTACGCCGTTTCCCGCTTTGCCACTTTCTCCAGGCCGCGGTCCGCGACCTCGATCTCCCGGATCCGGAACTTCTGGATCTTCCCCGTCACCGTCATGGGAAACTGCTCTACGAAGCGCACATGCTGGGGAATCTTGAAGTACGCGATTTTTCCCTCGCAAAAGTTTCGTATCTCCTCCTCGGTTGATTCTTCATTCGCCTTCAGCCGGATCCAGGCCGCTACCACCTCTCCCAGGCGCTCGTCTGGAATTCCCACCACCTGCGCCTCCGCCACCTTGGGATGGGTGTACAGAAACTCTTCCACCTCGCGGGGATAAACATTCTCGCCGCCGCGAATGATCATGTCTTTGGCCCGCCCGGTCAGGTGGATGTAGCCGTCTTCGCGCATCAGCCCCAGGTCTCCGGTGTGCAGCCACCCTTCGGCGTCGATGGCGCACGCGGTCGCCTCCGGCTCGTCGTCGTATCCCTTCATCACCATGTAGCCCCGCGCGCAAACCTCGCCCTGCTCTCCGGCGGGCACGGTCTCTCCATCGAGTACCGAGACAATTTGCATCTCGGTGCAAGGCAATGCCTTTCCGATGGTCGAAACACGGAGTTCCATGGGATCATCCGGCTGCGACATGGTCACCACCGGCGCGCTCTCCGTCTGTCCATACCCGATGGTCAACTCGGCGCAGCGCATCTCGCACATCACCCGCTTCATGATTTCCACCGGACAGGGCGCCCCTGCCATCATCCCAGTCCGCAGGCTGGACAAGTCATACGACTTGAAGTCCGGCAATCCCAGCTCTGCGATGAACATTGCCGGCACGCCGTAAAGCGATGTTGCCCGCTCGGCCTGCACCGCCTGCAGCGTGGCCCGCGGATCGAATGTCCAGTTGGGCAGAACCATGGCAGCGCCGCTGGCCAGCGCCGACATGGTCCCGATCACGCAGCCGAAGCAGTGATACAACGGCACCGGTACGCAGATCCGGTCGCGCTCCGTGTAGCGCATGCCCCATGCAAGCATCTTGCCGTTGTTCACCTGGTTGCGATGGGTCAGCATCACGCCCTTGGGCTGGCCCGTGGTCCCCGATGTGTACTGAATGTTGGCGACATCGGTCGGCTTCACCGCTGCACTGAACCCGTCCGACATTGTCAGTAACTCACGCCAGCGCTCCGTGCCGAAAAAGATTGCATGCTCCAGGCTCAGCTGCTTGCCCGACCGCGCCTCGTCCAGAATCTGCGCGTACTCCGCTCTGCTGTCCCTCTCCCACAGAAACAGGATTTTCATCCGCGACTTCTGCAGAGTGAACGCGAGTTCGTGGGTGCGATACGCCGGATTCACGTTGACCAGCACGGCGCCTGCTCGCGCGCATGCCAGGTGCACCAGCACCCACTCGGCGCAGTTCGTGGACCACAATCCCACCCTGTCCCCGGGCCGTATGCCGAGTGACACCAGGCCGCACGCCACAGCAGCGGCGGCAGTTCGCAGTTCACGCCAGGTGTAGCGCTTCGATTGATGACAGGAAGCCAGGGCCAGGCTGTCGCCCCAGCGCTCGACCGCGCGGTCCAGCACTTGCGCGATCGTCAGCTCCCACAATTCATCTTCGGGACCGCGCGAGTAGCTCAGCATGACGCCTCCCCGGTGATGGTTTCGTGACCGCTGCTAGTCCAATGTCATCCTGAGCGCAGCCTGCTCGTTCGCTCGCGAACGGGCAGGCGGAGTCGAAGGACCCCTGCCCCGGCTCTGCACATTCCTCAAGCGGTCGGCATTCGTTCAACCACCGCGAAAGAATATACCGCACGAAAGCGTGAAAAGCCTTTTACCGCAAAGGACGCAAAGAAATTCCGCAAAGAAACGCAAGGAAAATCTCTGCTGGACGCTTCTCGCCGCCTCCCCCAGGTTTCTAAGATGAAGCCATCTCTGTCATAATCTTTGTCCCATGGACCTCAAACACATCAGTCACGGCATTACCGACGGGCGCGACCGGGCTCCGTCCCGCGCTATGTTCAAAGCAATCGGATTCACCGACAGCGATCTGAGCAAGCCGCTCATCGGGGTGGCCAACACCTGGATCGAAACCATGCCCTGCAACTTCCACCTGCGCCGGCTCTCGGCCAAGGTGAAGGAAGGCATCCGGGCCGCCGGCGGCACTCCCATGGAGTTCAATACCATCGCCATCAGTGACGGCGAGACCATGGGCACGGAAGGCATGCGCGCCTCTCTGGTCAGCCGCGAGCTGATCGCGGACTCCATCGAACTGGTTTGCCGGGGGCAAATGTTCGACGCGGTGGTCTGTGTGGTGGGTTGCGACAAGACCATTCCCGCCGGGGCCATGGCGCTGGCGCGGCTGAATATTCCCGGGCTCGTGCTCTACGGCGGCACCATCGCACCCGGCAGCTTTCGCGGCAAAGATGTGACCATTCAGGATGTGTTCGAAGCCGTGGGCGCCAACGCAGCCGGAAAGATGACGGATGCCGAACTGCACGAACTGGAAGATGTTGCCTGCCCCGCGGCCGGCGCCTGCGGCGGCCAGTACACCGCCAACACCATGTCCACGGTGATGGAGATGATCGGCCTATCTCCCATGGGTTTCAACAGCGTTCCCGCCATGGACCCGAAGAAAGACCAGGTCGCGTATGACTGCGGCGCAGTGGTGATGAACCTGTTGCGCCAGGGGGTCAACCCCAGAGACATCCTCACTCGCCCCGCATTCGATAACGCGATCGCGGGCGTCGCCGCTACCGGAGGCTCGACCAACGCGGTCCTGCATTTGCTCGCCATCGCGCGCGAGGCCGGCGTCCCCCTGCACATCGACGATTTCCAGAAAATCAGCGAGCGCATTCCGCTGCTGGCCGATCTGAAACCTTCCGGACGTTTTGTAGCCGCCGACATGCACCGCGCCGGGGGGATCGCGCTGCTGGTGAAACGCCTGCTACAAGGAAAATTGCTTCGCGAGGACACGCAGACGGTCAGCGGCAAAACATTGTTCGCCGAAGGAGAGAGCGCGGTGGAAACGCCGGGCCAGGAAGTGATCGCGCCCCTGGACAAGCCGTTAAAGAAAACCGGCGGCCTGGTCATTCTGCACGGCAATCTGGCGCCCGAGGGCTGCGTGGCCAAAATCAGCGGCCACGAACGTCTGAGCCATCGCGGTCCAGCGCGCGTTTTTGACTCCGAAGAAGACGCCATGACGGCGGTCACGGAAAAACGCATCAAGGCCGGTGACGTGGTGGTGATCCGCTACGAGGGACCCAAAGGCGGCCCGGGGATGCGCGAGATGCTGAGTGTGACGGCGGCGATTGTCGGCGAAGGCCTGGGCGGATCCGTGGCCCTGTTGACCGACGGACGCTTCAGCGGCGCCACCCGCGGCCTGATGGCCGGACACGTTTCTCCTGAAGCCGCGCTGGGCGGCCCTATCGCGGCGGTGCACGAAGGTGACACCATTCACTTCGACGTCAACCAGCGCGTTCTGGAGGTCGAAGTCAGCGACGCCGCCTTGCGCCAGCGCATGGCCCATTGGAAGCCGCCGCAGCCCCGATATCCTACCGGCGTATTTGCCAAGTACGCGGCACTGGTGTCCACGGCATCGGAAGGCGCGATCACCCGGCCCAGGTAGCCTGCTTCTGACCCGTTTGTGTGGGCTCCTAGGTCTGGTTGTGCCTGTGTGGCCGCGGGCGATCACACCAATCAGGCGCACTCCTTACTTCAGTTCGTCGTTCAAAAGGTTCGCCAGCCTCACGCCTGCCAGGGCCACACGCTCTTTGGCCAATTTCCGCGCGGCGGCGCGGTATGCAACCGTAGTAGTAAAGGGCCCGTCGCCAGCCCCGATGGGCGCGACGTAGACGAAGGTTGCCGCGTCGTCGAAGCTTTCCTTGATCCAATGCGTAGCGTCCAGATCGCTTCCGGCGGTCGCATCCGGCGATGGCAGCTTCTTGGCATAGGACACGGCCGTGTTGGGATCGGAGCCCGTGCCGGGAAGCTGGTCCCAGAACCCGTGCAGTTCGCTCCGGCAGGGGGACGCGCACAGCTTCACATTATTGCCGCCGTTGTCCCCACCCGGATCAGTCGCGCTGACCCGGGTGGAGGAGTGCAGCGGTTGATGCACATCGCCCACTAGGTGGAGCAGCCAGACCAAGTCGTAAGATTTCACATCGCCCGCCGGAGTCGTCCCCAGCATCGCTCGAAAAGTTGCGACTTGCGTCTCCGCGTTGGGAGAAGGGATTGCGGGGAGCGCGGTGCCGTCGGTAGAAAAAGGTGTGTCCACGAAGTGCCAGTACTTGTGGTGCAGATGGTCCGAGTACCCGACATTCAGAGAGGACGAGGCCCCGTCGGGGCGATTGCCATGCGGGTCAGGGCCGTCATCCGTATAGCCTGCCTCGCCCTTGATCTGGTCCGGCCAGGTGGACGCGATCATGAAGATCATCATGTACTTGAACTTTGGCGCGGTGCCGGCCGGAACCTGCCCCACCCATTTGTTGTAATCCGGATTTTGCTTGAGCAGCGCCCGGACTCGGCTCTTGGTGGCTGGAGTCAGCCGGTTATACGCGATATAGGCCACCGCCATGTGTCCGACTGCTCCCCAACCATACAGTTGGGTGTTGAATGTCAGGAGATAGACCAGACTTAATGCGAGAGAGCGGTGAATCCACTTCATAAATCACCTCGTCGCCACAAGAGCCCTCGCGCGGCAGGGCCACGCGCCACTTGGCGCACAAGACTCCAGTGGGAATGTTTGAGGGAAGGAGAGGATAGTGCCACACGTCGTCACTCCGGGCAAGCGAATTTCAGTCCCTTTTGCGTCCTTTGCGGGTTTTCTTGGCGAACTTTGCGGTAGGGGTTTGACTTCGCTGGGCCCTTCCCAAAGCCCGAACCGCAAAGGGCGCAGAGTGGGAGTGAGTTCGAAGGCGCGGCTTGGTATGGAGTGCGCGTGTTCCCCACTGCAATCCCCGAAAACGGTACACCGTACCAGCCAAGTAGTAAGCCCTGACCACTTGCCGTCTCAGATGCGCAAGTCTTTGCACAATGCTGCCGAAGCGCGGCTCTGGCGCGTCGGTAAACCTCATTTCATGAGCTATTTACGCGGAGTGTCCTTTGGCATCAAAACTGCGATGATAGACGATCAGGTACGCGAGATTCTGCGGTGAGTGATTTCCCGCTGCTCGCCGCCAAGATTGTCTGGAGAACAGCTTTTCGGGGGAGAGGTTGTTCAACGAGCGCCCCAGGACTTAACCGAGTCCGGGGCGTTTCGTTTTGTGTGGGGTTTTCCAGCCAGGCAACGATCTATTCTCAGCAAATCCATCGAACGAGGCCGCGGAGGAAGAGAGAGGCTTACGGCCGGCGAGCGGGCGCGGGACCCGGGGGCAGAATCTCAGGTTCTCCCGGATGAACCTGCTGGCGTGTCACAAAAAAAACCGCCGCCGTCCAGGTGGGAAACAGATCAAAGCCAGGGACCAGCTCCGCCGCCAGGGTTGGCAGAAAGGCCCAATGCCATCCCAGCAACTGGATGAGAATCACGGCTGCGACGGCATCGAGTATGGCATCCGCGGGCGACAAGCCGCCGGCGACAAATAACGGTAGCGCACCGATCTGAATCGCGTCCACCGCGATCGCCACCAACCAAGCCAGGCGATGTTCCGGAGACTTGATCGACTTCAGATAGTCAAGTACCCGCATAAGACCCTTTACTAGGATACACCTGACCAGAGTCGCCGGAGGAACGTGGGGCTTACATATGTAGCCCCGGCATCCTGCCGGCTGTCCCGAGGGCGTCCCGCCCTCGGAGGTGCGGGCGCGACGCCCCCACGACAGCCACCGGGACGGTGGCGCTACACAAACACGTGTGGGGACACAGCTGCCCTCGGCTGTAGGAGGGAGCAAAGCTCCTGTGGTTGGAGCCGCCGGAAAACCGGCCGGCCTTCGCCCCGCTGGCGGGTGAGGGCACCCGCCCCTACGTGGTTGTCGCGGGTCTCAGTGCTCCGGCTTCGCAGCCGGCCTCGCCGGAGTTCCGTCGGCCTTGACGTAATGGGCATACCAGGCCAGATAGCGCTCGAGCCGGTCCTTGAGATGTGACGGCGCCTTGAATTCGTGGTACTCGCCGGGATAGACCACCAGTTCAGTTTCGCGGCCCAGGCTCTTCAGCGCCTGGTACATCTGCTCGCCGCCGAGGATGGGCACATTCCAGTCGATGTCGCCGCCCATGAATAGCGTCGGAGTGGTGACGTTCTCAATCTTGTAGAAGGGCGAGACCCGGTCCCAGACTGCTCGATCTTTCCATGGATATCCCAGCTCGTATTCGTAATCGCGGATGTAGCGGTCGTGTCCATACAACGAGGCGAACAGGGCCGCGCCGGCGCCAGAGATAGCGGCCTTGAAACGGGTGGTCTGAGTGATGATGAAATCGGTCGAGATGCCGCCGTAAGACCATCCCCCGACGCCCAGCTTGTCGGGATCGACCAGGCCCTGCGCTACGGCATAGTCCACCATCGCCATATCGTCCTGGAAATCCTTGTTGCCCCAATCGGCAAAGATCGCTTTGGCGTAGTCCTGTCCACGACCGGTGGAACCACGAGGGTTCGGGTAGAGAACCACGTAGCCGTTGGCGGCAAAGAGCTGTGCCAGGTGCGTGAACTCGGCGTAATACGCCCAGACCGGCCCGCCGTGAGGACGAAGAATGGCTGGGTATTTCTTTCCGGGAACGTAGTCGAGCGGCTTGTAGAGATAGCCGGAGACGGTCGTGCCATCTTTACTCTTGAACTTTACGTATTCGGGTGTCGTGAGTTTGACCTGCGAGATAAATGCATCGTTCACGTGCGTGATCCGAGTGAGCTTGCCCTCAGGAATGGTGAAAACCTCGCTCGGGCGCTCCGGAGTCGTGACCAGCGCCGCCACGTTGCCGGACTTGGCGACGGAATATGAATACAGCATCAGGCGGCCGCCGATGGGCCGGGTGATCTCACCGCCCGCGGCGGGAACACGGCAGAGGTTCTGTGTGCCGTCATCGTCAGCGATGAAGTATATGAACTTGCCATCATGCGAGAAGCGCGGCTCAGTGGACATGCGATCGAGAGCCCCGGTGAGGATTCTCGCTTCGCCGCCGGCAGCGGGTGAGACGCCAATGTGATTGGTGCCGTAGATGAACAGCTTGGGATCGGGCTGGGTTTCGTATGTGATCCACTTGCCATCCGGCGACCAGGCTGGCGAATCCTCGCGGCCGGGGCTGGTCGTGACCTGCGTCGGGTGCACGCCCTTTTCAGTGTTGTCGGCGGCCACGACCCAGATGTTTGAGTCATAGTTGCGGTCGGGATCCGGGCCGGTGCGTTTGCTGGTAAACGCCAGCAGTTTGCCATCGGGCGACCAGGCGGGATGTTCGTCGTCGAAGTCGCCGGAGGTGACCTGGGTCAGCACCTTGCTGGCAACGTCGAAAACGTAAAGATGCGTGCGAAAGCGCTCCAGGTAACCAATTTCATCTTCCTTGAACTGATAGCGGTCAACCACCAACGGACGTGGCGCTTTGGGCTTCTTGTCCTTGGTCTCCTTGCCTTCGCTCTTTTCTTTAGATTTTTCGCTGGCTTCCTTCAGGTCCTCCGGGGTGGGATCCTGCAACATCAGCACCAGGCGTTTGCTGTCCGGCGACCAGGCAAAATCCTTCACGTCCTGAATGGTCTCGGTGAGGCGCTGGGCTTCGCCGCCCAGGCGATTCAAAAGCCACACCTGGGTCTTGCCTTCATCGCGCTTGGAGAGGAAGGCGAGAAACTTGCCGTCCGGACTCCAGCGCGGATGACTGGATGAAACCTCTTCCAGGGTCAGGGGAATGGCATCGCCGCCCGCGGCGCGCACCATCCAGATTCGCGTCTTCTCGTCGTCGTCTTTCAGCGATAAGGTCGAGACCGTGTAGGCGACCCACTGGCCGTCGGCGCTGATCTGCGGGTCATCGACCTCCCGCACCTGAAAATAATCGTCAACCGTGATGGGGCGAGGCGCTTGCGCGCCCGCGAGGGATGGGCAGAAAGATAGCAGGACGAGCACTGCGACAAGCAGCACGCTGGAGCGAAGCTTCATCGGTGTGACTCCTGGACATAAAAAGAGAGATGACTGAAAAATCTGCCGGAGTGTAGCACAGTCGGGATTGCATGTAGGCTCGAGCGTCCTCGCTCGTGCGGCTCGACCACGAATCGCGTAGGGGCAGATGTCCTCATCTGCCCGGCGGAGCGAAGCTCCGCTATCCCCTGCCGCAAGAAAATGTCGAGCGTTGCTCGACCGGGCAGATGAGGACATCTGCCCCTACGCGATTCGTTCACGCGATCACCGGGGCGTTGCTGACTCCCGCCGTGCCGAAAACGCGGCGGTAGCGTTCGATCTCGGAAGCCGGCCCCAGCGCCTTCGCATAATTGTCGGAAAGCTTGACCGCGGGACGGCCGTCGGCATCAGTGACTTTGCAGATCAGGCTTGCCGGATCAAATCCGATTCCCCCCGCCGGATCACAGCCGCGGAAATCATTGGTCAGCAATGTGCCCCAACCAGAACTGAATCGAATCCGCCGCCCCGGCGTCCATTTTCCGCGGTCCTCGAAATCAGCGGCGCTGCGAAAATCCTTGGGATTGGTTCCCGGGGCCAGGCTCCCGCCAAAATACGCGTGCAGGCCGAGGATCTCATCGACGTCAAGCGTGTCGGAGGCGATGATCAGCTTTGTCTGTGGATCCCGGCCGCGCCCCTTCAGCCAATGAATATATTCATCGCCCGCTTCATAGGGATTCTTGCTGTCGATACGCTGGCCAGTCCAATCTGCGGTCCAGTCTGGCGCGTTCTGCAAAAACTGCGTGGTTCCAAATGTGTCGGGCAGCATGATGAGGAGTTCGCCCTCGTAGGTACGCTGCCACATCTCGAGCATTTGGTATTGAGAGGCTTTCAGCGCCTGGTCGTCGGGTGCGAGCGCGGCCAGGACCATGGGGATTTCGTGCGCGTTGGTCCCGATCGCCTCCAGATCGTGCTTGTGCGCGAGGAAGGCGTTCGAAGTTCCGGTGAAAGCACTGCCCAGGTTCGACGCCATGGCCTCCACCACGTATTCCTGCCAGAGAAAGCTGTGACGGCGGCGGGTTCCGAAGTCGGCCACGTGCAGCTCGGGCACGCCTACCAACTGCTCGATCTTGCCCCACAATTTCGTTTTCGCCCGGGCGTACAGGATGTCCAGTCCAAATTCGCTCAGCCTTTTAAGATTTGCCCTGGTCTTCAGTTCGTCGATGACCGCGAGGGCGTAGAGCTCCCACATCGTGGTCTCGGTCCACAAACCCTTGAAGCACAGATCGAACTGGCCGTCCTTGACCGACAGCTCGTAGTCCGACAATCTGAAATCCCGCTCCAGCCAGGCCAGGAACGCGGGCTCAAAAATTCCGCGTTGACCATAAAAGGTATTGCCTGCGAGCCACACCAGTTCCGACTTGCGAAAGCGCAGACGGCGGACGTGCTCCAGCTGCGCCGTCAATTCTTCGGGGGCAAACATGTCCGCCAGACGCACCGACGTGGTCCGGTTCAGCAGCGAGAATGACACCGGAGTCTTGGGATAGTGCTTCCAGATAAACTGCAGCATCAGCAGTTTGTAGAAATCGGTGTCGAGCAAGGATCGCGTGACCGGGTCCAGTTCCCAGTTATGGTTATGCGCCCGCTCCGCGAAGTTCACGATCATCAGGCTACGTCCTCGGGGGTGGAGGCCGGGCGTCCTCGCCCGGCCAGACGGGCGGGACGCCCGTCCGCCATCAATGCGCGTTTTGCAAATCGTCAGCCGCCTTGTTGATGCCGGCCGCGACGTTCTCGATCACCTGTGCAACTTGAGGAATCTGCGCTTCGGCTTCTTTCCACTTCTTCTCATCCATGTACTCGCGCACAGCCGCAATCGGCTTGGCTCCGTAACCGGTGTACGCGCCAGGCGCGTAAATCTGGTTTTTGAACCAGGGACGCTCCGGAAGCCCCTTCTCGTTCAGAAACAGACGAGGAACTTTGAGCAGGTCTGCATTCACCAACTGCAGCGACTGCTCGGAAAGAGCGGGCGAACCCTTGGCCTGCCAGTCCGCCAGCGCCTTGGAATAACGCTCTGAACTTTTTTTCAAAAGCTCGATCGCATTCTTCATCGGAGAGAAATTCATGTAGGGCGGCACGATCTCGGCCGGCGGAGGCAGCGTGGGCCGGCGCGGATCGGTTGTCGCGGTAAACATACCTTCCTGCAACTCCAGATTGCGCTCGGTAAATTCAGCTTGCTTGTCTTTGAGCAGCTTCTCCAGGTCGCTTTCGTATTTTGCAATGGCCTCGGCCTGGGGAGTGTAATCCACCGGAATCAGGTCAGCCCCCGCCAGGCGCATCATCGCGGAGCCGGCGGTTTGCGCCAGGGCGCGTCCGTAGACAAAATCAGTGTCAACGAAATGCGTGTACCAGTAGAAGTCGTCGTAGATGGAATGATACTGAGTGCCATCGTCTTCATCGCCAAAGTCAAGATTCAGGGCGGAGATTCCGGCAAAGTCCTGAAAGGCGGTGTAGTCCGATCCGTCACCCAGCGCATGAACGGCAAGATCGCTGCGCTTGCGCGCTTCACTGCGCTCGTCCGCATCCTTGGCCCTTGCGATGCCGGCGAGATGCGCGCGTTGAAAGACCGACATGTGGGTCTCCGGATCCGGTACATCGCGCGCCACGCCGCTGATGAAGGCCTGTAAATCCTGCGTGCCGCCGGGGAACAGGAACCCTCTCTCATTGCTATCGGAATTGATGTATGCGACGGCATGTTGCTTCAGTTCGTCCACGTGAGCTTCCACCCACTCGACCGAACCGAGCAACCCCGGCTCTTCTCCATCCCACGCGCAGTAGATGATGGTGCGCTTCGGCGTCCACCCTTGGCGATGCAGTTCGCCCAGCATGCGCGCTTCCTCAAGCATGACTGCCTGCCCGGAAATGGGATCGTCGGCGCCGTTCACCCAGGCATCGTGATGATTCCCGCGCAGCACCCATTGCCGGCCGCCATCCGAGCCCGGCAGCGTGGCAATGACGTCGTAGAGCGGTTTGATGTCCCAGTTCGATTCGACCTTGAGGTGCACCTGGGCGGGTCCGGGGCCGATGTGATAAGTGATGGCCAACGTCCCGCGCCAGCTCTCGGGAGCCACCGGACCATGGAGCGCCGAGAGCAGCGGAAGCGCGTCGGCGTAGGAAATCGGGAGCACGGGAATCTTTGTTATCGTCTTGGCCTCTTTGATCGAGAGGCGCTTGGCGTCGGCAGTCGCGGCCACGCCCGGTGTCAGGGGGTCGCCAGGATAGTCGGTGCCCATCACACTGCCGCGTTGCACACCCTCTCGCGGGCGCCATCCCCCGTTGGGATAGTCGTCGCCGTTGTAGTAGCCATCGCCTTCCGGGTCGGAATAAATGATGCACCCCACCGCTCCGTGCTCGCCGGCAACTTTGGGCTTGATGCCGCGCCAGCCGGAGCCGTAGCGCGCAATCACGATGGCCCCTTTGACCGAAATTCCGAGACGATCGAGTTGCTCATAATCTTCGCGATTGCCGTAGTTCACGTACACCAGCGGAGCGGTGACGTCTCCATCGATCGAATAGGCGTTGTAGGTCGGGAGTTGTTCAGCGGTTTGGCCGCTCGTGGGATCGACCGCCAACGCCGGCTCCTGCAGCTTGGCTTGAAATTTGGTCGGCTGCAGCATCTCGACTACTCGAACCTTCGGAGTCGGGAACAGAACGGTGAAGCTCTCAATCTTCGCGTCAAATCCCCACTCTTTGAATTTGGAGAGAATCCATTCGGCGTTGTCTTTGTCGTAAGGCGATCCCACGTGGTGGGGACGCGCGCTCAAGCGCCGCATGTTCTCGCGAATGTTCGCCGGCGCAATGCCGTCCCGGAACTTCTTTTCCCAATCGCTTTCGCGGGGGGAGCTTGACGCACTGTATCCCGCAATCTGTGAAGACGATGGAACAGCAGGGGCCTGTCCTGGTGCGGGCTGGGCCGAAGTCAGTTGGGTCGTGGCAAGCAGGATTCCACACATCCACCGCAGCGTCATCTTTTTCCCTCGCGCTAAATGGTACCGGAAATAACCGCGGAACGTATCATTCCGGCCGGATTTTTGTAAAGCTGCGGTTGATCGATGACCCAACCAAATGCATTAACACGAAGGGCACGAAGTTGCCACGAAGGACCTGTTGTCCCGGTGTCCTTCGTGAACCTTCGTGCCCTTGGTGGTTAAAGGTTTAGGGCAGCTCCAGACGGCCGAATCGATCATGCGGCAGAGCTTAACGTATTGCTCAGAATTTCTCGTTTGACACGCTCTCGCAGCTTGCAAAAAATAGTCGATTAGGAGTTGAATAAAGCGGTGAAGAGGAGGCCCGGCATGGATGACCTATTGCACAAGATGATGGACGAAACGGCGAAGGGAATCTCGCGGCGCAACTTCATCAAAGGGGTCATCGGCAGCGGCGTGGCGGTGTCCTCGGCGAATTATCTTTTTCGCGCCTCCACGGTGTTTGGTCAGGCGCCGGACAGCTTGGGGGAGAGACTGATCACACTCAACGTCAACGGCCAGCCGCGGCGGGTTGAAGTCATGAAGCAGGAGACCCTGGCCTGGACCCTGCGCTACAAACTGGGACTCACCGGAACCAAGCTGGGCTGCGACCGCGCCGAGTGCGGGGCCTGCACAGTCCTAATCGACGACGTGCCGCATTATTCCTGCTCCGTGCTCACTCATACAGTACGGAACAAGAAAGTCCAGACCATCGAAGGGCTGGCCAGCGCCGACGGCAAGCTGCATCCGGTGCAGCAGGGCGTCATCGATGAGCAGGGATTCCAGTGTGCCTTCTGTATGTCCGGCTTCATCATGGCGACGGTCGGATACCTGAAAACCAATCCCAATCCCAGCCGGTCGGAACTGGCGCACGGCATTTCCGGAAACCTGTGCCGCTGCCAGGACTACGACAAGATCCTCACCGCCATGATGAAAGGCGCAGAAAACATGAGGAAGGTGAACCATGCCTAGCCCGGAGAGCAAGCCCGCTCAACAAAAGTTCGGAGCCAAATACAAGCTCATTGGCAAGGACTACACCACGCCGGACCTCTATGCGAAAGTTACCGGCAAATCGAAATACGCGGAAGACTTCCGCGCCGACGGCATGTTGTTCTGCAAGCTTCTGCTCAGTCCCGTGCCCCACGGGCGCGTCAAGCATCTTGATCTGAGCAAGGCGCTCGCCATGCCCGGGGTCAAGGCGATTCTTACGCAAGACGATCTTCCCGCGCCCGCCGACAGCGTGACCGATCTCGGAGTCGTGATCAAGGCCAACCGGCAAGGCGAAAAAGCGCTCACCATGGAACCGACGTACCAGGGCGAGCCGATTCTGGCCGTAGCCGCGGTGGACGAACTGACGGCCGCCGAGGCCATCGAAAAAATTGACATCGCGTTTGAACATCTGCCCTTCGTGGTCGATCCGCTCGACAGCCTTCGCCCCAATGGGCCGAACGCACGCACTGAGGGCAACGTCTGGGTCAGACAGCCTGCACCCCCGGCCAAGCCGGGTGAGAAACCGCCGAGGCCCCCCGCCGCCCCAGATCGGCGAACTGAAATGGACGGACGCTGATTTCGCGGAGTTGAAGCAAGGGCGACTGCCCATGGGCAAGGCGCAAGACGAGTGGTCCTACGGCGATGTGGACGCTGGCCTCAAGAACGCCGCGCTCGTACTCGATGAAACCTTCTCCACGCCGGACAGCAGCCATCAGACCCTCGAGCCTCGCACTGCTTTGTCCTACTGGCAGAACGGCAAAGTATTCGTTCACATGGGGACGCAGAGCACGGTGCAGACCCTGGCCGGCCTGGGACGCTGGTTGAATATGGATCCCAACCAGATTGTGCTCATCAGCGAATACACCGGCGGCGGTTTCGGCAGCAAAGCCACCGGCTACATTTTCGCCATTATCCCAGCACTGCTTTCGAAAAAAGCGAACGCCCCGGTGATGATGCGCATCAGTCGCGAAGAAGAACATTTCATCGGACGGGCACGGCCCGGCTTCCAGGCCCGGATGAAAGTCGGCTTTGCCAGGGACGGCCGGATCACCGCAGTGGACATGTACGCCATCTGCAACAACGGTCCCTACGACGCGGTGGGCGATGCGAGTGCTTCGGGAAGAATCGTTTCGCTGTTGTATCAGCCGCCGGCGATGCGCTGGCGGGGCGTGACCGTGCTGACCAACACTCCACCCCGGGGACCGCAAAGCGCGCCCGGCGGCATGCAGGGCATCATCATCATGGAGCCGATTCTGGCGAAGGCGGCCCGTCAACTGTCGCTCGACCAGGTGGAAATCCGAAAGGTCAACGCGCCGGAAGGTAAAGCCCCCTTCGGGCCGGAGATGAACGGCAAGCGCGGGCACTCCACCAGCGCATTTCTGAAAGAAGCGTTCGACCGCGGCGCCGAACAGTTCAAATGGAAAGAGCGGATCGCGCGCCCCAAGCGGAGCGGCACCAAGGTGCGCGGAGTGGGCGTATCGTCAAGCGCGTTCTTCGCCGGCTCGACCGGTTACGACGGACTCATCGTTATCCGTCCCAACGGAAGAATCGCGATCCAATCAGGAATCGGCAACCTGGGCACGGAATCCATCAGCGATGTTCACCGCGTGGTGGCCGAAGTCCTGGGCGTGCCCTGGGAGAAGTGCGATGTCACCTGGGGCAATACTTCCCAGAACCTGCCCTGGACTTGCGTCTCCGGAGGCAGCCAGACCACGCACGCCATGACCCGCGCGGCGCACGCGGTAGCAATGGATGCCCGGACGAAGCTGCAGGAAATCGCGGCTAAAACTTACGGCGGCAAACCGGAGCAGTATGAGGTCGCCAACGAACGCGTCTTCCACAAGGGCGGCGGCAAGAGCATGACCCTGGCCCAGGCTGCGCAGCACGCCGTTAAACTGGGCGGCAAATATGACGGCCACGAAGCGCCCGAAGATGTGAACAAGTACACCAAGGCTTCCATCGCGGGCCTGGCAGGACAGGGCCTGGTCGCCGCCGCCAAAGATAAGTATCCGCACGACGGCCAGTCGTTTTCCTACGTCGCGAGCTTTGCCGAAGTCGAAGTTGATACCGAGACTGGCAAGTACTACATCACGGATTTCCTCGCGGTGGCCGACGTCGGCACTGTGATCCATCCCAAGGCGCTGTCCGGACAGGTGCTGGGCCGGTCGATACTGGGCATCGGTCACGCCATTGGACAGAAATGGGTCTTCGATCCGCAATATGGCCACACGGTTTCGCGCCGGTTTTACCACACCAAGCCGCCCACCATCCTCGATGTGCCCGTGGACATGCAGTGGGCGGCGCTGGATATTCCGGACCCGGAGACGCCGGTGGGGGCGCGCGGCATCGGCGAACCCCCGGTGGGCGGCGGGTGCGGCGCTATCTTGAACGCTCTCTCGGATGCGTTGGGCGATGAGATCTATCGCCGCGCTCCGGTCAACCTGGACACGATTCTGACATCGCTCGAAGCCGGGCGGCCCATGCAGGACCCCCTGACCGCATTCATTTAATGCCGCTTTGAGCAGAAAGAATTGAAACGGAGAGAACCATGGCTGTAATACGAGACATCATGCCGGCGTTTCAGTTGTACCAGCCGAGTTCCATCGCCGACGCTCAAAAGCTTCTCCAACAGCACGGAGAGGATGCCTGGGTCATGGCGGGCGGGCTCGACAGCTTCGATTGGTTGAAGGACCGCATCAGGAAACCCAAGGCGCTGGTGGACCTGAGCGGAGTCGACGAACTCAAGGGCGTACGCACGACTGCTGAAGGAATCGAAATCGGCGCCATGACGACGCTTACGGAAGTCGTGCGCCACCCCGTGGTCAAAGAAAAATACGGGCTGCTGGCCCAGGCCGCGGAGCTGGTGGCATCGCCCCAGATTCGCAACCAGGGTACCCTCGGCGGCAACGTGTCGCAGGACGCGCGCTGCTGGTACTACCGGGC
Organism: Terriglobia bacterium; assembly: GCA_963797385.1. Lineage (GTDB taxonomy): Bacteria > Acidobacteriota > Terriglobia > Terriglobales > Acidobacteriaceae > JAIQFF01. The sequence goes on from CAWCPY010000025.1 coordinate 97,835, forward strand.
GGGCTGGCCCTGCTACCGCGCGGGCGGAAACATCTGCTACGCCGACACTCCGGTGGGCAGAAATCGCGAGCACGCGATTCTGCATGCCGAACGTTGCGTGGCGGTGAACCCGTCCGATTCCGCGCCGGCCTTGATCGCGCTCGACGCCAGGTTTGTGATTCAAACACCCAAGGGCGAGCGCGTGGTGGATGCCGAGAATTATTTCCTGGGCCCTGACATCGACATCACCCACATGAACATTCTCGAGCCTGGACATTTGCTGACGGCCATCCGCATTCCCTCCACCTGGGCGGGCGCGCAGTTCTATTTCGAAAAAGTTCGCGACCGGAATGTCTGGGACTTCCCGCTTCTGAATGTGGCTTCGGCCATGAGGTTATCGGGAGACACGATTCAGAACATCCGCATTGCGGTAAACGGCGCCGCCGCCCGGCCGCTGCGGCTGAAGGCGGTGGAAGACGCGGTGCGCGGCAAGCCGCGTAACGTCACGACCGGTGAAATGGCAGGAAAACTGGCGGTACAGGGAGCCGTCCCACTGCAGTTCAACGCCTATAAGATCCCGTTGATGCGGAACCTGGTGAAGCGCTCCATCAGCGGCGTGCAGGAGGCACCATGGGCATCATAGAGTGGGCAATCAGTCCGCTGGGGCAGAACGTTCCGATCCACATCGCATGGTTTCTGATCTGGGTCGCGCTCATCGCGGGCATGCTGTTCCTCATCGTGCACGCGATTTATGTCCGATACTTCGCCAAAGAGAAAGAGTTCGTGGCCGAAGCTTCCCCAAAGGTCGCCGCCCAGTTGCCCGCTCGCATCCCCCGGCACTCGCTGGCGGCGCGGCTGTTTCACTGGATCATGGCGGCGTCGATGTTCGTTCTGCTCTTTACCGCATTCCTGCCCAAGGTCGGCGTCCGCTTCGACTGGGTGACGTACCACTGGATTGCAGGCACCGTCCTGACCATTTCCATTATCTTTCACATCATCCACGCATCCTTCTATCTGGACTTCTGGTCGATCTGGCCGGACCGGGCCGACCTCGAAGATGCCTGGAAGAGGTTCCAGCGCTTCATGGGAAAGTCTTCCGCTTTGCCGCGGAAGTTTGCCAAGTATCCGCTGGAGAACAAGCTTTACCACGGCGCAATCATCGTGACCGGAATGTCGGTGATCCTGACCGGGGTGTTCATGATGTCGCGCGTGCGCACGATTTTCTTCCCCCGCAATCCTTATCTGTTCAGCGACATGACCTGGGGCCTGATGTACGTGCTGCACGGGCTGGCAGGCGTGGGACTGATCACGCTTGTCATCGTGCACGTGTACTTCGCGATCCGGCCGGAGAAGCTTCCCATCACCGCATCGATGATCGTGGGCACCATGAGCCGGGAGTTTTACTTGCAGGAACACGATCCAAAGCGGTGGGTGGTCAAGGCGTCGCCCAACGCGCCGAGAGGGATGGCTGATGGCGACTGATTTTCTGGAGCGCTGCGACGCCATCGAAAAGTGCTACGAGTTCATGCTGGCCTATGCAGGCCAGGGCCTGCCTACCGACCAGGGCAGCCAATCCGGCGGACAGGTCCGCGAATTTCTGCAGCGCGCCGTCCGCGCCCTCACCGGCCTGGCGGGGAGCTGCGGCCGTGCAATGGCGGCCTCCGGACTCGAACCCGCGACGAAATATGAAAGTTTTGTTTCCGTGATGGATCGGGATGCGCAGGCTTCGCTGGCCGCACTTGAAATGGTGCTGGACCAACCCGCCATCAGTTCTCAATTGATTGACAATCTGAACGCCTCGATCCATCTCCGGGCGCTGCTGACCGACGTGTTTCTGGTGGGAGAAGTGCTGAGAACTCAAAGCAAAGCGGTCGTAAACTCGGCTGAGTCATCCTGAGCGGAGCTATAGGTTTCGCTTGCGAAACCTATAGCGGAGTCGAAGGACCCCTATAAGCACATGAAGGTCAATAGGGGTCGCTCTCATTCTCTCAGCGCGGCCGGACCGCACTCGGGATGACTCCATTTCATTTCGTCACTTCCAACCCTTTTCTATGACCTCGATAGCGACTGCTGTCAGCACGGAGCACACCGCGCCCACGATAATTTCCGGCTTGTGATCCTCCAACCATCTGCCCACGCCGACTCTTTGTGGGTAGCGCAAGTAAACAATGCTATGCGAGCTGACAAAGTAATACACGACCGCAACTGCCAGAATGAGGCCGGTCGCAATGTGAGGCAATTTGTAAATCGAGATCGGCCTGACGACGTGCGGGGCAAATATCCACACCGCCACCGCCGCCAACCACAAGGCTGCAAATACCCACGTAGCTGCGGCGCGTACAAGAGATTTCAACCTTAGCCTTCTCTTCTCAAAAATGGCGGCGACGTTCACATATTTTGACCACGCCGGCAACTGGTCCCCGATTTCATGAATATGGATGCGCGTAGCAGACGGTGTGAGCTCCAGGGTCTGGTGCTTTCCCGGAGAGGAGATGTTCAACACGAAACGGGTGGTGCGTCCCCGCAGCTCTTTCAGATCGTCCAGTGTGTCGCACTTCGATTTGCCCACGACAAAACTGGCCTGACATTCCTGGCTTGATTCAGTCAGGATCTGCACAATCTCGCCGATGTCATCCAGGTAGAGCTTCGCCGGCGGGAGTTCGGATGGAATGGAATCCGGGAACGGCTTAATTGCCAAGAGAACTCCTTCCTGCAAAATCCGGGACTTGCCGCGTCACCCTTGCTGCCCGAGAGTATCTTTCATCTAGCATCTAGCTTGCGGCCCGACCACTTTCACCGCCAACATGTTCACTCGCCTTTCGGGCGTAAACAATCTTGTGGAGCTCAGTCAGCGTGGTCAAGGCGTCGTTGAGTGCGATGCGCTCCGAAACGTCCCTCCCACTCTCGCCCTGCTGGTTCATCAGAACGCCGAGCCTCTCGTTGATGGCTTGCCTGGCCTGTTCGATGCGCTTTCGCAACTTGGCCCGGTTCGGCTCAAACAACGCAACGTCAAAGAGGTCGCGCCAGTCTCTCGTGTCATTCGTCGTCATGATGGCCTCCTCCGCGTGAACCGGGCTATCCTTGCGGACTCAGGTCCAATTGTCAAACTGATTATTCGCTTTTACGGCGACCAACCACCCCGACGGGCTGGCATGGAGAGTTGTAGGTCTGGTCTTTGACCCGCTCTTGATCCGCGCAAACCGTGAGAGTGCTGTACCAATGGCTGTCAGCAAACGAAGCATTGCGTATCTCCAGGGAAGGGCTTGTGAACATCGTAGCCGTCACCCTCCTACCGGGCAAAACACCAAGGTCTTCTGAAGGGGGTGTCCGGGAGGACGACTTTGGCGCGGAAATTCATGGTTACCCCCTGTGCGGCTGAGCCGGCGCTGGTGTGCGCCGCCTTGACCGCCAGTTCCCTCTCCGCTCGCAGTCGCGACCGGCATTTGATTTGAAGACTAGCATCGCGCGCGAGGAAACCATCTAGGACGCGCAGTGTGTCATCCTTCTCTATGACGTTCGCCGGGAGCGATGTGCCCCTGTCCGCCGGGTCTCAGTGCGCACCGCGTCCAATCGGGCCGCCAGCGCCTCAAAACCAGCCGTCGGTCCCTTCCACTGCAACTGGTTCACATCCTCAAAGAGCGTGATGTCGGTGTGGAGGGTGGCCAGCGTGCGAAAAAGCAGTGCGCGCTCGCGTTCGCGGGAAAGAGTGGCTGCAAGAGCACTCGCGTTGGCGGCATTCACCCGCCACTCCCGGGAGTCCGGTGGAATCGATTCCAGGTGGACAAATTTGGCCAGCACCGCCGCCGACGACTTCGCGCCCCAGCCCGGCAGTCCAGGATAGCCGTCTGCGGAGTCGCCCACCAGCGCAAGATAGTCGGGGATCGATTCCGGCGCGACGCCAAACTTCTTGATCACGCCCGGCTCGTCGAAGGTCACGCCCGTCCGGCGATTCAACTGGACGATGCGGGTGCCGCGCACACACTGGGCCAGGTCCTTATCCGGAGTGCAGATGATCACGCGTTCGACTCGTGGGTCTTTAGCGGCCGCGACGGCGCCAGCCGCAAGCGCATCGTCCGCTTCAAACTCAACCATGGGCCAGACCACAAGGCCGGCCGCCGAGAGAACCTCTTCCAGCAAGGGGAATTGCGCCAACAGGTCGGGCTCGATGCCTTCGCCAGTCTTGTAATCAGGCCATAGATCGTTGCGAAACGATTCGATCACGTGATCGGTCGCGACCGCAATGTGCGTGGCCCCGCCTTTGATCATGCCCAGCACCGAGGCGAGGACGCCCCGCGCCGCGGCCACCTCCCGCCCGTCTTCCTCCCGCGCCGAGGGCAGCGCGTAGTAGTGCCGGAACAACTCGTATGTGCCGTCAACCAGATAAATGTCCAGGACGCAGCTCCTGCACAACCCTATAGGAGGGCCGCTTCCTCAATCAACTGCTAGAAGTTGACGAAGGAATGCGGCCGGGTCGATCTGCATTCCGCAAAAGGGTTTGCCCGCTGAACTGATTTTTGTCATACTCGGTGCCCATGAAGGGAAATCCCAGAGTCATTGCCGAGCTGAACAAGGCACTCCGCGAGGAACTGACCGCCATCAACCAATATTTCCTCCACGCGGAGATGTGCGAAAATTGGAAATACCATCGCCTCGCCGAATACATCAAGAAACAATCCATCGGAGAGATGAAGCATGCCGAAGTCCTGATCGAAAGAATCCTCTTTCTCGACGGCACGCCCTCCATGCAACCCCTGGAACTGAAAGTATCGAGGACGGTCAAGGGGATGCTGGAAAGCGATCTGTCGCTCGAGGTCGCGGCGGTAAAGCAGTACAACGATGCCGTCCAGATCGCCACCAAGGAAGGCGATAACGGATCGCGCGACCTGTTCGTGCAACTGCTCAAGGACGAAGAAAGCCATGTGGATTGGCTGGAAGCCCAGCTTCATCAGATCGACGAACTGGGCTATGAGCGCTATTTGACCCAACAACTGGGAGAGAACGCGGAAGAAGAGTAGTCCCGCCACCCGGCACGCGGAAAGCAAAGGAGATTGCGCTTTTGATGGGTTGAGACTGTGGTGCCGGGAGGGGGAGT
>CAWCPY010000026.1:0-22320 GCA_963797385.1 Terriglobia bacterium
GCCAGCATTGGCCGGCAATTTTCTGGCCGGGCTACACTGTAAGGGGCACCGTGCCGCGAGTCGCTCCTTCAAAATGATCTCTTTCTCAAACATCAATAAGCAGTACGGCAAGCAGTTGCTCTTCGTGGATGCTTCGTTTCAGTTGAATCCCGGCGAAAAAGTCGGACTGGTCGGTTCCAACGGAGCGGGCAAGACCACGCTGCTCAAGATTGCCGGAGCCAGCGCTCCAGATGCGGGAAGCCCCCAGCACCCTCGCCCGGGATCATGAGCCTGCCGAGCCAACGTTTGCCTTAGAATGCCAGGTGAAGTGCTGAACGTGCTGGTCGGGCGATGCCCGCACCGCAGGGTCGGCGGCCGAGGCCGACCTCCTGGGGATGAGTATTTCGCGAAAACAGCAGATTGATTTCGGGTCCGCGTGTCTGCTGGTTCGGTTGTACCGGCTTGCCGAGAGATCGACCTTGGAGGATCATCTTTGCGTTTGTGATATTCAGGGGAGGATGAAAATGGAAACTCCAGCAGCGTGCGGGAGGCAGCCGTGAAACGATCGAGTTCGGTAATCCTGATTCTGATTCTTGCACTCTCCAGCCATGTGTTCGCTGTCGCGTCGCGCTGGTCCGAGCAAAAGGCCAATGACTGGTACCAGCAGCAGCCCTGGCTGGTGGGCAGCAATTTCATTCCGGCCAGCGCAATCAACGAGCTCGAAATGTGGCAGGCCGACACTTTCGATCCGCAGCAAATCGACAAGGAATTGGGTTGGGCCCAGGGCCTGGGCATGAATACCATGCGGGTGTTTCTCCACGATTTGTTGTGGCAGCAGGATGCGGCCGGCTTCAAGCACAGAATCGATGCCTTCCTGACCATCGCGGCCAAACATCGCATCCGGCCCGTGTTCGTGCTCTTCGATTCCTGCTGGGACCCTTTTCCCAAGCTTGGCCCGCAGCATCCGCCGATCCCGGGGGTGCACAATTCGGGCTGGGTGCAGAGTCCGGGAGCGAACGCGCTAAAGGATGAGGCGCAATATCCGCGGCTCAAAGAGTATGTGCAGGGCGTGGTTGGAGCATTTGCCAATGATCCGCGGGTCCTGGCCTGGGACTTGTGGAATGAGCCTAACAACGGCAACGGAGGGGCGTATGGCGCGGTGGAACTGAAGCACAAAGCGGAACTGGTGTTGGCCCTGCTGCCCCAGGTCTTCAACTGGGCGCGCGCGGCCAGCCCGTCGCAGCCGCTCACCAGCGGAGTCTGGGAGGGCGATTGGTCGTCGCCGGAGAAGTTGTCGGCGACGGCACGCATCCAACTGGAACAGTCAGACGTGATTTCATTTCACAACTATAGCTGGCCGGAGGATTTCGAAAAGCGCGTGGAAGAGCTGGAAAGCTATCACCGGCCGATTTTGTGCACCGAATACATGGCCCGTCCCATGGGAAGTACGTTCGACTTGATCTTGCCGATCGCCAAGAAACACCATGTCGCGGCGATCAACTGGGGATTGGTTGCGGGCAAGACGCAGACTTACCTGCCCTGGGATTCATGGGAGAAGCCCTATGTTCTGCAGAAGCCTCCGGTGTGGTTCCACGAAGTTTTCTATCCTGACGGCAAGCCCTACCGGGAGCGGGAAGCGCAAATCTTTCGCGAACTGACGGGCGTGAAGTGAGCGTGCGTGGGTCGGACACTCTTGTCTCCGACCCACACTTTCTCTTACCCACACTTCTTCTTGACCCACACTCTTTCAAAGGACTCTTTCGTGGGAATAGCCGGCGGCCACGAGGGCAGAGAGTAATTCGGCAATCTGGTCCGGACCGCGGGTTTCCATCGTAATATCGATGGCTGTCTCTCCCAGGTTTACCCCGTAGTAGGCACGATCGTACGACGTCTCCACAATGTTCGCGCGATGGTCGGCGAGAATTCCGGTCAGCCGGTGCAGCGCTCCGGGATAGTCGGGAAGGTGGACGCGCAGGCGGACGAGGCGTCCATCCTTTACCAGGCCGCGCTCGATGATGCGCGACAGCAGGGTGACGTCCATGTTGCCCCCGCAGACCAGCACCGCAATCCTTTTCCCCGCCATATGGATCTTGCGATTGATCAGGGCTGCGATGGCGGCTGCGCCGGCGCCCTCGGCCATGGTTTTTTCGCGCTCCAGCAGAAGCAGGACCGCGTTGGCGATTTCTTCTTCGTCCACGGTAACGATGTCGTCCACGTATTTCTGGACCAGAGGCAGAGTGCGGTCGCCGGCCCGGCGAACCGCAATGCCATCAGCGACGGTGGCAGCAGCGGGCAGGGTCACGGGTTTGCCTGCAGCGACCGCCGCCTTCATCGATGGCAGCCGCGCGGTCTGTACTCCAATGATCTGGACTTTCGAATTGGTTTCCTTGATGGCACAAGCGATGCCGCCAATCAACCCGCCTCCGCCAATGGGAACGACCACCGCCTCGATTTCCGGATGCTGCTGCAGCATTTCAAGTCCCAGTGTTCCCTGCCCGGCGATGACCGCGTCGTCATCGAAGGGATGGATGAAGGTGAGATGTTGCTGCTGGCCGCGCCGGATAGCTTCTTCACAGGCCTCGTCGTAGTTGGCGCCGTGAAGAATGACTTCGGCGCCGTAGGATTTGGTGGCGGACACTTTGATCAGGGGCGTCGTGAGCGGCATGCAAATCTGGGCTTTGATCCCACGCCGGCCAGCGTGATAAGCCAACCCCTGCGCGTGGTTTCCCGCCGAGGCTGCAATTACTCCCTGATCGCGCTCTTGCGAACTCATGGTCAGAAGCTTGTTCAGCGCGCCGCGCTCCTTGAAGGCGCCCGTCCGCTGCAGATTGTCGAGTTTCAGGTAAATGGAATTGCCGGTGAGCTGCGAAAAAGTGGCGGACAGAGTGAAGGGCGAAAGGTAGATGGAAGGTCGAATGCGCTCCAGAGCAGCTTGGACGTCGGCGAGAGTGATCATGGATTTGGTAGGTGCATTCTACAAGCATTTGTGTGGCGCGGGCGCCCTCGCCCGCGGCTCTGGATGTTGACTGTCAAAAGCCGCGGGCGGGGTGCCCGCGACCACACAGGCAGCTAGCCATAGGCTTCTACCGGCGCACCCGTCGCTACCGGCAATTTTGCCTCCTGCCAGGCGCCAAATCCGCCGCTGACGTTGACCACGTTTTGAAAACCCGCACGCTGCAGCAGGCTGCAGGCAATCATGCTGCGATAGCCGCTTTGGCAATGGACCGCCAGCGGAACATCGAGATCAACTTCGGGTGGAGAAATCCGGAAGCGGTCCAGCGGCCACCAGGCAGCTTCTTCAATGTGACCTGCCATAAATTCTGCTTCGCGGCGCACGTCGAGCAACTGGATTCCGTTTTTCGGCAGTTGCCGCTGCAATTCCTGGACCGTGATCTCGCGCAGGGTTGCCAGATCGAATCCGGCGCTGTTCCAGCCGGCAACTCCGCCCTCCAGGTATCCGCGTTCGGCTTCGATGCCAACCCGTGCCAGCCGAAGGCGGGCTTCAGTCAACTGCTCCGGCGCATCGGCGATCAGCACGGGACGTGAAGACAATCCCAGAATCGTTCCCGCCCAGGAAGCGAATTGGCCCGACAATGGGATGTTGATAGACCCGGGCACATGGCTGGCGGCAAACTGCTCTCCGGGGCGTATATCCAGCGCGATCACGCCCTCGTCCAGCATGGATTTCAGTTCGGCGGGCGCGACTGCTTTCAGCACGGGCAAGTCGGAGAGCGCAGGCGCACCTCCGCGATTGATCTCCGCATCCTGCAGGAAATATTCGGGACGTGCCGGCAGATTGCTGGTCAACTGTTGGATGAAGTCTTCGCGGGTCGGGATTTGCAGAGCGTAGTTGGTGAGGCGTTCCGTACCAATCGTAGACGAACGCTCGGCGCGCATATTGCGGCCGCAGAGCGAACCAGCGCCATGAGCGGGATACACCAGGACCTCATCCGGCAGCTTCATCAGTTTGTCATGCAGGCTGTCGTAGAGCATGCCCGCCAATTGCTGGGGCGTGAGGGTCCGGGAAAGATCGGGACGGCCCACGTCGCCGATAAAGAGCGTGTCCCCGGTCAATACGGCCCACGGCTTTGCCTCCTTCTCATCATCACTGGTGACCACCAGGCAAATGCTCTCCATTGTGTGCCCTGGGGTTTCGAGAAACTTGATGCGGGCCTTGCCGAAGGCCAACTCGAAGCCATCCTGAACGGCGACGTGCGGAAATGTGGCGCCGGCCTGGGCGCCGAAATAAATCTGGGCCCCGGTACGGGCGGCGAGTTCCTTGTGGCCAGAGACAAAATCGGCGTGCAGGTGGGTCTCGACAATGTGACGGATGGTAAGGCCGTTTTCCTGTGCGGCCTTTAGATAAAGGTCCACGTCGCGCTGAGGATCGACCACCACCGCTTCGCCCTCTGACCCGAGCATGTAAGAGGCGTGAGCCAGGCAACCGAGATAAAACTGTTCGAAATACATACGTTCATGATACCTCCGAATCGGCCGGAGGTTGTACCCGTGCATGCGTAGGCCCGGACGCCCCGTCCGGGCGGGCGAGCGGAGCTCGCCAGGCTCTTTGCGGAGCCTCGCTCCACGAGGCGGGGCATCTGCCCCTACGTGAACGCGGAAACTTTTCCACACGGCTTTGCGTTAGAATCGCGGGCAACCGACGTCGCAACCTGGAAAGCAGTGCGCCGTCCCTCGCGGAGGTAGCTGATGTACCGGTCTTCGTCTGGTAGTGCCGCAAGCGCCAATCCATGGCTGGATGTCCAGTCTGCGGTCAGGGGACTCACGCAGGACTTCGCCACTGCCTTCAATACGGGGAACTATGATCAGGCGGCAGCCCTGTTTACATCGGACGGCTTTCTGATGCCGCCGCAACACGATTTGGTGCAGGGGCAGAAGCCGATCGAGTTGATGCTTGGTAAACTCGGCGAATCTGGATACCAGAACCTTCGCCTGGAAACGATTCGGGTGGAGGAGTCGGGCGACATGGCGGTGGAAATAGGCCGCTACACGGCTGCGGTACAACAGGCCAATGGTACGACGGTCGCGGATCGGGGCAAGTTTGTGCAGGTATGGCGCCGCCTGGGAACCTGGCGGATGACATCGAACTGCTGGAACAGCGACCTGCCCGCGGTGAAATGACACTGCTCGTGTGGCCGCGGGCGACCTCGCCCGCGAAAGGCGAGCTTAATCTCGAAAGCCTTGGGTGCTGTTCCCCCAGAGTGATGTTCAAAAAGTCAAAAGCCGCGGGCGGGGGCGCCCGCGCCACACAGGATTGACCCCGCCTGACATGCAGCCTTACCTGCGGCTACAATGAATACCCGCAATACATTTCAAAATAGACCAGGAGAATTCGCATGCAACGCAAGGCAAGCGCAATATGGAAGGGCGGTCTTAAAGACGGCAAAGGAGTGGTCTCGTCCAGCAGCGGCGTGTTGTCCAATACTCCGTATTCGTTTGCCACCCGTTTTGAAAACACTCCCGGAACCAACCCCGAAGAGTTAATCGCGGCGGCGCACGCGGGATGCTTTTCCATGGCCCTTTCCGGGCAACTGGGCGCCGCCAATCTCACCGCCTCAAGCATCGAAACCACGGCTACGCTGACCATGGAAAAGCTTGATTCCGGCTGGACCATCACCACCGTGCATCTGGACGTGGTGGGGCGCGTGCCTGGGGCCGACAACGCGGCGTTTCAAAAAGCGGCGGAAAATGCCAAGAGCGGATGCCCGGTGTCCAAGCTGCTGAAGGCAAACATCACGATGACGGCAAAGCTGGAAGGATAAGAGCGTCGTTGGTCGTTGGTTGTCATCCTGAGCGGAGGGACTGCTTCGCAACGCGAAGCAGCCACGCAGTCGAAGGACCCCTACCTGCTTCATGCATTGTGCTTCCTTTCGGGTCTATTCGTTCCCGAGCCCAGCCACGGTCGTCGCGATGATAGGGGTCCTTCGACTTCACCGACCCATTCGCAAGCGAATGGGCCGGTTGCGCTCAGGATGACATCTCGACCTAGCTCTCCGTGTTCAGGATCTTCCTGATCTCACGATTGATACGGGCGGCGTCCCGGGCGGCAGCGTCAATCATCTTCGCCCACTTCTTGTTCCGGTCGTCGAGCTTTGCCTCTTGCAAAAGATAGGCGGCCTGCAGGACGGTCTCCAGCGAATTGCTGAGATCGTGGGCCAATGCACGCAGGTTGGCGGCAACATCGGCCGGCTTGGCGGAATTTTCCATGGCAGTGTGGAGTTTGAAGAGTCCGGGCTCCCCCTGTAGAATATTACTCGTAGTCCTTCCTGGAAGGCGGCCTCGAGAAAAAATGCCGCATCCCAGTTTTTTTGTGCCATCGTGGCGGAATTGGCAGACGCGCATGGTTCAGGTCCATGTACTCGCAAGGGTGTGGGGGTTCGAGTCCCTTCGATGGCACCACGGTTCTGGTTTAACTTAACGACTCTCGAATGCGGCCGTTCCCGCCCCATCCTGCCGCGCCTTAAGTTCCCCTCCCTGCCCTTGAACCAGTTTTACGGTCGAGAGCTGGCAGTTCGTGGGAGTGCAGCACTACGACCTTGCCTTCCGCCCCGCGGATTACTGGATCGAACTGGCGGCCGAGGAGAAGACGTTGTTCGCGTTCGAGCCCACCAGGCGGATCGTGCCCACCACCAATACGAGGATCACCGCCAGCATCACGGCGTATTCGGCAATGTCCTGGCCCTCGTCATCGCTCCAGAGTCTTAAGCTGAAATCAGTCATGGAATCCTTCCGGATCAGAAATGTTTGCCTCCCGGCTGTAGCCGGTTGAAAAAGCGCTGGCTGGAAGCAGACTGGTCCTCTTCCGTTCCAGCCAACGCATGCTGGTTTCAGACCTGCAGTTCGTGCTTTGCCAGGTATCGAATAGTACGTTGGGCGTCTTCGAGTTCCATCAACTCCCGTGGAACCTTACTATCGCCCGAATGTACTTCAGAGAGCCGATCTTCGATGGCCTTCTGCGCTTTCTCCAGTTTCGGTAGAAGACGCGTCGGGTCCAATTCAAAGACGGCGTCCTGAAAAGCCTGCTTCCACTTGAGTTGAGTATTGGTGTTGGAAACTATTTGCATAAGAAAGTTTCTCCGTAAATCGAGGTTCGGCTGGCGAGCATGTGGTGGGAGAATCGCGCACAGCCAGGCGGTGCAGGATTCCGGGGCTCACACTAAGGCAGGGTAAGTCTCAGCAAAGAAGAACGCAGGTGGAGAAAGCGGACAGGGTTGGAGAGGGTGTGATGGGCGCAGACCTCGCCATGGATCTGCTCTTGCCTGTGGCAGCAAACCGCGGGAAATAAACCGCTTGCCCGTCTGATCGAGCCAGAAGGCTTTCCTCGGACTCTTTCAACACTTCCCTTTGTATGTACGCAGTATCGGATTCCCTGAGATCGTCGTGGTTGAATGCCAGGAACATCGCGGCACACGCCGCGAGAACCACGACCAGCGTTCGTAGAAGCTTTCTTTTCATGATCAGAGGAAATCGAACACCTAAGTCTACCTCATTATCATCATCAGCGGTTGAAGACCGTCCCTTATTTTCTTCCCGCGGAAGTCCGCTACCCGTGGCCGAGGTGCGGGCCATTGGCCGCTTCAGGAGCACCGGTTTCTCCGCGGTCCCGAGCGACTATGGCTGGACCGGCAAAACCGGCAAAGACGCCGGATTGACCGCCGAGGGATCGTCCCGCAGCTTGATGTAGAGCAGGGTGCCGTCCGGACGCGGCACGCTCAGGGTGGACTGCGCAAACCCTACCGGGACCGGGACCGAGCGTTTGAACTCGGAATCCGAGGCCACCGAACCGATCAGAAAGAGGTTGGTTCCGAACAGGGTGCATTGCTGGTCTGGACTCTCCGGGCAACGCACTTCCTTCAGGATGGGCAACCGGACCAGAGTCGCCAGAGGCTGCCAGTCGCCCGTGACATTGCCGCTCACGGCGCGGAAGCGCAGCGGGCCAAAAGCAGAGGCTCCCAGACTCTTCAGCGGGTCGACGACCGCCATGACGGTTTGAGCATCCTGCGGCACGAGGGTGCCATCGTCCAGGCTCAAGGATGCGCTGTAGGACGCGTCCGCGGTAGCCACCTCAATTTTTTCCGAGCGTGGAAATGTTTCGGGGATCTCCGTGTGCAGGAAGAAGGAAAGCTTCCCGTCCTGAGGCAATTCGTCCTGAGAGCCCAGCCGAATGGCTGAGGGCGTCGGCCCCAACTGGATGGTCTTGTTGAGAAGTGTGACTCTGGGGCGCAGCGGACCGACGACGGCGTCAACATTTAACACCCGGCCATCGTTGAGAGCTATGTGGACGGTAATTTTGTCTCCGGCATGCAGGGTGGAAACATCTTTGGCGTCGGTGGCCAAGCGTAGTTCATCCCTATGGTCCGCGCGCGAGAGTCCCGCGGCAACGAAGCGGATGCCGTTCACCTCTGCCCCAGCCACCTCGTCCAGGCGGGCCCCGGTCAGTGTTGCCTGAGTATCGCCGGCATTGAGCGAGAATGTATTGAGGCTCGCGGCTTCGGAATAGCTGCGCAGCGCAACTTCGTCGGTCTTGCCGGCACCGTACTGCCTTACCAGCATGGTGATCTTTCCCGGGGCCTCCTCTTTGAGCGGAACTTTCACTTCCAGTTCATCGGCCTTCGGCGATGCCCAGGTTGGTTTCAGCAATTTTCCCTTTTCATTCTTCAAGGTCACGCTCTCGACACAAGCGGCGGCGTCCGATTTGAAATGCAGCGTGTCCTCGCGACCCACGACCAGCGCGCTTTCGTCGGCCGAGGCGAGCATCCACTTTGCCGGATGGGAATTTTGCAGGCGAAAGGCTGGTCCCTCGAAGGCGTCGAAGCCCCAGTTGCCGCGAAGCGTCCCCTTCACTTCGTTCTCCAGTTTGTCCGCCACGACAGTACGGTTGGCGATCAGAAAACCACCGCGCGCCGCGTCCGCCGTGGCGGGCAGATCAATCGCACGCCCGGCCTTGTCGGTGAAGTGCAAAACCATGCTGTGGGCGTAGTCAGTGGAGAAGACTACGGGAGCGCCTTCCGCCGCCAGCAGGAGTTCAGGCTTTTCCAGGCAAAGCACCTGGTTGGCATCCACGGACCGGAGCGGAGGCAGTTGCGCCGCCTCCACCGCCGGCAGACTCACGACCATCACCGACATGGGTTTGCGAAACGACGGCGGATTGTTGAGCTTCAGATTCAGCTCACCCTGGTGAGGCAGCGCCAGAGCCGGAATGTAGCGATACTGCGGGGTGTGAAAACTTTCCATCATTTTCGCCAGATCCACCACCGCGCCCACGTAGGCGCTATAGACGCCGCCGCCCGCCAATCGTGTGGTGCTAAGTTGCCCGATGAGATCAGGCCCGCTTCCGGAGGTAAGCGCCGCCACCATGGATTGACTGTGGCCATCATCGAGCACCAGTTGATCGGGATTCTGGGTAAGACAGAATTCCTGCTGCTGCCTGGGCTTCTGGAAGCATTCGTTGTCTACCTTGATGTTGAGACTGCGGCCCAGAAGCACGGACCGGTCATGCAGGGCGCTCGCCTCGCCGCCCGACATTCCCTTGACTGCGTTCAGATATTTGTCCAGGCGCGAGCGGTCCAGACTGGCCTGGTTCAAGTCCTGCGACGCGCGCACAAATGCCCCGGGCTTGCCCCGCACCGCGGCCCGCAGGGTTCCGAAATCGCCGCCGGTTTGGGGAGCGAGGAAGATCAGCGCCTGTTGCGCCCCCGGCGGTACCGCGAACACAATTCCCTCCTCCCGCACGCGTTTGTTCCAGGTTTCCACCTTCGTAAACCAGTTCTCGGGCGGCGGATTGGTTGAACCGCGAAGGAATGCTGGAATCATGAGGAAACGCACCGATTCCCCGTCCGGCATGTCGGGATGGATCCAGAGGCGATCGCCCGCTTGCAGGTTGGGCACCTGAGAAATGGGCAGCGTTTTTCCCGCCCGGGTCACTCGCACTTCTATTTTTGGCCCGGCCAGATCAAAGGCCGCCCCGTCCGCCCAGAGCAAACTCGCGGACAGAAACACGAATGCCACCTGCAAGAAATGGACTCGACGAAACATATCTTTATTGTAAGAGGTTCTGAGGGAATGATGGACCGCCGGAAGGGCATAAAATGAATTCGAAGCGACACTAAAGTAAGCATCGCCGAAGGCGATTTCGGAGGCACGTCCAACCGGCGAGAAATTATGTACGAGGGCGCGGAGCGTGCTAACCTTAACGGCGCGAACGCCCGTGATGGCTTCGCAACCAATGATGAACCATAAAGCGACAATTTTTCCCGCTCTGCTACTCACACTCTTCGTCTCCGCCGCGATGGGACGAGAGGCTGCGCCGGCAAAAGGTAAACACCAGGTTCGCAAGGAATCATTTGGAAAAACCGGGGACGGGAGGCCGGTCGATCTGTTTACATTAACCAACTCAAAGGGCCTCGAAGTACGCACCATCAATTACGGCGGCATTATTGTGTCGATACGAGTGCCGGACAAGAACGGCAACCTGGGCGACATTGTCCTCGGCTACGACAAAGTTGACGGATATCTGCAGAATCCCACCTATTTCGGCGCCATCGTTGGACGTTATGCCAACCGGATTGCCAACGCCACCTTCACTCTCGACGGCGTGAAATATACCCTGGCCAAGAATGACGGTCCGAACTCCCTGCATGGCGGCGTCAACGGCTTCAACAAACAGCTCTGGGAGGCCAAGGAGTTCAAGAATGGAAAAGGCGTCGGTGTTGCGTACAGCTATCTGAGCAAAGATGGCGAGGAGGGGTATCCGGGCAACCTCAAAGTCAAAGTCACCTACACCTTGACCGACGACAACCAGTTGATCGTGAACTACGAGGCCACCACGGATAAGGCCACGCCCCTGAATCTTTCCCAGCACACCTATTTCAATCTGGCCGGGGAAGGTAACGGCGACATTCTGGGACACCATCTCGAGCTCAATGCCGACCGGTTTACGCCGGTGGACAAGACCCTCATCCCAACCGGCGAACTGCGCCCTGTTCAGGGCACGCCTATGGACTTCACCAAGCCCACTACGATCGGCGAACGGATCAACCAGGATTACGAGCAGCTGGTGCTGGGACGCGGCTACGATCACAACTGGGTAATCAACCGCAAGGACGACAACAGCCTGACCCGTGCCGCCCTGGTGCACGAGCCGACCACCGGGCGGGTGCTGGAGGTCCTGACCACCCAGCCTGGAGTGCAGTTTTACTCGGGCAATTTTCTGGATGGAACGATTACCGGGAAGAACGGGCACGTCTACAAACAGCGCTACGGCTTTTGCCTGGAGACGCAGCATTTTCCGGACTCGCCCAACCATCCGGACTTTCCCTCAACCATCCTGAAACCAGGAAAGAAATTTCAGTCGCAGACCGTGTTCAAGTTCTCGACTGAATGAGGTAGCGTAAGCATTTCCTTCGTGTACCTTTGTGTCCTTCGTGGTTTGGGCATTTGACCCTTAAACCACTAAGGACACAAAGGTACACGAAGCACTTGGCGTGCCCGCTGCCTGCGTCTTCCGCGCATCTTCCCGTATAATCTTCAGATTCGCTATGGCTGCCAGCCTTGACCAGATCGTCGCTGCCACGCGCCGCCGAGTCGCTGACGCCAAACGCTCGACCGACTTGCGCCAGTTGGAGCGAGAGGCCGAGCAGCATGTCCCGCGAGGCTTTCGGCGGGCCCTGGCGGCCCAGACTGGCCCAGCCATCATTGCCGAACTGAAGAAGGCTTCGCCTTCCCGCGGACTGATTCGCGCTGATTTTGACCCATGGCACCTGGCTGGAGAATTGGAAACCGCGGGGGCGGCGGCACTGTCCGTGCTGACAGATGAAGAGTTTTTCCAGGGTTCGCTTGCAAATCTGCAGCGCGCCTCCGCCCGCACCAGGCTCCCTTGTCTACAAAAGGATTTCGTCGCGGACGAGTTCCAACTCCTGCAAGCGCGGGCCTACGGCGCCGACGCGGTGCTGCTCATCGTGGCCGTGCTGTCACCATCGGAGTTGGTTGCCCTGAGCAAGAAGGGCCGCGACCTGGGCCTGGATGTACTCTGCGAAGCTCACAGTGAAGAGGAGTTGCGCCGCGCGATTGAGACCGGCTGCGATCTGGTTGGAGTCAATAATCGCGATCTGCGGACCTTCAAGGTGGATGTGAACACCGCCCTCCGGCTGGCGGAAATGATTCCGAAGAATGTAGTCTCCGTTGCGGAAAGTGGAATCGACAGCGGCGCGGATATTTCCCGTCTGCGCGCGGTGGGATACCAGGCCTTCCTGATCGGCGAGTCCCTGATGAAAGCGGAATCGCCCAGAGAAGCGTTGAAGACTTTATTGGCAGAAGCGGAACGCGAGGGTTCGGCCCTCAGTACGAAAGACTAAAGCTCGTCTTTCTGAGAACTCCCAACCGGCAACCGAGAACTGGAGTTCATGACTGGGGCTTCATGACGTGGATCAAGATTTGCGGCACCACAAATCTCGAAGACGCAAGAGTCGCGGTCGAAGCAGGTGCTGACGCGTTGGGATTTGTCTTTTACGAGAAGAGTCCGCGGAAGATCGATCCGGAAGCTGCAGGCAGGATTACAACAAAGTTGCCGGCAAGCATCGAGAGAGTCGGCGTCTTCGTAGAGGAACCGGTTGAGCGGATTCTTCTCACGATTGCCCAGGCAGGTCTGACCGCGGCGCAATTGCACGGTGACCGATATCGCGAACCGGAGTTCATTCAGCACTTGAAGAGCGCTCGGAATTTGAAGGTCTTTCTGGTTGTGCCGGCCGATAAGATCAGTAGCCCCGATTGGCACAAGAGTAGAAGCCTCGGCGTTAGCGCGGTTTTCTTTGACTCAGGAACGCCTCAACTGCCAGGCGGCACGGGAAAAGTATTTGATTGGAAGGCCGCCACACCGACGGTGGAAGCCATCGGCAAGGATGTTAACGTGGTCGTCGCCGGAGGCCTGAACTCGGCGAACGTCGCTGAGGCAATCGGTATCCTGAAGCCCTGGGGAGTGGACGTTGCTTCTGGTGTCGAGGCCAGGCCAGGGAAAAAAGACCCGGAAAAAGTCCGTGCCTTTATAGAGGCAGTCCGAAAAGCAGAAAAGAAGAACTGAGAATGGCAACAGCAAGAGTCCAATCCCGACCCGCAGCTATTTCAGCCGGGCGCTTCGGCGTGTATGGCGGACGCTATGTTCCCGAGACCCTGATGGCGGCGCTGGACGAACTGGATCGGCACTACGAGAAAGCCAAACGGGACCGCGCGTTTCAAAAACGACTGGACGAACTGCTGCACACCTATGCCGGCCGTCCCACGCCTCTGTTCTTCGCCCAGCGCCTCACCAAAAACCTGGGCGGGGCAAAGATTTATCTCAAACGCGAAGATCTGCTTCACACCGGCGCGCACAAGATCAACAACTGTCTGGGACAGGCGCTGCTGGTTGAGCGCATGGGCAAGCATCGCGTCATCGCCGAGACCGGCGCCGGGCAGCATGGCGTGGCCACCGCCACCGTTTGCGCCCTGCTGGGCTTTGAATGCGTCGTGTACATGGGGACGGAAGACATGCGGCGGCAAGAGCTCAATGTCTTCCGCATGCGGTTGCTGGGCGCGGAGGTACGCGGAGTGGATTCGGGTTCCCGAACCTTGAAGGACGCGATCAACGAAGCCATGCGCGACTGGGTGACCAACGTTCGCACCACGCACTACCTGCTGGGCAGCGTGCTGGGAGCGCATCCTTATCCGACCATGGTGCGCGACTTTCACAAGGTGACCGGGCGCGAAGCTCGCAGGCAGATTCTTAAGGCGGAAGGCAAGCTCCCTAAAGCGATCATCGCCTGCGTAGGTGGCGGATCGAATTCCATCGGCATCTTCCACGAGTTCATCAAGGACAAGAAAGTCCAACTCATCGGCGTGGAAGCCGGGGGCAGAGGTCCACGCCTGGGCGATCATGCGGCTCGCTTCCACGGGGGCTCACCGGGCGTGTTGCAGGGCACGTTTTCGTACGTGCTGCAGGACGAGGCCGGGCAGATTTCCGCGACCCACTCCATCTCGGCCGGTCTTGACTATCCTTCGATTGGCCCGGAACACGCCTGGCTGAAGGACACGGGCCGTGCGGAATACGTTTCGGCCTCGGATAAGGAAGCGCTCGAGGCCTGCACCGTGCTGGCGCGGACCGAGGGAATTATCCCCGCGCTTGAATCCGCCCACGCCGTAGCGGAAGTAATCAAGCGCGCCCCCAGGATGAAGAAGTCCGATCTCGTGATGGTGAACGTTTCGGGACGAGGCGACAAGGACATTGGGATCCTGCGCGAGAACCTGAAGCTGGAGTGAGCTTGATTGAGTAGTCTGGAATTTGAGTCATTGGGGATTTTGAGAAGTGTTTTTCTGCTCTCCTGTTATCGATGCCGCTGCAATTCCAAAATCGTCCTGCTCTCGTCGCCTATCTCACTTGCGGCGACCCTGATCTTGCGACCACGCTGGACATCGCCCTGGCAGCCATTGACGCCGGCGCGGAGGTCATTGAATTGGGCGTCCCGTTCAGCGATCCGGTGGCCGATGGACCGGTCATTCAGCGTGCCAGCGAGAGAGCGCTGCGTCACGGAACTTCCCTGACGCAAGTGCTGGCTCTGGCCAGACAGATCCGAAAGAAATCGCAGGCGGGGCTGATTATTTTTACTTATCTGAACCCGGTTCTGCGCATGGGAATAAACAATTTCGCCGCCGCCGCTCAGGACGCCTGTGTGGATGGTGCGCTGGTCACCGACTTGCCGGTGGAGGAATCACGCGACTACCTGACCGAGATGCAAAGGAGGAATCTGGCAACCGTGTTTCTGGCTGCGCCCACCAGTACGGACGCACGACTGAAGCAGATTGCCGGGGCCTCAAGCGGGTTTGTGTACGCGGTTTCGCGGACCGGAGTGACCGGGGCCCGGCAACAGATGCCGGAAGACGCGCCAAAACTGGTAAGCCGCCTGCGCAGGTATACTGACCTGCCGGTCGCGGTCGGCTTTGGCATATCCACTTCGGAGCAATTCAAAGCGGTCGGGAAGTTTGCCGATGCGGCGGTGGTGGGCAGCGCGATCGTCCAGATCATTGAACGCAATCCGGGCAAAGAGGCGGAGAGTGTGGCACAATTTGTAAGGCAGCTCTCAGCCGTCAGCCGCCAGCCTTCAGTCACAAGATAGCAGTTGCGGGTTTGGCAGGGACTGGTCTTCCATTGCCGTCCGCTGGAATCACGGCACGGCGATCTAGCTGAGGGCTGAAAGCTGACGACTGACGGCTATGGACATTTCCGACTGGCGCAAGAAAATCGACGAACTGGACCGTAAACTGGTGGAACTGTTGAGCCAGCGGGCGCAGGCCGCTCACCAGATCGGCAAGCTGAAGCTTACTGCCGGCATGCCGATTTACGAGCCCGACCGGGAACGCAAGGTATTCGATAACGTACGGAGCGTGAATCCTGGTCCGCTGCCGGACCGCGATATGCTGCGCATTTTTGAGCGCATCATGGATATCATGCGCGGGATTCAGCAGCAGGAAATCGCGCCCCAGTCCGCCGCAGATGGTGGAGGCGACACCGAGTTGGATAATGATGTGAATGACTGAAAACAGCTTTCAGCCATCAGCTATCAGCCGTCAGTCACAACGGTTTTGCTGATAGCTGACAGCTGAGGGCTGACGGCTTTCTTATGATTGTTGCCATGCAGGAATCAGCAACCGATGAGCAGATCCAGCAGGTGGTAGAACACCTGGTCCGGATGGGCTTCTCCGTGCACCGTACAACGGGAGAGCGCCAGACCGTGCTGGCTGCGGTGGGTGCGCGTGTGGATTTTGACACGCGCAATCTTGAAGTGCTCTCTGGGGTAGAACACGTTCACCGCATCAGCGCGCCTTACAAACTGGCGGGGCGCAGTTTTCGTCCCCAAGGGACCATCGTCGAGCTTGCTCGCGGGGTGCAGATCGGCGGCGACCAGGTGGTGGTGATGGCCGGGCCCTGCTCGGTGGAATCGAAGGAACAGCTATTCAACGTGGCGGAACAGGTGGCGAAGGCGGGCGCGCGGGTGCTGCGCGGCGGCGCCTTCAAGCCGCGCTCCTCTCCTTATTCGTTTCAGGGCATGGGCGAGGCAGGGCTCAAGCTGCTACGCCAGGCCGGCGATCATTTCAACATGCTGGTGATCAGCGAGGTCATGGAAATCTCGCAGATCGGGCTCATGTTGCCCTACATCGATATTTTTCAGGTGGGCGCGCGCAATATGCAGAATTTCAATCTGCTGCGCGAGCTGGGCAAAGTGAAAAAACCTGTTCTGCTCAAGCGCGGCATCGCGGCCACGCTCGAAGAGTTGCTGCTCTCCGCTGAATACATCATGGCGGGCGGGAACTACGATGTGATCCTGTGCGAGCGCGGCATCCGCACCTTCGAAACCTACACTCGCAACACGCTGGATGTATCGGCGATTCCGATCATCAAGAAACTGTCGCACCTGCCCATGACCTCCGATCCGTCGCATGGCACGGGGCTGCGCGACAAGGTGCCGCCCATGGCGCGGGCCTCGCTGGCCGCGGGCGCGGACGCGCTGCTGATCGAAGTGCACCATGATCCGGACAAAGCGTTGTCCGACGGCGCCCAGTCGCTCTTTCCCGAGCAGTTCGCCAAACTCATGGACGAGTTGCGCATGATCGCTCCGGCCGTAGGGCGCAGGGTGGCATAGCCGTTTTCACCACAGCGGCACAGGGACACGAGAAATCCTGATGATGGTTTCGTGTCTCCCGGGAGCAGTATGAAGGGTCCACCGTTCTGTTCTTTTTCAGTGGCTCCGTGTCTCCGTGGTTAGCCCAATGGCAATTCGCCAAATCACCATCATCGGCACAGGCCTCATCGGCGGCTCCTTTGGGCTGGCCTTGAAAAAGCACCACTTCGCCGGCCGGATCGTGGGCTGTGATCGCGCCCCTGTGCTGGAGCAGGCGCGGGACAAAGGCGCAATTGATGCGGGGCACACCAACCCTGCCGACGCGGTGCGAGGCAGCCAGGTAGTCCTGCTGGCGGCGCCGGTCGGCGGCATCCTCGAACTGATCGGGCTCCTTGGACCTGCTCTCGCGCCGAAGACCCTGCTGACTGACGTGGGAAGCACCAAAGGCGAGGTCCTCGCCCGCGCGACGGCCATCTTCGGCAGAAACGTTGGCCGCCGCTATCTCGCCGGACATCCCATGGCCGGTAAGGAACAGTCGGGAATGGAAGCCGCCGACCCTGATTTGTTTCAGGGCGCGGTGTGGTTCGTTACGCCGGCTCCGGGGCAGGAAATATTCGAGGGCCTGAGTGGGGACTTTCTGGAGTGGGTGGAAAAAATCGGCGCGGGGGTGGCCAGCATGGATGCCGACGCCCATGACCAGCTCTGTGCCTGGATCAGCCACCTGCCGCAGCTGATCTCGACCGCCCTCGCCGCGACCCTGGTGGATGAGTATGGCGAGAACGCTCCCCTGCTCGAAACCGGCGGGCGCGCCCTGCGCGAGATGACGCGCATTTCGGCCAGCCCTTACTCGATGTGGCGCGATGTCGCCCTTACCAATAAGAAAAATATCCGACAAGCTCTGCTGAAGGTGGAACAGCGCCTGGCGCACATCCGGGAAAACCTGGATACGCGGGAACTGGCGCTGGAATTCGAGCGGGCCCATCATTTGAGAAAGATCTCACCACAGAGGCACAGAGTCACGGAGAAGATCAACAAATGAATTTTTCTCCGTGTCTCGGTGTCTCCGTGGTCGTCCTTGTAGATTGTCAGTTAGAATTCTCATGGCACGAATAAACGTCCGATGAATAAAGTCGTAGCCAGCGCCGACGAAGCCATCAGGGACATCCCCGATGGCGCCACCATCATGATTGGCGGATTCGGACTGTGTGGCATTCCGGAAAACCTGGTCCGGGCCCTGGTTCGCAAGGGCGTGAAGAATCTCACTACCATCAGCAATAACGTCGGCGTCGATGGATTGGGCAATGGCCTCCTGCTCGCGGCCGGACAGATTATCAAACACATCGGGACCTACGTGGGCGAAAACAAACTGCTCGAGCAACTGGTCCTGCAAAACAAACTGGAGCTGGATTTGGTGCCGCAGGGAACTTTTTCCGAGCGGATTCGCGCCGGTGGCGCCGGCATTGCCGCATTTTTTACGCCGACAGGAGTGGGCACGATCATCGGCGAGAACAAGGAAACCCGCGAGTTCGATGGTCGTCAATACTTGATGGAGCGCGCTCTCAAGGCCGATTTTGCCTTCGTAAAAGCATGGAAGGGCGACAAGTGGGGCAACCTGGTGTATCGCAAGACGGCGCGCAATTTTAATCCCATGATGGCCACTGCCGCCAAGGTGACGATTGCGGAGGTTGAGCACCTGGTCGAGGTGGGCGAACTCGAACCCGACCAGATTCACACCCCCAGCGTTTACGTGCAGCGAATTTTTCAAGGAGAACTCTTCGAGAGAAAGATCGAGCGCAGAACAGTAAGAAAGGCAGGATAGCCGTTGGTCGCTGGTCGTTGGTGGTTGGCCAAGGCCCTTAGGGCTTCGGTTTTGCCAACGGCCAACGACCAACGGCCAACGACGGACTCCATGAAGGATACCGACAAACGCGAGCGCATCGTAAAGCGGATTGCCCGCGAGTTGCGCGACGGTTTTTACGTCAACCTCGGCATCGGCATGCCCACCCTGGTGGCCAACCATGTGCCGCCGGGCATGGATGTGATTCTCCAGTCCGAGAATGGCATGCTCGGCATTGGCCCCTATCCCATCGAGGGCGAGGAGGATTGCGATCTGATCAATGCCGGCAAGGAAACCGTCAGCGAAATGAAAGGTACGGCGTATTTTTCCAGCGCCGACTCATTTGCCATGATTCGCGGCGGCCACATTGATCTGAGCGTGCTGGGGGCAATGGAAGTCGATGAGAACGGCGACCTGGCCAACTGGATGATTCCCGGCAAGATGGTCAAGGGCATGGGCGGGGCCATGGACCTGGTGGCGGGCGCGCGCCGCGTGATCGTGGCCATGGAGCACACCACCAGAGACTCTCAGCCCAAGATCCTGAAAAAGTGCACCCTGCCTCTGACTGGCGTAAAAGTCGTGCACACAATCGTCACCGAAATGGCGTTGCTGCAGGTGACGCCGACTGGATTGGTGCTGGAAGAACTGGCGCCGGGGCTGACCGCCGACGATGTGCAGCGTCTGACCGAACCCACGCTCATTCTCAGTCCCAATATTAGAGTGATGGAAAGTTAAAAGGATGGAGGACGGGCGTCCCGCCCGTCCCACCTAAACGCGGGCGAGTCGCCCGCGACCACATCGAGCACTGAAGTCCATCAGTTCGCGCCGCTCTTCAATCGGGCCGCCTCGAACTCATCGCCCTTTTGCCAGCCCACCACTCTCGGCAGACTCGCTGCCGCCCAGCCCAGGGCAAAACCGAAGCGAGTCATGACCGCATCGCCGGTGAAATCCGAGCCGGCATGATACTCATCACTGGGCTGGTGATAGTGTTTCTCGGTGTATTCATTGGCCTGCTGCATTCCCCAGGCCGCGTCGTGGCCCTTGTACTTTAGGCCTTCATTGATGGAGAAGGCGGGAATACCCACCCGAGCCAGGCTGAAATGATCGGAGCGATAATAGTGTCCCGCCTCCGGATGCGAATCGGGACGAATCGCCAGACGGAATTCCTGGGCCAGCGCCTGCACCGTGGGATAAAAAGTGGTGCGCTCGCTGCCCGAGACTTCCACTTCCTCCGGAGCACCGAGAGGCGGAACGTCGTCATAATTCAAATCCAGAGCGATCTTTCCCGCCGGAATGGGAGGATGCTTGCCCAGATACTCCGAGCCCAGCAGACCCTGCTCCTCAGCGGTTACGGAGGCAAACAAGATGGAACGCCGCGGCCTCTGCGCTGCGATCGAGTAGGTGTGGGCCATTTCCAGCAGGATGCCGCAGCCGGTCGCGTTGTCGTCGGCGCCGTTGTAAATGTTGTCTCCCGGCATGTCGGGGCGAATGCCGAGGTGATCGTAGTGCGCCGTGTACATGACCGCTTCGGTCTTCAATTTTGCATCGGAGCCGGGCAGCATGGCGATCACATTGTTGGATTCGAACGGACGGACCTTGCTCACCATGTGGGCCTGCAACTTAACCGGCAGCGCTACTGGTCGAAAATCGCGCGAGCGCGCCTGCACCATCATCTGCTCCACGTCCAGACCGACCATGGAGGCCAGTTCTTTGGCGGCGTCAAGATGAATCCAGGAGGCGACCTTCAACTTCGGCGAACCGTCCAGCTTCAGATAGGACTTCTCACCCGAATTTGAGTTGCGCACTACTTCCCAGGGATAACTGGCCATCTCGGTCTGGTGAATCAGAATCGCTCCCACCGCACCCTTGCGGGCAGCTTCCTCGTATTTATAAGTCCAGCGGCCATAGTAGGTGAGCGCCTTGCCCTTGAAGAACTTGGGATCGTCGGAAGGTGGTTCATTCACCAGCATCAGCAGGACTTTACCTTTCACATCGACGCCCTTGTAATCGTCCCACTGATATTCCGGGGCTTCAATGCCGTAACCCACATAGACGATCTCTGCATTCACGGTTGAATCCGGTTGTTGAGTTTCATCCTGAGCCACATATTCGGAGAGCAGCTTGAGTTCACGGGCGCGGCCTTTAGCGGGGACCAGCGAGAATGTACTTCCGGGGGCGAGAGTGATGCCGACCATGGGGACTTTCTGCATGTAAGTGCCGTTGTCGCCCGCTGGCTTCAGGCCGTCCAGAGCGAACTGCGTGGCGATGTACTCCGCCGCAATGTCGCCCCCGCGCTGTCCCGTGCCGCGTCCCTCCAGCAGGTCGTGGGACAGGAAGCGGACATGGGCCCGGATGTGTTCGGCGTCGATCTTTTGAAATGCGGCGATCGCCGCAGGTGCAAGATGAACCGCCATGGGATGGGATGCATTTTGCGCCAACACCCCGCAGATCAAGAACATCAGGGACAGCGGCACCAGCTTCTTGCGCATGCTTCGAGGCTCCAAGTGGGCTGAGAGAACTTTTTATTGTACGGGAAGGCAGGGCTGGGCGGGAGTTGGCGAGCGGGCGTCGGACCCTCGGACCTCGGCCGTCAGACGTCAGATCGCGGACGTCAGAGTTCAGCTTGTCGGACGGCGGCGTCCGCTCTTCGAGCTGTCATCCTGCTCTAACGACGTGGGTCCGAGTCAAGGCGATTGTGGCGACACCCGTCCGCGGACGCGTGCGGTTTGGAACCGAGCGCCATTTCGCTCTCGCGGAAGACCCGCTGATACAGTCCCGCGCGCTGCCGCCTTCGTGTAATATCAATCAGTTGGATGCCTGCCTTCATCGAAGCCGTCGAACTTCGCAAGACTTTCCGCGTGGGAAAAATTGACGTTCCCGCGCTCCGAGGTATCTCCTTTAATGTGCAGAAGGGAGAGTTTGTCAGCGTCGTAGGCCCCTCGGGCAGCGGCAAATCCACGCTTTTCTACCTGCTGGGTGGATTGACTCGCGCCGATTCCGGGCACGTGGTCATCGACGGAGACGACTTCGCGCAACTCTCCGATGCCGAACGCACCCGGCTGCGCAAGCGCAAGATCGGATTCGTCTTCCAGAAATTCAACCTGCTGCCTACCCTGAACGCTCAGTCGAATATTGATATTGCGGTGGACATTGCCGGCACCAATAGCACTCGCGATGCCACCTACTTCAACAAAATCGTGGGCCTGCTGGGCCTGGAGAAACGCCTGCCTCACCGGCCTTCCGAACTTTCCGGGGGCGAGCAGCAGCGGGTGGCCCTGGCCCGCGCCTTGATCAACAAACCGGCCATCGTTTTGGCCGACGAACCCACGGGCAATCTGGACTCGAAAAACTCCGAGATTGTGCTGGCCATGCTGCGGCACTCCAACCGGGAACTGGGCCAGACCGTGCTCATGATCACTCACAACCCGGAAGCCGCCAGCTACGGCGACCGCATCATTCACATGCGCGACGGCGAGATCGTGGCCCCGGAAAAAGACCCGCAGTGGACCGGCCACTCGGCGTAGGTCTGAAGGCAGGGCCGCAGATAGGGCTGAGTCGCCGACCTGAAGTTACTGCTGTGGAGCCACAGCCCGAAGCCGCGCAGCGACGCCAGAATACAGCCTGGGGCGTAAGAGACTGTATCGCAACCTGGGACGCGAGCAAAAAGTGGAATAGCGGGTCCACAAAAAGCCGCGCAGCGGCGCCAGAATAAAGCCCACGGCGCAAGCCGTCGGTAAATAGCGAAGCGCGAGCGAGCCCTGAAGGGGCGAAAGAAGGGAACGGTTGCCGTAAAATTCTTCCACCCGCAATGATGCGGCTCCCGTATCAGGATAATCACCA
>CAWCPY010000027.1:0-22559 GCA_963797385.1 Terriglobia bacterium
ACGTGAATGCCGCGCGAGGCCAGGTCGGTGGCTACCAGGATGCGGTAGCGTCCCTGCTGAAATCCGGTCAGGGCGGCGGTGCGCTGCGATTGCGAGCGGTCGCCGTGAATCATGGCGGCAGCAAAGCCTTCGCGGTTCAGGTTGCGGGCCAGGCGCTCGGTGCCGCGCTTGGTGCGGGCAAAGATCAGGCAGCGCCCGGTCTCTTTTGAAAGCAGGCGGTGCAGCATCTCCTGCTTGCGGTCGCTGTCAACTTCGAAGGCCTGGACGCGGACGTTCTCCGACGGCTTCAAAGTGGAGCCGAAGGCCAGACGCACCGGATTCCGGGTGTAATCGCTGACCAGATGGGCCACCGACGCTTCCAGCGTGGCCGAAAAACACAGGGTCTGGCGATCTTTGGGCAGAACTCTCGCGATCCGGCGCAGCGCGGGAAGAAATCCCATGTCCAGCATGCGGTCGGCTTCATCGAGCACCAGAACCTGAAGGCTCTGGAAACTGATCAGGCGGCGATCCAGAAAGTCTTCGAGCCGGCCTGGAGTGGCCACCACAATACGCGCTCCCCTGCGCAGGGCAGTCAGCTGGCTTCCTTCCGCCAGGCCGCCTACGACCAGGGCCGCGGGCGACAGTTTCGAGCCCCGCAAGGCGTTGTACTGATCGACCACCTGCATGGCCAGTTCACGAGTCGGAACCAGCACCAGGGCGGCGATGCCGGTTTTTCCGGAATCCGCTTTTGCCGGCTGAAGCAGGCGCTCGATGATCGGAATCAGAAAGGCCAGCGTTTTGCCGGTCCCGGTCTGGGCCGTGGCGAGCACGTCCTTGCCGGCAAGTGCCTGCGGAATGGCCGCGGCTTGCACCGGGGTCGGGATAGAAAAGTTAAGGGACGACAACCTCTCCTGGGTATAAGGAGGAATTGGTAATTCTGAAAAACTCTGCATTGATGTTTTTTCTCTTTTTCTGTTGGCGGAAGCAAGGCGGCGCGCACACGAGCTTCCGAGGCGGGCAGCAACTAGCATTTGCCAGTATTTACGCCGAAGACGTACGGAGGGAAATTAGGCGGGAATTCAGATACAAACCAGAGCAACCGCACTACAGCCGTGGTATTAGACGCAACGTCAGTATAGCACGTGGGGTGAAGGTTTCTTGCTCTTCGAGGTGACTTTGGTGATGCGGGGAAGAGTAAGGTATTGTTTTCAACGTTGCGCTGAAAATGTAGAGCTAAACTACAAGCGAAAAAGGTGGGTAGAAGCCACGGGAGATCGTCATCCGTTGGTTGTAAGTTTAATCGCGTTCCAGTTGGTGCAGCTCGGAGCGCTGTTCCCGGCCAAAGAGAGTCGAGGCGACGCCCTGTTCGCCGGCGCGTCCGGTGCGTCCCACGCGGTGGATGAAGTTTTCCGCCACCTCGGGGAGATCGTAGTTGATGACGTGAGCGATGTCCTGCACGTGAATGCCGCGCGAGGCCAGGTCGGTCGCTACCAGGATGCGGTAGCGTCCTTGCTGAAATCCGGTCAGGGCGGCGGTGCGCTGCGATTGCGAGCGGTCGCCGTGAATCATGGCGGCAGCAAAGCCTTCGCGGTTCAAGTTGCGCGCCAGGCGCTCGGTGCCGCGCTTGGTGCGGGCAAAGATCAGACAGCGCCCGGTCTCTTTTGAAAGCAGGCGGTGCAGCATCTCCTGTTTGCGGTCGCTGTCAACTTCGAAGGCCTGGACGCGGACGTTCTCCGACGGCTTCAAAGTGGAGCCGAAGGCCAGACGCACCGGATTCCGGGTGTAATCGCTGACCAGATGGGCCACCGACGCTTCCAGCGTGGCCGAAAAACACAGGGTCTGGCGATCTTTGGGCAGAACTCTCGCGATCCGGCGCAGCGCGGGAAGAAATCCCATGTCCAGCATGCGGTCGGCTTCATCGAGCACCAGAACCTGAAGGCTCTGGAAACTGATCAGGCGGCGATCCAGAAAGTCTTCGAGCCGGCCTGGAGTGGCCACCACAATACGCGCTCCCCTGCGCAGGGCAGTCAGCTGGCTTCCTTCCGCCAGGCCGCCTACAACCAGGGCCGCGGGCGACAGTTTCGAGCCCCGCAAGGCGTTGTACTGATCGACCACCTGCATGGCCAGTTCACGAGTCGGAACCAGCACCAGGGCGGCGATGCCGGTTTTTCCGGAATCCGCTTTTGCCGGCTGAAGCAGGCGCTCGATGATCGGAATCAGAAAGGCCAGCGTTTTGCCGGTCCCGGTCTGGGCCGTGGCGAGCACGTCCTTGCCGGCAAGGGCTTGTGGAATGGCCGCGGCCTGCACCGGGGTCGGGATGGAAAAGTTAAGGGACGACAACCTCTCCTGGGTATAAGGGGAGATTGGTAATTCTGAAAAACTCTGCATTGATGTTTTTTCTCTTTTTCTGTTGGCGGAACCAAGGCGGCGCGCACACGAGCTTCCGGGGCGGGCAGCAACTAGCATTTGCCAGTATTTACGCCGAAGACGTACGGAGGGAAATTAGGCGGGAATTCAGATACAAACCAGAGCAACCGCACTACAGCCGTGGTATTAGACGCAACGTCAGTATAGCACGTAGGCTAAAGGGTTCTTCCGGTTCGAGGTGACTTTGGTGATGCGGGGAGAGTAAGCCTTTGTTTTCAACGTTACCACTCCCGCAATCGTTGAGTAGCCGCCGTCCGAAAGACCATAACCGCCAACGGTCAGGTGACGAAGGTCCACGCCGTCAGATAGCGCAGCGCTCGATCGACACATGATTCCAGGGTTTGGTCGGTGTCGATAACGAGTTTGGGTGGGTCGATCGGCTCCCATGCCTTTCGGATTTCGCGGTAGAGTTCCGGCGTGCGATTGGCGGCGAGGTGGCTGTTTGCCGCCACCGCCTCCGCGATGCGTCCTAGCGCGGACGCCTCTGAACAGACACACTCCAGTGTGGCCCAGGCGGTCCCCACTTGCGAGCTGAACTCGATCACACGGTCGCGCTGGTATCGCCGTGAGAAAGTGCGGCCATCCAGCAGAATGTGCAGTTTGGGATGTTTAGATAGCAGATGCGCCGCGGTCTGCAGCATGATCTCCCCGCAGAAGTCGTCCTGCGATAGCGAATATTCGACATACGCGGGTGGGAACAGCGACGCTCGAATCGAGTCCTTGTCGAGAACCGCACCCGGAAGCCGTTCCGCGAGGGCTCGCGCCAGCGTGCTCTTGCCGGTCCCCGGAAGGCCCGCGATGATCACGATCATAGGAACTCTCCCGTTCGACAGCGGCCGGCGCGCATTCATTTTACGCACTTGCTCTGAACGGTTGTTGATGGAAGCGCCCCGTAAGCCGGCTGCCCCAGTCATTCCCGTTTCTTGCGAATGAGCGGTTGACCGCGCTCACTCCCAGATCAAACCTCGACCGTTCGCCTTTGATCTGCAGCGGCCACTCCTGAGGGCCTATCCTGTATCGGACCTGTTCTTCGCACCAGGGTTCGAGCCGCACCGTGATCCCGCGCATTCCAGCTGTGACGAGCCCCACTCATTCGCAAACAACGCGAATGAGTGGGGCTCGGGGCACCCGGTGTGGGTGTCTTTTGATGACAATTCGCACCCAGCCTACGCGAATCGGGTCGCGCTAGGCCCTGGTCTTGGCGCTGTGGCCCAGGGCAACCAGGAAAATAGCGCTCTTGCCTTCAGCGTGAGGGGAGAAGAATGCGGTCACGTCGTCATCGAAGAATGTCAGGCCGGTGGCACCCAGATGTTGGGCATAGGCGGCGAGATAGAGCTTGCCTCCGATGATGCCGGCTTCAAGTTGCACGGCGCGATATCCGCGATTGCCATAGCGCTGCAGGATGGGGCGCAGGTCGGCTAGAAAGAAGACATCGGCCGCGGCGTCGGCGGGCAGTGCCTGCTGCAATCCCAGATATCCGGCCTGGTCGCGGAAATCTCCTGGTTTCAAACATTCGAGCACTCCGCGGCCGCGATGGAAGACGTAGGCGCCGGGCGCGAGACCTTCCACGGCATTCACGATCAGATAGAGGTGGTTCAGTTGCGATCCAGTGGGATCGAGAAAATCTGCGGGGACGCCACGCGTGGCGCGGTCGAGCATGGTGGAGAGTTGCGCCAGCGTGATCGACGTGCGGGCAAACTTGCGGCTGGATCCGCGCCGCAGGATGACCTGTTCGATAGGGTCGCGAGGCATGGCCGCGTCAGATAAGGGCTGGAGCTCGACGACGCGTCCGGTGGGAGGCGGGAAGTGTGCCAGCGGAGTTCCTCCGCGCCACTTTGCAACCTCTTCCGACGAGACCAGCGACGAGGCGGCATGCATCTCGCGCATGAGGGGATAGTCGATCTCGTGGCGGGAGAGAGGAACAGTTTCGAGTCCAAGAGGATCAAAGCTTGCCGGGGACTGTTCTGGAAGCGCGGAAGCGTAGCCGAGTGGCACCAGTGAGAAAGCGACTTCACGCTGCGGATCGACATCGAGCAAGCGGTTCACCGTATCGTCAACGAAGCCGCACACCACTTTTGCAGGCAGACCCAGGGCGGTGCCGACAGCCAGCAGGTTGGCGAGCAGGGTGCCGTTGTCCCATCCGAAGTGGCGATAGGTGCGGTCCTGATACTTCCAGGCATTGCGCCAGTAGGTAGCGGTGCACACGATGGTCAGCGGGGCGTGGGCGACGGAGGATTCATTGGCGGTGGCCTCGATCAGCACCCTGCGATGGTCTCCGGCGCGCAGGCGGCGCAAGCCGAACTCAGCGGCGGCAAAGTGATAGACGCCGGCTTCGAGGTTCGGCAGCTCACCGCAGACCAGGTAGAGTTCGACTTCGTAGAGCGCTCCGGTGCAGGCGGCAGCGCGAAAGTAGATTTCGCCGCCGGGATATTTTCGGTGCCGCGTGATGCCGGCAGAGAGATAGAGCAGTTGGGCGATGGCTTCTAGATCCGGCGCGGCTATGGTTTGCGGAGGAACGATTTCGGAGATGGCGGAAAGGGCGGCCACGCCGGTTTGGCGCACCTCGGCAGGCAGCGGCGAGGGCTCAAGGGTCGGGTAGATCTTGAAAGGAATGGGCTGGTTGTTGAAATCCAGAGAATGCCGGTTGTTGCGGACGCTGGCGTAGGAGTGCTTGGTGGTGTCGTGGTAGTGCAGGGCGGTGTCGGAGTTGCGGTTGTCGGCCATTTTTTCAGAACTCTGGCCAGCATACTCTCATCCTGAACTCTGCCTTCACCGGTCGTCGCGGGCGAGACGCCGGCGCTACGGTGCTCTTGGTAGCGCCGGCGTCTCGCCGGCTGTCGGGTGGGCGTCCCGCCCACCCAGCACCCCACCTTCTGCCAAGACAATCGTTAGTGATATGCTTACTGCGATATGGGCATCCCGAGCCTGCTGCGCAAGATCTTCATGGTGGACCTCCTTAAGGGACTGAAGGTCACGTTCCTTTATCAGGACCCGAAAGAGATTTATACCGAGCAGTATCCGCTGCAACGGCCGCAAGTGGCGGAGCGCTACCGCGGGGCGCCGCGGCTGAATGTAAATCCGGATACCGACGAGACCATGTGCATCGCCTGCGATTTGTGTGCGCTGGCCTGTCCGGAAAATTTGATTGTGGTCTCGAGTGAACGCAACGAAAAAACCCGCCGCAAGGAACTCACGAACTTTACCTACGATCTGAGCCGCTGCATGTTTTGCGGTCTCTGCGAGGACGCCTGTCCTACCGACGCACTGGAACTGACCCAGGATTTCGAGCTGGCCAGCTACACCCGCGAAGGCGCCATCTGGAACCGCGAAATGCTGGAGAAGGGCCCGCAGCCGACGCAGTACAAAAGATAGTCGTCAGTCGTTGGTCTTTGGCCATTGGTCTGTGGCCAAAACCTTTTCGAGACCCTCCCTCAAACTCGGTGCGGAAATCCGTCGCTTTTGCCAACGACCAACGACCAAGGGCCAACGACTAAGTTTTTGGCTGTTGCTGCGTCATGCAGTGCATGGCGCCGAAGCCCCAGATTAAATCTCCGGAATAGATGCCCACGATCTCGCGGTCGGGGAAGAGGTCGGCGAGGATGTCGAGCGCGACACGGTCGTTGGGGTCGTTGAAGACCGGGACCAGCACGATTCCGTTAGCAACATAAAAATTGACGTAGCTGGCGGGGAGGCGGCGCTTCTCGAAGACTACGGGGCCGGGCATGGGCAGCTCAACGATGGCGAGCGCCTTGCCGTCTTGATCGGTTGCGGCCCGCAGGCGGCGGATATTTTCCCGCAGCGGCTCGTAGTTGGAATCGTCAGGGTCGGACTCGATAGCGGTGACGACTGTATCCGGAGAGACGAAGCGGGTGATGTCGTCAACGTGGCCGTGAGTGTCATCGCCGGCTATGCCGGAGTTCAGCCAGATCACGTTTCTTATCCCCAGAAAATCTGAAAACAACTTTTCGTAATCCGCGCGCGACATTGCCGGATTGCGTTGCTGGGTCTTGCTGAGCAGGCACTCTTCGGTGGTGAGCAGGGTGCCGAAGCCGTTGACGTCGATGGAGCCGCCTTCGAGCACGACGCGCGATCTTCCGTGCATCGGGCGGATTTCTCCGGCGTGGGCAGCTTCGGCCATGCGGCTGCCGATCTTTTCGTCGTGCTGATAGTTGGGGTATTTGGCCCAGGCGTTGAAGCGCCATTTGATGGCGGAGACTGTCGACCTGCGCTCGACCGGACGGCCGCGGGCGGCCGTCCCCACGCGCGCATCGGCAACAACAAACGTGCAGCCTGAGTCGCGGGTCCAGACGCGGTTGGTTGGCCAGCGGTGGAAGCGAACGTTGTTGCTGAAGGCGTTTGCCTTGCTCAGGACCTTGCGCGCGTGCTTTTCCGAAGAGGTGCTGTTGACGATCAGGTCGATGCGCTCGTGCCGGCCCAGGTGGCGGATGATTTCGGCGTACACCCAGGGAATGGGTTCGAATTTACCGGGCCAGTCGCCACGGTAGTGCGGCCAAGCCAGCCACGTGGAAGCGTGGGGTTCCCATTCGGCGGGCATGCGATAGCGGGTTCTCGGTGGGGAGGGCTTCATCTGGACGGTGTTGAATTCATGGCGTGAGCTGAACAAAAGCTAAAGGCTTGGCGAGCCTTGCTCGCCCTGGACGGGTCGGAGACCCGTCCCCACACGGCTCTTGCTGATCAATATCAATCGCTTAGCCTGTTCGTGATTGGGCCGTAGCTGTCGATCCGGCGGTCGCGCAGGAAGGGCCAGTTGCGGCGAACATCTTCCACGACCGCCAGGTCAACTTCGCCGATCAGAACTTCTTCTTTGTCATGCGAAGCTTCGGCGATCACGCGGCCGAAGGGGTCGCAGAGAAACGATGCGCCCCAGAATTCCAGGCCATCTCCGGCGACCGCGTTGCCTCGGATGTCTCCGGTTTCATGTCCCACCCGATTTACGACGGCCACGTACACGCCGTTGGCGATGGCGTGGGCCCGCTGGATGGTGCGCCAGGCGTCGTGCTGAGACTGTCCGAACTCCGCTTTCTCGGAGGGATGCCAGCCGATGGCGGTGGGATAGAAGAGGATCTGGGCGCCCTGCAGTGCGGTCAGGCGGGCGCCTTCGGGATACCACTGGTCCCAGCACACCAGCGTGCCCACTCGGCCGACGGTGGTGTCGAATGCGCGATAGCCCAGGTCGCCGGGCGTGAAGTAATACTTTTCGTAGTACAGCGGGTCGTCGGGGATGTGCATCTTGCGATAGAGACCGCGCAGGGAGCCGTCCGCGTCAAAAATGACGGCCGTATTGTGATAGACCCCGGGAGCGCGCTTCTCGAATAAAGAGGCGATGAGGACGATGCGCAACTGCTTGGCCAAAGCCGCCAGCCGGTTCGTGACCGGACTGGGAATGGGCTGGGCCAGGTCGAAGAGGCTCGCGTCCTGACGCTGGCAGAAATATTGGGTCTGAAAAAGTTCGGGCAGGCAGACGATGTGCGCGCCGCGCGCCGAGGCCTGGTGCACCTTGTCGATGGCGTGTTGCAAATTTCTGTCAGGGTCGGAGGTGGTGGCCATCTGTATCAGTCCGACATTGAATTTCTGCGGCGGCAAAGCTGCGTCCTCCTGAAAAGACAAATAGAATATCAGTTCCCAGTTAGCAGTTCCCGGATATCAGTTTTGTGGCAATAGTTTGTGCGCTTCTAGTAGAGTAGTGCAGCACAACTTGGGGGTGTAATTGTGAAACCAGGAAACCATGACGGCGCCGGAATGGAGCGCCACTTACACGATCCGATTGAAGACCATCTGATTCCACTGGAGCCCCTCGACCTGAGCCAGGTGCACTCGATTGACGACCTGGTGCGGGCGATGTCCAAGACCGCGTTCACCGGGCGGCAACTCGGTGAAGCCGCCGACGTGCTGGAAGCCATGGCCCGCGACAAGGACTGTTTTGTAGTGATGACCCTGGCGGGGGCGATGACTGTGGCCAAGCAGGGGCTGGTGATCACGGAGTTGATCGATCGCGGC
Source organism: Terriglobia bacterium (assembly GCA_963797385.1). Lineage (GTDB taxonomy): Bacteria > Acidobacteriota > Terriglobia > Terriglobales > Acidobacteriaceae > JAIQFF01. Next base: position 8,425 of record CAWCPY010000027.1, read on the forward strand.
ATTGTGAATGCGATCGTCTCGACCGGAGCCCTGATGGCGCACGGACTGGTGGAGGCCACCGGACGTGCCCACTTCCGTTATGACCCCGAAGTCTCCGATGAGAGTCTCTACCAGCAGGGCTACAACCGGGTTTACGACACGCTGGAGCCCGAACAGAACCTGGACGACGTGGAAAGGGTGATGTTTGAAGTCCTGGAGCAATGGGACCCGAGCGAGATGCTTTGTTCCTACAAACTCAACCACGCCGTTGGACAATACCTGGCGGAGAACGCCAAGGGGCAGCGGGGGATTTTGAAGTCGGCCTTCGAAAAGGGCGTGCCGGTTTTCGTGCCCGCCTTCACGGACTCGGAACTGGGATTGGATGTCGCCCTTTCCAATCGCATGCGGGAAGCGGCGGGTCGGCACAAACTGCGCTTCGATCCCTTCGAGGACCTGGAACACTTTGCCTCCACTTTGTTACGGCAGAAGCGGCTAGGCATTTTTACCATCGGCGGCGGCGTACCGCGTAACTGGTCGCAACAGTTCGGGCCGTTTATCGAGTTGCGGCACCGGCGCATGGGGGAAAACGTTCCCCTGAAGCGCTATCACTACGGGCTGCGAATATGTCCCGAACCCGTCTTTTGGGGCGGGTTGTCAGGAAGTCCCTATAGCGAGGCCATCTCGTGGGGAAAATTTGTGCCGCCGGCTGAAGGCGGAAAATTTGGCGAAGTGTTTTTGGATGCAACCGTAGGCCTGCCCTTGATCGTCGCTGCGGTGCTGGAGAGGTTGGGAAAGAATGGACAGAATCACAAGACGAAAAAGGAGAAGGTTCTGGCGCGGAAGTAGAAGTTACGAGCGCGCGGGCGGGACGCCGGCGCTACTGAAGGCATAGGCCCATTCGCTTTGGCGATGGGCCTTTCTTTTTAAGTCGAAGATCAGGTTTTAGTCGAAGATCAGCACGGCGGAGGCGATGACCGTGGTCCACAAGCCGCGCTTGTCACCCACCGCGGATTGAGTCACGTTGGCGGTGCGGACGATCTTGTTGGAGATGCGATAGATCTCTTTCTTTTCATCCCAGGAACGGTCAGGGTCGAATTCCACGTTTAGAGTCGTGGCCAGCATCTCAGCGGCCAGTTCTTCGGCGTAGTCGCCGGCGGCATCTTCGGTTTCGCCGAAGGAGTGGTGCTCGCTGAGGTAGCCGTAGGTATTGCGATCGGCGGGAATGGCGACGCCGATGCTCGAAGCCAGCAGGCGGTGCGGTTCGTGGGTGGAGTTCTCGGCCACCACTGAAAAAACAACTTCACCCGGGCTCAGGTGCTTCAGTCCCTGGGAGCGCGGCACGAGCTTGCATTGTGGCGGAAAAATCGAGGAGACTCGAACCAGATTCTGGGCGGCGATGCCGGCGTCCCGCAACGCCAGCTCAAACGACGTTAGACGTTCGCGATGTTTCCCGACCCCCTTGGTAAAGAAAATCTTTTTGGGGACCATGTCTTTAGACAATTCGAGTTTCCTCCGGAAGCACTTTGGGTAAATTCGCTAAAACATAACATAGGGAGTTCCGCCGACATATGAAAATTCAGGGAATTTGAAAAAAAACGTCCCCTATGTGTCGAATTGAATACTTCCGGCGACGCCAGGCCTACTTGGCTGCGGCCACGGAAAGGACGACGAGGGTATCGCCATTGGCTTCGCCGGTGACTTTGGCCTGCTTGTCAGCCAGCTTGTCGAGCTGATCCAGGGCGGTCTTGTCGCTGGTGTCCAGCGTGTACACCTTGTCGCCGACGACCAACGCGTACTTCGAACCTTTGCGTATGCACGCGCGGGTGCATTCGGCGGCATCGCCGGCCATCATGTGGTTGGCTCCGCACATGGCGTCGCTGACCCTGCCGGTGAAGGCCTGGGGTTTATCGGCTGCAAGAACGGTGGACAGTGACAGAATCGCGCCCAGGAACGTAGTCGCGAGGACGATGGCAAATCTCGAGCGAGTGAAACTCATTCGAACATTTCTCCTTGGGTTGGGCTTTGCTGCCTACTCTTCTTTAGATGCCGGGAAGGGGCAAGGCTCCATCCACGATAATAGCGAAAAGGTGCGCCCTGTGGCTCTCTACGGACAGAATCCGTAGTGGTTCACTTTCCGAAACCTTTAACCACGAAGGACACAAATACCACGAAGGCCTGAACGGTTTCCTTCGTGTACCTTCGTGTCCTTCGTGGTTGAGGCATTTCGTGGGTTGTATCGAGAAACTGTCCCACCACCAAAGCAAGCCCTTTTTGCCCCAAAGTGGCATAAGGAGCCCGGTTGTTACCTTCGGGGATCGAAATGCAGCGAGACGTCCACGGTTTTGTCCTGGTCTTCGCTGGTTTCGTGGACCGTGATCTTCCATTGGTCGCCAGGATACTGGCCGCTGATCGAGTCCAGGAACACCCGGGGATAGCCCGCATCGTAGGTCTCGCCCGCTAACAGCCTCCACGCCGCAATCATGCGGTCGGTGGCTTTACTGTCCAGGCCGCGAACTTCCAGGTCTCCCATCTTGTAGATGCTGCCCTCCTGAAACTGGAAGACGTAACTGACCGTGGAATCGCTATCGTTTATTTCAGGAACCGGGCGGATCTGGACGCCCATATAGCCCCGTGTCCCGTACAGCTTTTTTAGGGCTTCAACATCCTGGTTGGCCTGTACGGCGTCAGCCGGTTGACCGGGCTGGAGGTGGATAAGCGCCCGCAGCTTCTCGACCGGAAACACATCCTTGTAGCCGGAAAGCCGGACCCCGCTGACCTTGTACTGGCTGCCCGGCGTAATGGGAAAGGTAACATCCACCAAAGTCTCCTCGGGCGTCTCCTCAACCACCTTGGGCTGGGGCGCGGCGACGGCAGCCCTGAGGTAGCCGCGTGCCAGGAAAACGGGAAGGAAATTCTTCTCCGCCTGGTGCACAAGGCGGCTGCGCAAGTATTCCTGACCGGAGAGTTTCCGGCCGGCAGCCTCGAGCCCGGGCAGCTCGGCTGGGCTGGGGCCGCTGAAACCGATTTTGCGCACGATGATGGGCTGGCCCGTAATGCTGAAATCGAAGGCTTCCATGGGGCCATCCTCCGGACCGAGGCGCAGATAATCGACGCGACCGCGCAGTTTGAGTTCGATGGCGAGGACCTGCAACGCCTCGGAAACCTCGTCGGCGAGGTCGCCGGTAACCGGCAGTTGGCCCTGGAAGAGAGGCACGCGGGCGCGCAGCTTCTCGAACAGTTCCTGATCGGAAAGCCACACGAAGTTCTCAAAACGCGCCGGCACGAAAGGATTGCTGTCCGTGACCTGCAAGGCCAGCTTCATGCCCTCGGGACCGAACTGGAAAGTGTAGGCGACGTCGCTGAAAGCTCCGGTTTCTCCCAGGTGTCGGGTGACGCTCTTGAAGTCATCTTCGCTGACGTTCTGCCCCACTTGCAGGCCCGTGGCAGCGATGACTTGGTCCGGGGTGTAACGATTCGACCCCGTCACGTTGACGGAGATCAGTTTTGACGACGAAGGAGATGTGGAGAGCTTGCGGGTCTGGGCTGAAAGCAGACAAGCGCAGGCCAGCAGGACTGGGAGGGTCCGGTTCACTGCCGCGATTCTAACCCAAGAACACGTAGGGGCGGGCGCCCTCGCCCGCCCGGCGGAGCGCAGCTCCGCGCGGTTTTTCAGTCTCAACGCAAGCTTGAAACCCCGGCGAGCGCTGCTCGCCCGCCCGGACGAGGGCGTCCGGGCCTACGTGGCTCGCGCTCTAGCGTTTTGCGGCGACAGGGTCCACGGTCTTGATCTTTACCGTGGTGTCGATGAAGGCCAGCGCGGCGCGGCTGAGGGCTTTGTCCTTCCGGAATACCAGGGCCAGGTCGCGGCGAATCGGGGTCTCCGCCATGGGGATCGCGACCAGCACTTTGGCCTGTACGTCTTCCTGCACATTCGAACGGGCAATAAAGCCCACGCCTACGTCGGCGGCCACGAAGCGTTTGAGCAGTTCGCTGGAATCGAGTTCCATGGCGTACTGCGGTTTCAGCTTGTTTTCGTAGAAGAGATCTTCCAGGGCGTCGCGTGTATGTCCGGCTTTCGGCATGACCAGGGGAAATTTCGCGACGTCGCAGATGGGTGCGGACTTCAATTTCGCCAGCGGGTGGTGCGGAGGCGCGATGACCACCAGTTCGTCGCGGTGGATCAGAACAACGGTCAGGCGGGGGTCGGTCACTGGCATGGACATGAAGCCGAAGTCCACGGAATTGTCGATCACCGATTCCAGGATCTTGCCGTAGTCGGCGCGGGTGATGTTGACCGCCACGTCGGGATATTGTTTTTTGAACTCGGCAAAGACCTCGGGAAGGATGTGCAGACAGGTGCCTTCGTTGGCCCCCACGATGATTTCTCCCCGGGGCACGCGCTCAGTTTCCGCGATCGCGACCAGGACCGCCTTTCGGGCTTCAAGAATCTCTTCAGCATATTTCTGGAAGAGCTTGCCGGAAGCGGTGATGGAAACCTTTCCGCCGGAGCGGTCGAGCAGCTTGGCGCCGACTTCTTCCTCTAGGGCGCGAATCTGCGACGAAATGGCCGGCTGGGTGCGAAAGCGCTTCTCGGCGGCCCGGGAGAAGGAGCTGTGGCGCGCAACCTCAAGAAACGTTTCTAGTTGTTCAAAGTCCATAAGGACGGTGGTCAGGTGCATGCGACTAGCACCTGGCCGGTTGAAAGTTGGCCTAGGCACCCCGTTTTCGGGACGGGCCAGACTTCAAGCGCCAGGTTGTGAATCCCACTCATTTCGCAAAGAACGCGAAATGAATGGGACACCGCTCAATTGCTTGAAACTAAACCCGGCCGGGCATAAGGCTTGGTTATCCCAGCCATAAAAACAATATATTTCCCCGCACAGCCTCTGCCCCTTTACAGTTACGTCCGGCATTGTACAAAGCGAGATTGTAGCAGGCGGGTTGACTTCCCCTTGAAATGCGACACCTAGCGAGCCCGCCCCCCAGCATGACTCGCGCCCTCGCGAGCAGGAACGAACCTGAAAGGAACTGTTCATGGCTGACCCGAAGACCGTTCTGGAATTTGTGAAAAAGAACGGGGTCAAGATGTTCGATCTGCGTTTTACCGATCTTCCCGGACTGCAGCACCACGTTTCCTATCCCATTGACCAGCTGAGCGAGGCCTCGTTTGACGAAGGTTTTGGCATGGACGGCTCGTCCATCCGGGGCTGGGCGGCAATCCACGAAAGCGACATGCTGCTCATGCCCGACCCGAACTCGTTCATCCTCGATCCTTTTACCGAGATTGCGACGCTGGTGATGGTGTGCGACGTGGTGGACCCGGTCACCAAGCAGCGCTACGACCGCGACCCGCGTTACATCGCCAAAAAAGCGGAAATGTATCTGGGTTCGACCGGCCTGGCGGACACCGCCTACTTCGGGGCCGAGGCCGAGTTTTTCATCTTCGATAACGTGCGCTTCGATCAGCGCGAGCAGCACGGTTTCTACTTCATCGACGCGGAAGAAGGCCGCTGGAATTCCGGCCGGGTGGAGAACAATCAGGGATATCGCCCGCGCTATAAGGAAGGTTATTTTCCGGTGCCGCCAACAGATCACTACCAGGACTTGCGCAGCGAGATGGTCATGACCATGCAGAACTGCGATCTGGAAGTGGAATGCCACCATCACGAAGTCGCCACCGGCGGCCAGACCGAAATCGACCTGAAATTCGATTCGCTGGTGCGCTCCGCCGACCACATGATGCTCTACAAGTACATCGTGAAGAATGTGGCCAACCAGTATGGCAAGACGGTGACTTTCATGCCGAAGCCGATCTTCGGCGACAACGGCAGCGGCATGCACACCCACCAATCGCTGTGGAAGGGCGGCAAGCCGCTGTTTGCCGGCGACGGCTATGCCGGCATCTCGCAGATGGCGCTCTGGTATATCGGAGGCCTGATCAAGCACGGACCGGCGCTGGCGGCCATCATCGCTCCGACCACAAATTCCTATAAACGCCTGGTGCCCGGATTCGAGGCGCCGGTGAACCTGGCCTACTCGCGGCGAAACCGCTCGGCGGCATGCCGCATCCCCATGTATTCCGCTTCACCGAAGGCCAAGCGGGTAGAGTTCCGTCCGCCCGACCCCAGCTGCAACCCGTACATGGCCTTCGCCGCAATGTTGATGGCGGGCCTGGATGGAATCGAAAACAAGATGGACCCAGGCCAGCCGCTGGACAAAGACATCTACGACCTGGGTCCGGAAGAACTGGCCAAAGTGCCGTCCATGCCGGGCTCCCTGGAAGATGCTCTGGACGCGCTGGAGCGCGACCACGCCTTCCTGCTCAAGGGCGACGTCTTCACCGAAGAGCTGCTGAGCACCTACGTGGAGTACAAGCGCACCAAAGAGGTGGACGCAGTCAGGCTGCGTCCCCACCCCTATGAGTTCGCCCTGTACTACGACATCTAAGCCGCAGGGTGTGGGTCTAGGTGTCGTGTGGGTCGGACACTCTTGTCCGACGCCCTTGACTCTGACTTCGCATTTGCCTTCCCTCAAACCAATGGCAAAGTCAACAGCGTCGGACAGGAGTGTCCGACCGCACACAGCCGAATCACTCCGGTCGGGACGACGTGGACGCCAGGCTCTGACGCTCGGATCGCGCTCGCGCCTCCAGGCGCATCAGCCTTGACTGGTCGGGCGTGAAGAGCAACCTCCCCATCATCAGCTGCCGCACCTGATTCACTTCCCAACGCGGCAGCATGATCCCCTTGTCGGAGTGGCTGTTCGAGCCCAGCAGCAAATGACCGAGTTCGTGGGCCATCACACACCCTAGAATGATGGGGAGCTCGAACTCAGCGTCGTCGTTCCTGGCGCGCCGCAACGCAAACTCGTAGTACACGCTGGCCAGAACGGGATGGACGGCAAAACCAAAAACACTGTCCTGGAACGTGTCCAGAACGGGTGCAGGAAGAATGCGCATCCGGATGTCGGTAGCTTGAGGTGCTTTTCGACATGGGTCCTGGGGCGTAACGGTGGATGGCCCTACTGAACACTCCAGCCATGATGCCCGCAAGCCAGCCTGCCCAAGGATTCGCCCAGCTTCGCGTTCGGCAGCGGCCAGGATCGCGGGGGATGCCTGAGAGTAGTTGGCCACCAGGACTGTGATCGTAGGCGGCTCGTCCTCGCCGCCAAAGGCTGGTGCAGGAAGCGCCATTCCCACGATCCCAACCAGACCTGTCAAAACCCCAAAGGTGATCCCGCCCAAAAGACGCGTTTTCATCTCGTCCTCCTCCGCGCGGGTGGCGCGGTGAGGGCGACGTTGGGCTTCGGGCGCGGCTACCTCAATGCAGGGGAGCTCGATTGATAGTCAGAAGAAGGTAGAAAGAAAGTCAGGAGCTAACTCACTCGAACTGTTGTGGTTGCAGGACAACCTCAGAGGGTCGGATCGGGCTGATGAAGCTTGTTTAAATGGCGTTCAGTGCTAGACTGGCGGCTCTTGAGGCGTGTTGCTGTGGCAGAAGCTGTCCGCTCCTCTCGCGTAATCCGGTTCGGAACCTTCGAAGTTGACCTTCCTGCGGGAGAGCTACGCAAAAGCGGTGTAAAGCTGAAGACTTACCGGCCAGCCCTTTCTGGTTTTGACCATCCTGCTGGAGCGGCCAGGCGAAGTAGTGACCCGGGAGGAATTGCAGACACGCCTATGGCCGGACACTTTTGTCGATGTTGACCACAACCTGAATACGGCCATCAACAAGATTCGCGAGGTACTGGGGGATTCGGCGGAGAGCCCGCAGTTTGTCGAAACACTTCCCCGGCGTGGTTACCGATTCATTGCTGCGGTGGAGGGCGGTCAGAGTAGCGCCGTACCTGGAGACTCAAGCGCGCGACAGAATTCGAGAATATCGTGGGTTCGACCCACGTCAATTCTGCTCGTCATTCTTGGATTGCTGTTAGTGGCCGGCTTCTTGATCTCCAGGAGAACTCGATCCGGCAGATCGTCAACCCAGCGAGCCCTGACTCGCCTTACCTTTGACGATGGCCTGCAGATTGGGGCGACGTGGTCGCCGGACGGCCGTTTCATTGCCTACAGTTCCAACCGTGGTGGCAAATTCGACATCTGGGTGCAGCAGGTCAGCGGTGGCGATCCAGTGCAGATCACGAAAGGACCAGGGCAGAACTGGCAGCCGGACTGGTCACCCGATGGGAAGTACATTGCGTATCGTTCTGAGGAGGGTGAAGGGGGATTGTTCGTCATTCCTGCGCTTGGTGGTGAAGGTCTAGAAAGACGAGTCGCACCTTTCGGATTTTATCCGCGCTGGTCTCCGAACAGCTCACAGATCCTGTTCCAGACAACGCAACTTTTCGGCCTGAACAGGATTTATCTCGTGGATCTTGATGGGAGTGCGCCGCGTGAGATATTAGCGGAATTCTTGCTGCGGAACCCAGTCGGCGTCTATTGGCATCGCGCCTTGTCCGCCGCATGGCATCCCGACGGCAAGAGGGTTTCGATCTGGATTGCGGAAGAAGGACCCATTCCTAGTTTCTGGACAGCCCCAATTGCTGGAGGCGCTGCTGTCGAGTCAGTAATTCCTCCGGATGTCGCAAAACAGTTCGGAGACGTCGCCGTTGGCGGGGGCCGCCAGGAATTTGTGTCGGATTCCAAGTTCTCGTGGGCGCCATCGGGGAGCGCGATCTATTTCGAGCGCACATTTCGCGGCGCCCGAAACATCTGGAAGATGACCGTCGACCCGGAAACGTTACAGGCCAAGGCGATCGAGCGCATGACCACCGGCCCTGGACTCGACACGGAAACCGCGGTTTCTGCCGACGGACGAATGGCATTTACGGTGGAAACTCGACATTCGCGGGCTTGGTTCTTTCCGTTCGACGCCACCCACGGCCGGGTTACCGGCGCGGGCCACGCGATTACGTCGCCGGGAGTGGAGGTCTCGTACCAGAGCTTGACGCGGGATGGCAAGAAAATGGCTTTTAACGGTATCCGTGCGGGCAAATTGGACCTCTGGGAAAAATCTCTGGTGGATGGTCGCGAGGCACCGGTCGTGGCTGATGACTATAATCGATGCTGTGGGCGGTGGTCGCGCGACGGGATGCGGCTGGCATATGATCGGGACAAGACAGGCGGGGGCCAGATCATGCTATGGTCCAGCCAGAGCCGCAACGAAGAACCACTCACGACATTCGGCCAAACGTACCGGGAAGTTTGGGATTGGTCCCCGGATGACCAGTGGCTCCTGATATCGCAGGGCAATAGCGACACCCGCAGGGCAGAACTCTGGCTGTTGCCCCTGGCTGCCCGTCCTCAAGCGGAAAAGGCATCGCGGAGAATTAGTGGCAGCCCTTCCTACCATCTCTTCCAAGGTCAGTTCTCTCCCGACGGACGTTGGATTGCCTTTGAAGGAATAAGAACCCCACCGAACCCGAATGTAGATTCCGCCATTTATGTGATGCCGGCTGCCGGTGGGCCGTGGACCCGTCTCTCGGAAGGCGAGCGCTGGGACGACAAGCCTCGCTGGTCACCTGATGGAAAGACCATTTACTTCATTTCCGGCCGCAGCGGCTTTTTCAATGTGTGGGGAATCCACTTCGATGCAACAAGAGGGAAGGCAGTTGGAGAACCCTTCCGCGTGACGTCATTTGAAAATCCCGCCCTGATGCTACCAGATGACCCCACCTCGCTCGAGCTTTCCCTCATTCCAGGCCAGCTCGGGCTGACTATGGAAGAGCGTTCCGGCAGCATCTGGCTGCTGGATAACGTGGGCCCGTAGATCTGAATTAGCGAGCCGACCTTGGTTCGTCGATAGTCTAGTTGCAATTCAGTGCTAGACTGGCGGCTCTTGAGGCGTGTTGCTGTGGCAGAAGCTGTCCGCTCCTCTCGCGTAATTCGGTTCGGAACCTTCGAAGTTGACCTTCCCGCGGGAGAACTGCGCAAGAGCGGAGTAAAGCTGAGACTTACCGGCCAGCCCTTTCAGGTTTTGAGCCATTCTGCTGGAGCGGCCAGGCGAAGTAGTGACCCGGGAGGAATTGCAGAAGCGGCTGTGGCCGGATACGTTTGTCGATGTTGACCACAACCTGAATACAGCCATCAACAAGATTCGTGAGGTACTGGGGGACTCGGCGGAGAGCCCGCGTTTTGTCGAAACTTTGCCCCGGCGTGGTTACCGATTCATTGCGGAAGTGGACGCAGCAGCGGGCCTTGTGCCCGCAAAGCAAAGAGATCCAGCGATGGCATCTCTACGGCCGCAGACAGACGGCGCCGAAGCGGTTCGCAAATCGCCCCTACGAAGGCACTGGGTGCTCGGCCTGAGTGGTCCTGCTGTCATTGTGATCGTCGTTCTCTCCTACTGGCTAACGCGGCCATTGATGCCACCGAAGGTTTCAGGCTACACCCGTATCACAAGCGACGGCCGTGCTAAGAGCTTCCGTCTCGATGCGTTTCCGATTATCGTCACCGACGGTCTAAGGCTCTATTTCGCTGATGCGGCCACTAGCGGAATGCGGTCCACCCTCAATCAGGTGTCCGTCTCCGGTGGAGAAACCTCCTCCGTGCCCACACCCTTCGAACAAAACATTGAACTGAGCGATATCGCTTCGGATCACTCTGACCTGCTGCTCCAGACCTTCGTTGCCGGGGAATCGGAAATGCCTCTCTGGATTCTGCCGACAGTGGGCGGAGTACCCCGCCGCGTGGGTGACGTGTTGGGGCGCGACGCGGCATGGTCGCCGAACCAACAAAGAATCGCATACGCGAAAGGCCACGAGTTGTACGTCTGCAACGCGGACGGAACCGAGATCCAAAAGCTCGTCGCCGCACCCGGCCCGATAAGGTGGCCTCGTTGGTCGCCCCGCGGCAGCGTCATACGGTTCACCGTGGGCAGTCCGGGTGGAAGGACTTCAATTGAGGAGGTCTCAGCCGATGGAGGTCGTCGCCACGCTTTGCTCCCAGGTTGGAAGGGTGTCTACTGCTGCGGCAATTGGACTCCGGATGGGAAATACTACGTTTTTCAGTCCGGCTTTAACTCGAGGACCGACATCTGGGCACTTCGAGAGGGGATCGGTCTCTTCGGGAAGGGGAAAGGCGAACCTGTGCAGTTGACCGCAGGACCGATGAACTTCCGGTCGCCGGTTTCAGGCATTGATGGCAAGAGGCTCTTTGTGATCGGCGAGCAGTTGCGGGGCGAATTGGTACGCTTCGAATCGAAGTCAGGGCAGTTCGTGTCCTTTTTGGGAGGAATCTCCGCCCTGGATGTGGACGTTTCCAAGGACGGGGAATGGGTCGCTTATGTTTCCTATCCAGAGGGGGTGCTATGGCGAAGCAGGGTGGACGGTAGCCAGCGGCTTCAGCTTACTTCGCTTCCGATGCAAGCTTGGTTACCTCGCTGGTCGCCCAATGGGAAACAAATTGCCTTTTCGGCCGGGGTGCCTGGAAGACCCAGCAAAATCCACGTGGTTGCGGCAGACGGCGGGAGGCTCGCGCAGCTCACGACAGGGAATCATTACGAGACTGATCCGAGCTGGTCACCAGATCAGAACTCGCTGGTGTTCGGAGGCGTGCCGTGGCTTGAAGGTGTTGCGTCGGGTTCCGCTGTCATCCGCATGCTCGACCTTAAGACTCGCCAGGTTTCAATCCTTTCTGGTTCTGAGGGTTTGTACTCCCCCCATTGGTCACCCGACGGCCGCTACATCCTGGCGATGTCGCTAGATTCTCCGAAACTGATGCTGTTCGACTTCAGAACTCACACGTGGGCAGAATTGGTGAGCAATCCCGCGGCTTATCCGAACTGGTCCCACGACGGAAGCTACATTTACCTTATCAATCCTTATGTCGCCGAGCCTGCCGTGTACCGCCTACGGCTGAGCGACCGGAAGCTTGAGCTGGTCGCGAGTGTGAGCCGCCAACGCCTGGGATGGAGCATCGCGGGGAAGTGGACAGGTCTCGCGGGGGATGACTCCCCATTGGTGTTGCGAGACACTGGCAGCGAAGAAATCTACGCGTTGGATTGGGAGGCGCCGTAGAGTTTACCGCGCTTCCGCAAGGGGTTCCTCGCCGGGGGCGGACCGCCGACGCTACCAAGCCGAGGTGCGAAAAGACGATGGCGAAGAAAAGGCCCGACACGATGCCGGGCCTTCCTATCTAAAAGAGGGGTTTAAATCGGGCTGCTGACCGCAGTCCGATCGCTTCGCGCCGGAAACCTTTCCATGTCCAGGTCGCGGGCGGGCTTTACTTCCTTGACCTCGGGCAGGCCGAGGACGATGGCGCCCAGGGTGGTGTTCGACTTCTCCAGCACCATGAGCAGATATTTTTGGGCTACGGCACGATCGGAAGGATGAATGAGTTTCCACCAGCGCCGAATGGACTCCTGCACCTCAACCGTGTTCTTGTCCCCTTCGACCATGGCGTCAACCAGCTTATAGACCTTGCTCTTGACCGCTTGGTAGGAGATAGAAACCTCCTGTGGCATTGTCCACCCCCGGTGCTGTGTGTCATAGCAATACGCGGGCCAAACGTATCCCTAAGCGTTATTGGGACTTAGGCAAACGATTGATTCTAGTTGTTGGAGGAATAGAAAAATTTCATATGAATTTACGTAGAACAAGCTTGATGCGGGACCAGGAATTCGCTTTCCTGGAGCTTGAAACGAGCGCCTATCTCTGGCTCAACTGCTTTTCGACAGCGGAAACCACCTCTGTCGAATCGGGAGTTACCGCCGACTCGAACCGCTGCACCACGTTCCCGTTTCGGTCCACGAGGAACTTGGTGAAGTTCCATTTGATGTCGCCCGCGATCGACGGACCGGTCTGCTTGGTAAGGTACTGGTAGAGCGGAGTCTGGTCGTCACCTTTAACCGACACTTTGCTATACATGGGAAAGGTCACGTTGTACTTGCGGGAACAGAAAGTCTTGATTTCTTCGTTCGTGCCGGGTTCCTGACCACCGAAATTGTTGGCCGGGAAGCCCACGATCACGAAGCCCTGGTCCTTGTACTTCTCATACAAAGACTCCAGCGCGCTGTATTGTGGGGTGAAACCACAGCGGCTGGCGACGTTGACCACCAGAACGACCTTCCCCTTAAACTCCGCCAGCGGCATGGGTTTGCCATCGATCGAAGGCAGGGTGAAGTCGTAAATATTTGCCGCGACAGCCGATCCAGCCATAACCATCACCAATCCCAAAACCAGAGATGCGTTAACACTTCGGTTACGCACAGCCTTCATTACTGTCTCCTTGGCGCTGCTGAACGTCCGAAAGCGGATGAGCCGAGAATACCGGAGGGGCCTGGGAAGCGCAACGGGTTACAATGTGGCGCCCTGGCGGGCAACAGATTCCTGTCAGTGCAGCAAAATCTCTCGCGGAGGCCTCATGAAGCAGGCGCTGCTGTGGATGTTTCTATGTCTTGCGCTGTCGAGCGTACTTTCTGCGCAAACCGAACCTGAGAAACCAGCGGTCAGCCACGACAGTACAGAGCGGATGTTCCTTCCGCGCGACACCTTCTGGGGATACGGACAGTTCGACCTGGCCCCTCCGCACAACGAGATCGATCCCAACATCTGCCGGGCGGACGCGGGAATTTCGGGCGGAGTCAACGATCCCTGCAATGCCTTCGCGCGCTACATGATCTCGGGATACATAGAAGCCCATCCCTTCGGCCGCGGACAGTTCCGCCGGTTCTTCCTCTTTGGAGAGCCCCGCTTCCTGTTTGGCAAAAACCTTCCCCAGACGCTCTATACCTGGTCAATGGCGGCGATCGGACTGGAAAATTCATGGGGCGGAGGACTCTACCTGGGTAAGGGCTTCGAAATGCGTGTGACCCAGCACTTCCTGTTTACCCGCTTCGGGGCGCGCGACCGGAACCTGGGTGGGGCGGATCTCGGGCCCAACGGGCCCTGGGGCCGCTACAACACCATCGGCGTGCGGAAATATTTCGGGACCAGGCGGTATTGAGGGTATGCTGAAAATCCGAGCCGAGCCTCTTGCCTCCATCGAAACTGCCAAATGAGCCGACCGGGATCAGCGTCACTCCTGGGGAAAATAGCCTGACCTTGCCCGGCCCGGGCGGGTGAGGGACCCGCCCCTACGCGGGCTTTTTCAATCCAGACCTTGCCAAACTAAACCTGGAGCGAGTGCGCAAGCGGCTGTCGCCGGCATTGGCTGCCGCCATGCC
>CAWCPY010000028.1:0-23730 GCA_963797385.1 Terriglobia bacterium
CGGAATGTTGCGGAAAGCATCACCAGGCTGGCCAACAAACTGGGGCGCCAGCCCACCGAAGACGAGATTGCCGCCGATCTTGATCTGGAAGTTTCCGAGCTGCAAACCCTGCTGCGGCGTCTGGACGGCTTGCACATCGTGGGCCAGATGGCTGGATCGCGATTCGATGACTCCGAAGCCCAGGACCTCATCGAAAACGCCCCCGCTAACGAGAACGAGAATCCGTTCGAGATCTGCCTGCGCTCTGAAAGAAGCGATTACCTGACCCAAGCGATCGAGACCCTTTCGGAGAAAGAGAAGATGGTGATCTCGCTCTATTACCGGGAAGAATTGACCATGCGGGAGGTCGCGGAAGTCATGGGCCTGGCCGAGTCGCGAGTCTCGCAGATTCATTCGCTCGCCATCACCAAGCTTCGCGCGGCGATCCAGGCCATGCAACTCAAAGAGGACACTTTCAGGTAATCCAATGGGAACTCTGGCTCAATCACCATCCACGGGCGCGGCTGTCGTGAACGGCGACATTACGCCGGACCGGGTTCAGCCCTGCGATTTCCGCGTAATCGGCGGCATCGACAAGGCGCGCCTGGCCCCGCTGGTCGCCGCCAGCGAAGCGTTCGCGCCGCGATTCACGCAGGCGCTCCACAGCCGATTGGGGCTGAACGGCGAGACTACGCTTCGTACCTCGGAGCAAATTCCCTGCCGGACTTTTGTCGAGAAAGCGCGCGGCTCTTATGTGGTGTCGCTGCAACTCGGCTCGCCAAGCGATATCGCCTTGCTGACAGATTGACTCGATGCTGCTCTTCCCCGTTGTTGATCGCCTGCTGGGGGGCAGTGGCAGCCCCAGTGAGCCGTCGCGTGAGGTCACTGAAATCGAAGACCAGATCGCGAAAGAATTCGTGCAGCTGATTTGCCGGGAATTGCAGGCCGCATGGCGGCTCTTCGGCGTCCCCGTTTCGGCGGGAACACGGCAGTCACCGGCTGACATGCAGCGATTATTTTCGGCCAACGACAATGCCCTCGTGTTCACCTTTTCCGCGAACCTGGAATCGTCGGGAGGCGATTTCCAGGTGATGCTGCCGGTTCCTGCGCTGGGCGCCTTTCTGGGAACGACCACTGCATCCGCTCCTGTGGCTTCGCGCAGCGGCGCGATGAACCCCAAACTCGCTGAACAGTTGATCGGCACGACATTTTTGCTTGAGCTGGCGTTGCGGGGAGGCAAATTACCGGCGAACGACCTGTTGAACCTTCGCGTAGGGAAGGTACTCTCGCTCGGAGTGTCGGTGCGAACTCCGGCCGTGCTCAAGATCGAGGGCCACGATTCATTCGAGGGCGTTCCCGTGCGCAGCGGACGTCATCGCGCCGTGCAACTTCTCGACCGCCTGCCACAAAGTCAGCCAGAAAAGGGGAGCACCCTATGAGTCGCAATCCAATCGACCTGTTCGTCGCAGCACTGCCAACGGCCGCCACCCAGGCTTTTTCCGCCAAGACTTCGGCCGCCTGGAGCGTAGCCCTCGATGAAAAACCCAAGCCATCTCCCGCCGGCGCACAGCTGCTCACCATGCTGCTGGTAGCGGAGCCTTCGAAGGCGGAGGCTGCGATCCAGATCAGCCTGGAAAACACTCTCACTCTGGCGGCTGCGTTGGGCGGAACCGCGGCCCCTCCCGCACAATTTCAGCCCGAACACGCGCAAGCGGTCCGAGCGCTGCTGGCCGAAGCATGCGAGAAAGCGTCGCAGGCGTTGAAGGGGACCCGGATCAAGCTGCAACTCGCCAAGGCGCTGCCCTGGACCCCGGCCCGGCAATTTTCATTCACGGGCACGGATGGAGGGTCGCGAAACATTCAGTTTCAACTGCTCTTCGCCACGGAGTGGGCATCCGATGCAACTGCCCCCGACGCCCAGTCGCCACGCGCGGAAAATGGCGCTAACGTCTCCCTGCTCGAGAATGTGGAGATTGAGGTCACGCTCCGTTTCGGCGAACGCCGGCTTCCATTGCGCGAGATTGGCGAGTTGAGGTCCGGATCGGTAATCGAGTTGGACAAATCCCTTCAGGAGCCAGCCGAACTTCTGCTCGGCGACCGCGTCGTGGCCCGGGGAGAAGTGGTCATTGTGGATGGAAATTATGGGATGCGAGTCACCGAGGTAGTCTAGGCCACGATCGGTCTTGAATCGAGGCGAACTGGAAGCACAACTGTGTCAATGGCGTGAATTACACAGCCGGCGACCGGACTCCGTCCTGATGCGCGTACCGGATCACTTCCACTTCTGAAATCGCGATCAAACCATCGCCCACCATTTCATCGAGGACTGGAAGCAGCTTGGCGATGTTCGGTTCTGAATCGATCACGGAAATCATGATGGGGCGGTCCGAGGACCACAGCAGATGCGAACGATGAATCAGTGTGCTAGCGCCATAGCCCTCAATGCCCCGGAAGACGCTCGCGCCGGCAATATCAAGTTCCCGGCATTTCATTACGATGGCCTCATACAAAGGCTTGTCATGCCATTTATCGTCTTCCCCAAAATGGATGCGCAACATTTTCGCTTTTCCGGCCAGCTTCATGTCCGTGTCTCCTGCCGCCGTTCTGCCTGCTTGTAGTTGTGAGCGTACTTGATCACATCGACGTCGGAGAGAACGACCAGGCCTTGCTGCACCATTTGATCGAGTACGGGCATGAATGCCTGGAGCTTTTCCTCCGTGTCCACCACGGAAAGAAGAATCGGGCGATCATGGGATAGACTGAGAGCGGCGTCCTTGTGAATTCTACGGTTCGCCCCGTATCCAAGAATGCCGCGATAGACCGTTACGCCGGCAATGTCGTGGGCGCGCAAGCCGGAAACGATGGCTTCGTACAAGGGCTTGCCATTCCACTTGTCATTTTCGCCCACGTAAATGCGCATGATCTTGGCCTTGCCTTCGCGTTTGAGCGGTGGGCCCTCGGGCGCCTTGTCGTGTTTTTCCTTCTGGGCGGGCTTCACGATCGTGGTGTCGTGCATTTCGATGAGGCCGGTTCCCACCATCTCCTGCAGCTTGGGTAAAAGGCTTTCCACTTTCTCGGCTGACTCAACGAACTCGACCTTGACCGGCAAGCGGACCGCCAGATCCACAAGATTGGCGGTTTGGAGACGGTGGTCCGCCCCGAATCCCGCAATGCCACGGGTCACGGTTGCGCCCGATACTCCATGGAAAAAGAGGAAGTCCAGGATGGCGGCATATGCGGTGCTGCCATGGTATTGCTGGTCTTCGGCCACATAAATTCCAACCTTCTTGCCAGGTCCCGCTGTGAGCACGTTTTCCTCCTCGGCTAATCCGACCTTATGAAATGGCTCGCCCCGCGACAATGCCTCCCCAGACGGCGGCGAACCCGACGACCACACTTGACCCTACATAGAGAAGCCCGAGCCCGATCTGGCCATCCTGAATCGTCCTCAGGGTCTCATACTCGAAGCTGGAGAAGGTCGTGTACCCGCCAATGAAACCGATCGGGAGCAGGTATGTCCAATAAGGGCTCCACTGCGCCTTTGCCCCCACCACAGTCACAAGCACGCCAATCAGGAAGGAGCCCGTGAGATTGATGAACAGTGTCCCGTAGGGGAAGCGGGCCCCCAGCTTGCTGCCAATATAGGTGCCCACCCAGAAACGCAGCACCGATCCCAGAGCGCCCCCCAATCCGACCACCAGGTATTTGAGCAAGTCGTTTCGATCCTTTCCGCCTCACAACTGCGTCATTCCAGGCCTGTGCGCACGACTTCACAAGACCAAAGATTTCAATCAAAGGTCCGTCACGTCACAAAACAAAATGGAAGATGCTACAGGCAGGAGGCAGATACGAGAACGGCAACACTGGTCCCTACCAAGAACATTCCATTCTTCGTAGGAGTCATCTGCCCGAAGTGAGGGCGGTTAAGGGTGAACCCCAACACCCAACAAAATTATGCGCTATGGCCAGGGCGGCGTCAACCCCGACCCGCGCCCGACACTCACAGGAAATTCATCAGCGCTTCAGTCGTTTCCTTCGGTCGTTCTTCCATCACCCAGTGCCCAGTGTCCTTAAGGACGACGATGGTTACGTCGGTCGCAACCAGCTTCATCTGCGCATTCAGGGTCGCCGCACTGGCCTTTTCGCCGGCAATCGACAGGACCGGCATGGTCAGTTTCGTTTTGGCCAGTTCGGCAAAATCATCCGCCGTTTGCGGCCACGCGGCAAAGTAGGCCCACGCGGCCCGCATCCGTCCGGGGCGGGAGTACTGCTGCGACGTAGGCCTGGCGGTCGGCCAGCGGAAGAGACCGCGTCTTGTCCGCGGCCAGATCATTCCAGAAGTATGCGAAATAAATTTTCTCCCGGCCCGCAACTAACGCTTCGGGAGTCGGACCATGAAAGCGGAAGTGCCAGAGATTGGGATTGTTGTAGTACGGCTCCCATCCTTCGACGCCGGGCAGAAACGCGTCCATGACAACCAGCTTTTCCACTTCGCTCGGATACATGGCGGCGTAAGCGTACGCAACCATGAGTCCGATGTCGTGTCCGACGACCCGAGCCTTTTCGACGTTGAGGGATTTGGCCAAGGCGTGAATGCGAATGGCGGCGTTTTTCATGTCCAGGCCGTCTTTGGGAATGTCCGAATCACCAATGCCGGGCAAATCGGGCGCAATCACGGTAAATTTCTCCGCCAAAAGTGGAATGATGGGTCTCCACATGCGCGAGGTTTGCGTGTAGCCGTGCAACAGGATCACGGTCGGACCGCGGCCGGCAGTGAGATAGTGCAATTTGAGCCCGTCAACGACTGCGGTTTTGCCGGCGATCGCTTCCGCGGCGGCGAAAGCCTTCGGGGCGAATGAGACCAAAAGCAGTAAACAAATCACGGCGGTTTCAGTCAGGAATCGAAAGGTCCTTCGAACGCTCGAAAGGAATTCTTCGGGGATCCACCGGCTGTTTCGTGTCGTGCTGTTCATCATTCTTCTCCTTAGAGTGCCCCAGAACCGGGCAGAAGTCGTGCCGAAGGCTGTCTTCTGGAAATCAGATCGCACGAACTCTTGCAGAAAGTTTACGCAACCGGTTGCTTCCGGTCGTGAAGGGGATGCCTGTTCTATCCGCCAGGTTCACTGTACCAGTGCACGAACGAACCCTCAACAGAATGAGCAGCCAGAGGAAATGTTTTGGATCTGGGTGTTTTCCAGCATGGCGGTCCAAGGCACAGCGGTCCACGGTGCCAGCTGCGCTTACATTCGGGTCAGTCTTGCTTCCCGGCTGGCCTCCAGGGTCATATCGCGCATTCCGAAATTGACGCCGATCTTCTTGAGGAAGTCCGTGGGAGGAGATCCGCCGGCAAAGATCCACACAAAATCGTTGGCGATCTCCTGCAATTCTCCACTAACTTCGACTGTGGCCGCATCTGGCTTGAATTCGACTGGATTCGAGTTGAACAGCACTTTGACTTTCCCGTTGCGCATGCAGTCCGCCATGTGGGTTGCATTCCGTTCCTTGATCCGGCCAAAGCTTTCTTTCCGGTAGGAAAGCGTGACCTGGTTGCCCTGCTGGTGGGCCAACCCCATGGCCGCCTCAACCGCGCTGTCCCCTCCACCCACCACGAGAATTCTCTTGTTGATGTAATGGTCAGCCTCAATCAGACGGTACATGACCTTGGGCAGTTCTTCTCCTTTGACGCCCAGCTTTCGCGGTGTGCCGTTTCGTCCCAGCGCCAGAATTACGGCACGTGCCCGGTACTGATTGTTGGGCGTTGTGACCGTGAAAATGCCGTCAGCACTCCTCTTGATGTCGTCCACCATTTCGCCAGTAACGGCGTTGAAGTCGGCCCGATTCAGAACCATGTCCCAGAAGGCCAGCAGGTTCTCCTTGGAGAGTTCCGTCTTCTTGAACTTCCCATACATGGGAAATTCCACAGGACTGGTCATGACCAGTTTCTGGCGGGGAAACTTGGCGACCGTGCCCCCGATCTCGTCCCGCTCCAGAGTTACGTAGTTGAGCTTGGTTTCGATGGCGCGCAGAGAGGCGCTGATGCCACCGGGCCCTGCGCCGACGATCAGCACGTCGTAAACGCCGGGGGCTGATCCGGCCGTTGCCCCGCTCTTGAGCCGGCCAGCGATCGTGTCAATGCAATCGCGTCCCTGGTTCACGGCATTTTTGATCAATGCCAGGCCACCGAGTTCACCGACAATAAACAGGTTGGGGATACTGGTTTCGTATTCGGGCGTGAGGAATGGCATGTCGGCTCCCATGCTGGGGCTCGCCATCACCATTGTGATCGCGCCCACCGGACAGGCCTCAGCACACAGGCTGTGGCCGATACATTTATGTCCGTTAACGATGACTGCTTTGCCCGCCAACATGGCCAGTACATCTCCCTCCGGACAGACCGAGGTGCAGGTGCCGCAGCCGATGCAGTAGGTGGTGTCGATGTGGGGATGCTGGCCCTTGGGCCCGTCGGAAAACAGCTTTCCCTTCTCGGCGGCCTCGCGGGCGAGCCGGTCCCTTTTCTTCAGGCTCTTCGAGTAGAGGTACACGAAGAATCCAGTGACCGCGGCGGCAATAAGGAAAGCAAAGAATGTGTCCATTGATTCGCTCTAAAAGAAGCCCATCATCATGACCACTACAATGTGAATGATCGCCAGCAGGGCGAATGAATAGCTGAACGGTTTGTGGACCACATGCCACAAGTGAAAGACCTGCTGGGAGCGTGACAGGAAAAGGACCCGCTTTGCAGTTGCCGCCTCTTCCCGCGCCAGGGAGATCGATCTCTCCAGGCCGGCATGGCGTGTGGGAAAGAATCCGCCCAGCGTAGTCAATCGCTCGCCCAGCGCCAAAGCCCGGCGGCGCAATCTCGCGATCCGGAAGGCGCGGCCAACGTCGAGCGCCATCATGTAGCCGAGCGCGACCAGGATCGACATCTCCTGCACCCGTTCCGGGCTGGGCAGATGCAGCAGAGACCTGACATCCTGTTCTGGCAACAGCTTCTGTTCCTTTAATTTTTGCGCCAACCCGGCCTGGACATCCTGCAATTCCCGTACCGACAATTCCGCCGAGTTGAGGCGGCGCGGAATCTGACCATAGAGATACCTGCCGATAACGCCGCTAAGAGAAACCGCCACCATGATCCAGAAAGCCATGCCGGCAAATCCACGGAACTTGAAGGCGGAGTGCAGGGCGATGATGAAGGGCGCGGTCAGTCCCAGCAGCACATGAATGTCGAGCCAATGCTTGGAGCTTCCCTGACGGGAGAGCCATGGCCACTTCTTGCGCAGGGGATAAACAAAGATGGCCAGAAACATGGCCAATCCCATGAAGCCAAGTTTTATCCCGACCGCTCCACTGGGCCGCAAGAGGTGGTGCTTGGCAGAGAATGGGCGCTCGGTGGAGCCGAGCGTGTAGTAGTCGAAGCCGTAAACGGCCAGGCCCACAATCAAGGCGATGGCGAGCACATAGCCGCAGACCAGGCGGATGTGATGTGCCCTTTCCCGGTTTCGGGCGGGTATGGCAGCGGGTGCGACGGCGGCGTTTGCGCTCATTGGTTGGCTATCTGCTCCTCGGTATCAACTGAAAATCTCTTGTAATCAGTAAAGCGATGCGCGTTGCGCCAGTGCTGTCGTGGCGTTTCCACTTCCACACTGGCCTCGGACGGAAACCAGTAAGTCTCTTTCGTCCCGCGGAATGGCACCGGCGCAAAGGCAACTTCCGAGCGCAGGGTGTTCAGGCCCACGTCCCGCATGGTGTCTCCGACGTCGGCGACGATCTTGCCGATCACCCCGGTTTCCGGATCAATCCAGGCCGTTCCCGAAAGCTCCAGGGGATACTCCCGCCCACGCAACGCCAGCGCCGCCACCGAACGTGTTCCCCTCACATGCCGGAATGAGACCTTGCTGTACTGGCGCCCGTCCACCACTTCGTCCTGCAGGAGCGCAAATCGGAAACTGCCTGCGTAGTAGGGGTGGAAGACAAGAAACAGGGTCGCGAAGCCGTTGGTCACCAGCAGGGACGTGTTCTTCTTGTCCGGCTTGCCTTCATGTACGGCCAGCCGCGATTCATCCAGGCTCAGCTCGCCGCCCGCGTTGGACAGAATCACCAGGTAGTCGTACGTGGATTCTGCTTTCACCTCGACCTTGTCTGCCTTGCCCAGTTTTTCCTGGGTCACCTTCTCGGTACACTTCACCTCCGAGAATTGCTCGACGAACTTCGATACTTGCTGGCCGGTACGGACCAGGAGGTCGTTGAGACTGTCGCTGGCCGCGAAGGTCGAAGGCGCCGCCACTAACCCGAACAGCAAGATGGCGAAAAGGACAGAACCATGCGGCCGCCTCCCGAGTTGTCGTCGCCGCGTCATCACCGATGTTTGCCCTTCGAATCAAAGCGGTAGCCGATGGTGAACATCCACTGGTCGTAACTCAGCTGGCCGCGATCGACGGTGAATCCTCCCTGCATGAAATAGTGGGCGCCCACGGCAAAATCGAGATTCGTGTTTATGAAGCGTGAGCGGTTGTCGGTGGTGAGCAGAGAACTGAACGTCTGATCGCCGCCCAGGACCTCCAGCCGGATATCGTCGCTCAGGTTTCTGGACAACGAGAGCGCCCGGTATGATCCGCTGCCGAAAGAGCTGTCAAATTTCGAATAGTGCGCATCCGCGCGCAAACCCAGCCAGGGCAGATGATTGAAGGTCACTCCGTACATCTGGTTCAGAGAAGCCTTGGCATCGCCTGACCGGTTGCTTTGGCCCAGACTGCTGTAAACGAAAATCTGTTTGACCACCTCCACCCGCGCGCCTGCGCTGAAGCCCTGAAATAGATATTTATCCAGCAGCCCGGTGCCGATCAACTGGGGATCAAAGGTAGGTACGTCACGAAAGTAATTGTGATTGAAATCAAGTTCCAGCCGGGGATGGGGCTGAATCCGGAAGGTGAGAAAGCTGCGGCTGATGCCTGGACCGGGTGCAGGCACCGCCGGGTTTCCCGCCGGGCTGTCCGCCTGCAGGGAATGGTAGATCGACAGGTATCGTTTGTAGGAGAGAGTGTTTTCAAAAAACGCGAAGGGCCGGTCGATCTTCCATTTCAAAGTGCTGATGCCGAGTCCCGCCGTACTGGTGTAGTGAAACGCGTCAAAGCTGCCGCCCTGGAAGTTGACGAAGGCGCCGCCAATCCGCCGGTCGGGATTGTAGTTCCAGGAAGTCGGGTCGGGGGTCGAGCCGGCAAAAATGCCGGTCGTTATGCCGGGCGCCACCCGCCGCCCGAAATACCCGCCGTCGATGGTATCCAGGCTGCTGGCCCACGGCAGGTAGAGCCGGCCAAAACCGGCTACCCACGCGGAGTTCGGATTGTCGTAGGTCACGCTCAAGTGATAGGTGCGGTTGATCAGGTCCTGCAGGGTTTGCTGGTTGGTTGACGAAAGCGAGCTAAGCCGCCCCCGCCAGTAGCCGCTCATATTCCAGTAGGTGCCTCCGATGCGGGTGATATCGGCGCGCACGATCATTCCGATGTTTGAGCTGGTCACGGAGGAATCGCCGCGGCTGACCGTGCCCATGTAGTCGAAACCGACGCGGCCGCGCGCACGATTTACCGACGGCTGCGGCGGCCGAGGCACCTCCGCCCGGGCCTCTTCTTCGAGCGGATCACCCTCGGTAAAGGTCACCACTGCGGGATATTTGCGAGTCGCGCTGAGCGACCGCTGCTGCACCAGCGCCTGCGCATCGCCAGAAGACAAATAGGCCAGGTCGCCGGGCTTCACCTGACGTTTGGGCAGGCGGATATCGGTTACGGCGGAAGTCTCTGCCACCGCGGTGACTTCGAGTTCAGCGACGGCGCGAGGGTCGTTGGGATCTCCGGTCGATCCCTGCGGAACCGCCAGGTCAGTATCCATGATTTCAAGTTTCATGCCTTCAGTCAGACCCGAACTGCGTCCGCCGTCGAGGTAGGCGACACCTTCAGCCACGTATTTCACCTTGAATACGGTGCGCAGGTTGGGGTCCACGGCACGAAGCGCGAGCACCGCGAGATCGGCGTCGGCCGGCGCTTTGCCCGCAGCCGTTTCGGGCGAAGCGGTTGAGGCATTGTCTGGCGCGGTGGCATTTGCAACCGGCGCGGGCTCGACCGCAACCACCGCCGGGGATTCGCCGACTGCGGGAGCTTTGGCCGCCGCTTCAGATTGGGACACCTTGTCAGGGGGAGCAGATATAGCCTTGTCTCCGGGCTGTGCTGTGGTGGCTGGCTGAGTCTTCTGAGCGTCAGCTTGCTCCGGGAGCGACGTGGCTTTTGCCGGAGCCTCGCTTTGATTGCCTGGTGCAACTGTGATGGGATGCGCCTCCTGTTGCGCAGGAACCACGGTTGCGGGCTCGTGATCATTGAGCGTCGCGGGTGCCGATTGGTTGCCGGCGGATACTGCTCCGGATTTTGATGGCGGGATGGGTGTCGGCAACGGTGGACCGGCCGATTCCGATTCCTTACTTGGCTGCGGAGGCGCGGTCACGACGGGCACCGTGGCCGGTGCCTGATCACCAATCATCGAGGCTACCGGTTGTTTGCCGGCGGATTCGGCTACAGGCTTTGATGGCGGAGCTGGGGGCACCGACAAGGGACCAGCCGATTCCGATTCCTCACTTGGCTGCGGAGGCGCGGTCACCACGGGCACCGTGGCCGGTGCTTGATCACCAATCATCGAGGCTACCGGTTGTTTGCCGGCGGGTTCGGCTCCGGACTTTGCTGGCGGAGCTGGCGTCACCGACGAGGGACCGGCAGAGGCTGATTCCTTACTTGGCTGCGGAGGCGCGGTCACCACGGGCACGGTGGCCGGTACCTGATCGCCAACCGTCACTGGCGCTGATGGGTTGGCGACGGATTCGGCTCCAGACTTTGACGGCGGAGGCTGCGTGACCAACGCAGGGCCGACCGCCACCGGGTTCTGGGTCGACTGCGGCGCCGGCGTTACTACGGCTGACGGGACAACGCCGTCAGCCACTGTCCTGGACGGAAACACAGTGCCGGGCGGTGTCGTCACGCCACCGGAAGAGGGCGCTGCCGCAGCCGTGGCAGGGCCATTCCCTGCCGCCGAAGCCGAGGCTGTCTGACCCGTCGGCACATTGCCTGTCCCCGGTGAGCCCAGGCCGGGAAATACCGTACCCTGCTGGAGGCTGCCCAGGTTCGGATGCGCAGCAGTCGGGCGCGAAGCGTTGTTTCCGCTGGCGGAGTTCGCTACATCTCTTCCCTGTTCCTCAGGAAACCTGATCGGCGTTCCGGGAGGGGGCGGCGGAGGCACGCTCTGCTCCGAGTTCGTGCTCATCTCCACCGGCGGCGGTGGGCTGCGTCGAAAGATTCCTACCAGTCCTCCCGGTGCGCCCGCGGCCGCCGCCCCCTTCCCGAGCCCACGATTGCGTCTGACGTTGTACCCACGATCAGCACGATGCGGTTTCCATCAGCCCGCAAAGCGTAGGGCCGCATCTGGTCCAGATCCACCACCACGCGGGTCACCGGAGGGTGTGCGCTGTTCAGGCCTAGTCGGACCGCACGGACGCTCTTATAGTTCACGGAAACCTGTTGCTGCTTCGCTTCGGACAGGGTGTTGGGCAGGTCGAGAACCAGGCGGTTGGGATTTTTTACCGCAGTGACAGTCGCGCTGGCGCCCGGGGCGGCAGTCAGCGTAATTTCCACTCGCACGTTGGCTCTGTCCGGTACAACCCGCAGACGCTCCACGTTCACAGCGTTCGGGGACGCGCTTTGAGCGACGGCACACGACACCAGCAACAGCAGGGTCCCGCATTGTCTTCTTGCCCACATGGTTCTGACTTCGCCATTCTGTGTAACTGAGGTTCCATTTGATCTAGCCGCCGGCACGCCCGTTGCGATGGCATTGATAGCAATTCGGACTGCTATAAACGTAGCCGTTCACGCCGCGGTGGTTCGAATCCGTCTGGGTCTTGCCATGGCAGACGGTGCAGGAGAATACCGAGTAATCGGAGGAATTGGTGTGGCAAGTGGAACAGACTCCTCCCGCATTGCCGTGGTTGGTCGGGAACCAGGTGTGGTTGAATGTCGCTCCGGTCCACGCGCTGGTGGTGTGGCAGGTTTGACAGGTGGTCGGGAACCCGGCCGCTGTGTGATTCGGATTTGTCGTGGTCTGATAGTCGGACTTGTGGCACGAGAAGCAATCGGTCGGAACCGTGGTGTAGTTATTGTTGACGTGGCAACTGGCGCAGGCGACCGTCGTATGTTTCCCGGTCAGGGGAAATGCGGTGTTGTTATGGTTGAACGACGATGGGATCCATGCCGTCGTGTTGTGGCACACTTCGCACTGCTGCGGGAACCCCGACTGCACGTGGTTCGGGTTGGTGGTCCCGTTGAAGTCGTTGACATGGCAGGTGGCACACGCCGTGCTGTTCAGGCTGTAGTTGCCATTGACATGGCATTGTGAACACTGCAGCGGAACGTGCGCACCCGTCAGTGCGAATCCCGTGGTCGCGTGATTGAAGGTGGCATTCGCCCAGGAAACGGTGGTGTGGCAGGAGTCGCAGGTTTGCGGGAATCCCGCCTGGGCGTGATTCGGATCCGTCGTGCCCTGGTAGTCCTTCAAATGGCAGGTGGCGCAGGCGCCGCTGCTCAGCGAGTAATTTCCGTTGATGTGGCATTGCGAACACTGCAGCGGAACGTGCGCGCCGGTCAGGGCAAATCCCGTAGTCGCGTGGTTGAAGTTGGCATTCCCCCAGGACGTGGTGGTGTGACAGCTCTGGCAGGTCTGCGGAATTCCGGCCTGCACGTGGTTGGGATCGGTCGTGCCCTGGAAGTCCTTCAGGTGGCAGGAAACGCAGCTGGTGTCGGTCAGGTTGTAATTGCCGTTGATGTGGCACTGCGAACATTGCAGCGGGATGTGCGCTCCAGTCAAGGCGAAGCCGGTGGTGGAGTGATTGAAGGTCGCGCTCCCCCACGATGTAGTGCTATGGCAACTCTCGCAAGTCTGCGGCAGTCCGGCCTGCACGTGGTTGGGATCGGTCGTGCCCTGATAGTCCTTGAGGTGGCACGAAACGCAGGTGGTATTGGTCAGGTTGTAGTTTCCGTTGATGTGGCACTGCGCACACTGCAGCGGGACGTGGGCGCCGGTCAGCGGGAATCCCGTCTTGGCGTGGTCGAAGGTGGCAGTCGTCCATGACGCCGTGGTGTGGCAGCTCTCGCAGGTTTGAGGAAACCCCGCCTGCACGTGATTGGGATTGGTGGCCGACTGATAGTTCGTCAGGTGGCACGAGACGCAGGTAGTGTCGGTCAGATTGTAGTTTCCGTTGACGTGACACTGGGAGCACGGTGTGGTCACGTGCGATCCAGTCAAGGGGAAACCCGTCTTGCTGTGATCGAATGTCGCATTTCCCCACGACGTCGTGGTGTGGCAACTGGCGCAGGTTGTGGGGATTCCGGCCTGGGCGTGATTGGGGTTCGTCGTTCCCTGGAAATCATTCATGTGGCACGAAACGCAATCCGTCGGAGTGCCGGCGAACTGGCCGTTCACGTGGCACTGCGTGCAGGCAACAGTCACATGGGCGCCGGTCAGCGGGAATTTAGTGAATGTGTTGTGATCGAAGGTCGCGGGCTGCCAGGCCGCGGTGGTGTGGCAGCTCTGGCAAGTCTGCGGGAATCCCGCCTGCACGTGATTCGGATTCGTCGTCTTCTGGAAATCGGGGAGATGGCAGCCCACGCAGGTCGCGGGCGTTCCGGCAAACTTCCCTCCTACGTGACAGGCGGTGCAATCCAGCGGAATATGTGCTCCCGTCAGCGCGAACCCGGTTGATTTCAGATGGTCAAACTTGGCGCCCGACCAGCTGTTGAAGCCATGGCATTGTTCGCAGGTGGTGGGAAAACCGCTGGCCACGTGGCTGGGACCGGTAGTTGCCTGGTAATCCTTGGCGTGGCAGGAATAGCACTGGGTCGCCAGGCCCTGAAATTGTCCGGTGGCCGCGCCCTTGTGACAGGAGGTGCAGTCCAGGGCGGCATGGGCCCCCAGCAGAGGAAAGCGGTTCTGGTGCTGGTTGATCTGCTGCGCCGAAACCTGCCATCCCTTTACGCTGTGACACTGCTCGCAGTTCGCTCCGAACTGCCGTTTGTGGATGTCAGCATGGCAATCTGCGCACTTGCTGCCCACATTGGTAAACACAGGTTTAACGTGGCATTGGGTACAGGCGACCTTTTGATGCATCCCGCGCAGCGGGTAGCGAGTCTGGCCATGGTCGAATTCGGGTGCGTTCCGGATGGGCTTCCACCCACTGAGGGTGTGGCAGTTCTGGCAAGGGATATTGAGCGGGCCGTGAGGGCTGCGGGTGTTGGCGTAGGTCTGCGACTGCCCCCAAGCGGGCAAGCTGGAGACCAGCAAGACCAATGAGAAAAAAGTGTACCCTCGGATTGCCGAAACCAACGTGATACCGCCTGAATCGGATTCGACTGCCCCAACGCTACAAACGAAAAATTAGGAAAAAATGGCGACCTTATGCCACAGATGCAAGTGCGTGTGCAATTAGTTGTCCATTAGGTTAGCGGGCTATATGCGGTCACAAAAGTTACCTAAGTGCGTGTTCAGGGGCCAATTTGGGCAGTGTCACGATCCTCACGGGCACCCCTGTACTTCCGAGTAAATGTAACTTTTTTCGAAAGGTGGGCAGCTTTTACAGGTCCGGTTACTTCTTTGCCGGCAGGTTTGCTCCGTGACAGGCGGCGCATTCCTTTGGGGTGGGCTTGTAGAACAGCACAGGCTTGCCTTCGACGACGCGGGTCAGCTTGTGGCAACCCTCGCAGCGCACATTCTCGTGCGCTCCCTGTAGCGGGAATTGGGTCCGCCTGTCGTGATCAAAGAGCGAAGGTTTCCACTTGGCGCTGCTGTGGCAGTCGGCGCAGGCCGTGACCCCGCCCTGGGCAAATTGCCCGCCGTGGACGTCCTGGTGGCATTCCTGGCACTTCGTCGGCGCCGCCTTGAAATCCGCGTGAATCAGACGTGTTTCCTGGTTGGGTGGCTTGTGGCAATCCATGCAAGCCGTGGCCCGGTGCGCCCCAACCAGCGGGAAGGCAGTCTTCGAGTGATCGAAGCCCGACAGCTCATTCCAGGACTTGGTGGAATGGCAGGCCTGGCAGCCGGCCGCTGTGCCATCCGCCCGGGCCTGCAACATGCGTTCCTTGAACTGCCCCTGATGCGGATCGGCGTGGCAACTGGTGCAGGAGAGTTCATTCCAGTGATACTCCGCGGTTTTCGGCTTAAAAGTATCGCTCGGTTTGTGGCAATCTCCGCACGGCACCGCCAGGTGTCCGTCGCTCAAGGCAAACCGGGTCTGTTTGTGACGCGCCAGGGTGAATGTAGAGGGTCGATAGCCTTGCAGATTGTGGCAGCGGTCACAGCTATTGAAATATGGCGCCGCGGCGAACTGTCCGCCATGCTTGTCGGCATGGCAGTCGGTACAGCGCTGGAACTTGATCTTAAACAGCGTGTCCTTGCCCTTGGGGATGTGACAGCCTGAACATTGCACCATGGCGTGTCCCCCCTCCAACGGATACGCCGTTGTGGTGTGGTCCTTCACCGTGAATGTCGAGGGCTTGAAACCGTCCACGGTGTGACAGGAAGCGCATTCGCCGCCGCCCGTACGTTTGGCAAACTGTCCCTGGTGCGGGTCAGGCTTGTGGCAATCCATGCACTTTTGAAAGACCAGCGGCTTCTTGAAATCCCCGCCCGCATGGCATTGTGAGCATTCCTCCGTGGCATGCTTGCCCAGCAACGGGTACTTGGTTGTCGAGTGATCGAAACGCTGACTGACCTCTTTTGCAGACACCCTCTTCCATCCGTTGGTGCTGTGGCATGCCTGGCAACCCTGCGCAAAGCTTCCGCGATGCGGATCGGAGTGGCAATCGGAACACTTGCCGAAGGCGATTCCCGTGTAGCGAGGTTTGCTGTCCGGCCCGGGGGTATGACACTTCCCGCAAGTAACCTGTGCGTGCAGCCCCGTCAACGGGTAGCGGGTTCTCGCGTGATCGAACTTCCCTACGTTGACGGTTTTCCAATCGTTGTAGGTATGGCACTGGAGACAATTCTCGCCCAGCCGCCCGTTGTGCTGATCCTGGTGACAGGTCACGCAATTCGTGGAAACGCCCAGAAAGGTCTTGTTCAGGTCGGTAACTTTAATCGTGGTGCGCGCGGACGGCGATATGTGCTGGGCAGTATGGCAGCGATTGCAGTCCACGCCCGCGTGTTTGCCCTCGAGGACGTATCCGGTCTGCTTGTGGTCGAAGGTCCTGATGTCCCACTTGATCAGGGGAAAATCTTCTCCGTTATGCTCGGAGTGGCAACGTATGCATCCCTGGCTGGAGCCCGGGCTGAGGTTGTAAGAAGCGTGCAGGCCCTGCCGGCCTGAGACGCGCGATCCAATTTCGGTGTGGCAATCCACACATCTGAACGTCGCCTGCCCGGCAGCTAATTTATGGCAGGTGGTGCAGTTACTGGTGCCGTTGAGAGATTGATGAGCTTTTGAAAGGGCCCCGGGAGAAATTTGCGCAGCAGCGGGACACCAGAACCCGAGTAGAAAGACTGCCACAAAGGCGCAAGAAAATAGTGCGGCGACTCTGTGCCGTGAGAAAGACCGATGGTGGTTCGCAAGGGCCGCTTGCATTGCCGGGGGAAACCCCGCCTGAATTTTCCCGCTGCGAAAGGCCAAGCCTCTCGATGAAAAAAATTCTTCCCTGGTCCCGATTGCCTGCAATGAATCAAGTGGTGGAAGTCTAGCATGAGAAGTCAAATGCAACCGGCACCGGAAGTGCAACGTCCGTGCACCGTTCAGGTAAGGTATTTCCGCTCAGCGCCCTTTGCGCGACCGGTTGACCGCTTCTCTTGCCTCTTTGTCGGCAGTGCGGCGGCGTTCGGTCTCTCGCTTGTCCCATAACTGCTTTCCCTTGGCCAGCGCGAGTTCGACTTTCACTCTGCCATTTTTAAAATACAAACGGGTGGGGATGAGGGTCAGGCCTCTCTGCTGGGTCTTGCCGATGAGCTTGCGAATCTCCTCTTTGTGGACCAGGAGCTTGCGGGTGCGCAGGGGCGCGTGGTTGAAGATGTTGCCGTGATCATAAGGGCCGATGTGGCAGTTGAGCAGCCAGAGTTCACCGTCCTTGAGCAGCCCGTAGGAGTCTTTGAGGTTAGCTTGTCCGGCGCGAACGGATTTGACCTCGGTGCCGGTGAGGGCGACGCCGGTCTCGAATTTCTCCAGCAGGAAATAGTTATGAGCGGCCACCCGGTTGACGGCGGCATCGCGTTGGCCGGCAGCCGTGGGGTCGCGGCGCGGATTTTTCTCCGGATTCGACTTGGTTTGATGGATAGGGGTGCGAGCCATGGCAGTACTAAGGTTATCTCATACGCGAGGCACGTGGAGACAGCCGCCCCCGGCTGTCGGACCGAAGCGAAGCCTCCACTTTTCCAGCCCGGGTCCCGGAGACGTTGTCGAGCTGCACTCGACCCGACAGCCGGGGGCGGCTGTCTCCACGCTGGCACTCCCACATTGGTAACCTCTTAAGGACTAAGACTACTGAGTAACTGCTACCAGAGCAGTCACTTCCACGGCTGCGGAGCGATGCTATAATCAGCCAGCTTACATCTCAAATCAGCGCATATTCAGCGGCCTAGCCCGGGGTTTTTGGCCGATCCCCGAGGGAAGACTGCCTGCGAGGGATCCAGTGAAGACACGCCTGATTCGCCCGGCAGCGATCGCATTGATCGTGGTTGCGGTAACGCTGCCGATCGGCGCCGCCGAGAGTGCCAAGTCGCTCTTTAAGAAAGCCAAAAACGCCGAAGCTCGCCAGAACTATGAAGCCGCCTACGATCTGTACAAGCAGGCCTACGAACAGAAACCCACAGATTTGGCTTATCGGGCCTCGTACGAACGCACCCGCTTCCTGGCTGCCGCCTCGCATGTCCATCGCGGACAGCTATTGCGGGACGCAGGCAAGTTGCAGGAAGCCCTGACCGAATTCCAGAAGGCAGCCGACATCGATTCCTCGAGTTTCATCGCCCAGCAGGAAATCCGCCGCACCCAGAAGATGATTAATGATGCGGACAGCGCGCCGCCGACTTCGGCTGCGCCGCCACCCACCGGCCTGCAAAAACGGGTGCAGGAGGCCCAGGGACCGGTCGATCTGGCCGCCATCTCGAACGTTCCCATCACGCTCAAGATGACCGAGGACACCAAGATCATTTACGAAACCATTGGCAAGCTGGCGGGACTCAACGTGTTGTTCGATCCCGACTACACTTCACGGCGGATCAAGATCGAATTGAATGGGGTTTCGGAGCAGGAAGCCCTGGAGATCGTCGCGCTCGAATCCAAGACATTCTGGCGGCCGGTGACACCGAACACGATATTCATCGCTTCCGACAACCCGGCCAAGCGCAAGGAAATTGAACAGAGCGTCATCAAGACTTTCTATCTGGCCAACCTGTCGCAGCCCACCGAACTGCAGGATGTGGTCAACGCCCTGCGGCAGATTCTGGAAATCTCCCGCATCCAACCCCTGCCTTCGCAGGGCGCGCTGGTCGTCCGCGGCACCCCTGACCAGATTGCGCTGGCGGAAAAATTAGTGGGCGATCTGGACAAAGCTCGTCCGGAAGTGATCGTGGAAGTGGCGATCATGCAGGTCAGTCGTGACAAGACGCGGAACCTGGGCATCAATCCGCCCACCAGCGCCACCGTGGCCCTGCAAAGCAATCTCAATTCCACGAACACAACCGCTACCACGAATTCAGGCAATGCGGGAACGGTCTCACAGAGCACCGGCACAGCCAACACGATCAACCTCAACCGGCTGGGCAACCTGAATGCGACCGACTTTCAGGTCACGATTCCGCCCGCAACCGCTACGGCGCTCTTCAGCGACAGCAGCACCAAACTTATCCAGAACCCGCAAATTCGAGCGGTGGACGGGCAAAAGGCTTCTCTGAAGATCGGCGACCGCGTGCCGGTGGCCACCGGTTCGTTTCAGCCCGGCATCGGCGGCGTGGGCATCAACCCGCTGGTCAACACGCAGTTCCAGTATCTGGACGTCGGCGTGAATATCGACATCACTCCCAAGGTGCATGCGGGGCGCGAAGTCACCTTGAAGGTCTCGATGGATATTTCATCGGTGACCGGGCAATCGAACATCGGCGGTATCAGCCAGCCGGTGATCGGCCAGCGCAAGATCGAGCATGAAATCCGCCTGAAGGAAGGCGAAGTCAACATCATGGGCGGAATCCTGGAAGACCAGGACATCCGCTCCCTGAGCGGCATCCCCGGGCTGGCGCAGATTCCCATCCTGAAGTACCTGTTCTCGCAGACCAACGTTGAGCACAAGGAAAACGAGATCGTATTTGCCCTGATTCCGCACATCATCCGGTCGCGCGACGTGACCGAC
Organism: Terriglobia bacterium; assembly: GCA_963797385.1. Lineage (GTDB taxonomy): Bacteria > Acidobacteriota > Terriglobia > Terriglobales > Acidobacteriaceae > JAIQFF01. The sequence goes on from CAWCPY010000028.1 coordinate 19,389, forward strand.
CTGAACGAGAAGGCCCTGGAAGTGGGCACCGCATCCGCCATCGAGTTGCGGCGCACCAGCCAGGCGGAGCCGCCCGCGCCCGTAAACGAAGCAGCTCCGGCGGTGGCTCAGACGCAGGCGCCCGCACCGCAGGCGCAGGCTGCCCCACAGATGGCTGCGAGCGAAGCCAGCTTTAGTTTCGACCCGGCCAGCCTGACTCAGGCACCCGGTTCGACTTTCACGATCAATGTGTTGCTCAACGGGGCGCAGAACGTATATTCCGTCCCTTTGCAGGTAAGCTACGATCCGAAAGTCTTGCAGGTGGTGAACGTGTCGAACGGTGGCCTGCTCTCGCAGGACGGTCAGGTCGTGGGGATCGTGCATCGCGATGATGACTCGACCGGGACCCTGCAAATTTCGGCCACGAGACCGCCCGGCACTGCCGGCGTTTCCGGACAGGGCACGGTAGTGACTCTGACCTTCATGGCGAAAGCGAGCGGGCAGTCCACGCTGGCAATTTCTAGAGGCGGGGCCCGAGATCCATCGATGCGCGCCCTGCCCGTGGCCGGAGCCGTAGCTACGGTGACGGTGCAGTAGCACGCGGGGGCTCATCGAGAAGCCGGGGAATGCCTGGAAGCCAGTTTGCCCGGGCGTCATGCTGAGCTTGCGAAGCATCTGGCGTGGAGCGCCACTGCGGCGGGCAGGCGATGGCGTGACTGCACGCTAGATCCTTCGGGACTAAAGTCCCTCAGGATGACGCCGCTGTCGGGGGAAAACCGCTGCCACTCCTCCGAGAGTTTAAAGTCCAGAGCGTTTTCGACGATAATAGTCCAATGAAGTCTGCCGCCCAGAAACCCAGATCAGCACGCGGCCCCCACGGGTTCACGCTCATTGAATTGATCGTGGCCACCGCCATCCTGGTGATCCTCACCGGGCTGGCCGTGCCCATGGCGCGGGTGGCCATCATGCGGGCGAAAGAGCGCGAGCTGCGCCATGACCTCTGGGAATTGCGCGACGCCATCGACCGCTACAAAGACGCCGCTGATCGCCAGGCCTTCCAGATCAAGGTGGGTACCGAGGGTTATCCGCCCGACCTGGACACGCTGGTCAAGGGGGTGGACGTGGGCGGCAAGAAGGTCCGCTTCCTCCGCCGCATCCCGGTTGATCCCATGACCAACAGCACGGAATGGGGCCTGCGCTCCATGCAGGACGATCCCGACTCGGATTCCTGGGGCGGACAGAACGTCTTCGACGTGTTTACCAAGGCGCAGGGCACCGGGCTCGACGGCACGGAGTACAGGACCTGGTGATGGCACAACTCAGCCACCGGCGGGAGCGCGGCTTTACCTTGATCGAGCTGATGATCGTCATCAGCATGATCCTGATCCTGGTGTCGATCTCGATTCCGGCCTACAACCAGTCGATCCTGCGGGCCAAGGAATCCGTCCTGCGGCAGGACCTGTTCGAGCTGCGCTCCCTCATTTCGCAATACACGCTGGATAAACAGAAGGCGCCGCAGTCGCTCGATGACCTGGTGCAGGCGGGATACATCAAACAGCTTCCTAACGATCCTATGACCGGCAGCAACAGCACCTGGGCCGTGGACCAGGAAGACTCCGTGATGTCGGTGGACCAGCAGGAACCCGGCATCAGTGACGTGCATAGCGGGGCCGCGGGCATTTCGAGCGACGGCACGGCCTACAGCAGCTGGTAAGGCAGACTTCGGACCTCAGACTTCGGACCTTGGACCTCAGGCTGACTTCTCCCTTTGACATTGTTCGGATTCAACGCCCTTTTGCGTCCTTTGCGGCTTTCCTTTGCGAACTTTGCGGTTTAAGATTTTTCGTAGATTTCCGGGCATTGCTATAGTTTGAACAGTTTGAGCGCAAGCACTAACATCTAGTCATGCCGGTCCAAACCGAAATCACTCCCTCCACCTACACTCCGATTCGAGCGCCGCGCGGGACCCAGATCACCTGCAAAGGCTGGCAACAGGAAGCTGCCATGCGCATGTTGATGAACAATCTTGATGAAGAAGTGGGGGAGCGTCCGCGAGATCTGGTGGTCTATGGCGGCACCGGGCGGGCGGCGCGCAGCTGGGAGGCCTATCACGCGATAGTAGCGTCGCTGAAGAGTCTCGAAAATGACGAGACCCTGCTGGTCCAGTCAGGCAAGCCGGTGGGCGTGTTCAAGACCCACGAGTATGCGCCGCGGGTGCTGATTGCGAATTCCAACCTGGTGGGTCACTGGTCCAACTGGGAAAAATTCAATGAGCTGGAACGCGCCGGACTGATGATGTACGGCCAGATGACGGCAGGTTCCTGGATCTATATCGGTTCGCAAGGGATTGTGCAGGGTACGTTCGAGACCTTCTCGGCCGCCGGGGAAAAACATTTCGGCGGTGATCTCGCGGGCAAACTGATCGTGAGCGGCGGCATGGGCGGCATGGGTGGCGCTCAGCCGCTGGCCGCAACCATGACCGGCGCGGCTTTCCTCGGGATCGACGTCGATGCCGAGCGCATCAAGAAGCGTTTGAAGACCGGGTACTGCGACTTCATGGTCACAACCCTCGACGAAGCGTTGCGCATCCTGAAAAACACGCTGCGCAAGAAAGAGAATGTTTCTGTCGGCCTGGTAGGTAACTGCGCCGATGTTATTCCAGAGCTGGCCGAGCGCGGCGTGTTGCCCGACATTCTGACCGACCAGACCTCTGCCCATGATCCGCTGAATGGCTACGTCCCCAATGGAATGAGTCTGTCCGAAGCGCTGGAGTTGCGGCAGCGCGATCCACAGACTTACCAGGAGCGCTCGCTCGATGCCATGGCCCGCCACGTCGAAGGCATGCTGCGCCTGCAGAAAATGGGCGCGGTGACTTTTGATTACGGGAACAATATTCGCACCTTCGCGTTCCAGCGCGGCGTGAAGAATGCGTACGACTTTCCCGGCTTCGTTCCAGCTTATATTCGTCCTCTGTTCTGCGAGGGACGCGGACCTTTTCGCTGGGTGGCGCTCTCGGGAGAGCCATCCGATATTGCCGTGACCGACGACCTGGTGCTCGAACTATTTCCAGAAAACAAAATCCTGCGCCGCTGGATTGACCTGGCGCGCAAACGCATCAAGTTTCAGGGACTGCCCGCCCGCATCTGCTGGCTGGGCTATGGCGAACGGGCGCAATTCGGCCTGGCCATGAACGATTTGGTGAAGAAAGGCAAACTCAAGGCGCCCATCGTGATCGGGCGCGACCACCTCGATTGCGGCTCGGTCGCGTCTCCGTTCCGCGAAACCGAAAGCATGAAAGATGGCAGCGATGCGGTGGCGGACTGGCCGCTGCTCAACGCCCTGCTCAACACCGCGGCGGGCGCATCCTGGGTCTCGATCCACAATGGCGGCGGCGTGGGCATCGGCTATTCTCTGCACGCCGGACAAGTCACGGTTGCCGATGGCACTGAGATGATGGCCAAGCGAATCGAACGTGTGCTGACCACCGATCCCGGCATGGGCGTGGTCCGGCACGTGGACGCAGGCTACGAAGAAGCGGCAAAGTTCGCGTCGAAGAATGGCGTAAAGGTCCCAATGCCCGTGTAGGGACGGGTCTCCGACCCGTCCAGGTCCGAGCAAAGCTCGGCTGGGTTTTTCCTCGATGAACTAGGCCGTAAAAGCGTTGCTGAGCTGCGCTCAGCCCGGACGGGTCGGAGACCCGTCCCCACCCAGACCATCCCACACAATCCGTCCCTGCGCCGCCACTGATAAACTAATTGCCCTGTGACCCGTCCTACGAAAAGCGACGCACCCGCTGATCGTGCGCTCCTGCTGATCAACATCAGCCAGTTGCTTACGCTGCGCTCTTCTTCGGTAAACTCCAGCCCGCGCCGGGGACCGGAACTCCAGGAACTCGGCATCATTAAAGATGGCGCGGTTTTGTCGGTAGGGAAAAAGATTGTCTCTGCCTGTAAGACCAGAGACGCGCTCCGCGACCCGTGGATCAGAAAGAACCGCAAGAAAATTGTCGAGATCGATTGCGCCGGGCAGATCGTGCTGCCCGGATTCGTGGACTCACACACCCATCCCGCTTTCGTCATGCCACGGCTGGTCGATTTTGAGCAGCGCATCGCAGGCGCGACCTACGAACAGATCGCGGAAGCCGGCGGCGGCATTCGTTCAAGCGTGGAAGGGGTGCGCAAGGCCGGCAAGAAACTGCTAAGTGACAGAGTGCTGGCCGCTCTGCACGAAATGGCAGAGCAGGGCACGACCACGGTCGAAGCCAAGTCAGGCTACGGGTTGACGCTCGACTCCGAGATCAAGTCGCTCGAAGCCATCCGCGGCGCAGCCGCCAAATGGCCGGGAACGGTGGTGGCGACCCTGC